>NZ_CP067099.1:3600000-4342370 GCF_016618195.1 Providencia manganoxydans
CGGGCCATTCATTTGGAAGGGGTAAATCATCGAAAAGTATTATCTTATATTGATGTTTTGCTCGGTAAACGCGTTGTTGGCCACTCTGTTGCGATTATTGGTGCTGGTGGTATTGGTTTTGATATCGCGGAATATTTAAGCCAAAAAGGCCAAAGCAGTAGTTTGAATCCACCATTATTCAATCAAGAATGGAATATCGATACCAATATTCATTCCGCTGGTGGATTGTTCAAACATTCATCCCCCCCAATACAATCTCCTCGACAACTTTATTTGCTGCAACGTAAAAACAGTAAAGTTGGAGCTGGATTGGGGAAAACAACAGGTTGGGTACATCGCTTATCATTAATGAAACGAGGTGTAAAAATGCTAAATAGCGTTGAATATATGAGCGTTGATGACGATGGGCTGCATATTCGACATCAAGATCAAGTACGCTGCTTACCTGTTGATAATGTTATTCTTTGTGCAGGGCAAGAACCTTATCGCCCTTTGAAAGAGCAGCTATCACAACGTGGTATCAACGCTTATGTGATTGGTGGTGCTGATGTTGCCGCAGAGTTAGACGCAAGAAGGGCAATAGAGCAAGGCATGCAAGTCGCCTATCAATTATAAGGTTATAAGGTGTTCGCCACCGATACCAAGCACAACACCCTATATTAAGATAGGGTGCAGCTAACATCTCGCTGCACCCTAAATTATTTAGAAATAAAAGTGGGTTTATTTCATCATTCACGGATCTTTCTGTGAAAATTGAGCTTCTGGATCAATTAACTTTTCATCTTCAGACAAACAAACCGCGGCGGTAAATAATACGTCAGTTGATGAATTAAGTGCAGTTTCTGCGGAATCCTGTAACACACCAATCATCACTCCTACCGCGACCACTTGCATAGCAATTTCATTGGAAATACCAAACATATTACAAGCCAATGGGATCAACAATAATGAGCCTCCAGCAACACCAGATGCCCCACAAGCACACACCGCGGCGACTATGCTCAGCAATAATGCCGTTGGAATATCAACAGGGATACCTAATGTATGTACGGCTGCTAATGTCAGCACTGTAATCGTAACCGCAGCCCCACCCATGTTAATGGTTGCACCTAATGGAATCGAAACTGAATAAGTGTCTTCATGAAGGTTCATACGGCGACACATTCCCATATTTACTGGAATATTGGCTGCCGAACTGCGGGTAAAGAAGGCGGTAACACCGCTCTCACGTAGACAAGCAAAAACCAGCGGATAAGGGTTACGTTTAATTTTCCAGTAAACAATGATTGGGTTAACAATCAGCGCTACGACCAACATACAACCAATCAATACAGCCAATACATGGAAGTAGCCTTTTAGAGTAGCAAACCCTGTAGTCGCAATGGTCGACGCAACCAGTCCGAAAATACCAAGAGGTGCTAAACGGATCACCACTCTTACTAGCTGAGTGACGCTTTCTGAGAAGTCTTGGATCATACTCTTAGTTGCGTCACTTGCGTGGCGTAAAGCAATCCCTAAACCGATTGCCCAAGCAAGAATACCAATATAGTTACCTTTGATCAGTGCATCGACTGGATTAGCAAAAATATTGATTAATAAACCCTTAAGCACTTCAGCAATATTACTTGGAGGCGTAAGTTGAGTATCACCAACGGCTAAAACAAGGTTTGATGGAAATAAAAAGGATCCCATTACCGCAACCAATGCGGCAAAGAAGGTACCTAATATATACAATACTAAGATTGGACGAATACTAGTTTTTTGCCCTTTACGGTGATTAGCAATCGATGCCATAACCAGTACCCAAACTAAGACTGGCGCAACCGCTTTTAACGCACTAACAAATAAATCCCCCAACAGTGCAACGTTTTTTGCTCCTGTTGGCCATAACCATGCCAATAAAATACCCGCAATTAAACCAACAAGTATTTGTTTAACTAAACTGCCTCTTGTTACGGCCTGCCATAACCCCATTCTGTTCGTTTCCATAGAAGACCCATATATTATTTATCATTATTAGGAATAAAATGTGCTTGCCTTGTCAGTATAAGGAATAATTGTCTTCTGAAAAGGCTATTAGTTTAAATATAGACAATAATTTATTTGTTTTAACAATATATTTACATATCTGTGATCTTAACTGTATTTTGTTTCTTATAGTAGGATAGGGGATGATAAAATGTATGATGGTTTTCAATCAATTAAATAAAAAAAGCACTCATACTAATTATGAGTGCTTTAATTTTAAATTGATGTTAAATGTTAATAATGAGAGGCGTTTCGTTTATTGACGATCGTATTGATAATCAAAGTAATCACTAAAATGGCAGCCACCACACCAAGCGAAATCGCGGTTGGAATATGGTAAACATCCATTAATAGCATCTTGACGCCAATAAAGGTTAAAATCACCGCTAATCCATACTTAAGCATACTGAATTTTTCAGCAACACCGGCGAGCAAGAAGTACATTGCACGCAGACCCAAAATCGCAAATAGATTTGATGTGAGTACAATAAATGGGTCAGTCGTGACAGCAAAAATTGCAGGGATGCTATCAACAGCAAATATAACGTCACTAATTTCAACTAAGATCAGTACTAAAATCAACGGTGTTGCAAATAACACACCATTGCGTTTGATAAAAAACTTCTCGCCATGCAACTCATCGGTCATACGTAAATGTGAACGTACCCATTTGACTAATGGCTTATCATTAATGGGGGAATCGTCTTCTTTGGCAAACGCCATTTTAAGTCCGGTAAACAACAGAAACAGGCCAAATAGGTATAGGATCCAGCTAAATTGGGTGACTAGCCAACTACCCGCAAAGATCATAATCGTACGCAGTACGATGGCACCGAGCACGCCATAGACCAATACTCTTCTTTGTAGGTTAGCAGGGATCGCAAAGTAGCCGAACAACATTAACCACACAAATACATTATCAACCGCAAGTGCTTTTTCTAGTAGATAACCCGTTAAAAATGCCATTGTTTGGCTATTCGCAAATTCAGCGCTAACAGTGTCGTTGAGATACCACCAGAACCCACCAGCAAAGATCAGTGATAAAGTGACCCAAAGAATACTCCAAGCCGCAGCTTGTTTCATCGACATCGCTTGTCCTTTGTGCTTACCTTGCCAAAACAAATCGACAAGCAACATGAACAAGATTATGGCCGCAAAACTACCCCATAAAACAGGATTACCCACAGAGTGCATATGATTTCCTTAAAAAACAAAAAACGGCTGACATCTCAGAAGACGCCAGCCGCTTTAAACTGTTTGAACCTAAAGTGACCACTTTTTGGTTATAAACAACGTGCAAACCTCGCCTTCTGGCAAGGTCTCACTTACAACACAAAAGCCCTAGGATCAGGAAATTGTGGTGCTCGGCTACCGGGCGCAATGTGTGCACCGTAATGACGATAAACCGACAAGAAGAAGTTACTCCCCTTTGCTATAACGAGTAAGATAGGGTAATTAGTCCTAAAATGCAATCATTAGCCTTCAATATTTCAATAAATTTTTTGAGGAAATGATCCATAATGAAAAAACACTTTTTTATCATTTTTAGCTTAAAAACTACTGATAGTATCTATTTTGACGTCACTTACCGCACGAAAGACAATTTGTTCATAGGATCCCTTCAATGAAAAACTTAAATGAATTCTAAAAATAGAGTAAGAATTTACTGTTTAGTTATTTTCGCTTTTGTTAAAGTGGGCATGCTTTAAACTAACAGCCTGAGGGAACATGACTTTTCACTTAGGTATTCGCATAATCCATGTCTCCCTGCTCAACAATAAGATTGTTGCTGTTATTGCCGTTTAGGAAACATTAATGGAATTAGTTAAAGAACTATTTTTTGCCCTTTGGCATCAAGACTATGCAACCCTATCCAATCCTGCGTTGGTCTGGGCGATTTACTTTATGTTATTTGCAATTCTTTTTCTTGAGAATGGGGTTCTCCCTGCCGCATTCCTACCAGGTGACAGTTTACTGATCCTTGTTGGTGTTCTCATTGCAAAAGGTACACTGAGTTACCCATTGACGATTGTTATTTTGACAGCTGGCGCAAGTCTAGGGTGCTGGGTTGGCTATATTCAAGGACGATGGCTGGGTAATACTAAGTTGGTAAAAGGTTGGTTAGCACACCTCCCTGAACACTACCACCAACGCGCTTACGGCCTGTTTCATCGTCATGGCCTAGCAGCACTATTGATAGGTCGTTTCTTAGCTTTTGTTAGGACATTATTACCGACAATCGCAGGGCTCGCAGGCCTACAAAATGGTCGTTTTCAAGTGTTTAATTGGCTAAGTGGCCTACTTTGGGTGCTGATCCTAACTGCAATTGGTTTTGGCTTTGGTAAAAGCCCGATATTTCTGCAATATGAACACCACATTATGAATGTGCTGATGTTGATCCCTGTAGGACTATTGATCCTTGGTCTTATCGGCAGTATCGCAGTGGTCGTCAAGAAAAAGCTATCAACCAAGAAATAAGTTCACTATTAAGCGAGAGGGCAATCCACCTCTCGCTTTATCTTTGATTTATTGCCAACCCTTAGCCCCCCTTTAGCGATAACAATTTACTAACAAAAATTTCACAACATTTCTTCTTATTTAAAATTAAATACGCTTTTACATTAATTTAATCAATAAATAGGCAATCATTCATTGCACTTATAGCAAAAATAGTTATTGTTAAGACTGGCATTATATTTTTCTATACTCTAATCATTTGAAGTACAGGTAAACGACAAGTGAACAAACCTGCAACTTAAAGTATGACGAGTATATTGATTAATTAACTTATCGGAGGCTCCACCATGTCATCGAACCATTCATCAGAAGAACTACGCGCAGAACTCAAAGCACTGGCAGACTCTTTAGAAGCGATGCTCAACGATACCGGAAACAAATCAAAAGAAGAAATAGAGAGCCTAAAACATAAAGCACAAGATGCCCTGTCATCTTCACGCGCTAAACTCAGCCAAGCTGGTGAAAAAATCACTGAGCAAACCAAAGAAATTGCCGGTCGTGCAGATAATTATGTTCGCGAAAACCCATGGACAGGTATCGGTATTGGTGCAGCTGTTGGCGTTGTTCTCGGCGTATTGCTCGCTAAACGTTAATTCATATGGAACAACAAGAGCGTCAAGGCCCCGGTAAAGGGGTCCTAGCTACCTTGCAGCGCATTGCTGGCATCGCAGTACAAATGGTAGAAACCCGCATTCAATTAATTGCGGTTGAGTTAGAGGAAGAAAAAACCACCCTAATTCAACTTATTTTAATGGCGGGTATCACTCTACTATTTACCGCCTTTGGATTAATGTGTCTGCTTGGTCTGATCTTTTGGTCAGTTGATCCTATTTATCGCTATCAAGCTCTAGCGATTACCACGGGTGTTCTTATTTTGTTAGCCATTATTGGGGCTATTTGGACACTCAAAAAAGCGAAACAGTCGACTTTACTTGGTGCAACCCGCGAACAATTAAAGAAGGACTCAAAAGCTTTGGTAGGATCAGATAATGAACAAAAGTAAACGCCAATTGCTAGTCGAAAAAAAACAGCACCTGATCGACAAAATTGATCAACAACGTACTGCGTTATCTGCCGCTTCTGATGACTGGTTACAAGTCACTGAGCCTTATGATCGCACATGGAAAGTTATCGTCACTTTTAGGCCAATTTTTATGGCGGCTGCGGGTTTACTGTCTATCTATACCATTAAGCGCCCAAAGCGAATTTTTTCTTTAGGCAAAAAAGCGCTCGCTACTTGGGGTGTCATCCGTACTATCCGGGGCGCTGTCAATTCTAATCAGAAATAATCTCTCCCTTTAAAAAAACCTGAGGCGACTTAAGTGATCGCCTCAGGTTTTATTCGTTCAAAACCCATACTTCAAATTTTTTGTCCATCTTTGTTAATATCCTTTGCTTTTTATTGAACTAATAAATAATTACTATACGTACATCAAATGATTTCTAATCATTTAGTGCTAAAAACAACGTTATATAGTGACAAATATTGAATTTATTAGACATTTGCTGACCAAGTTAGCTGGAGAATCTTAATGAAAAATTTAGAAAATGGTGTTTTATTACTTGCTCGTATTATGATGCCAATTCTGTTTATTGTTGCTGGGTATGGCAAATTAGGTGACGCTTATGAAGGCACCCAACAATATATGCAAGCAATGGGTGTTCCAGGGTTTTTATTACCTTTAACTATTTTATTAGAACTGGGTGGTGGACTAGCCGTTCTGTTTGGTTTCCTAACACGAACAGTGGCTATTTTCACGGCTGGGTTTACTGTTTTAACCGCTCTGCTGTTCCATATTGATTTTAGCGTTGGACCAAATAGCTTGATGTTTATGAAGAATATGACGATTGCGGGAGGTTACTTACTCCTTGCTGTGACTGGCCCAGGGAAATTCAGTATCGACTATTTATTAAACAAAAAATGGTAATACAATCATCATTATGCCCTCTTATACTCTAACTAATTCAAGGGAAAGCATAATTCGGCAAGCTAATTGCCACCCCCTGTAATTTGCAGTATGACGCAATATTCATCCTAGCCATTGCCCCCAATACTCTGTCCGGTTTGGGGGCTTTTTTATGTGCGATTATTTGTTTTTATTGGCAAACAGTTTTGGGATCTCACGCAAACACCACGATTTGGCTTCCCCCATACTATCTCGGCGCCACGCCATAATAATATTGGTTTGATGGCTATACTCTGCACTAACAACACGCAAGCGCCCTTCTCGAATATCTTGCTCCACCAATGGATAAGGCATCGTCGCGACGCCTAAACCTGCTAATAATGCATTACGTTTATCTTCGATAGTCGAAACTGTTAGCCGTTGTTGTTTATCTAATAGTTGAACGGTGATCACGGGTCTTTCGCGAGCGGTATCAGCAACCGCAATGCCTCGATATTTGACTCTCGTAACATCAGAAAGTGGTTCAGGCTCTTGATGAATAGGATGATCAGGACTAGCCACATACACATGGTTGATACTGTATAACGATTTCGAATTGATCTCAGAAGATGAGCGAAAATGCATATCTGGCGCAATCACAATATCCGCTTTACCACTTTCTAAGCGCTCCCATGCCCCTGCAAGAACTTCGGTTAAAATAGAAAGTTGTGTGTCGGATTTTTCAGACAATTTATCAACTAAAGGAAATAAATCACAGGCCGGAACCAATGCTTCACAAACAAGGGTCAAGTGAGTCTCCCAACCTTTAGCTAGCGCCTCAGCATCTGAGGTGAGTTTATCAGCTGCTTCCAGTAACACTCGACCACGCTCTAACAACATTCTGCCGACATTCGTAAATTTTGTTCGATGTCCAGAACGATCGAATAGGATCACATCGAGCTCTTCTTCCAATTTTTGCATTGTATAGCTGAGTGCTGAGGGTACACGACCCAATTCATCAGCAGCAGCCGCGAAGCTACCGCGACGGTCGATCGCATCCATCACCCTTAATGATTCAAGTGTTAATGCTCTCTCTTTACTCATGGAATATCTCTTTCAGGAATTTTGAATGAAGGCAACAGATTAACTGGCTAACAATTCGACGTCCAGCTATTTATTATGACTGTATAGATTTGTATATTTTTGTTAAAACGAAAAGAGGGGTTAACCACCATGATGACACTAAGAGCCGTTAACCATTGCGGAAAAGCTGATTACGGTTGGCTACAAGCGCGCTATTCGTTTTCCTTTGGCCATTATTTTGATCCTGACTTTATGGGATTTAAAACATTACGAGTATTGAATCAGGAAGTGATTGCACCTGAAAGTGCTTTTCAGCCCAAAACTTACCCGCATGTTGATCTTGTTAACTTAGTTCTACAAGGTAGTGCGGAATACCGAGATAGCGCAGGTAATCGAATAGAGGTGAGTGAAGGCGAATGCATCCGATTTTCACCCCGCCCTGATTTAAGCTACAGTGAGCACAATATCTGTTCCGAAAAGCCATTAACCCGCTTGCAATTATGGCTAAATGCTTGCCCTGAGCAGGAGTACTATCCCGCTCAAAAAATTGCAGTGCCTGATGACAGTAATATGCTCATTGCCTCGCCTACTGGTGAAAACAATAGCTTACAGTTACGTCAACAAATTTGGATCACCCAGCTAAATATTGGCTCTGATAGCCCACAACATATTAAGTTGAAAGGTAAAAATGCTTATCTCCAATCGATCCATGGTGGAGCCAGCCTCACAGCAGGTAGTGGGGATACACTTGAATTACGTTGTAATGACGGTGTATTTATTCAAGATGAAAATGAGTTAACACTTTCTTCTCCAGCCACAATACGTGCATTACTGATTGATATTGGCGAATAACCAACCTAATAGGGGCAAAATTCTCTTTGCCCCTCCAAAAATGCTCTGCTTACGATACCTTCTCGTTTTTGCGATGATATTCGCAATTTTATGATCCGACATACTCTGTAAATTAGTCACCTTATGGTAGAGTCCAGCTCATCGTCCGCCAAAATTCGCATCTACTCTAAATAATTTGAGGTGCAGCTAAGCGACAAGCGAACGCGTCGCTAAGAGCATACACGAGTATGTGACTGGTGAGAATGAGCGACGTCGCCATACCTCAATGAGATGCACTATAACTTGAACTATGACGAGTATAATATTTTGGTTAATCAGCTATTGTTAAGCTTTAAAAGGTGTTTTCGTGGCTTTATTCATTCAACAACGACTTAATCAAATTTTTGCCTGTATCCTTGATGAGGTTGTTCCTCAAGATGAACTAGCAAAGCGTTTTTCCGTTTCAACACGGACAATTCGTTCTGATATCAATGAAATTAATGAGTTGATACAAAATTATAGCGCCCATATTATCTATGAGCGTGGTCGCGGTTATTGTTTAAAAGTCGATGATGAAGCGCTTTTCGCCAAACTAACACAACAAAATGAAGCTGAAAATGGCATCCCCCGCACCAGCAAAGAGCGCGTCGATGCATTACTATTAAAATTATTGATGCTTTCCTTACCCGTTAAATTGGATGATATTGCTGAAGAGTGGTTTATCAGCCGTGGAACCCTACAGCAAGATATGAGTATCGTCAGGGAACATCTACAAAAATACCAAATACTATTAGAAAGCATTCCACATCAAGGGATCCGCCTTAACGGTAGCGAATGGGCAATCCGAGCCTGCATGACTGAAACGTTATGGCGTCGCTTTTCACAACAGCTAAATCATGACTTAGCCACTTTCCAGCCTGAATGCTTAGATAACCTTGATTTAACCTATATCGATAAAGTGCTACATAACAGCATGAATCGCTTTGATATTCGTCTCAGTAATGAAGGCCATCTCTACTTAGTATTTAACTGTGCAGTGACTATTTTACGTATTACACGTGGTCATGAGCTGACCTCCATTATCAAGAATCATGATAGTGAAGAAACCTTACGTAAAGCCTGTGATGAGGTATCTAAAGGATTGATTTATTTCCTTGGTAGCGATCTCTCCAGTCCAGAGCTCAGCTACCTTCATGATCAAATCATTGCCCAGCGGATCAGCAATCAAGATGTTGCTCAGCAAAAAAGTGGTAGCCACAGTGAGTTAGTTGAATACATTCTTAATTATATTAATGAATTATATAACTATGACTTACGTAATGATGAAAAACTCAAGCGTGATCTTAACACGCATATTGCGGCACTGATCACTCGACTTCAATATCATATCATCACACCTAACCCGCTCCTGAGTGATATAAAACAATATTACCCCTTCGCCTATGATGTCACCTTAAGTGCACTAACCAGTGCGAGCAAACAATTACTTCCTTACCCCATTAATGAAGATGAACTGGGTTACCTTGCCGTGCATATTGGTGTTAGCTTAGAAAGAAACTATGGCGCAGGCTCTATTCGGCAAACTGAAGTGCTTGTGGTGACTGATGCGGGGAACTCAACTTTTCGGGTGGTGGAGTCAAAAATCATGCGTGAATTCCCACAACTGAAGTTTAGCCGAGGTCTGACACTGCAAGAGTATGAATCCCTAGATCAAGTAGAAGAAGATTTTGTGATCACCACCGTGCGTATCTCTGAAAAAAATAAACCGGTGATTAAAATTGCGCCCTTTCCGACTCCTTATCAATTAGAACAAGTCGGTCGACTGGCCATGATGGATCAAACTCGCCCATATATTATTGAGCGTTTCTTTGATGAACGTTACTTTATGGTGATTAACGATAAGATCAGTCAAGAAACGTTATTCCAAACCGTTTGCCAAAAGCTACAACAAGATGGCTATGTCACTGCTGATTTTTACCCTTCGCTACAAGAGCGAGAGTCTATTGTCTCTACTCTACTTGGTGAAGGCATCGCCCTACCACATTCACTGGGATTGCTGGCTAACAAAACAGTGGTCGTAACAATTGTGGCGCCTAAAGGTATCGAGTGGAATAAAGACACCAAAGAAAATGCGTATGTCATTTTCTTACTGGCGATCAGTAAAGCTGATTATGAAGAAGCAATGGCTATCTACGATCTATTTGTCACCTTTGTGAAAGAGAAAACCACTCGCCGATTAGTAACAGTTAAAAACTTCAACGAATTCCAAGTGATAGCCAAAGACAGCTTAGCGCGTATCCTTTAATCTCTTTTCCTATCGCGGTGTATTGCCTATTTTTAACGCAATACACCTATTCTGTTTTTACTTCCACTTACTATCGGAAAAATAGCAATTGCATTATTTTGCGTGATCATAACCGCAATTCTATCATTTTGTTTTTTAGTAAAACCGGTCGTTTTTAGTCAATATTCTCCCAAGTGGAAATAAACACGCTCTCTCATGCGCTATTTCCACTTTTTCGTTTCCACTTAGTGCAAAATTGCAGTTTGTGACTTCCAGCACAATCAGAAAATAGCTAACCAACTGAATTTAAATCTAATTATCAACAACCCAATTTAAGATAACTGATTTTAAATCATCAAAAATAGATGTTATTTCCATTTATTTTCCATTTAGCTCAATCAATAACCACAAATCACATTTAGCCACTTCCAATTTATTTCCACTTTTAAGTGGAAATTCCATGCCTGCACAAGCCACATAGAACCGATTAAGGTATTCATCATGAAGGAACAAGCAGTTTAATTGCATTATTACCTTGGATTTTAAACAGTTATGAGTGAATCAGTTGTCGTTTTCAAGATGTCAGAACATAACCTCGACATCGATGAAGTAACACAGGAGCTGTTAGCCGTCATTAGTGGTTGGCTTAAACAGGAAAATTGCTACACCACCGATGTACAACAACAGATGTTGGAGTCTCATCTAAGAGCCATGGTAGCAAGAGCAAAAACAGGCGAAGCATTACCTGAAGTGGATATCAGTCTGTTCGATGAAATCTCACAACACTCTATTGCGCTGTCGCAACGTGTTGTCGATACCCTGCCGGGATTGGCACCAGAGGAGACATTTTTACTTTCAGTTCACTTTGAAGTAATCCGTTCGAATGATTAATTTTTGGGGAAAATCACTATGAAACAAGTTGTTGTTGCTATCGGAGATCGTTTAGGTAAAGGCCAAAAAGTCGCTGCTGGTGTTGAAGCAGCTGGCGGTAAAGCCGTTGTTGTGCCAGGTGTCGCTGCTGATATGAAATTAGGCGACGTGATGAATGCAGAACAAGCTAACTTGGGGATCTCTTTCTGCGGTAGTGGCGGTGCAGGCGCAATCACTGCTCAAACTAAATATGGTTACAAAGCACGTTACGGTATGCGTTCAATCGAAGAAGGCGAAACCGCGATTGCAGAAGGTTGCATCGTGTTAGGTTTCGGTTTTATGGATAAAGAAGAACTCGGCGAGCGCTTGGTTAAAGCCTATATCAAAAAATACGGCGACGCATAAATGAAGAAATCTATCGAAACGGTTGTGCGAGTCTCGGGTCAAGGCGACAGTAAGCAAAAAGCGATTGCTGATGCCCTGAACTCCATTCAACGCACCGTACTGAAAGAAAGCAATGACATTATCCTGCGAATTGAGCCCAAGGATGTTGCCGTTGTGAGTGCACACTCACAATCGCGGACAGAAAAATTTCTTTTCGTTTTTCTGCCCCGTAAACGTGAACATTTTCGTGTGGTGCTCGACGTTTCGCTAGATGTCACCCTACTTTCTGTCAACGAAATACCATTTACAGAACAATAAAAACAATACAGGTCTGGAGGCATTTCCATGAGTGAAACTGCATCTTTCTTAGAAATATTGGGTATGTCCCTCATCATTGGCGGCCTATGCGGCTTTGGCCTTGGTGCGGGTGCAGCTCGAATGTTCCACGCTCCTACTGTTCAAGGGATGGGGGCATTCCGTACACTTGGCGAACTTAATGCTTGTGAAGGCGACCCTGCTTCTCACTTTTCATTTGGTTTAGGCTTTTTCTTCAACGCATGGGCATCATCCGTTGCTGCTGGGGCATTCACGCAAGACGTAGATCACCGCATTATCCCTAACTGGGGTGCGGCTGCCCTATTATCTAAAAACCGCAACGTCGCAGAAACTCTGCACAATCCTAAAAAAATGGCCATTGCCTGTACCGTGATTGGTGCTTTGGTGGTTGCCTTCTTAAACACCACTGCATCAGCGGTTCCTGCCGCGCTACAAACTACGGCGATCAACGTGTTAGTACCGGCGGCAAACCTGCTGGTTAATACCGTGATGCCAGTTATTTTCTGGTTGGCTGCGATGGATGCAGGTCGTCGTTCTGGCTTTTGGGCAACCCTGTTTGGTGGATGTGCACAGTTGATCATGGGCAACGCCATCCCTGGTCTGGTTCTCGGTATTCTTATCGGTAAAGGCGTTGATGACAACGGCTGGAACCGTGTTACTCGCACAATGATGATCACTGTCGTGCTACTGTTTGTTCTGAGTGGCTTCTTCCGTGAATTCGACCTGAAAATGATCACCTCTTTCCATCTGGATAAACCTCTATGGCTTGAATACATCCATGGACTGCTGAGCGGGAAATAATCATGACAACTGAAATCAACAAACAAGACTTTTGGTACGCGGAATGGTCTTTCCCAATCTTTGTTGGGTTGCTATCAGCAGGGATCTTTGCCGGTACTCATATGTATGTCGTTTACGGGTTTGGGGCATTTAACGAAGTTGCCTTCGTGGCCATGTTAAAAGCAGGTTTAGATACAGGTGTTTACGGTGCAGTTGCTGCGTTTGGTGCTAGCTTCCTATTTGCTCGTATTATCGAAGGGTCATTAGTCGGTATCTTGGATATCGGTGGTGCCCTGCAAACCGGTATCGGCCTTGGTGTACCTGCGCTGTTCCTTGCAGCAGGTTGGGACATTTTAGTCACTAACTTTTGGATCTCACTGATAATAGGATTAATTCTTGGACTCATTATCGGTTTGATCATTGTATTCGCTCGTAAATTTACTATCGCGCAAGCCAACTCAACATTTGGTGCAGACATCATGATGGGTGCGGGTAATACATCAGGCCGTTTCTTAGGTCCATTGATTATCCTAGCCGCAATGGCCGCATCAATTCCTATTGGTATCGGTTCTTTGATTGGTGCACTGATCTTCTATGTATGGCAAAAACCGGTCGCTGGTGGCGCAATTTTAGGTGCGATGCTGTTTGGATATTTCTTCCCTCTCGCAGCCTAATGACAAGATAACAAAGAAGGTAATTATGTATTCTTTAATCATCAAACAGGGTAAGCGTATCGATGGCACACTCATTGATATTCTTATCAAAGATGGAAAAATCGAAGCAGCAGGCCCTGAGTTGGCCTGCAACCAACAAGCTGAAAAATGGATTGACCTAAAAGGGGAAACCTACGTCAGTGCGGGATGGATTGATTCACATGCTCACTGTTTTACCGAGTCACCTATCTACTTCGATGACCCAGACTTAGCAGGTGCTGCGGGTGGTGTCACCTCACTGGTTGATGCAGGTAGTGTCGGTGCTGACGATATCGACAAGTTTTATCAGCTCACACAAAAATCTCAAACCAATGTGTTTTCATTATTAAACATCTCACGTATTGGCATTATTGCCCAAAACGAACTGTCTGATATGAACAATATCAATGAAACCTGCTTTCAACAGGCGATTGAACGCCATCAAGGATTCATTGTTGGCATGAAAGCACGGATGAGTAAAAGTGTTGTCGGTGACAATGGAATTGAGCCGCTGATCAAAGCCAAACAGATGCAGAAAAAGCACCGACTACCATTAATGGTACATATTGGTAATAACCCACCGAATATTGACGAAATTGCCGATTTACTGACGCGTGGCGATATTATTACCCACTGTTTCAATGGGAAACCCAATCGTATTTTGGACGAGCAAGGAAACTTAAAACCGTCTATTGCTCGTGCCTTAGCGCGCGGTGTGATCCTTGATGTAGGACACGGTGGTGAAAGTTTTAGTTTCAAAGTGGCAGAACAAGCCATGCGCATTGGCACCTACCCTGACATCATTAGTTCTGATATCTACCATCGCAACCGTGTTAACGGTCCTGTTTACAGCCTTGCCTTTGTCATGACTAAGTTTCTGTGCATGGGCTTTAGTGCTGAAAAAATCTTGCGCTGTGTAACAGAAAAAGCGGCTGACTTGTTAGCTTTACCGGCAAAAGGTTATTTAAAACCGGGCTTTGATGCTGACATCACACTGTTTGATCTCAAAGAAGAACGCACTGAGCTGACCGATGCAGAAGGTGAACATCGTGTAGGGACACAACGTTTTGTACCTATCGCAGCAATTATTGGTGGCAAACATATTATTCATGCAGAAGGCGAATCTGAACATGCAATCGATTTATGAAAAGTATCAGCTAAAACACGTGATTAACGCCTCTGGCCGCATGACCATTCTTGGCGTATCAACCCCAACCCCCGAAGTGGTTGAACGTGTCACTTATGGCCTTAATCACTATTTTGAAATTAAAGATTTAGTGAATAAAACAGGCGATTACATCGCAAAATTACTGGATGTTGACAGTGCCGTTGTCGTCTCTTGCGCCTCCGCCGGTATTGCACAAGCTGTTGCTGCGGTGATTGTGCGTGATGACGATGACTTGCTGTTAAATTTACACTCATCATCTAAAGTGGTCCCACGCGAAATTGTGCTACCAAAAGGTCACAACGTTAACTTCGGAGCCCCCGTCGATACCATGGTGACACTTGGCGGCGGTAAGGTGATTGAGGCAGGTTTTGCTAATGAATGTTCCTCAGCTCAACTTTCAGCGAAGATCACCCCACAAACCGCAGCTATTTTGTATATCAAGTCTCACCATACGGTACAGAAAAGTATGCTAAGCGTGAATGAAGCTGCCGCTGTTGCACGCCAACACAATGTCCCATTGATTGTTGACGCTGCCGCAGAAGAAGATCTGACTAGCTACTATCAATCAGGTGCTGATTTAGTGATTTACAGTGGTGCCAAAGCGATTGAAGGACCTACCAGCGGCCTCGTTGTGGGTAAAAAAACCTATGTTGAATGGGTAAAACGCCAAAGCCAAGGCATTGGCCGAGCCATGAAAGTCGGGAAAGAAGGCATTTTAGGATTAACACTGGCGATTGAACAATACTTAACGGCAACCAAAGAAACAGGGGCTGAAATGGTGGAACGCATGAGTGGTTTTATTGAAGAACTCAATGCGATCCCTGCAATTTCAGCGCGTATTGTATGGGATGCCGCTGGCCGTGATATTGCCCGTGCTGAAATTAGCTTCGATGAAAAAATGATTGGTAAAACCACCTACCAAATCATGCATGAATTAAAACAAGGGGATACCGCGATCTACTTCCGTGAATACAAAGCCAATGAAGGCAAAGTGGAAGCCGATATTCGCAGTGTTAGCAATCAACAACTTGACGTTATTGCAGAGCGTATCCGTTTGTTAGTAAAAGGAATGTAAGATGAAATTGTCACCAAACTTTTATCAAAACCGTGTTTGCCTAAACGTACTTGCTGGCAGCCATCAAAATGCCAAAGATATCTATCAAGCGGCTGAAACTTATGTTGTTGTTGGGGTTTTATCAAAAAACTACCCTGATTTAGACAGTGCCATTGCGGACATGCGTATCTATGCACAAGAGACAGACAATGCCTTGTCTGTTGGCTTAGGGGCTGGTGATCCAAACCAATCAACTATGGTTTCATTAATTTCTAAAGAAATCCAACCGCAGCATGTTAACCAAGTATTTACTGGCGCACCGATTAGCCGTGCGTTACTTGGACAAGATGAAACGTTCGTCAATGCTTTAGTCTCCCCAAGTGGCACTGTTGGTATGGTGAAAATCTCAACGGGCCCACTGAGTTCTCAATCCCCAGAGGGTATTGTACCTGTTGAAACTGCCATTATGATGTTAAAAGATATGGGCGCAAGTTCAATCAAGTTCTTCAATATGAAAGGATTAACTTACATTGAAGAATATAAAGCCGTTGCACAAGCCTGTGCTAAATATGATTTTTCTTTAGAGCCAACAGGCGGCATTGATTTAGAGAATTTCCCACAAATCTTGCAAATTGCCCTCGATGCTGGCGTGAAAAAGATCATTCCACACATTTACAGTTCAATCATTGATAAAGAAAGCGGCGACACCCGCCCAGACGATGTGCGTAAGTTACTAGAAATGGTTAAACAAGCCGTTAAGTAACCTTAAAAAGCCGTAAGAAGTAAGAAATTATTCTTTTTTAACCCATAAAAAATAACTGAGAATTTTTTCTAAATAATTCGAGTTGTGGCAAGGCGGCAAAACGAAGACATCCCTAGGAGCATACAAAAGTATGTGACTAGGGTGGCTGAGTGAAGCCAACACAGCCACAGCTTGAAGTATGACGAAAAAATTGGAGTTGGCCGATAAGCCGGGTTCTGTCGTGGACAACCATTCATCTAGGCCAGCACTTGCGCACTGGCTCCAGCAACCTACCCGGGTTCAATGCGGGCCGCACCATATGAACCCCTATTTGGTCTTGCTCCGGGTGGAGTTTACCGTGCCACGAACTGTTACCAGCCGCGCGGTGCGCTCTTACCGCACCCTTTCACCCTTACCTGATCCTGTAAACAGGCCATCGGCGGTTTGCTCTCTGTTGCACTAGTCGTAGGCTTGCGCCTCCCAGACGTTATCTGGCACCCTGCCCTGTGGAGCCCGGACTTTCCTCCCCTCTATCCGTCTCCCCCGAAGGGACTACGATAAAGCAGCGGTTGTCTGGCCAACTCCGAAGCGGATTATAGGCACTTTAGCGACCTATGTATAGGGGTTTATCTTGCTATTCCCCTGCGTTTGCTTGATCAAGCATCAATTTATAAAGGCGATTCTTCTTCAAACCATAAATTTCAGCCGTGATTGCTGCCGCTTTTTTAGGAGGCAACTCTTGCTGCAATAAATTTAATGTGCGGATCACATCAGGTGAAATGTCGTCTTCTTCTATATTCGCTTTATAGCCTTCAACAATCAGAACCATTTCCCCGCGATGGCGGTTTTCATCTTCTTTAACCCATGCTAGCAACTCACCAACAGGCTTGCCCTCTATCGATTCCCACGTTTTGGTAATTTCTCGAGCCAATACAACGTGACGTTCAGCTCCCCACACTTCAACCATGTCTGCTAAACTATCGAGTAAACGATGCGTTGATTCATAAAAAATTAATGTACGCGTTTCATGTTCAAGCGACTTAAGAACATCTTTACGGCCTTTACTTTTTGCGGGCAAAAAACCTTCATAGCAGAAGCGATCAGAAGGTAAACCTGCTGCACTAAGCGCCGTAATTGCAGCACAAGCGCCGGGTAACGGGACAACACGAATACCCGCTTCACGGCAACGAGTGACCAAATGATAGCCGGGATCATTAATTAAAGGTGTACCTGCATCGGAAACTAATGCGATACTATCGCCCTGTTGAAGTCTGTTAATTAATTGATCTGCCTTCTGCTGTTCATTATGATCATGCAAGGCGAACATACGTGCATTGATGGCAAAGTTTTGTAATAACATGCCTGAATGCCGCGTATCTTCGGCAGCGACAAGGTCAACATGTTTAAGAACATCCAGCGCACGTTGCGTGATATCGCCCATATTACCGATAGGGGTAGGCACAATATACAGCGTGGATGCCATAACCACTGCTTGATTAGGTTGATTCATTGTTTCATCCGAATAGCCGGTTTAAAATTAAGCAACTGAAAATACACCACTGGATACAGTATGCGTCCTTCAATTTTTTTGCATGTAAAAAAAGGGTTAGTCTGCACAGCAATGCTATCTACTTTAGTACTGTCAGGCTGCCAACTCACAGGGGATAATAAAGCACCAATCACCCCAACGACACCTGAACAAATTAGCTCTGAAGTGAGTCGTTATCAGTCTATCATTGATTCTGCACAGGGTAAGCCATCCATTGATGTCCTACGCGCTTATATTAGCCAAGAAACATTGCTAACCGAGCCAACAGCTCACCAAGCCAATATTGATGGCACATGGCAAATGTTAACACAAATGACCCCTGAGCAGGTTGATGGGATTGGTTCAGATGAAACAACATTAGCCGGTTGGGTCGATTTACTTGATATTTATCTTAATAATCGTGATGATGCTGCGGCGCTCAAAGCAGGTGTCGATGATTGGAAAGTTCGCTATGCGGGACACCCTGCGGCACAGACTCCCCCTAATCAGCTAATGCAATCTACACAGCCTCCTGTTGGGAAAACCCCTAGAATTGCCCTTTTTCTGCCAATGAGCGGTCAAGGTAAAGTATTTGGTGAAGCCATCATGCAAGGTTTCATGGATGCCCAAAAAGGCTTACCTCAAGCTCCTGCAACCAGAGCTGCATCTACTTCTACTGCTGAACCCGCCAATAATAACGATGTATTAGATCAGATTTATGCGGAAGTCGCTGCCGTAACAGGTAATAGCAGCACAACCAATGATAATGAGATCGTTGATTCTTCATTAAGCATTGCAGCAACACCAACTAATAATGAAAGCGTCAAAGTCTTTGATACTAATGGTAAACAGCTTGCTCAGTTGCTACAACAAGCACAGACTGAAGGCTTTAATTTAGTGGTAGGTCCATTGCTAAAACCTGAAGTTCAAGCCATTACGCAATCAGGCTCACCACTGAGTGTATTAGCATTAAATGAATTAGATGCTGATAAACTGCAACCTCGTCCAAACTTATGTTATTTTTCGTTATCCCCTGAAGACGAAGCCAAAAATGCAGCAAGTCATATGATGGCTGATGGCAAAAGGGTCCCACTAATTTTAGTGCCATCCAATGACTTTGGTCAGCGTATAGCGAAAGCTTTTACCCAAGAGTGGCAATCTAAAGGTGGCTCAACAGTATTGATGCAATCTTTTGGCTCTACCGCTTCATTAAAAGAATCCATAAACCGTGGAGCAGGTATTCGCATGACAGGTACGCCTGTTATCGTTAATAGCCAACCAAAAGCACAATCGATTGATGGTCAAGATTACCCTGCCATTTCTCAACCTGAACCTCAAATTGCTTCATCAGGTTCTATCGATGCAGTGTATATCGTCGCAACACGTGATGAGCTCACTTTGATCAAACCTATGATCGAAATGGCGATTAGTAGCCGTCAACGCCCTGATATTTATGCAAGCTCTCGTAGCAATCAAGCTGGAAATGGTGCTGATTATCGTTTTGAAATGGATGGCGTCAAATTCAGTGATATCCCTCTGCTAGCGGGAGCAAATAATAATTTGCGTAAACAAGCACAGCAGAAATTAGGGAATGATTATTCGTTGTTACGTCTCTATTCTTTGGGAATAGATGCTTGGTCACTCGCAAATAACTACGATCAACTGCAACATAACACTCAATTCCGCCTTCAAGGCGCTTCTGGTGCCTTAACCGTCGATAATAATTGTGTTGTGTATCGTGATCTTCCTTGGTTGCAATTCAGTCAAGGTCAAATCAAATTGGCAAAATAAGCTTGCCTAGCAATTAGGATGATTGCTAACTTTTCAGACAAGGACGTCATGAAACCACTTAAAAAAACATTACAATGGTTAACTGGTCGATACTATGAAAATCAAGTATTGGCCTTCCTGCAACAACAGGGGTTAACATTTGTTGAACGAAACACCAGAAATCGGCATGGTGAAATTGACCTTATTATGCGAGATAAGTCTGGTTGGGTATTTGTAGAAGTCCGTTTTCGTCAAAACAAGCAATATGGAGGCGCAGTAATGTCAGTTGATGCGCACAAACGCAAAAAACTGCTCGCAACTGCGAAATATTGGCTTGCTGAAAGACAAGAAAGCTTCGAAACTACCGCATGTCGTTTTGATATCTGTGCGATTACTGATAGTCAGTTTGAATGGATACAGAATGCCTTTAACGATAGTGAACATGTTGGTTAATTTCACAGGAAAATAAGCAAGTGCTGGATAGAATTAAAGTCTGTTTTACTGAAAGTATTCAAACTCAGATAGCGGCGGCAGAAGCACTGCCAGATGCTATATCACGTGCAGCAATGATGATGGTTCAATCACTGCTTAACGGTAACAAAATTTTGTGCTGCGGCAATGGAGCATCAGCGGCAACAGCACAACGCTTTGCGACGAGTATGATCCATCGGTTTGAAACTGAGCGCCCAAGCCTTCCTGCGCTTGCATTAAACACAGACAATGCCGTTTTAACCGCGATTTCTGGTAGCAAACAGCCAACAGAAATATACGCTAAACAGGTTAGAGCTCTCGGTCAGCATGGTGATGTTTTAATGGCGATCTCAACTCATGGTAATAGCAGTGACATTATCAAAGCCGTTGAAGCAGCAGTAACGCGTGATATGACAATTGTTGCACTGACAGGTTACGATGGCGGTGAACTTGCAGGTCTATTAGGACCTCAAGATGTTGAAATTCGCATCCCATCGCAACGCAGTGTCAGGATCCAAGAGGTCCACCTTCTTACAGTGAATTGTTTGTGTGATCTTATAGATAATACACTTTTCCCCCATCAGGATGATTAAGGAGCAAAAATGCGATTACTCCCAATAGTAGCCATACTCATGAGTATGACAATGCTACAAGGCTGTATCGGTGCTGCCGTAGTGGGTTCAGCTGCCGTTGCCACCAAAAGCGCCACAGATCCACGTACCGTTGGTCAACAGGTTGATGATGGCACACTAGAAGCTCGTGTTAGCGGTCAATTGAATAAAGATAAAGAGATTACAGGTAAAGCACGGATTATTGCGACTGCCTATAAAGGCAATGTTCTACTGACGGGGCAAAGCCCTGATCTATCATGGGCTGAGCGCGCTAAACAAATCGCAGCCAATGTTGAGGGAACCAGTGCCGTCTACAACGAAGTGCGTCAAGGTGAGCCCGTTGATTTAGGCACAGCATCAAAAGATACATGGATAACCACTAAGGTTAAATCTAAAATCCTGACCAGTGACGCTGTGAAATCATCGAGTGTCAAAGTCATTACTGAAAATGGTGAAGTTTTCCTGTTAGGTGTTCTAACCAAACAGGAAGGTGATGCAGCGGCAAAAATTGCCAGTGAAACAGATGGTGTTCGTCGAGTAACGACTGCATTCACTTATCTTAATTAATCATAAACAATAATATATTGTTATAAAATAAAAAGTCATGAGTAAAAATTCATGACTTTTTTATTGTATCGAACCCACGCCATTATTTTTCAGATAATTCCTACCACCAAGAAGGTACATTTGATTCAAGATCCACGCTTGCCTCTTTAATACATAAGAAGACGGTGATTTAACTTTAAACTTATGAGGATTTGGTAAAACAGCAGCTAATAAGGCAGCTTCTTCCATAGTTAGTTGATTTGCTGACTTTTTAAAAAATTGTTTTGATGCCTCTTCTACACCAAAAACACCGTCACCAAACTCCACAATATTCAAATAAACTGTCAATATCCGTGTTTTAGACCACAAAAGCTCCATAATAGGAGTCATGGCAGTTTCTAATCCTTTTCTTATCCAGCTTCGTCCATCCCATAACCATAAGTTTTTCACCGTCTGTTGAGAGATAGTAGACGCCCCTCTTATTGTGGTTTTTTTACTCATATTATGCTTATAAGCTTTCTCTATTGCTTCAAGATCAAAACCCCAATGATGAGGGAAATTTTGATCTTCTGCTGCGATTACAGCCAAATATAAGTAAGGAGAAATGTGATTTTCATCAACCCACTCGGAACGAGAGACATAAGAAAAATTTAATGTTTTCCATGCGGACAACTGCCTTTCTACCATGACAGCCGAAAATGGCACTGGCAAGAATTTAAACGCAATAACGGTTAAAAACCAAAAAGCGATTAATGAAAGCAAAATTCGCTTTAACCAGTGCCATAATCGAGAAATAGGTTTCATCATAGAGTGAATTACGCCATTTCTAATACTTTCTCAACGAGTTTATTAATCCCTATTTCAGCCTCTGAGATTGATTGCGCCAGCATATAAGCAGGTGTTGTTACGACTTTGTTAGTATGATCTACTACAATATTATCCACGCTACAGGTAATATGCTTACCGCCCATTTTTTCAATCTGAGCAATCGTTTCCGGATCATTACCAATCGTTAATTCAACTGAAGTGTTTAGTAACTTAGGTAACATCACCGGAGCAATACACATCAGACCTAGTGGCTTTTTTTGCTGATGCATTTGCCGCACTAAACTTAATAGTTCTTTATTAATTTCACACTCACTTCCACGTGTAGCGAAATCACATAAATTCTTTGCTGCACCAAAACCACCAGGAATTATAAGGGCATCTAGCTTATCAGCCTCTGCGGAAGACAAAGGCGCTATTTTTCCACGTGAAATACGAGCAGCCTCTTCCATTTGATTACGATTATCTGTTTTTGCCTCACCGGTAACATGATTAATAACAGTAGCTTGACTTTCGTTAGGTGCAAAAAAATGGACTTCAGCATTATTTTTACTCAAAGAAAGCATAGTTAATACTGATTCATGGATCTCGCTTCCATCAAAAACACCACATCCACTTAAAATAACCGCAATTGATTTCATATCTTGCTCCATTTGTAGTAAATTATCTCTGTACCGCAAAAAGGGAATAAACATCAATCTTCATCACAGATTTTAATGAATCTTGTAACAAAATCGCTAATATTTGGTATCTTGGTGTTATTCTCTAAAGCAGTAAACAGATTCCAAAGATCTGCCCAGAAAGAAAACCATAGGTAGATCAACGTTTTCCCTGGTGTTGGCGCAGTATTCGCGCACCCCAACTTCGGTTGGGGTTATTTTTTTGTACGTCTATCAACGTAGTTTCTCAAAGTTTCTATATCTGACTTCCAATCCTGCTTCAACTCATCAACCCACTCTTGAACATTATCCCACCAAGCAGGCAATTCAGGAGATTGAATTTGTTGCGCAATTTTTTGTAAGTTTTTCAAACCAACTGAGCCAGCAGCACCTTTAATTTTATGCGCTTCTTCAACAATTCCTTTCTGATCTTTAGCCACCATGTTTGAGTCTAAAATTGCTAAATAACCTGGGATCATCTTCTCAAACACTTCAAGACCATCATAAATTAACTTAGGGCCGACTAACTCCATGTACTGCTCGAGCATCTCACAATCTAAAATAGTATCGTTTTTCTCCATAGAAACCTCTTGTAAGCTATCCTGAGAGGTTTCTTGCGCATGTTCACCCCAGAATTGCTCAATAACCTGTTTAAGCGCTGTAACCGATAGAGGCTTGCTTAAAACACCATCCATTCCTGCATCAAAGTACTCTTGTTTATCTTTCAGCACATTTGCGGTCAAAGCAATTAATGGCGGTAAATCATCTTTGCTATAACGTTGGTTCAACTCACGGGCAATATCCATACCAGTCATATCTGGCAGTTGAATATCCAGTAACACTAAATCATACTCACCCGGTGCAAATAATGATAACGCCTCTTTACCATTCATGGCGACATCCACAGTATTACCCAATTTTTCTAGCACAGAGCATGCCACAACCACATTCAGCTCAATGTCTTCAACTAACAAGATATGCAATGCAGGCAATGGATAATCATCATCATTTTCTTGTGAGTCGATGATTTCTTCTTCAACCACTGGCGCGACAATCGAAAGGGTAAACGTTGAACCTTCGCCAATCTCACTCTCGACTTGAATGTCTCCACCCATATTTTGTGCTAAGCGACGTGATACCGATAAACCGATTCCCGTTCCTGTTGCAGGTTTACCACCAGCACTATCAGTCACTTGATAATACATAGCAAAAATCTTATCCAGCTCATCTTTTGGGATACCAATACCACTGTCTTGAACACGGAAAAACAGTTTATTCTCTCCTTCCCGCCAAATACTTAATTTGACTTCACCTTGCTGAGTAAACTTGACGGCATTACCAATCAAATTCCATAAAATTTGTCGTAAACGTGTACCGTCTGTCAGCACTTTTTCAGGTAATCCAGCTGCCACATCCATAACAAATTTGAGCCCTTTCGGTTGTACCAAAAGGCCACTTAAGTTTTCGAGATCATTAACAAATTCAGGTAACGCAATAGGCTGATTATCCAATTGCACTTTACGACGTTCAATCTTATCCATTTCAATAACGTCATTAAAAATATTACCTAACGTGACTGCACTGACATGGATAGTTTTTAAATAATTCATTTGTTCAGTTGTCAGGTCAGTATCGAGCAAAATACGGCTTAACCCAACAATGCCATTAAGTGGCGTACGCAGCTCATGGCTGATGGTGGAAATAAAGGTGGTTTTATCCCTACTCGCGTTCTCTAACGCTTCTTGATAGCGCTTACGCTCTGTAATATCACGCCCAAAGCCCATAAGCCCATGTCGTTTACCTACACGATCATAAAAAGGCACTTTACGTAATTCAAAACAGGCTTTTCGCCCGTCAGGATAAACCAGCCACTGCTCATAAGTTAACGAAACATTGTGACGGAAGACTTTTTCGTCAGTCTCCATAACTTTGGAAGCAATTTCGACATCGTAAATATCCAATGGCGTTAAACCAACAAGGTGTTTTTCACTTTTACCAGTCAGTAGCTCCATCGCACGGTTACACCCCGAAAACTCATTATTTTCATTACGGTAATAAACCAGATCAGGAGATGCATCAAGAAATGAGCGCAACAGCACCGATTGCTGCTCCAACTCAACTTGGGTTTGCTCTCGATGCTTCATTTCCTGCTTCAGTTGTTCCAATAATTCGAGGTGAGCGCTCTCAGCTTTTTCACGTTCAATAATTTCTTGATTTAATTGCTCAATATTTCCTTGTAATTGGGTATTCAGTTCTGCATCACGTTTCCGCATCACCTCTAATTTATCCACCATGCGGGAGAGGCGTTGCCGAGACTCTTCAAGTTGCTCGACAACTACGGATAAAAAATAAACGGCTAATGGTGTAATAATTAAACCAAAGAAAATAGAGCCTACCAAATCAAGGCTATCAACTTGACCTCGCAATACAATTGTGACGGCCATTTGCATTATCATTGCCAGCACAACTAATGCAGATGCCAGCAAAAGAGAAAACCTGACTAAGCCAAGCTTCATCATGAGATCGACATAATACTGCGCAAGACCACGAAGCACTTTCATAACCACCCCTCAATATGTTCCTTGCTGAATCATATATCAATTAACGCAAACTCGAATAACTGTTGATAAAAAATGTCGATCTTGCGCATCAATCAAGGTGGACTTTTGCTATCCATACCCACTTTAACCATGTTCGATTCATATAACTGATATTAAGAACGTCTATATTCCAAAATAAAATAAGGCGTTACCTAACATGACTTAACCCATATAGACTATCATAACACGGTGATATCTTTTAACTTTCAATGGCATAAGTATTTTTCATATCCATCACCTGTATTATTAATTTTATAAAACAGCAAAAAACAAAATAAAAAACCAATTAAAATTAAAAACACAACATATAAACTTAATTAATAAGTAAAAATCAATAGAGATGCATTAAAAAACCTAAGTTATATAGTGATGTGTATCACAGTATTTCGGAAAACAAGACCTTTATCACAAAAGCATTTTTAGTGACTTTTTCTTTCATAATCAAACAAATGACATTATTTTATATCGCAAATAATGTTTATTACGCATGATTTGACCTAGAAAAAGAATCTCGCTAATTTAAAACCTTACCGTGTACTGCCCTCTCTTATGATGACGTATACATAATCATTATCCCCACTACTGTTTATTTTTATTAAAAATGAAAAACAGCGGCTTATTGACGCTGTTGTTTGGTGTGCGCAGAAGATAGACCACGGTTAATAGTCAACAAATAAATAAATGGATAAGCAATGTTGTAGTCAAGAAGCGATGACGATGGGAGAAGATTCACATGCTGTATAATCGAAAACTAGAAAAAGACAATTGCGGTTTCGGCCTAATCGCTCATATAGAAGGCGAACCTAGTCATAAAATTGTCAGAACGGCGATCCACGCTCTGGCTAGAATGCAGCATCGAGGAGCAATCCTTGCTGATGGAAAAACCGGTGATGGATGTGGATTACTATTACAAAAACCCGATCGTTTCTTTCACTTAGTTGCTGAAGAACATGGCTGGCGTTTAGCGCGCAACTACGCCGTAGGTATGATCTTCCTCAGCCAAGATGAAACCATTGCGGCTGACTGCCGCCGTATTATTGAAGAAGAAATTTTAGATGAAACCCTTGCTATCGTAGGCTGGCGTGAGGTTCCTATTAATCGAGATATCCTTGGGAGTATCGCCCTATCTAGCCTTCCAAAGATAGAACAATTATTTATTAACGCGCCCGCAGGCTGGCGCCCTCGTGATCTTGAAAGACGCTTATTTGTGGCTCGTCGTCGCATAGAAAAACGGATCACCGATAGCGATTTTTATATTTGCAGCCTCTCAAACCTTGTAACGGTTTACAAAGGGCTGTGTATGGCGACGGACTTACCTCGCTTTTTCCCTGATTTAGCTGATCTACGCATGGAGTCAGCGATTTGCCTATTCCATCAGCGTTTTTCAACCAATACCGTACCACGCTGGCCTCTTGCACAGCCATTTCGTTACTTAGCACATAATGGCGAAATCAATACCATCACAGGTAACCGCCAATGGGCACGGGCGCGTTCATACAAATTTCGCACGCCACTGATCCCTGATTTACAAACAGCTGCGCCTTTTGTTAACGAAACTGGTTCGGACTCCAGCTCTCTCGATAACATGCTAGAGCTACTACTCAACGGCGGAATGGATCTGATCCGTGCTATTCGCTTATTAGTTCCACCCGCTTGGCAAAATAACCCTGATATGGATGATGATCTCAAAGCTTTCTTTGATTTTAATTCAATGCATATGGAGCCTTGGGATGGCCCTGCGGGTCTTGTTATGTCCGATGGGCGCTATGCTGCTTGTAACCTCGACCGAAATGGCTTACGTCCAGCACGCTATGTGATCACCAAAGATAGACTCATCACTTGTGCTTCTGAAGTCGGGATTTGGGATTACCAACCGGATGAGGTGGTTGAAAAAGGCCGAGTTGGCCCCGGTGAACTCATGCTGATCGATACCCAAGAAGGACGGATCCTTCATAGTGCAGACACAGATAATGATCTAAAAAGCCGCCATCCATATAAGTTATGGCTAGAAAAAAACGTTATCCGTTTAACGCCATATGAATCAATGAAACAAGAGCAAAATGCGGTAGGGCAACGTTCGATGGATAACCAAACACTGGCTACTTATCAAAAACAATTTGCCTATACCAGCGAGGAACTTGAGCAAGTCATTCGGGTGCTTGGTGAAAATGGTCAAGAAGCAACTGGTTCGATGGGTGATGATACACCTTTCGCGGTACTCTCGCAGCGCCCCCGTGTACTCTATGACTACTTTAGGCAGCTATTCGCTCAGGTAACCAATCCCCCGATAGATCCACTAAGGGAAGCACATGTCATGTCACTTGCCACTTGTATTGGTCGTGAAATGAATGTGTTCTGTGAAGCTGAAGGTCAAACTCATCGGCTCAGTTTTAAATCTCCCATTTTACTCTATTCTGATTTTCAACAATTACATCAACAAGATAGCCGTTATTACAAAATAGAAACGGTTGAAATCACTTATCAGCCTTCGGCTTACTCTTTAAAACAAGCGATTGAACAACTCTGTCAAGAGGCGCAACAAAAAGTACGAGACGGCGCAGTCATGTTAGTCCTTTCTGATCGCCAAATTTCGCCTGAACGCCTACCAATCCCAGCAGCTATGGCTGTGGGAGCCATACAGCATTGTTTAGTCGAAAATAATTTGCGCTGTGATGCTAACCTAATCGTTGAAACCGCCAGCGCGAGAGATCCGCACCATTTCGCCGTACTGCTCGGTTTTGGTGCAACTGCCATTTATCCTTACTTAGCCTATGAATCCTTAGCTGCCATGTCCGAAAGCCAATTATTTGATAAGCCACTCAATAAAGTGCTATTAAATTATCGCAATGGCATCAACAAGGGACTATATAAAATCATGTCGAAAATGGGCATTTCGACAATTGCTTCATACCGTTGTGCTAAGTTATTTGAGGCTGTTGGGCTACATGAAGAAGTCACCCAATTGTGTTTTGATGGCGTTGTTAGCCGAATTAGTGGGGCTAGCTTTAGTGACTTTGAATTAGATTTATTTAATTTATCACGTAAAGCATGGTTACCACGGCTACCTATAGAACAAGGTGGCTTACTCAAATATATGCATAATGGCGAGTACCACGCTTATAACCCTGATGTCGTGAAAACGCTGCAACAAGCTGTGCATAGCGGCGATTACGCTGATTATCTAAAATATGCACAATTGGTAAATAACCGCCCTGCGGCGACATTTCGTGATCTACTGAACTTAAAAACCAACACTAAGGCGATTTCTTTGGATGATGTTGAACCCGAAGAAGCCTTGTTCTCACGTTTCGATACTGCCGCGATGTCGATTGGTGCACTAAGCCCAGAGGCGCATGAAGCATTAGCCATCGCAATGAATACGCTGGGCGGCTTTTCCAATTCAGGTGAAGGTGGTGAAGATCCTGCTCGTTATGGCACACAAAAACGTTCACGCATCAAACAGGTGGCTTCAGGTCGCTTTGGTGTGACCCCTGCCTATTTAGTGAATGCAGACGTTATCCAAATTAAAGTGGCACAAGGTGCAAAACCGGGTGAAGGCGGTCAATTACCCGGTGATAAAGTCACCCCTTATATCGCACGTTTACGTTACTCAGTGCCGGGGGTAACATTAATATCACCGCCACCACATCATGATATTTATTCAATCGAAGACTTAGCACAACTGATTTTTGACCTTAAACAAGTCAATCCTAATGCATTGATTTCCGTAAAACTGGTATCTGAGCCAGGTGTCGGCACTATTGCAACAGGAGTTGCAAAAGCCTATGCAGACTTAATCACTGTTGCAGGTTACGATGGCGGAACCGGTGCTAGCCCTATATCATCCGTTAAATATGCAGGATGCCCGTGGGAACTCGGCCTTGTTGAAACTCAGCAGGCATTAGTCGCTAATGGCTTACGTCATAAAATCCGTTTACAAACCGACGGGGGCTTAAAAACAGGGTTAGATATCATCAAAGCGGCTATTTTAGGTGCTGAAAGTTTTGGTTTCGGGACTGGCCCAATGGTTGCCCTTGGTTGCAAATATTTACGGATCTGCCATCTCAATAACTGCGCTACAGGTGTTGCAACTCAAGATGATACATTGCGCCAACACCACTATCATGGCTTGCCTGAACGTGTGATCAACTACTTCCGCTTTATTGCCAGAGAAACACGCGAACTTATGGCTAAATTGGGTGTTACCAAACTCACTGATTTAATCGGTCGTACTGATTTGCTTGAAATTATTGAAGGCACAACGGCAAAACAAAGCAAAATTAACCTACAGAGCCTATTAGAAACTAGTGAACCTCATGCCGGCGCTGCCGTTTTTTGTACCGAAAACAACCCTCCTTTTGATGAGGGGCGACTTAATCAACGCATTATGCATGATGCCAAACCTTATTTGGATAAAAAACAATCAAAAACCTTTTTCTATGACATTATGAATACCGACCGCTCAATCGGTGCTGCCTTATCAGGTGAAATCGCTCGCCGCTTTGGTGATCAAGGTTTTGCAGCATCGCCATTACAATTTTGTTTTACAGGTACCGCAGGGCAAAGTTTCGGTGTATGGAATGCAGGTGGTGTTGAACTGATTTTAACCGGTGATGCTAATGACTATGTAGGCAAAGGCATGACAGGGGGAATAATCGCGATCCGCCCACCGGTTGGTTCTTCATTTGCAACCCATAAAACCACCATTGCAGGTAACACCTGTTTATATGGTGCCACAGGCGGTAAACTGTATGCCGCTGGACTGGCAGGCGAGCGTTTTGCCGTTCGTAATTCAGGTGCAACCGCGGTCATTGAAGGCATTGGCGATAATGGCTGTGAATATATGACAGGCGGTATCGTGTGTGTACTCGGAAACACGGGGATCAACTTTGGTGCAGGGATGACTGGCGGTTTTGCTTATGTACTTGATGAGGAAGAAAATTTTTCGCGTAGAGTCAATAATGAAATGGTTGAGTTATTATCAGTGAATGATTTACCCATCCATGCAGAACACCTACGCGGGCTAATTACCGAACACGTTCGCTTAACTCACTCAGCTCGTGGTGAAACCATTTTAGCGGACTGGGAAAATTGGGTAAGCCGTTTTGCATTAGTCAAACCAAAATCAAGTGACGTCAATGCACTACTTGGACACCGTAGTCGTTCAGCCGCCGAATTACGCGTTCAAGCACAGTAAGGAGAGAAAAATGAGCCAAAATGTTTATCAATTTATCGACTTACAGCGCGTTGATCCGCCAAAAAAGACGTTGAACGTACGCAAAATTGAATTTGTTGAAATTTATGAACCGTTCAGTGCCATTCAAGCACAAACACAGGCCGATCGCTGCCTTTCCTGTGGCAATCCTTACTGTGAATGGAAATGTCCTGTTCATAACTACATTCCTAATTGGCTCAAATTAGCGAATGAGGGACGTATTATCGAAGCTGCGGAGCTTTCTCATCAGACAAACAGTTTACCTGAAGTCTGTGGGCGAGTGTGTCCCCAAGATCGTCTCTGCGAAGGTGCTTGTACGTTAAATGACGACTTTGGTGCTGTTACCATCGGTAATATCGAACGTTATATAAACGATACCGCATTTGCTATGGGCTGGCGCCCAGACCTATCCCATGTTGTCCCAGTAAACAAACGTGTAGCAATCATTGGAGCAGGACCCGCAGGGCTCGCTTGTGCAGATGTATTAGCGCGCAATGGTGTGCAAGCCACGGTCTATGATCGCCACCCAGAAATCGGTGGATTACTCACTTTTGGTATTCCAGCGTTCAAACTCGAAAAGGAAATTATGATCCGCAGAAGAGAAATTTTTACTTCAATGGGGATCGAATTCAAACTCAACACTGAAGTTGGAAAAGATATCTCTTTAAATAGCCTAATCGATGAATATGATGCGGTATTTATTGGCACAGGCACTTATCAATCGACTAAAGGACAATTAGCTAACGAAGATGCTAAAGGTGTTCATGATGCCTTACCTTATCTTATTGCCAATACACGTCAATTGATGGAATTCGACAATCAACCTGATGCGCCTTATATCGACCTTAAAAATAAACGAGTTATCGTACTTGGAGGGGGTGACACAGCGATGGATTGCGTAAGAACAGCTATTCGCCAAGGCGCTAAAAAAGTCAGCTGTGCCTATCGTCGTGACGAAGCAAGCATGCCTGGCTCACCAAGAGAAGTGAAAAATGCCCGTGAAGAAGGTGCTGAATTTCTATTTAACTTACAGCCAATCAGTATTGAAGTTGACCAACAAGGGAATGTCTGTGGCGTAAAGGTCATCAAAACACAGATGGTTACCACCAACGGAGGACGAGCCCAAGCAGAAGCTATTGAAGGCTCAGAATATTTACTCCCTGCTGATGCCGTCATCACTGCATTTGGCTTCCGCCCACACGCGATGCCATGGCTCGCTGATCATGGCGTTCAGTTAGATAATCAAGGGCGTATCATTGCCAATAGTGATGAATTGATGTCTTATCAAACATCAAATCCGAAAATATTTGCTGGTGGTGATATCGTTCGAGGCTCTGATTTAGTGGTGACTGCGATTGCAGAAGGCCGTAAAGCCGCTGATGGTATATTGTGTTTTATGGGTGTTTAACGTAAAAAGGCAGAGGGGTATCCTCTGCCTAACATTTTTGAGACCCAATACTACTTGATAACTCGAAGAGACGGCCGACCTTTCGGGGGTGGCGTTGGTTCATCATCAGATGATGAATGTTCATCGCTCTCGGGTTCAGACTCATGAACTAACGTGATACCTTCTGCCGGATTGCTCTCAACCACTTCAAGCTCCGCAGATTGTTGCTCTTCATAAGCGGTTTCAGGTTCAAACATCATACCCGCACCGTTTTCGCGTGAATAAATTGCAATAATCGCGGCCATCGGAACATATACCTGACGAGGTACGCCGCCAAACCGCGCATTGAAGCGGACTTCGTCATTGGTGATCTCAAAGTTGCCTACAGCACGTGGGGCGACGTTCAAAACAATTTGTCCATCACGCGCAAATTCCATTGGAACGAGGGTATTTGGAACTGTGACATCAACCACCAAATGCGGTGTCATATCATTATCGAGCAGCCATTCATAATGTGCTCGTAATAGATAAGGGCGTCGAGGTGTCATAGGCGCCATTTCCATCATGCCACTTAGCCTCGTGCCGAAAGACGCATTTCGCGTTCTAATTCAGTTAATGAAGCTAAGAATGCGTCACGTTCGAAAACGCGCTGCATATACATTTGCAGATGTTTGCTGCTAGATGGTTTTAGCTCAATACCAAGTACTGGCAAACGCCATAATAGTGGCGCTAAATAACAATCAACTAAGCTGAATTCATCACTCATAAAGAAAGGCATTTCAGCAAAAACAGGAGAAACAGCGATGAGTTCTTCAGCCAATTGGCGACGTGCATTATCCGCTTCTTGTGCAGTACCCTTCTCAATTTTGCTCATCAAAGAGTACCAATCTTTTTCTATACGATGCATCAGTTGGCGACTTGTACCTCGCGCAACCGGATAGACAGGCATCAATGGAGGATGAGGGAAACGCTCATCAAGATATTCCATGATAATATGTGGGTCATATAGGGTCAGATCACGATCAACAAGAGTAGGCACACTCTGGTATGGGTTTAGATCAATCAGGTCTTGAGGCAGATGACCTTGTTCGACATGCTCAATCTCAACGCTAACCCCTTTTTCAGCCAAAACAATACGGACTTGATGACTAAAAATGTCGGTTGGGCCTGAAAATAATGTCATTACCGAACGTTTATTAGGAGCGACAGCCATTAAAACCTCCAAGTTGCATAAAAATGAGCTAAACTGTAACTGATTTGCAATCATTACCTGTTTGCCCATTAAAATCCCCTGTGCCAAAACCTTCATTTATCCTTAATGAAAGCCAGCACAACCCTCTCGCATTAATACAGCGAGAAATTAGAAAATAAAAAGCAGTCGCATATTCTAGCAGATTTTGTACAACTTAGGGTGACACAGATGAAAAAATCATAACTAAATATTACTTAATTTATATCGATAACCACATTTTAGACTATTACACTAAAAATATAAAATCATTCAGTCTAAAAACCCTAAACAAGGCTCCAAGGTTGTCATGGATTATCTAGACAGTATAGATAAAAATAACCTTCTCTTAATTATATTCCCTTTTTATTTAATTTTTTAACACTGCACAAGTAAAATTGCCGTTGCATAACCTAGCGGTTAATTTGTTCCTCCATTGAATTATGCACGATCGTGTTTTCAGTCATGTGACACTATCAGAAATACTCTCGAAGAATTTTAATTCTGGATCAAAGTATCACTTACGCAAAGCATTACTAACGCATTTATGTGCCAAAAATATTATCTAGAAACCAATCATTCTTTCAAGATGAAGAGGTGAGACGCATAGATAGAGTGTATTACTTACTGAGCTTAATAATCATAAATTACAGCCAATAAAAAACCCGCCATAAAGACGGGTTTTTTCATCAATTTTATGCCCAAAAGGCAATAAATTAACGTTTGGAGAACTGTGGACGACGACGTGCTTTACGCAGACCCACTTTCTTACGTTCAACAGAACGCGCATCACGGGTAACAAAACCAGCTTTACGCAGATCAGAACGAAGAGTCTCATCATAAGCCATCAGTGCACGAGTGATACCGTGACGGATTGCGCCAGCTTGACCTGAAATACCACCACCTTTAACAGTGATGTACAGATCCAGTTTTTCCAACATTTCAACCAACTCTAGCGGCTGACGAACTACCATGCGCGCAGTTTCGCGACCAAAGTATTGTTCCAGTGTACGCTGATTGATTGTGATGTTACCGCTACCCGGCTTAATAAAGACACGAGCAGATGAGCTTTTGCGGCGACCAGTGCCGTAGTATTGATTTTCAGCCATTGCTTATAATCCCGATTAAATGTCAAGAACTTGCGGCTGTTGAGCCGCGTGGTTGTGCTCATTACCTGCGTAAACTTTCAGTTTACGGTACATTGCACGACCCAGAGGTCCTTTTGGCAACATGCCTTTAACCGCGATTTCAAGCACACGCTCAGGATTGCGAGCAATCATTTCTTCGAAAGTTGCTTGCTTGATCCCACCTACATGGCCAGTGTGGCGATAGTAGATTTTGTCTTCGCGTTTTTTGCCGGTAACAGCAATTTTTTCTGCATTCAGAACGATGATGTAATCACCAGTATCCACATGCGGAGTATATTCCGCTTTATGCTTACCGCGCAGACGGCTAGCAATTTCAGTTGCAAGACGGCCTAAAGTTTTGCCATCTGCATCAACAACATACCAGTCGCGTTTTACGGTTTCTGGTTTAGCTGTAAAAGTTTTCATTAAAACTTACCCAATATTAAAGTTACACGTTGGTGAACACTCATGTTCATAAACTTTGTGAGGTTCACACGACTCTTGTCCAGCAAACCCACCCCTTCGAGCAGCCTAGCCGGCATTATGCGAAATTTCTTGGGAAATAAAAAATATCGCTGTAACGTGGGGTCGCAAGATTATAGAGAAGTCAGCAACAAAAATCGACCCCCAAACACATTTTTTTCATTACATTAAGAAGATTCGCTGCCTTTTTGTACAAATACCGATCATCTCTATATTCTATATACTCTAAAATACTCTAAATAATTCGAGTTGCAGGTAGGCGACAAGTGAAGATAGTCGGGGAACATAGATAAACTATGTGTCTCGGCTAGCTGAATGTAGTCAACACCGCTGCAACTTGAAGTATGACGAGTATATCATTTAAGATAAATGCGGTATTGTTAAATATTCTTCACTTTGCATCTCTTGCAAACGTGATAAGCAACGCTGGTACTCGAACGTAAGCAAACTACCTTGATAAATCTGTTCCATAGGCACTTGCGCATTAATAATCAGCTTTACTTTACGCTCATAAAACTCATCAACGAGGGCGAGAAAGCGTCGAGCCGAGTTTTCTTCTTTAACGCCTAGAGCGGGGACGTCATACAACAAAACGGTATGATAGCAATTCGACAGATAGATATAGTCATTTTGACTACGAGGTTCTTCACAAAGCGCTTTAAAGCTAATCGCTAACACGCCTTCTGCGGAGCTTATCGCCTGCATTTTACGGTGGTTTACATCCAAAACAGGATTTTGTTGCCCCTGCTTACCCGCTAATTTAATAAAGGTTTCATTTAAATGCTGACGACTTTCATCATTAATTGGATAAAGATAAAGATGCGCTTGGGTCAATGTACGTAAACGGTAGTCAACGCCTGCATCAACATTCATGACTTCACAATATTTTTTAATTTGCTCAATCGCAGGTAAAAAACGGGCACGTTGCAAGCCATTTCTGTAAAGATCATCAGGGATAATATTTGATGTGGCGACTAATGCGATACCACGCGCAAATAACCCTTCAAGTAAGGTGCCTAATATCATGGCATCCGTAATGTCAGAAACAAAAAATTCATCAAAACACAAAATATCGGTTTGCTTTTTAAATTCATCGGCAATGATATCTAATGGGTTTTCTTGCCCTTGCAAAGCCATCAAGTCTTCTTGGACTTTTTTCATAAATCGATGAAAGTGCAAACGCAGTTTGCGGTCACCCGGTAAGCTTTCATAGAACATATCCATCAGCCACGTTTTACCACGCCCTACGCCACCCCACATATATAGCCCTTTCACAGGCTCTTGTGTATTGACATGTTTTTTACCTAGCAAACGACCTAAACGCTCCTTTAAACCCGAAGGCTTCTCATTTTGTTCATTTGAAGAGGATGTTGCGACCAACTGTAGATAAATTTCATTTAAACGTTCAACAGCACGCTTCTGTACGTCATCAGGCTGATAGTTACCTTCAGCAAGGGCTTGTTGATAGCGCATAATGGGGGTCATCGGCGACATTAACTGAATAATCCTTAAAAAATTTTCGGTTTTTTTACCGTTATATGGTATACACTGGCTCCATTATAACCAGATTCATTTATTATTTAACGTTTAGTTAACGAGTACTGTACTCGATATCATTTGAGATGCAGGTAGGCGGCTAGCCAAAAGAGACCGCGAGCATAGATAAACTCTGTGAATCAGCTAGCTGAGGGGCGCTACCATCCCCTAACGGAAAGCCCTACATCTTGAAGAATGACGAATATAAAAGAGTAAGAAATTTTGCCTTAGTATTCCACTCGTTAACAGGTATAATAATAAATAGCCAAGCTTAATTTCTGCGAACAGTGAAGTAAACGAAGGAGTCAGCATGACCTGGGAGTATGCACTAATTGGACTAGTTATTGGTTTCATTATCGGCGCATTAGTCGTTCGTTATGGAAACCCAAAACTTCGCCAACAAAAGACAGCACAAGCTGAATTAGACAAAAAAAGCACGGAACTAGAAGAGTATCGTAAAGAGCTCGTTGGCCACTTTGCTCGCAGTGCTGAGCTACTTGATAATATGGCCCGTGACTACCGTCAGCTATATCAACATATGGCACAAAGCTCTTCTGAACTGATGCCAGATATGCCAGCGCAAGATAATCCGTTTAATTATCGCCTAACAGAGTCAGAGGCTGATAATGATCAAGCGCCAGTCAAAATGCCACCAAGAGATTACTCTGATGGTGCATCAGGCCTATTTCGTCCTATCGACGAAAAAGAGAAGTAATCTATTCTATTCACCAGTAGCTCCACTTACTGGTGAATAGCTCAGCAATTCAATACCAAATATCGTTTTCCATATACATAAAAACAACATATTTAATGCTATAAAATCATCGATTAAATATAGTCAACGCGATATGATTTCATTTGAAATATTTCTTTTTATTTCAAAAATGTATAGAAATTAAAACCCCATCAACATGTCATGTAAATAGATGTAAAAGAATGGATATTCACTATCCGTTATCTGAACTTTTGCGCATAATCCATGGTCATAGTTATCAGCAAATATCGTGATTAGTGTAGCTCAGCTACAACCTGATAAGTTTTATTCTTGAGAGAATCTACGGAATGATGAAAAGAAAAAATTTCTTTCTCACTGCTGCGGCAATGAGTCTAGGGTTATCCCTTTCAGTATTACCTTCTGTAAGCAGTGCGGCTTTACCAGCAACATTACCTGCGACCGCACAAAGCCAGAATATGCCTAGCTTGGCACCTATGTTGGAAAAAGTTCTGCCTGCTGTTGTTAATATCCATGTGTCAGGTACTCGAGTACAAAACCAACAGATCCCTGAAGAGCTGAAATTCTTTTTTGGCCCAAATGTTCCTTCACAACAACAAAGTGTTAGACCATTTGAAGGTTTAGGTTCTGGTGTCATCATTGATGCAGCACAAGGCTATATCCTAACCAATAACCATGTTATTGATGGCGCGGATAAAATCCAAATTCAGTTAAATGATGGACGTGAAATTGACGTTAAACTGATTGGTAAAGACGCACAAACTGACATTGCCCTACTAAAAATCAGCAATGCAAAAGATATCAAAAATCTAACCGCGGTTAGCATGGCTGATTCTGATAAATTACGTGTTGGTGATTTCGCTGTTGCGGTTGGTAACCCATTTGGTTTAGGCCAAACTGCAACTTCTGGGATTATTTCAGCGCTAGGTCGTAGTGGTCTAAACCTTGAAGGATTAGAGAACTTTATCCAGACAGATGCTTCAATTAACCGTGGTAACTCAGGTGGTGCGCTGGTTAACCTCAATGGTGAATTGATCGGTATTAATACTGCAATATTAGCGCCGGGTGGCGGTAATATCGGTATCGGTTTCGCTATCCCAAGTAATATGGCGAAAAACCTCAGTGAGCAGCTTATCAAGCATGGCGAAGTGAAACGCGGCATTTTAGGTATCAAAGGTACTGAAATGAATTCCGATATCGCTAAAGCATTCAATATCGATGCGCAACGTGGCGCATTCGTTAGTGAAGTATTGCCTAAGTCTTCTGCTGCTAAAGCCGGTATCAAATCAGGTGACGTATTAGTATCTGTTGATGGTAAACGCATCAATAGTTTCGCTGAATTAAGAGCCAAAATTGGTACGAGCCAAATTGGTAAAGAAATCACCATTGGTCTGATCCGCTCAGGTAAACCATTGGATGTTAAAGTCGTTTTAGAAAATGACGAAGGCGAAGCAACAAAAGCAGAAAAATTGAGTGAGTCGCTACTTGGTGCAACATTATCTAATGCGACCATCAACAACACTAAAGGTGTGCAAATTGACAGCGTAGCGCCTAAATCCCCTGCTGCCGCAGTCGGTTTAGTTAAAGGTGACTTGATCTTTGGTGTGAACGATGTTCGTGTTGAAAATATTGAACAGTTCCGCAAAGTGATTGAAGGTAAACCACCTGTTCTGGCAATGAAAGTACTACGTGGTGGTGAAACACTGTACTTGCTGATGAAAAACTAATTTTGCCTTATATACTCTAAATAATTCGAGATGCAGGTAGGCGACAAGTGAAGATAGGCGGGGAGCCTAGATAAACTCTATGACTCGACTCGCTGAGTGTAGTCAACAACCCTGCAACTTGAAGTATAACGAGTATAAACGCTAAATTGTTCGAGTCGCAGCTAGGCGACAAATAAGCGACGTCAATAACGCTGCGACTCGAAGTATGATGCGTATAAAAGAGTACAACAGGTACAGTACCCACTGCTGTACCTGTTTTTTTATGCTATGCTCAAGTTCCCTTTATTAACAAGCTGAAATTCGATATCTATGGTCAAAAAGCTTCTCTGGGCAGCCATGTTAGGCCTATTAACCGCCTTAATTATTATTGTTGCGGTTCCCTCTTTACGTCCCCAAGGGCTAGCAGACTTGCTTTACGGTAAAATAGATAGTGAACCCGTCAGTTACAACAAAGCGGTTCGCAAAGCAGCGCCTGCTGTTGTATATGTCTACAGCAGCTCTAAAGGGAGTTTCTCGCAGTCTGGCCGCGAGCTGAAATCCCTCGGTTCAGGTGTGATCATGAGCTCAAATGGCTATATTATCACCAACAAACATGTTGTTGATAATCCAGACCAAATCCTCGTTGCACTTCAAGATGGCTCTATCTTTGATGCCTTGCTAGTTGGCTCAGATGCGTTAACTGATCTAGCCGTGCTAAAAATCGAAGCTGAAAATCTTCCTGTGATCCCAATTAATAAGTTACGCATTACCCACGTCGGCGATGTCGTACTGGCGATTGGTAACCCATACAACATAGGTCAAACCGTCACACAAGGGATCATTAGTGCGACAGGAAGAGTCGGCTTAAGCTCTACTCGCCGACAAAATTTTCTACAAACTGATGCATCAATTAATTCAGGCAACTCAGGTGGGGCATTGATTAACAGCGAAGGTGAACTTGTAGGAATTAATACGCTTTCATTTAGTGCAGGCCAAGGCTTCAGTTCTGAAGGTCTCAGTTTTGCTATACCGACTGCTCTTGCCACCAAGATCATGGAAAAATTGATCCGTGATGGCCGAGTGATCCGTGGTTACATTGGGATCACCGCACGTGAACTACCGCAAATTAGAACCAATAATAACAATATCGATCAGATCCAAGGTTTGCGTGTTTTCCAAGTTGCTGCTAATGGGCCAGCCGCTAAAGCAGGCATTTATCAAGGTGATATTATTTTATCTGTCGATGGTAAACCCGCAGTTTCCGCCGCCGAAACAATGGACTTAGTCGCTGAAATTCGCCCCGGTAGCAGAGCTTCTGTCAAAATCTTACGTAATGGTGAAGTCAAAGATATTAATGTCATCATTGAAGAGCTTCCTGAAGAGCCTGCGGGATAACCTGCGCTCCAAGATCAAAAAAGTTGTTCACTATGGAACAACTTTTTTGTTTTTAACTCAGAAAATCAAATTGCTTAATCTTCCGATTTCACTCGCTGGATATTCGCCCCTAAACCACGAAGCTTATCTTCAATGTGCTCGTAGCCACGGTCGATATGATAGATACGGTCGACTGTCGTGGTACCTTCAGCAATACACCCAGCAATCACCAAACTAGCAGAAGCACGTAAGTCTGTTGCCATCACTTGTGCACCGGTCAGTTTCTCAACGCCATGGCACAATACGGTATTACTTTCAATTTCAGCGTGCGCCCCCATACGGATAAGCTCTGGAATATGCATAAAACGGTTTTCAAAAATCGTTTCAGTGATCATCCCAGCACCTTCAGCAACAAGGTTCAATAAGCTGAATTGAGCTTGCATATCCGTTGGAAAACCTGGATGTGGTGCCGTACGTAAAGTAACTGCTTTAGGGCGCTTACCTTCCATATCCAAGCTGATCCAGTCTTCTCCGACTTCAATTTTTGCACCTGCTTCACGCAATTTTGCTAACACAGCATCTAGGGTATCAGGACATGCATTGCGGCAAACTACTTTTCCTTTCGAGACGGCGGCGGCTATTAAGAAGGTGCCTGTTTCGATACGGTCAGGTAGCACACGATAAGTACCGCCGCCTAAACGCTCAACACCTTCAATCACGATACGGTCTGTGCCCGCACCTGTGATTTTAGCGCCTAGAGTATTTAAAAAGTTCGCCGTATCTTCAATTTCAGGCTCACGAGCCGCATTTTCGATAGTGGTTGTGCCTTCCGCTAAAGTTGCCGCCGTCATAATTGAAACGGTAGCCCCTACGCTGACTTTATCCATCACAATGCAAGCGCCTTTCAAACGGCCTTTAACGGTCGCTTTCACATAACCGTCTTCTAAAACAATATGCGCACCTAGCTGCTCAAGTCCTGAGATGTGTAAATCAACAGGACGCGCACCAATTGCACAGCCGCCGGGTAATGAAACTTCACCATGTCCAAAACGAGCAACTAAAGGTGCCAATGCCCAAATAGAAGCACGCATGGTTTTCACCAAATCGTAAGGAGCACAGTATTCTGTAACATTAGTGGCATCAACAAAAATTGAGCCATTACGCTCCACTTTAGTGCCTAATTGGTTCAAAAGCTTGATCGTCGTGTCAATGTCCCTAAGTTTAGGTACATTTTGTATTTCTACTGGTTCTTCAGCCAGCAACGCAGCGAACAGAATTGGTAGTGCGGCATTTTTCGCACCTGAAATTGTTACCTCACCCTCTATACGGGTAGGGCCTTTAACTAAAAATTTATCCATTCGGTTACTCTCGTATTTTTATAATTTAAATACTGTTCGCGGGTTTTATTATCAAAAACCGTTTAGCTTGCGATCACGCGCCCACTCTGCGGGGGTATACGCCTTAATAGACAGAGCATGAATGCGGTTGTCCGCAATATACTCCATTAACGGTGCATAAACAGCTTGCTGCTGCTTAACTCTGCTCATATTTTCAAACATGGTGCCGACGGCAATAACCTGAAAGTGGCTGCCATCACCATTAACAATCACCTCATCCAGAGATAGCTTATCCATCAATACTTGCTTTATTTCGTTGGTTTCCATATATGACTCAATTTATAATTTTCGCTTACTGACATAAATAGACGTCTATCCTAAAGGATCCATCGCCATTCTTAAACCAAAGAAAACGCCTCCGGTGCACAAAAACACGCAGAGGCGCCCTTTTTTACATAAATTGACTTAACTTAACAGTAATGATTTAACCCCATAGAGTTCCATTAGTGTCGTTAAGTTATCACTCATACCAATGATATTGAGTGAACGTTTTTGAGTTGCAAATTCACCTTTGAGGCGCACTAACATGGCTAAACCCGTTGAATCAACATGCTCTAAGCCAGAAACATCAATTTGTTCAGTTTGAGCAACAAGTGACTCACGTTGTTCCCAAAACGCCAATAATGACTCTCTGCCTAGCGTGCCTGATAAACGCAAAGTTGATTGTGATACTTCCCACAACAGTGCTTGGCTCATTAAATTAATTCTCTTCCAGTGTGATTGGGGCTTTAGCATTTATTTCTAGCTGTTTTGTTAAGCCATCAATGCCCTGCTTCCGTAGAATATCACCCCACTCGTTTTGTTTAGTCGTGATCATGCTAACGCCTTCAGCGATCATGTCATAAGCCTGCCAGTGACCTGTTTTGCTATTTTTACGCCATTGGAAATCAAGGCGTACTGGTGGACGACCGTTAGGATCAAGAATAGTGACACGGATAGCAACGATGTTTTTATCACCAATCGGCTGCTCCGGTGCGATTTGATAAGTTTGACCATGATACATCGCAAGGGCTTGGCCATAAACTTGTTCAAGGTAGGCTTCAAAAGCGGTGAAGTAAGCATCACGCTGTGCAGGTGTCGCGCTCTTGTAATATGTACCTAAGACCAAAGCTCCTGCATATTTAATTTGCACATATGGCAGCAATTCTTCACGAACAATCGTTCTTAGATAATTAGGATCTTTACGAATTTGCGGCTGCTCATTCTTTAATCGGGTAAAGGTTTTCTCGGCAGCTTCATCCATTAGCTTATATGGATTGGTTTGATCTATCGCCATTGCAAATGGTGCAATCGCTAGCATTGCTATCATCATTAAGCGCTTAAACATAATTTCTTCCTTCTAAATTCGTGTTAATGTCGAATCAATGCGCAGCAGGCGCGTCAGGTGCTGTAGCCGACTCAGATGCAGCCCCTTGGCTATCGCCACTCTTGTACAGGAACTGCCCAATCAAATCTTCTAATACCATCGCAGGTTTAGTGTCCTCAATGCGGCCCCCATCTTTCAACGTTTCAATACCTAGCTCTTCACCTTCTGGACCAATATTCATCGCTATGTATTGCTCACCTAATAAACCAGATGTACGGATAGATAACGAACTTGAATCTGGAATATTGTCATATTCACTAAGCAAATCAATTTTCACATCGGGAACATAGTTGTCTTTATTCAAGGTAATACTCGCGATTCGTCCAATCACTACCCCGCCGACTTTCACCGGAGAACCTTCTTTCAAGCCACCAATATTTTCAAAAGAGGCAGATACTTGATAGGTAGATTGGCTACCAATCGATTTTAAATCAGCCACTTTTAGGCATAGGAAAATAATTGCTGCAATTGCCAGCAACATAAAACAACCAACCCATATTTCACTTTTTTTACTTTGCATGACTTAGTTCCCAAACATCAGTGCGGTAAGTACAAAATCTAGACCTAGAACCGATAAAGAAGCATGAACCACGGTTCGTGTTGTGGCTTGGCTAATCCCCTCCGATGTTGGGATCGCATCATAACCATTGAACAAAGCAATCCAAGTCACCGTAAATGCAAACACTAGGCTCTTGATAAAGCAGTTCACTATATCCATGCGCCAATCAATAGAAGATTGCATAGAAGACCAAAAGAAGCCCTCATCAATCCCTTTCCAATCAACGCCAACCAATGCACCGCCAAGGATCCCCACTGCCACAAATATTAGCGATAACAATGGCATGCTAATAAAACCAGCCCAGAAACGTGGGGCAATAACCCGTCGAAGTGGGTCAACTGCCATCATTTCAAGGCTAGAAATTTGTTCTGTTGCTTTCATCAAGCCTATTTCGGCCGTCAGTGCTGATCCCGCTCGCCCAGCGAACAATAATGCCGTCACTACAGGGCCTAATTCACGTAGCAGTGATAATGCCACCATCATGCCAAGACTCGCTTCGGCACTAAATGTGGTTAATACTAAATAGCCTTGTAGCCCCAGTACCATCCCAATAAATAGCCCTGATACTGCGACAATCAACAATGATTGTACGCCAACTGCATACAACTGTTTAATTAACAACGGCCATTGTTTGGAGAATTCAGGCTTACCAATGAGTGAACGCAGCAACATATAGCCCGCACGCCCAAAAGCTGCAAAAATTTCAATCCACCGACGTCCGAAGGCAGCGATTGCCTCTACTATCATGTTATTTTACCCTAATAAATCAGCCAGATAATCATTGGCGGGGAAACGGAATGGTACCGGCCCGTCAGCAATACCATCTAAAAACTGCCTAACACGGGGATCTTGGTTATCGCGTAATTCATCCCCTGTTCCTTTTGCTATTACGTGCTGTTGAGCCACAATATAGGCTTTATCAGCAATACTAAGCACTTCAGGGACATCGTGAGAGACCACCACACAAGTCACACCTAATGCCTGATTTAGCTCATCAATCAATTTAACTAAAACACCCATTGTGATGGGATCTTGCCCCACAAATGGCTCATCAAACATGATCAAATCAGGGTCAAGTGCTATCGCTCTCGCTAGTGCAGCGCGTCTTGCCATTCCACCAGATAATTCAGAAGGCATTAAGCGGGCAGCGCCACGTAACCCAACAGCTTCGAGTTTCATCATCACGGTCGTATGGATCAGTGATTCAGGCAATTTGGTATGTTCACGTAACGGAAACGCGACGTTATTGAACACATCCATATCAGTAAACAAAGCACCTGACTGAAACAACATGCTCATTTTTTTACGTGACTGATACAGTTTTGAGCGTGATAAGCTGGGGATATTATCACCATCAAACCAAATTTCCCCTTGGTTTGGGCGTAACTGTCCACCAATAAGACGCAACAAGGTGGTTTTACCAATCCCTGATGGCCCCATAATGGCGGTTATTTTACCGCGCGGTACAGAAAGGTTAATATTTTCAAATATTTTCCTATTGCCGCGGGTAAAACACATGTCACGTACTTCGATTAAGTTGTCTGTCTGTGCTTGCATTTGTTTGATAGCTCACCACATCATAAATATTATCTTTTTGAAGCGCTAAACACGCGATTTTACCTAAAGATAAAATGAAAATCGTCTAATATCGCACCTGATTTTATTAGTACCATTATAACGTGCTAAATGTGTCGTTGGTGTTCAAAATGTGTATTTATATGACTAATATATACATATAGCAGGGGAATCAATGACAGTTAACCATTATTTTTACACAATAGAAGCAGACAGCTCTTAGACTTTAAAAATTTGTTACCAGTTGAGAATACTCAATTTTCTTTTTTTGAGTTTAGTTTATGGTGCGGATCCCCTCCGCTTGATTAAGCTTTTATATTCTAAATAATTCATGGTGTAGGTAGGCAAGATGGGAAGCATAGATGAACTATGTGACTAGGCGGGCTGAATGCCGTCTCTGATAGCTTAACGAAAAGCCCTGCAACTTGAAGTGTGATGAGTATATTAATCCAACGGCCTTTATTCATTAAAGTACAATTAATTTTTGACTGATTCGACAAAGCACTTACTGATAATAAGTATTCGTTATACAATTCGCGCTCGCTAATCCGATTAACTGAAAAGCTACGCATGGAACAGAAAATGTCAAACATCGATTTTCAGCAAGTAGGTAAAGATGTCCTCCATATCGAAAGTGAAGGCCTAAAAAACTTAGAACAATATATCAACGATGATTTCACTCACGCATGTCAGCTGATATTTGACTGCCAAGGGAAAGTTGTTGTTATGGGTATGGGAAAATCGGGACATATTGGGCGAAAAATAGCCGCAACATTAGCAAGCACAGGAACCCCCTCTTTCTTTGTTCACCCAGGAGAAGCCAGTCATGGCGACTTAGGTATGATCACAAATAAAGATATCGTTCTCGCCATTTCCAATTCAGGTGAATCCGGTGAGATCCTCGCCCTATTGCCTGTATTAAAACGTATTAAAGTGCCGTTGATCTGCATGACAAGTAATCCAAATAGCAATATGGGTAAGTATGCAGACGCACATTTGTGTATAAAAGTCCCACAAGAAGCTTGCCCTCTAGGGCTTGCACCAACGACAAGCACAACCGCAACACTCGTGATGGGTGATGCATTAGCGATCGCTCTGTTGAAAGCCAGAGGCTTTACCGCTGAAGATTTTGCGCTTTCCCACCCAGGCGGCGCACTAGGGCGCAAACTTTTACTTTTAGTTCGTGATTTAATGAACGTTGGCGATGATATTCCGCATATTCCTCAAACAGCCACGTTACGCGAAGCTTTAATTGAGATTACTCGCAAAAAATTAGGTATGACCGTAATTTGTGATGACGATATGAATATTGCTGGTATTTTTACTGATGGTGATCTGCGTCGTATCTTTGATATGGGTATTGACCTAAATAATGCCAAAATCGCTGATGTCATGACCCGTGGTGGAATTAAAATCTCCCCCAATATTTTAGCGGTAGAAGCACTTAATTTAATGCAATCTAGGCATGTAACCTCACTGATGGTTGCCGAAGGTAATAAGCTAGTGGGCGTATTACATATGCATGATCTTCTCCAAGCTGGCGTTGTATAAAAAAAGGAATGATTATGGATCCTCAATTTCAGGACACCTGCTACGGTCTTGTGGCTCAGTCTGTTTTACAAAAAGCAGCCAAAATTAAATTATTAATTTGTGACGTTGACGGTGTTATGTCTGATGGCCTGATTTATATGGGAAATAACGGTGAAGAACTGAAAGCTTTTAATGTACGTGATGGCTATGGTATTCGCTGTTTATTAACCTCCGACATTGAGGTCGCGATTATTACAGGCAGAAAAGCGAAATTGCTTGAAGATCGTGCAGCAACACTAGGCATTACATATCTTTACCAAGGTCAAAGCGATAAGCTTTTGGCGTATCATCAACTGTTAGATACACTGCAGTTAGCGGAAGAAGAAGTCGCCTATATTGGTGATGACCTCATCGATTGGCCTGTAATGGCAAAAGTGGGACTTTCTGTTGCCGTTGCAGACGCGCATCCCCTCTTGTTACCCAAAGCGGATTACATTACGCATATTGGTGGTGGTAAAGGCGCGGTACGTGAGCTTTGCGACCTGATCCTTCTGGCACAAGGCAAACTTGATGAAGCTAAAGGCTTATCGATTTAAGGTTATTGATTAAAAGAATATATCCATGAGTAACGCTAAAAAGTGGTTAATCATCCTGTTATCATTGATTGTGCTTGGTTTGATTGGTTGGAACCTAGCAGGTAATGATACTGAAGCACCTGTAAATAACGTGCTCGACAACGCTCAGCCTAATTATCAAACCGATGATTCAGTGACATTCGTCTATAATCCAGTAGGCGATTTGGCCTACAAGCTGGTATCAGATAAAATTGATAATTATACAGCAGATAAAGTGACTTGGTTCACTAACCCTGTTTTAACAACCTATAACGAAGCTGGTGTACCAACTTGGACCGTACGTTCACTAAAAGCCAAATTGACGAATGATAGGATCCTTTATCTCTATAACGATGTTCAAGTGGATAGTTTAAGCCCCGATTCTCAACTTCAACGGATTTCAACGCAAAATGCAATGGTGAACTTGATAACTCAAGATGTTTCATCGGATGATAAGGTCACTATCATCGGGCAAGGTCTTAATTCGACGGGTTTAAAAATGCGCGGTAACCTACGTTCAAGAACCGCAGAGTTAATTGAAGATGTAAAAACTCATTACGTGCTGCAAAAAGAAGAGCAAAAAAATGAATCAAGTAAATAAAAAACGTTTTATTCAAGGAGCTGTTGCCAGCGCAATTCTTGCTCTTAGCGTGCCTGCTTTCGCATTAAAAACGGATACGCAGCAACCAATGACCATTAATTCGGTCAAGCAATCCCTTGATTTAGAAAAAAATGTCACCACATTTACAGATGATGTGGTGGTAAAACAAGGCTCAATAGATATTAGAGCTAACAAAGTCGTCGTCACTCGTCCAAGCAGTAACTCAGATAAAATTACGATTGAGGCTTTTGGTACGCCAGTGACCTTTTACCAGTTACAAGACGATGGAAAACCAATCAAAGGCCACGCGTTGAAAGCGCGCTATGAAGTTGATAAAGAGCTTTTAACACTAACGGGTGATGCCTATCTTGAGCAGTTAGATAGCAATATTAAAGGTGATAAGATCACCTATGTTGTCCCAACCCAGCAAATGGAAGCGTTTAGTGACAAAGGCAAACGTGTGACAACAGTATTATTGCCATCACAGCTACAAGAAAAAGGCCCAGCGGCAAACAACGGAAAGAGTAAATAATCGTTATGGCGACACTAACCGCAGAGAATCTGGCAAAAGCATATAAAAAGCGCAAGGTGGTTGAAGACGTCAGCCTTGAGGTGAAATCAGGTGAAATTGTCGGCCTACTGGGCCCTAATGGCGCCGGTAAAACCACCACCTTTTATATGGTGGTCGGAATAGTCCAGCGGGATGCAGGCAAAATTACGATCGATGGGGAAGATATTAGCCTTCTACCGTTACATGAACGTGCACGTCGTGGTATTGGCTACCTTCCACAAGAAGCCTCTATTTTCCGCCGTCTCAGCGTTTATGATAACCTAATGGCCGTGCTAGAAATTCGTCATGACTTAAACTCAGAACAACGTAAAGAACGTGCTGAAGAGTTGATGGAAGAGTTTAGCATTACCCATTTGCGTGATAGCCTTGGTCAGTCGTTGTCTGGTGGTGAGCGTCGCCGTGTTGAAATAGCTCGCGCGCTCGCCGCAAACCCCAAATTTATCTTACTTGATGAGCCGTTTGCTGGTGTTGACCCTATTTCAGTGTTGGATATCAAAAAAATTATCCAACACTTACGTGATTACGGTTTAGGTGTTTTGATCACAGATCATAACGTGCGTGAAACATTAGATGTCTGTGAAAGAGCGTATATTGTCAGCCAAGGTCACTTAATTGCTCACGGTACGCCTGAAATGATCCTCGAAAACGAGCAAGTAAAACGAGTGTATTTGGGGGAAGGCTTCCGTCTATAATTTATCGTGTTAGGTGGAGAAAACATCATTCATGAAGCAAAGTTTGCAGCTCAGAATCAGTCAGCAACTGGCAATGACGCCTCAGTTGCAGCAAGCGATCCGTTTGTTGCAACTATCTACGCTTGAGCTACAACAAGAGATACAACTTGCACTAGAAACTAACCCACTTCTAGAACAAGAAGAAACGGCTTCGGAACTGGAATCTCTCGATAACCTCGAAACGAGTTCCGATAGCAGTGAAATCGACACTAAAGATGCACTCGAAAAAAATGATATGCCAGATGAGCTGCCTCTTGACGCTGATTGGGATGAAATTTATACCGCTGGCACGCCATCAGGCACAAGTAACGACTATAGCTTTGACGAGCTACCCGTTTACCAAGGGGAAACCACACAGACCCTGCAAGACTATTTAGTTTGGCAATCAGAATTAACCCCTTTTACCGAAACAGATCGTGCCATTGCTACAGCAATCATTGATTCGATTGATGATTCAGGCTATTTAACAACCTCGATTAGCGATATACATGAGGGGATTAACAATTCGGAGATCACCCTTGAAGAAGTGATAGCGGTACTAAAACGTATCCAACACTTTGATCCTCTCGGTGTCGCTGCACAAGATCTGAAAGAGTGTTTGCTTATTCAATTATCTCTTTATCCAAAAGAAACTGAAGGTTTAGCTGAAGCACGAACAATTATTAGCCAACACATCGATTTATTGGCCAATCGTGATTTCCGCCAACTCAGTAAGCTGACCCGATTAAAAGAAGATGCCCTAAAAATAGCCATAGATTTAATATTGACTCTCAACCCAAAACCGGGGCAATCCATCAATACCGGAGAGTCTGAATATGTCATTCCAGATGTTCTGGTGAAAAAAATCAACGGACACTGGCAAGTTGAATTAAATACAGATAGCATTCCTAAATTAGGTATAAATAATCACTATGCTTCTTTGATAAAAGATTCAGTAAGTGAAAGTGATTCGCAGTATATTCGTAGTCATTTACAAGATGCTAAATGGTTGATTAAAAGCTTAGAAAGCCGCAATGAAACCTTGTTAAAGGTAGCATGTTGCATTGTTGAGCAACAACAAGAATTCTTTGAATATGGTGATGAATACATGAAACCCATGATACTGGCTGATATCGCCTATCAAGTGGATATGCATGAATCTACCATATCAAGAGTGACAACCCAAAAGTTTCTCCATAGCCCTAGGGGAATTTTTGAGTTGAAATATTTTTTCTCTAGTCACGTGAGTACCGATACAGGAGGAGAAGCCTCCTCAACTGCAATACGTGCATTAGTGAAAAAACTGGTTGCTGCTGAGAACCCAGCAAAACCATTGAGTGACAGTAAATTGACAAGCATGCTAGCCGAACAGGGCATTCAGGTTGCACGTCGAACTGTCGCTAAGTACCGTGAATCGTTATCTATTCCGCCCTCAAACCAACGTAAAAAATTGGTTTAATTGAATAAAATAAGGAAGATTGTATGGAATTTCAGATTACTGGACACAATATCGAAGTCACACCTGCATTACGTGAAACTGTTGAGAAAAAGATCAGAAAATTGGAACAATTATTTGATCGAATCAACGGCATTCAAGTCGTGTTGAAAGTTGAAAAAGTTCAGCAAATTGCTGAAGCAACGGTGCAGGTTAATGGTGCAGAACTCCATGCGTCAGCGGAAGAAAATGATATGTACGCTGCAATCGACCAACTGGTAGACAAACTGTCACGCCAGTTAACCAAACACAAAGAAAAACTGAGACAACATTAATACATTTATACTCTAAATAATTCAAGAAGCAGGTAGGCGACAAGTGAAGATAGACGGAGAGCATAGATGAACTATGTGACTCGGCTAGCGTAGCGTAGTCCCTTATACCTCAACGAAGAGCCTTGCAACTTGAAGTATGACGAGTATATGGGGCAATCACCGTGTATCGTGATAAGCCACAAATAAATGGTCAAACCAGCTAGTGGTATACTGCTAGCTGGTTTTGTAGTCCTAAGCGAACAATAAAATGAATAGTGATATAGAAATCCAATTAAGCGCCGTATTATCTCCTGCTTGTACACGTAATAATCTTGTTTGCACCAGTAAAAAAAGGGCATTAGAGATTATCAGTGAACTGGCTGCCGCCGAGTTGGGATTACCGGAAAACACGGTATTTGAAGCATTACTCACCAGAGAAAAAGTTGGAACTACTGGCATTGGCGGGGGGATCGCAATTCCTCACGGCAAACTCGCAGAAGGAGAGCACACTCAAGCGGTAGGTGTTTTTTTACATCTAGAAGAGCCTATTGCCTTTGATGCAATAGATAATCAGCCTGTAGATCTCCTATTTGCTTTGTTAGTACCCGCAGATCAATGTAAAACGCACTTACACACACTGTCTTTAATTGCTAAAAAATTAGCGGACAAATCATTCTGTAAGCGCTTAAGATCTGCACAAAGCGATGCTGAGCTGTATAGTATAATTACCGAGTAAGTTATATACTCGTCAAGCTTCAAGTTGCAGCGTTGTTGACTACGTTCACTCGCACCAGTCACATAGTTACTACGCTTCTGGCGACTCGTTCACTTGTCGCCTAGCTGCACCTCGAATCATTTAGAGTATAATTGAGATACTTTATCATCACTGGGTTACATGTGTATGAATTTTTGATATTTTACTCATATATACTCAGTGATGTATAAATAAGTAACCAAAAGATCGATTCACTATCGGAGATCATAAGATCACCGACAAGAAATAAAAGGGAGTTAGCTCATGGTGCTGATGATTGTCAGCGGCCGTTCCGGTTCGGGGAAATCCGTTGCCTTACGTGCGCTGGAAGATATGGGTTTCTATTGTGTAGATAACCTGCCGGTTGTGCTGCTTCCAGAACTGGCCAATTCACTCGCAGATCGTAATATTTCAGCAGCAGTGAGCATTGATGTGCGTAATATGCCTGATAACCCAGAGATCTTTGAGGAAGCGCTTGATCGGTTACCCTCTAGCTTTTCACCTCAGTTACTGTTTCTGGACGCAGATCGCAATACATTGATCCGCCGTTACAGCGATACTCGCAGATTGCACCCTCTTTCAAGTAAAAACCTGTCACTTGAAAGTGCCATTGATGAAGAAAATGAGCTGCTAGAGCCACTACGTTCACGTGCCGATCTCGTGATAGACACATCTGAAATGTCAGTGCATGAATTAGCAGAAATGCTCAGAACACGTTTAATGGGCAAACGCGAGCGTGAACTGACCATGGTGTTCGAATCATTTGGCTTTAAACATGGTATTCCTATTGATGCGGACTATGTCTTTGATGTGCGTTTTTTACCGAACCCACATTGGGATCCGAAATTGCGCCCAATGACCGGTCTTGATCGCCCTGTAGCGGCATTCCTCGATAGGCATACAGAGGTTCATAACTTTATTTATCAAACACGCAGTTACCTAGAGTTATGGCTGCCGATGCTCGAAACCAATAACCGTAGCTACCTCACTGTTGCGATTGGTTGTACGGGGGGGAAACACCGCTCCGTCTATGTTGCTGAACAACTCGCTGATTATTTCCGCTCAAGGGGCAAAAACGTGCAGTCCCGCCACAGAACATTAGAAAAGCGTAAGTAATGGCACTAACAGCCACTATTACCCTAAAAAACCGGCTGGGTATGCATGCCCGGCCGGCAATGTTACTTTATGAATTAGTTAAAAAATTTAACTCTAAGGTAATTTTGCGTAATAATAATAACATTGAGGCCGAGGCGGATAGCGTTATTGCCATGTTAATGCTAGACTCGGAACAAGGTAGTACGATTGATATTGAGGTTAGCGGCCCTGATGAACATCAGGCTTTATCCGCGATTATTAACCTATTTGAAAGTGGGTTTGATGAAAGTTAGTATTATCAACTAATGAGTAGTGAACTAAATATCAATTGTTTTACAAAAAACGGCTCACAGATCGTGATCCCGATCTCTTCCCTTTGAAGCATGAAGAGCCTAATATTTCATACAAACGAATTTACACTCTGAATAATTCAAAGTGCAATTAAGCGCCCCAAATAAGGTGTCGTTAAGCGACCAGTGATGAGTTGCTCAAAAAGCACATCAGTATGTGATTGGTGTGAATGAGCACAGTCAACAACGCCGCAGCTTGTGCAACTTGAATTATGACGAGTAAATATATATTAGCAGCACCCCCTACCTAACATGGGTGGGGGGTGTTTGCTTTGTACGTTTCTATTGGAGTGTGGTATGACAAAGCCAACAATTATCATTAATGATTTAGATGCAGAGCGCCTAGATGCTCTGTTAGAACAACCTGCTTATGCAGATACCCCTGTTGCAGAAGCGCTGAATGATGAACTTGATCGTGCGGACATTGTGTCCCCTCAAGAAATTCCTGCTGATGTAGTGACAATGAACAGTACTGTTCGCTTCCTTGATCTGATCAGCAATGAAGAGCACACGCGTACGCTAGTTTATCCAGCATCATTGAAAGACAGTGCTGAACAGCTTTCAGTCATGGCGCCAATCGGTGCCGCGTTACTGGGTCTACATGTGAATGATGAGATCAGCTGGGCATTGCCTAACGGTGTTGAAACGCGTGTAAGAGTGTTGGAGATTATTTACCAACCAGAGGCAGCAGGCGAGTTTCACCGTTAATATCGGTAAACATCGGTTGTGAATAAGCTGATTTGAAATAGCTGATTTTAAATAAACAAGGAAAATCAACTCATTGGTTTTCAACGCAAAGTGGGAAAAAACACACTTTATCCCACTTCGTCAGCAACAAAAGGCACTCAGTTGAGTGCCTTTTGTATTTTTAGTGCTCAGTCGCTTACTCGCCTGCAATACTCATTTCAGGCAATAGCACCGAACCACACTGAATATTGCTACGAGTTTCGATATCATCGGCAATTGTCACAATGTTTGCCCACATATCCTTCAGGTTACCCGCAATGGTAATTTCACTCACAGGGTATTGGATCACGCCATTCTCTACCCAAAAACCTGAAGCTCCGCGTGAATAATCACCGGTAATACCACTCACTCCTTGCCCCATTAGCTCAGTCACTATGAGACCTGTTCCCATTTGTTTTAGCAATGCATCAAATGATAAACCTTGGCCTTCAATGCGCCAATTATGGATACCACCTGCGTGACCCGTACTTTGTAGCCCGAGCTTTCTCGCTGAATAAGAGGTCATCAGCCACGTTTGTAATACCCCATTTTCGATAATATTACGTTCTGTGGTACGCACACCTTCACTATCAAATGGAGAAGAGGCTAATCCACCAATTAAGTGAGGCTGCTCATTAATCGTTAGCCAATCAGGTAAAATTTGTTTACCTAAGCTATCTAATAAGAAAGACGATTTACGATAGATACTGCTACCGCTAATTGCCCCCACTAAGTGTCCAAAAAGCCCTGTCGCTACTTCTGCGGCAAAAATGACAGGTGCTTTCATAGTAGGCAGTTTTCTCGGCGATAAACGCGATAAGGTGCGACGAGCGCATTCTTGGCCGACCCACTCAGGGGATTTCAACGCATCGAGGCTACGGCCGATGGTATATGCATAATCACGCTCCATCTCGCCGTTTTCTTCAGCAATCACGCAGCTTGACATCGAGTAACGGCTTGAACAATAGCTCTGTAACACGCCATGTGAGTTACCGAACACGCGCACGCCATAGTGGCCGTTAAAGCTTCCACCTTCGGTATTCACAATCCGTGGATCCACGTTAAGCGCTGCCATTTCAGCTTGTGAGGCATATTTAATCGCTTGTTCAGGTGTCAGACTGCTGGCTTGAAAAAGTTGTAGATCAGGTGCTTCAAAAGCGAGAAGAGATTTTTCTGCTGGGCCCGCGCAAGGATCTTCTGATGTATAGCGAGCAATATCTACCGCAGCCTGTACAGTACGTTCAATTGCTTCTGGACTTAAATCAGTGGATGATGCACTACCTTTACGTTGATTATGGTAGACAGTGATCCCGAGAGCGCCATCACTGTTAAATTCAACATTTTCAACCTCACCTTGGCGAGTGCTTACACTGATCCCAGTGCTTTTATTCACGGCAACTTCAGCGGCATCACAACGATTTTTGGCAAATGAGAGCGCTTGTGCAACAGCCTCTTCCAAATTTTTGCGTTGTTCGTTGACTTGTTCGGTTAAATTCATGTACTCAATCCAAATTAAATAAGGTAAAAGCGGCTTTTTTCACACCAACACACAATGTCGGGTAGTCATTAGGGCTTTTTCCCAGTTACAATAGTATATATTCAATGTTAACACCCACAACGTAGCAGGTCATGTAAATTACTGTGCTACGTACTGTAAAAAGGAAATCGATATGGCCAAACAGCCTGAAGACTGGCTGGATGATGTCCCAGCGCCGCAAGAAGAAGACGATGATGAGATCATTTGGGTCAGTAAAAGTGAAATTAAACGCGACGCAGAAGTGCTTAAAAAACTGGGCGCTGAGCTCGTTGAATTGAGTAAAAGTGAGCTGGAACGTATTCCTCTTGATAGTCAGCTACTTGAATCAATTGAACTGGCACAAAAAATTAAACGTGAAGGTCGCCGTCGCCAGTTACAGTATATTGGTAAGTTATTACGTGCCCGCGATGTAGAACCCATTACTGAAGCATTAGATAAGCTAAAAAATCGCCATAACCAACAAGTGGTTATTTTACATAAGCTAGAAGATCTACGTATTAGATTGGTCGAAAATGGTGACGATGTGATTGAAGAAGTCGTCGCTCTGTTCCCACATACTGATAGGCAACAATTGCGAGTATTAGTGCGTAACGCTAAAAAAGAGCGAGAAGCCAATAAACCACCAAAAGCCTTCCGTCAGATCTTCCAATATCTGAAAGAGTTATCTGAATCAGCTTAATTAACACTCCCCTATGCCATCGCGGTTTAGGGGGCTTTCGATGGCTATCTTTTCCGCCTCTACTTTTCCAATATCCCGTCGAATGTTTACTAAAGTTTGGATAAAATACTAAATATTGAATGAATATTCTTTTTATATGTAGTCGTAATCAGTGGCGTAGCCCAACCGCTGAGCAAGTCTGGCGCAACCATGCTGATTGGTCAGTCCGTTCTGCTGGCACCAGCCGCAATGCAAAACGTAGAGTAACCGCAGATCTTATTCGTTGGGCTGATGTGATTTTCGTTATGGAGCATAAACATAAAAGCCGGCTCTCGGCCGACTTTTTTCGATTATTAGAACACAAACCAGTACATGTACTGGATATTCCAGATGAATATCGCTATATGGATCCTGAACTGATTGATATTTTTAAGGCAGCGATCCCTGCGTTCATGACCTGAAAATATCAATGCCGCGTGCTCACCTAAAAGCTGAGCACTCAACTTGGGCTGTCATCTGCGTTTTCACAGACAAACAGCAGATCATCGCCCCATAAATCATGGCCATCATGCATAATCGCAATAATATCTTCAAATTGGACTTTTTGTTCATCGGTAATATGGGTAAATACAATGGCGACAGGTAATTCAATACCTGCCGACACCATATCCCATAACGCATCAAGATTTTTACCAAACCAAACTGGCAATGAAAATTGCAGCTCAAATTGGCGATAAAAATCATCAATACTGTCTATTTGCTGAAAATTAAAGATGGCGACACGACTACTCATTCAAGTACCTTAATTGATCTTTTCGAAGCTTTTATAGTGATCTGCGGTGACATAAATCATGCCATCTGAAGAGTATAGCAAACGATCGGCTCCTCGGTGACCGCAATTGTAGTTCAGATCAGCTTCATACCACTGACGATTAGGTGCTGTAGGTAATTGTTTTTCACGGTTAGAGAATCGGTCACCACCAATCGCTTTACCGGGGAGTGCTTCGCAGAGATTGCCCTGCTTAGGATTCCAGCCTGCATCACGAGCCGCTTTTTTGGTGATATAAAAACTCGGTAACTGTTGGTGCTTTTGGAGATAACTCACTACATTGGCTTGTTTAGTTAACTCGTCAATCTTTTGAGCATTTTGAACTGCTATTGTTTGCTCTGTTGTTGTAACAGGCTTGTCTGCCTGCTTTGCCCCTTGCTGCTCTCCAGTATTAAAATACAGGCTCAGAACAATCAAAATGGCCATCAACACCAGAGAAATCACACGTTTATTCATCATCGAGCTCCTTCCTTGGTTTTGGTTTATATCCGAATATTCATCATACTTCGAGATGCAGTGTCTACCTGCATCTCAAATTATTTAGAGGATAGGTTATGCCGTGCCGCCAACCGTCATCTTATCCAGTTTTAGTGTAGGCTGTCCAACACCAACGGGTACACTTTGTCCTTCTTTTCCACACACACCAACCCCTTTATCGAGGGTCAGATCATTACCTACCATTGAGATCTGCTGCATAGCTTCAACACCTGAACCAATCAAGGTAGCGCCTTTTACTGGTGAAGTGATTTTACCGTTTTCAATCAGATAAGCTTCAGAGGTTGAGAAAACAAACTTGCCAGAAGTAATATCGACTTGCCCGCCACCAAAGTTTGGCGCATAGATACCTTTATCGACACTCGCAATAATATCTTCCGGTGTAGAATCCCCCGCTAACATATAAGTATTAGTCATGCGTGGCATAGGCAGGTGTGCATAAGATTCACGACGTGCATTACCTGTTGGAGCCCGTCCCATCAAACGAGCATTTAGCTTATCCTGTATATAATTTTTCAAGATCCCATTTTCAATCAATACATTGTATTGACCCGGTACCCCTTCATCGTCGATAGCTAAAGAGCCACGACGGCCAGCAATAGTGCCATCATCCACAACAGTACACAGTGGTGAAGCCACCAGCTCACCCATTTGTCCGGAAAAAACAGAGGTGCCACGACGATTGAAATCACCTTCTAAACCATGACCCACTGCTTCATGCAGCAATACACCCGGCCAGCCAGCACCCAATACAACAGGCATCATTCCTGCTGGTGCGGCAATCGCAGACAAATTAACCAATGCCATACGAACAGCTTCTTTAGCATACTGCTCCGCGAGCACTTGACCTTGATGAACTTCAAGGAAATATTCATAGCCATAACGACCGCCGCCGCCACTTGCACCGCGTTCACGTTTACCATCATGTTCAACCAATACACTGACTGACATACGAACTAATGGGCGAATATCCGCAGCTAATGTTCCATCCGTCGCAGCTACTAGCACTTGCTCATATACCCCAGTTAAACTGGCATTGACTTCAATGACACGAGGATCTTCAGCTCTGGCAATTTGATCAACACGATGCAGTAATGCAATTTTGTCTTCTCGCGATAGACTATGCAGTGGATCCGCTTCTGAATAGAGCTTCTTATAGCCAACTTCAGTCAAAATTTGTGACTGACCATTACCTTGCTCACCAACAATACTACGTGCCGCAGTCGCACTTTGCTGTAATGCAATCAATGAAATCTGATCGGCATAGGCAAAACCGGTTTTTTCACCGTGTACGGCTCTGACCCCAACACCTTGGTCGATATTATAAGAGCCATCTTTGATGATGCGATCTTCCAACACCCATGCTTCATGGTAGCTAGATTGGAAATAAAGATCGGCATAATCCAGCTTGCGCTCAGATAACAGGCCGAGTGTATCGTACAGTTTTTGATGGTCAAGACCATTGGCAGCCAGCAAATGGTCGCTGACAGAAGCTAAACTCATATTGGTTACTCTTTGTTGTCGTTTATTTTTTAATCAGTGAAGTCAGTTGTGGTCTAAAGCGGTTATGTTTCACCACACGGATCTGCTCACGCATTCCATTCAGACTTTCTGTTTGAATATTTAAAACCGTTGCTGCAACAGCATCAACGTTCTTTTTCATTACTTTACCCCAGCCATCCACCGCGAGGCTGTGCCCCCATGTACGACGCGTCCCATGGACACCGACCTGAGCAGGTGCTAATACAAAGCATTGGTTTTCAATCGCTCTGGCACGTAATAATGGTTCCCAGTGAGCCTGTCCTGTGTAGCGGGTAAATGCGGCCGGTACAGAGATAATTTCTGCGCCTTGCTCACGCAATGCTTGGAATAGGCCTGGGAAGCGTAAATCGTAGCAAATGGTCATGCCTAAGCGACCTACAGGCGTATCCACGACAGTAATATGTTCGCCGCGCTGATAAATAACGGATTCATTGTATGTGCCTTGCTCATCTTCAATATTCACATCAAACATATGAATTTTGTCATAACGCGCCTGAATATTTCCTTTGGAATCAATTAAAATACTGCTACTTGTGATCCGCTCTGGATCTTCACGGCTAATGAGTGGCATAGAACCAATTAAAATCCAAACATTGTAGCGTTTTGCCATATTGGCAATCGCTTCTTGGAGCGGCCCCTGCCCTTCCTGTTCGGCTTGTTTACGGTAAGTTGCTGCATCGGCAAACAACAATGCATTTTCTGGTGTTAATACTAGCTCAACAGTATCTGGCAACTGTTTAATCTGCTGCTCAATCTGTGCCAAATTATGTTTAGTATTTTTACCACTGCATAACTGCAAAAGTGCAACATTGCCATTTTTCATTACTCTTGAGTCTCCTTTAGCTGACGCAATACTTCATCAATTTTTGGTTCATCCAAACTTCCTGACACACGATAGCGTATGACAGAAATTTTACTCCATAATGGACCTAATACTTTTGATGCAGCAAATACTGCCGCACCTGCAATTGGATTGACCGCAAACGCGGTTGCCACACCAACTGTAGCAGATATTTCTGGGGTAACGATGGCTTCACCATTGATTTGACGTTTCACTAAGTCAATTTGCCCATTTAATGCAATATCTGCAACTAAGCCATCAATATAGAGATCTTTAGTTGATAGGATACCATTTTGGATCACCGCATTACCTTTAATTGAATCAAAGTCAAAGTCATTACTAAAGGTATCACGAAAATCAAATTGTAGCTTACGTAACAACGCGTCAAAACTGACTAAGCGCAATAACTGCCCTGCTCGCCCACCGCCCATTTTAGCGATAGCCCCTTTGCCAAGTTTAGCCGACAATTTACCATCCAATGTGGCCATATCTAACGACCATGGCACATCTTGCCAATTTAGCTCAAAATCGAGGGTATAAGGTGAATCGATAATAGGGACTAACACACCGTAATAGGCGGCTGTTTCATCGAATTGCTCACCACTCAAGGAACCTGCTACCTGCGTACGGTTCTGCGAGCCACTTTGCCAAACCGCAGCCAATTTTAACTGCGTTGCGCTGTTAATTAACGTTCCATCAGTCAGTTGTAAAATATTTCCCTGTGGTTTCAAATGCGCTTTGACTTCACCTAATTTTTGCCCTGCGGCCCAACAATCTCGGCAACGTATTTCCATTTCAGGCCAGTGACTAAAATTAAATGCACCACCATCATTATCACTGTTAGTTTCTTGCCCTGGGAATGCGCTTGGGTTGTAATACAGATAATCGATATTCAGCACCCAAGGCTGCTGAGAGTAAATTTGTAACTCCGCCTTTAAATTCTCGCTGGACACTTTTATTAACTGATCTACCGCTGACAAACTAAAGGACAGATCAACATCTTTCCAAGCTTGCCCACCTAAAGACAGGGATGGTGTCTTCACCGTTACGGTTTCAGGTAAACCAATATTGATTGGCTGAGTAGTCTGATCCGATGAAAACACAGTATCGATAAATCGCAGCCAACCACTATTCGTGACAGCAGGTAAATCAGCTAATAACGTTGATGAGTTCGGAAGCTTTGGTACATTCCCTTTCCATTGAGCCAAAGTACCTTTATTTAAGTGTAGTTTGGGTGAACTGAGATCCCACTCAGTATTGAAACCAATACGCTGCCCGATATCGCCACCAATGGTTAAGTGGGTTGTTGAGCCTTGAGCCGTCGCAGTGATTGTTGCTAATTCTTTCAGCAAATGACCATCCAAAGCTGGCAACAAACTATTCAGTTTGTCTAAACCTGCGGTAAATTCGACTGTCAGAGCCATTGGCTCAGCGGCTGAATTAGGAAGTTTGATTTCAACATGACTTTTCCAGTCACTGGTTCCGGAAAGTTTTTGCTTGATTGAATTAGGTAATTGAGCGATTTTTGCCACATCCCAATTGCCAGCTAAATCGACATTCACTTGGTAGTTTTTCGGAGTGTCCGCCGTTGAAAAATTGATATCAACAGGCTGACCAAACCAATGACCTTGCAATTTATCGCTGCTCAAATCACCGTTATTAAACTGAAAACTACCACTAAGCGCAGTTAATTTGCTATCAATTGATTTAATAAATAAATCATTTTTATTCAAGTGAACATGGCCTTTTGCCACAACATCTTGACCTTGAGACAACGGAATGGCCAATGACAGATCACCTGTTATTCCACCGCCTATTTGCAGTTCATCTAGCGTGTCGCCAATAGAATGCTTCATGGGTGTCGAGGTGAAATAATGCTGAATTTGAGCCCCTGTGCCTGCAATATCGGCGTTAATAAATAACATTTCATGCAGATAATTAGGAATGTCTGCCGTTAAGTTTGTCGCGGTAGCATCACCTAACTTAACGCTGTCTGCGCGCATGGCTAAACCATTACGTTGAAAATCTAAATCGATGTCTAAGTTAAGCAACGCAGGCCAGCCTTCATCATACTCAAACGTGGCTTTTCTAAGAGGAACAAAGACTTGGAATTGTCCATCATTTCGATAAAACGGAAAATTTTGAGGATTGCCTTTGAAGGTTAAGGTCGCATCATTTACCTGCCCTGCGATAACCGCTTTCGACAAATAATCAGCCAGATCTTGTCCCATCAATTGCTGTGGAAAATAGCGCCATGCATCACCTGCATCACTGACACGGATCCCGGCTAAAATACTCAGATCGTCTTCATCAGTTTGCTTCGACTTTAAAAAACTAAATTGACCATTTGCCCATAATGAAGTTGCTTGGACATCCAGCCCATCACTCCACAACTTGAATTGTTTGTCATCATTGAGCCAATGTATTTGCCCTGCGGCTTGGCTAATCTGAAAAGGCGCTTTAAATTCAGGTTGATAATCGACTTCGCTATTTTCTAAACTTGCCTCAAGTACCCCACGCTGCATGTTTCCAACCAATACTCCTGTAAAATGATCGACCGAAGGCAGTTGTTTCCATTTTTTCCAACTGACATCCTGCCAATCCATATCTATTTGGGTATGGTCGAGCTGATCAGGGGTAATATCTAACGAAAAAGCGGACAGCAATCCTTTTGGTTGGCGATGTTGCCAGTCTTGCACCGTTTCAGGGGTCACAAATGAAAATGTCGGTAAGACCTCGCTTAATCGTTCTAATTCAATATCCTGAGCACGTATCCGCCAATGATCTTTTTGGTGATACTTAGCCGATGAGGGGAGATACAGCACTGAAACACTGCCATTTGGCCAAATATACTCATTGGTCTTAAGGGTGTTCAACTCAGGAATGTTAAATAGCCAACCTTCTCCTTGCCGTCTCATGCGGATCAACAAATCGTTGACTTGTAGGTTTTGCGCTAATGGTGCTTGCCCCCAATTGGCTTCACCTTGGCGCAATTGCAGCAATCCACTATCGATACGATTATTTTTAATCGTAACCCATGATGACAAACTAAAGTTAGCGTCGCGCAGCCCAGTATTCTCACGCAACCAACGACTTAGCCATGGCTGCATATCAATATTATCGGCTTGTAAATAAACCGTACCATCACTCAAAATTCCATTTTTGTCTTGAACATCGATTTTAACCTGTAAATAACCGTGCTGTTTGTTAATCGTTTCTAAGCTAACAAAACCTTGGGCACGATGACGCTCTTGCTCATTCAACCATGTGAGTTCAGGCAAGAGTAGAGTCGTTTTTTGCTCTGATGGAGTCAGAAAAGTAAAGCGGCTATTTTTTAAGGTGAAGTGATTAAATTGCTTTAAAAACAGACCTTCTATACTATCGCTATCGATAGGTTGATCGTTGCCTTCAAAGCTGAGCGGGATCTTATAATCAACATCCAGCTGATAGAATGTAATATCGCGAAAACGCCACTTTAGTGAAAGTAACGAGCGCCATATGTCCAGCTCAATCGCAATTTGGCTCGCTTTGGCATCTGCATCAGCGTAGTTAACCACGACATTGTTGAGGGTCAATACAGGCCCAAATGACTGCCAAGCCCCTGTAATTTCGCCAATTTGTAAGGAGATATCACTGTTTTCTTCAATATAAGCAATGATGTCTGGCCTATAATGATTAATGTTCGGTAAGAAAAAACGTAACCCTGTTAGCAGCAATGCACAAAGCAGCAGCACGATAGCCGTCGTCATCCATACTACTCGTGGCAGTCGCTTCACCCGTTTCTCCTTCACCTAAAAACTACATCATGACGACATCAAATTGTTCCTGACTGTATAGCGGTTCAGTCTGAACTTTAACTTGTTTTCCAACAAAAATTTCCACTTCTGCTAGGGCATGAGATTCATCACCAGTGAGAATATCGACCACCGATTGTGATGCATACACCAAGAAACGATCGGCATCAATACTGCGATGAACTCGCACAATTTCACGTAAAATCTCATAGCACACGGTTTCAACAGATTTCACTGTACCGCGCCCTTGGCAGGTCGGACACACATCGCAAAGTACGTGTTCAAGGCTTTCACGCGTGCGTTTGCGCGTCATTTCAACCAAACCTAATTGTGAAAAGCCATTAATGGTCGTTTTCACTTTATCTTTACTGAGTGCTTGCTCTAAAGAGGCTAAAACACGGCGGCGATGTTCAATATCACTCATATCGATAAAATCAATAATAATGATCCCGCCTAAATTTCTTAACCGTAACTGACGGGCTATCGCTTGAGTCGCTTCGATATTGGTATTGAATATCGTTTCTTCAAGATTACGATGACCAACAAAGGCCCCTGTATTAATATCAATGGTTGTCATGGCCTCAGTTTGGTCAATAATTAAATAACCACCTGATTTCAATTCAACTTTTCGATCCATTGCTCGCTGAATTTCGTTTTCAACATCGAATAGATCGAAGATCGGCTGATTACCTTGATACAATTCAAGCTTAGCCGTCATTTCTGGCACATATTCTTCGATAAATTCTTGTAACTGTTTATAGGTTAGTCGAGAATCCACACGAATTCTATCTAATGACGCCCCTGCAAAATCACGAATGATCCGATAAGCTAATGCTAACTCGCCATAAATCTTAGTTCGCGTGACATTGCGCTTTTTCCGCTCAATCACTTTAGCCCATAAACGTTTTAAAAAAGCCGCGTCTTGCCTAACTTCATCATCTCCTACCCCTTCTGCGGCAGTGCGAATAATAAAGCCACCATTTTCATCACAATATTGGGCAACACACTCTTTTAAGCGCTCACGTTCAGTTTCACTTTCAATACGCTGAGAAACCCCGACATGAGAAGCGCCTGGCATAAATACGAGATAACGCGAAGGTAATGTAATATCTGTGGTTAAACGCGCACCTTTGGTCCCTAGCGGGTCTTTTACCACTTGGACGATTAAGTCTTGCCCTTGTTTAACCAGCTCAGCAATATCCCTCACATGGAAGTTTTTCTGCTCATCACCCGCAATACATTCAGTATGCGGCATGATATCAGATGCATGCAAAAAGGCGGCTTTATCGAGGCCAATATCAACAAAGGCCGCTTGCATACCGGGTAATACGCGGCTCACACGACCTTTGTAGATATTCCCTACAATTCCCCTTTTGGCTTCACGCTCTACATGGATCTCTTGTAAGATCCCACCATCAATATAAGCAACGCGCGTTTCCGATGGTGTAATATTTACTAATAACTCCGCGGTCATGACATCTCCTTACCATCACCTAACGCTAAAAATCTTTGTATTAATTCATCTGTTTCGACTAACGGTAGACCAACAACAGCGTGATAACTGCCATTAATGCGCCTCACGTAACAACCGCCTTTTCCTTGAATACCGTATGCCCCTGCCTTATCCATAGGCTCACCTGATTTTATATAATCATGTATTTCGTCTAATGATAACTCGCGGAATGTCACATCTGTCACAATCAAGGTGTTTAATGTTCGCTTTTGATCAGAGATTGCTACAGAAGTCATAACTTGATGAGTCTTACCTGATAATGCTAACAGCATTTCTTGTGCATGTTGCTCATTGCGTGGTTTTTCTAAGATTTGGTTATTTAGAACAACGATAGTGTCGGCACCAACCACGGGATGATCTTCTGGTGCAATTTGAACACCCGCTTGCGATTTGTCGCGCGCTAAACGCTGTACATAAGCTTCGGGTGTTTCACCTGCTTGCCATTGCTCCTCAACTTCAGGACGTAAAATTGCAAATTCATGTCCTAATAGTTGTACAAGCTCTCTTCTTCTCGGAGAGCCTGAAGCCAAATAGATATAACTCATAAACGATGTTCCAGAGGTAATTGAATTGCTGCTAAAAACTTAACATACTGAAAACTTACGGCGAATTTTCCGTAACAGTAAAAATAGCCATGGCCACAGAATACCATTCACGAGGCTATTCCAGAATACTTGAGGATGAAATAATACCTGAGATGATACAAATTCGGCCCAAAACACGGTCATATCAAGAATGACAGTCAGCAAAACAATCATTAAAGCTTGCTGCCAAAGTGCCATATTGCGCAATAACTGGTGTTTATAAGAGACTAGGTAGCAAATGATACTGTATGAAAGTGCGTGTACACCTAAAGCAGAGCCTTGAATAGAGTCAACAATAATGCCAAGGATAAAACTGGTACCAACACTGACTCGATGCGGCAGCGCCATCACCCAGTAAATCAAAATCAGCAGTAACCAAGAAGGCCGGTAAAAAGCAAATTGTTCCGGCCACGGGATAAGCTGTAAAACCAATGCGATGAAAAAAGAAATCCAGATAATACTGCGGCCATTGCCACGATACTCATCCATTTAGCGTCCTCTCTTAACCATAGCCACTATACCTTCCCTATGGTTGCACTGCTGGAGACATTGATGGTGGTAGCGGCGGCCCCTGAATTTCACTTGGATTTGGTAAAACTTGAGGGAGCACTTTCATTAAGCGCTCGTTTGCTGCACGGTAAACCTCTGAAGGCTGTAACGGCGTCATGGCTTCATTTTCATTTCCCCATAACAGCAATAAATAGCGTAAGCGCTGTAGCTCTGCACTCGGCCTTGCGCTGATTATGGTATAAGCTCGCTGTGTATCATGTTTAACACTTGAAACCACAGCCACAGGATAACCTTCAGGGAAACGACCACCAAGGCCAGAAGTCACGAGAACGTCACCGACGCGGATATCGGTATTTTCAGGTAAGGGCTCAAGTTGTAGATCATCTGCACATCCTGAACCCGCAGCAATGACTCGGATATCGTTCCGTAATACTTGGACTGGTAGTGCATGAGTGGTATCACAAATCAGTAGAACACGACTATTGAATTGACTCACCCCAACAACTTGCCCTACGACCCCCTTATCACTGATAACAGGCTGCCCTTCATAAACATTCGCATTTTCACCTTTATCAATAACCACTTGGTCACGATAAGGTGTATTCGCACCAGAGATCACTTGTGTGACCATCATATGTTCGTCTTGACGTAGTGGAGAACCAAGTAGCTCACGCAAACGGGCATTTTCTTGTTTTAATTGCTCCAATAAAAGGCTATCCGCCTTTTTTAATAGCAGTTCCTGACGCAGCGCTTTATTTTCAAACTGAAGTTGTCCACGTGAGGAAAAGCTTTCAGAGATGTTATCAAGAAATTGACGTGGGCCATTAGCCAAAAAGTAAAATGGGCTAACCGCCGTATCTAAATAGTTACGGATTTTGTTGAAAGGCTCAAAGCGATGGTCAATCACCACCAGCGCTATTGCAACAATAACAGCAATAAAAATTCGCAGCTGGAGAGATGGGCCTCGCCTAAAAATCGGCTTCATGTATGGCTGAGTTTCACTAAGTTCAGAGGATCAAAAATAGGCAAAAGCAGCGGCTGAGGCAATAACCTCAGCCCGCTTACGACATTATTTAGTCATCACTAAATAGATCGCCGCCATGCATGTCGATCATTTCTAATGCCTTGCCACCACCACGGGCAACACAGGTCAAAGGATCTTCTGCAACAATTACAGGTATACCTGTCTCTTCCATCAGTAAACGGTCGAGGTTACGCAGCAATGCACCACCGCCAGTAAGTACCATACCTCGTTCTGAAATATCAGATGCCAATTCAGGAGGACATTGCTCTAATGCCAACATTACCGCACTGACGATACCGGTTAATGGCTCTTGCAATGCTTCTAAAATTTCATTTGAATTCATTTTAAAGCCACGAGGAACACCTTCAGCAAGGTTACGACCGCGAACTTCAATTTCATACACTTCATCAGTTGGATAAGCAGAACCTATACCATGCTTAATACGCTCAGCGGTTGCTTCACCGATCAAAGAACCGTAATTGCGACGCACATAGTTAATGATGGCTTCATCAAAACGGTCACCACCGATGCGTACTGAAGAAGAATACACGACACCGTTTAAAGAAATGACAGCGACTTCAGTCGTACCGCCACCGATATCAACCACCATTGAACCCGTCGCTTCAGAAACAGGTAAACCAGCGCCAATCGCTGCGGCCATTGGTTCTTCAATTAAAAAGACTTCGCGCGCACCTGCACTCAGTGCAGATTCACGGATTGCTTTACGTTCAACTTGTGTTGCACCAACTGGCACACAAACTAGCACACGAGGGCTTGGACGAAGAAAGCTGTTGCTATGCACCTGTTTGATAAAATGCTGTAGCATTTTTTCCGTGAGGAAAAAATCTGCAATAACCCCATCTTTCATTGGTCTTATTGCTGAAATATTACCCGGTGTACGCCCCAGCATTTGCTTAGCTTCACCACCCACCGCAGCAACGCTTTTTGGTGTACCAGAACGGTCTTGGCGAATAGCGACAACAGAAGGTTCATTTAATTTTACGCCTTGTCCTTTGACATAAATGAGGGTATTGGCCGTACCCAAGTCAATTGACAGGTCATTAGAAAACATGCCACGAAATTTTTTAAACATAACGAAAGGGTTATCCTGCAAGCTGGGGACGAATAAAAACCCGTCTACTCTACCAACCACTTGAAGCTGTCTCAAGGCGTTAATGAGCAGCTTCTAAAAATATGGTTAATCCATCTGTTGTAACAGCACAAATACTGCACATGCCTCTTTTTGAAACGAAGCAGATAACAACCTTTAAGATAGCTATTGGTACTTATCTTACGTCAAGTTGCAGCGTTGTTAACCCGCCGTTCCTCAATATATTTTAAGCCTATTGATACGTAAATTTTAAAGCGCATCAATAAATAATAGCGTATTGGTTGTTATATACGCCGTCTTTTATTTCACCCTGTGTTGACAAGTTTTTATGACTACAAGTTCAAATAATCTTTTGTTATTTTTTTTATCGCTGCACATCGACTGACTTCACAGCTAAATATGTTCATTTTCTGTATGTTAGTCCAATAATCTACTCTAGAACCTAGGTAATACCACTGACACATAAACATAACGCTTCGCAACATGATATTTTGCACGATAAAATAGGTTTTATACCAGAAAAAATTACATTTTTACAAATTAATTACAATAGTAGCAGGTGCGCAAGTCACAACTCACTAATTATATTAAGCATTGCGGCTATATACTCCAAATAATTCAAGGGTAACGGGATGACAAATAAACAGATCACTAGAAGCATAGACAATACCGTCATTGGTATGAAGTATGAATAAGTATAGTTACCATACCTGAAGTATAAACAGAGTTTATTAATCTTAAACCATTCCTCACTAATTATAGGAGCGAAGTATGCAAGCTCTCATTCTACAAAAAGACCATGATCAACTGACAGCCAATATCCAGTCCATTCCGACAGAACAACTTCCTCCAGGCGATGTGATTATTGATATTTATTGGTCAACACTAAATTACAAAGACGCCTTAGCAATTAATGGAAAAGCGGGGGTTGTGCGCCAATACCCAATGGTTCCGGGGATTGATTTTTCAGGTGTGGTGCATCACAGCGAAGATCCTCGTTTTAGCGTAGGCCAACACGTTCTACTCACAGGTTGGGGAGTTGGAGAAACACATTGGGGTGGGCTCGCAACTCAAGCTCGAGTTCCCGCAGATTATCTCACCCCACTCCCTGAAAACCTCTCACTGAGACAAGCCATGATTATTGGCACAGCAGGCTTTACAGCCATGCTCTGTGTTAACGCCTTGCAAGATGCAGGTATCACCCCAGATAAAGGCGAAATTATTGTGAGTGGAGCCAGTGGTGGCGTTGGTTCAACGGCTATCCAGCTGTTATCACAACTGGGTTATGATGTGGTGGCCATCTCTGGTAGAGCAGAAAATAGTGATTATTTGCTGAAAATAGGTGCCAAGAGAGTACTTGCGCGCAGTGATTTTACTGGAACAGCTAAACCACTTGATAAGCAACATTGGGCAGGGGCGATTGATACTGTCGGAGGAGAAGTGCTTGCCAATATATTAGCGCAAACACAATACAACGGTGCAGTCGCAGCTTGTGGTCTTGCGGGCGGTTTTTCATTGCCAACCACGGTGATGCCATTTATTTTACGTAATATCCGCCTGCAAGGTGTCGATTCGGTTTATTACCCAGCGAGCAAACGCCCCGCTGTTTGGCAACGCCTTTCGCAGCTGTTACCTGAATCATTTTATTCGCAAATTACCTCAGAGATTACATTAGAACAGTCCGTTGAGTACGCGCAGAAATTTCTCAAAAATCAGATTACAGGGCGTACACTTGTTAAGATTTTAACACCATAATTGCGTTTTGTGCGGGCCAACCCAAAAGTTTGGATTACCGCACAATTTAAAAAAATAAATGTAGTTAATTTCTCTGATAAGACCAGTATTTTGCTGTCATATGCTGTGAAATAATTATAATAGCCCTCCTTATCACGAAAGATCTGATATATTTTTATGATAAAAGATGACAAACCATCCACATCAGGTTATGTTGTCGGGTTATTGACATATCGTCGGAGTTAGCAACACAATGGCAGAAGATATTCACATTTTACTTCTCAATGGGCCGAACCTAAATCTACTTGGCACAAGGGAACCTGATAAGTACGGTAACCTCACCCTTGGAGATATTGTGTCTAAACTCACAAAGGAAGCGGAACAACTAGGCGTAAAATTGAGTCATTTTCAGTCCAATGCAGAGCATGAACTGATCAATAAAATTCATGCGGCAAAGGATAACGTAGATTTTATTCTAATTAATCCGGCTGCATTCACGCATACTAGTGTTGCTTTGCGTGATGCATTATTAGCGGTTGCGCTCCCGTTTATCGAGATCCATCTGTCTAATGTGCATGCCAGAGAACCATTTCGTCATCATTCTTACCTCTCAGATAAGGCGGTCGGAGTGATTTGTGGTCTTGGTGCCGATGGTTACAGTTTCGCGTTACAGGCAGCGGTTAACCGTCTGTCATCTTACTCCGAGTAATTTGAGCTGTAGTTAGGCGACAAATGAATGAGTCTCTAGAAACATAGGTAACTGTGTCACTAGTATGAATGAATGAAGTCACCATAACCTTAACTTAAGGCGCTACAACTTAAGCTATAACGAGTATGTGCTCTAAATAATTCAGGACGTAGTTAGGCGGCTGCTGAGTAAGTCGCTAGGAATATACGCCAGTATATCGCTAGTGTGATTGAGCAAAGCCAACAACACTACAACTTGAAATATAGCGAGCATAAATCACTTAAATTCAAATATAAGAGTACGGAATCATATCCATGGATATTCGTAAAATTAAAAAGCTGATCGAGCTGGTCGAAGAGTCTGGCATTTCTGAACTGGAAATTTCTGAAGGTGAAGAGTCAGTACGTATCAGTCGAGTTTCAGCTGCTTCTCAGGTCATGGCGGCACCTCAACAGTTTTACTCTGCACCTGCGGCACCACAACCTGCATTAGCAGCTGCGGTAGCTCCAGCACAAGAAGCTGCGGCACCAGCGGCGGCAACGGCGCCAGCAGTTTCAGGCCATCAAGTGCGCTCTCCAATGGTCGGCACTTTCTACCGTTCACCAAGCCCTGAAGCCAAACCATTTATTGAAGTTGGTCAAACAGTCAATATTGGCGATCCTCTTTTCATCATCGAAGCGATGAAAATGATGAACCAAATCGAAGCAGAAAAAGCAGGTGTTGTGAAAGCAATCCTAGCGCAGAACGGTGAGCCGATTGAATATGACCAGCCGTTAGTGGTTATCGAATAACGAGGCGTTTCCATGCTGGAAAAAATTGTCATTGCTAACCGTGGAGAAATCGCACTACGTATTCTTCGTGCCTGTAAAGAATTAGGCATCAAGACTGTAGCTGTGCACTCCGCGGCAGATAGTGATCTAAAACATGTCCTGTTGGCTGACGAGACAATTTGTATCGGGCCAGCAGCATCCGCAAAAAGCTACTTGAATATTCCTGCCATCATTTCAGCGGCGGAAATTTCAGGGGCTCAAGCAATTCACCCAGGATATGGTTTCCTGTCTGAAAATGCGGATTTTGCAGAACAAGTCGAACGTTCTGGCTTTATATTTATCGGGCCAAAAGCTGAAACCATCCGCCTAATGGGTGACAAAGTTTCAGCGATTGAAGCGATGAAAATAGCTGGTGTACCTTGTGTACCGGGTTCCGATGGCCCATTGGGCAGCGATACTGATAAAAACAAAGCTATCGCGAAACGTATTGGTTACCCTGTGATCATCAAAGCCTCTGGCGGCGGCGGCGGTCGTGGTATGCGTGTGGTTCGTCACGAAAAAGATTTAGAATCTTCAATCAGTCTCACGCGTGCTGAAGCAAAAGCGGCGTTCAACAATGATATGGTTTACATGGAGAAATACCTTGAAAACCCTCGTCACGTTGAAATTCAAGTAATGGCTGACGGCCAAGGCAATGCGATTTATTTAGCTGAGCGTGATTGCTCAATGCAACGCCGTCACCAAAAAGTGGTTGAAGAAGCGCCAGCTCCGGGGATCACTGATGAAGTTCGCCGTGGTATTGGCGAACGCTGTGCCAATGCTTGCATTGAAATTGGCTATCGTGGTGCAGGGACTTTCGAGTTCCTATATGAAAATGGTGAGTTCTATTTCATTGAAATGAACACCCGTATTCAAGTTGAGCACCCAGTCACTGAAATGATCACTGGTGTTGACCTGATTAAAGAACAACTGCGTATCGCTTCAGGCATGCCATTGTCTGTTAAGCAAGAAGATATCGTTGTTCACGGTCATGCTATTGAATGTCGTATCAATGCTGAAGATCCAAACACCTTTATGCCTAGCCCAGGTAAAATCACGCGTTTCCATTCTCCGGGTGGTTTTGGTGTCCGTTGGGAATCTCATATTTACGCAGGCTACACCGTACCTCCGTATTATGACTCAATGATTGGTAAGCTGATCACCTATGGTGAAACACGTGAAATCGCCATTGTTCGTATGAAAAATGCACTCAACGAACTGATTATCGATGGCATTAAAACCAATATTGAATTGCATCAAATGATCATGAATGATGAAAACTTCCAAAAAGGTGGTACTAATATCCACTATTTGGAGAAAAAACTCGGTATTCAGGATTAATTGATCGTATTACTGACGTAAAATAAACATACCGAGAACGCATACTTCTCGGTATTTTTTTATCTTTTCAATTAACATGTACACTCTAGATAATTCAAAATGCCGCTAAGCACAGTCACTACCCTTGCGACTTGAAATATGGCGTGGATAAATCAGGAACCCCTATGTCTCTTAAACACAACAACTGGAAAAATATTGGAAAAACGCCTGATTACCGATTTTCATTAGCCAATGAAAGAACCTTTTTAGCGTGGATCAGAACAGCTTTAGCGCTGTTAGCAGGCTCTATTGCAGTTGAACAGCTCCTGCATGAAACCGCAACACCATGGATAAGGATATTATTATCACTATTTCTGGCTTGTGCTGGTGGTATTACGGCGATTATGGCCCTCTACCGTTGGCGACAAAATGAAATTGCCATGCGCACCGATGAACCATTGAGATATACCTCTTTCCTCACCATGATGACATTGTTTATTACCACCATCGCCATCATTTCTCTCCTCTATATACTCATTTAATGCCATATGATACGTGATCCAGGTTTACAACCCGAAAGAACTCAGCAGGCATGGAGCCGTACTTTGCTGCTTTTGTTCGTGAACACATTATTGTTTCTGCGACTTGGTTTATTAGATTCGTCATGGTTACCATTTGTAGGAGCCGTGATCGCCACATCGCTGCTATGTATGATTGGCTTTAAAAGACACATTTCATCGGCTTATCAAAATAGTGGCTTAAAAATTGATAATGCAATTTTCCTTTATATCACCGCTTTGGCCATTTTAGCGATGTCGATCCTGCTAATCATTCATATCCTTATCATGACATAACCCCTATGACTCACTATTGATGGGTATGAAAACCCACCACTTTAGCCTAACTTATCCTCTAACCCACTCAAAAAACAGGTCGATAAGTGCAGAGATAAACGTCGTTAATCTACCTACCCCCAATGCACTACATCTTGAAGTATCACGAGTATCGACCGTTTTTTTTTACACTCCCCCCTAGGTTTATCGTACAATCCCTGATTATTTTTATTTTATGAGGGGGAAATACGTATGGATAAGCGTTTTCTTCAATCAAATAAGGAAGCTCGCTGGTCACTCTATCTTACTCTTGCCTATCTTATTGGTTGGGTGATCTGTGCCTATCTTCCAAGTAATACTATTGGTGTGACGGGCCTACCATTGTGGTTTGAATGGTCGTGCCTGATCTTACCTATCATCTTTATTTTGTTATGTATCATGATGGTCAAAATCATTTTCAAAGAGATTCCTTTGGAGGATAAAGATGCAAACTGAAGTTTTGCTACCTCTAATTGGTTACTTAGTACTGGTTTTTTTGCTATCTGTATACGCATACCGTAAACGAACCAAAGGTGAGTTTCTTAATGAATATTTCTTAGGAAATCGCTCCATGGGTGGGTTTGTGCTCGCCATGACCATTACCGCAACCTATGTTAGCGCCAGCTCGTTTATTGGTGGTCCTGGCGCTGCCTACAAATATGGCTTAGGTTGGGTACTACTGGCGATGATCCAGCTACCTGCAATTTGGTTATCCCTTGGCGTACTCGGCAAAAAATTTGCGATTCTAGCTAGACGTTATAATGCTGTGACCTTGAATGACATGCTGTATGCACGTTATCAAAGCCGCTTTCTCGTTTGGTTTGCCAGTATTAGCTTACTAATCGCTTTCTTTGGCGCAATGACAGTACAATTTATTGGTGGAGCGAGATTACTGGAAACCGCCGCGGGTATTCCGTATACCTATGGTCTGCTGATTTTTGGTGTCTCAATTGCGTTATATACCGCGATAGGGGGTTTCCGAGCTAGTGTGCTTAATGATGCACTGCAAGGGTTAGTGATGCTACTAGGCACTGTCATTTTACTGGTAGCTATTATCTATCATGCAGGAGGACTGGGCGCTGCCGTGGAAAAAATTCACACTATCGACCCTAAATTAGTTTCTGTTGAAGGTGCTGATGATATTTTAAGTGGCCCATTCCTTGCCTCTTTTTGGATTTTAGTCTGCTTTGGGGTAATTGGCTTACCGCATACCGCAGTGCGTTGTATTTCCTATAAAGACAGCAAAGCCGTTCATCGTGGAATTATTCTTGGCACCATCGTGATGGCTGTGCTCATGTTTGGTATGCACTTTGCGGGAGCGCTAGGCCGTGCCATCCTACCTGACCTTACGATCCCTGACCAAGTGATCCCAACCTTAATGGTGCAAGTATTACCCCCATTTGCTGCTGGTATTTTCTTAGCCGCCCCCATGGCGGCAATTATGTCGACGATTAACGCACAGTTACTCCAATCATCAGCGACTATCGTCAAAGATATTTATCTCAGCAGTGCACCAAAGCAAATTCACAATGAAAAAAGATTGTCACGTATTTCCAGTTTTTCAACATTAATACTGGGCGCACTATTGCTAATTGCCGCATGGGATCCACCGCAAATGATTATTTGGCTAAATCTATTAGCATTTGGTGGCCTCGAAGCCGTCTTCTTATGGCCATTAGTTTTAGGTCTTTATTGGGAAAAAGCGAATAGTAAAGGCGCCATCAGTGGTATGGTCATCGGTGGTGTGAGCTATGCATTATTAGCCTCATTCAAAATTGAATTAATGGGCTTCCATGCAATTGTTCCTTCACTGCTATTTAGCCTGATTGCCTTTATAATTGGTAATCTTTTCGGTAAAAATCCAGTACAATCGGCAGCCAATGAGCAGGCTACGCCCGCAAGCAATTAAGTAAAAGAGATTAACTATGCCTTGGATACAACTACGACTTAACTCTACTGGCCAGCAGGCTGAAGCACTTGGTGATGAATTGATTGAAAGTGGCGCGGTTTCAGTCACTTTTCAAGACAGCCATGATACCCCAGTATTCGAACCTTTACCGGGCGAGACACGTTTATGGGGTGATACCGATGTGATTGGTCTCTATGATGCCGAAACAGATATGGCAATAGTCGTAGCGCAATTAGAGAATAGCCCACTGCTTGAAACAGGCTTTATCCACAAGATCGAACAACTTGAAGATAAAGATTGGGAAAGAGAGTGGATGGATAATTTCCACCCAATGCGCTTTGGACAACGTTTATGGATCTGCCCAAGCTGGCGTGATGTGCCAGATCCTAACGCGGTCAATGTAATGTTAGATCCTGGCCTAGCATTTGGTACAGGTACTCACCCGACCACCTCCTTATGCTTAGAATGGTTAGATGGATTAGATCTCGAAGGCAAAACAGTGATCGATTTTGGCTGTGGTTCCGGTATTCTAGCCATTGCTGCGCTGAAATTAGGCGCCGCACAAGCAATTGGGATCGACATTGATCCACAAGCAATACTTGCTAGCCGCGATAATGCTGAACGTAATGGGGTTTCTGATCGTTTATCACTCTATTTACCTAAAGACCAACCAAAAGAGCTACAAGCGGATGTGGTGGTCGCTAATATCTTAGCAGGCCCATTACGTGAACTAGCCCCAATGATCAGCGTACTGCCTCATTCAGGTGGCTTACTGGGGCTTTCAGGTGTATTAGCAACCCAAGCAGAAGGCGTTGCAGATGCTTACCGTGAACAGTTTGCAATCGACCCAATCGCAGAGAAAGATGAATGGTGTCGCATCACTGGTGTCAAGCATTTTTAGCAAATTTATAATAAAAATCAGTGAATAATTTCTTTGAAATTGAAGCAGGAATAGATTATCGTATAGCTCAAATATTGTTCAACTGCTGGTGATATTCTATCCTGTTTGGGATTTGAACAGGCTAACGGCGAATTTAGTGATTTTTTTACAAAATCATCTAACTAATTGTTATTAAACACTAATAATTGTATTTTGAAAAAATCAAGATAAAAAAGTTAGTGATAAATAACGGTTTGCTCAAAGTTTGTCCTTTCATATCTCGAAAAAAATGCGTAATATACGCGCCCTTGCAGTCACAGTATGGCCCCCTTTAGTTATGCGAATCGGACAATATCAGTTGCGAAACTGTCTTATTGCTGCCCCCATGGCAGGCATTACAGATCGACCATTTAGGTCGCTTTGTTATGACATGGGTGCGGGTATGACGGTCTCAGAAATGCTCTCATCCAACCCACAGGTTTGGAAGACCGACAAATCAAGACTGAGAATGATCCATCGCGATGAACCGGGGGTGCGTTCCGTTCAAATAGCTGGCAATGATCCCGATGAAATGGCAGCCGCAGCTCAGATTAATGTTGAGAGTGGCGCACAAATTATCGATATCAACATGGGCTGTCCAGCTAAAAAAGTGAATCGTAAGCTTGCAGGCTCAGCGCTGCTACGTTACCCCGACTTGGTGCAATCCATCTTGTCTACGGTAGTCAAAGCAGTCGATGTCCCTGTCACGTTGAAGATCCGCACAGGCTGGTCACCTGAAGAACGTAACTGTATAGATATTGCCAAATTGGCCGAAGATTGTGGTATTCAAGCACTGACCATTCACGGTAGGACTCGAGCCTGTTTGTTTAATGGCGAAGCTGAGTACGACAATATACGGGCAGTTAAGCAGACTGTTGCCATACCGGTTATTGCCAATGGCGACATTACTGACCCGCTAAAAGCCAGAGCTGTATTGGATTACACAGGGGCGGATGCCCTGATGGTAGGACGAGCAGCTCAGGGAAGACCCTGGATCTTTCGGGAAATCCAGCATTATCTGGACACAGGTGAAATGTTACCACCGATGCCAATGGCAGAAGTGAAACACATTATGATAGCGCATGTACAGGAGTTGCACGACTTTTACGGTCAAGGCAAAGGAGCCCGTATAGCGCGTAAACATGTTTCTTGGTATTTGCAAGAACATGCACCTGATGACCAGTTCCGGCGCTCATTCAACGCCATTGAGGACGCCAGCGAACAGCTGGAGGTGTTGGAAGCATTTTTTGAATATTTTGCGTAAATAAAGATAAGAGCTGACAGAACTATGTTCGAACAACGCGTAAATTCTGACGTACTAACCGTTGCTACTGTAAATTCACAAGATCAAGTAACTCAAAAACCATTGCGTGATTCAGTTAAGCAAGCACTGAAGAACTATTTTGCTCAATTAAACAATCAAGATGTTAATGATTTATATGAGCTGGTATTGGCTGAGGTAGAGCAGCCTTTGTTGGACATGGTTATGCAATATACCCGTGGAAACCAGACCCGTGCAGCCCTGATGATGGGTATCAACCGCGGTACTCTGCGTAAGAAACTGAAAAAATACGGCATGAACTAATCCTAGTCGGTTAATGCAGTGTTTTTAAAGGCACTTCTTGTTTTTCAAGAAGTGCTTTTTTGTTGCAGTGACTACTTCGCGAAAATATAAACTATCATCATAATTTCTCTTTATTCTCAATGGCATACCTAACCTATATGCTTAGGAAAACAGTAAAATTGCTCTTTCCGCTCACTCTCTTCTGTTTTTATTTCGCTCTCATAAACCGTCATACGAAGTGGCAGGCTGATAAAGTAGTGCCCATGTGTTCTCACCCGAGCACAAAAAACCTCAAGAACAATACTATTAAAATTAATATCGTCGCCCGTTAAATGAACACAACTTAGACAAGGTCGTTCTGATTAAAGAGTGTGATAACGTATTTAGAATATAATGAGCGGATAGATAAGAAGATTAATGATGTCTGTATGCGTTTTTAAGAGGTTAGAATATCGGTTAAGTTTCTCTACAACTAAATAAATGGCAAATAATGACACTGGAAAGACCAGAGGAGCAACCTTTAATAAGCAACAACGCCTTATTGCTTTGCATAAAGCTAGATTGAAGCTATTGAGCTCAATTCAGGCTCAGTGTCCTCTTGCCAGATTAAAGGGCTTCCTAAGGGCACATTTTCAAGTCACACCATTTGATTTACAAGAAGAGAGCACTGAACTGTTTACCTTTCCCATTGTGGCGGTCAGTTCACTGCCGAATGTGGATTTTCAAACGAGATTGGGCTGTATCTCTTTCCTCACCGTGAAACGGGATGGTAAAAAATTCGGCAGATGCAAGGACTCTTAGCCAGTGCTGAGAATTTGAACATAAAGGTGTAAAAAATGGTATCGATTAGTGATCCCCTCCAAATGAGGGGGGGATGACACTTAAGCAAGATATGGAATGTATGAGTAATTCATTGTTTAAGCTCCATATAAACTAGGCCTTTACTATCCTATAATACAACAGCTGACAAAAACTTGGAGCTGTAATAGAAACAGGCTACACTGCAATCATTGCCCTAAATTACATACTGACATTAAAAAGCCATAAAAAATATAATTATGATGGTTTTATTTATTGTTAACCATTTCACAACGGAAAATAATAGACAATGATAAATATTAACTTTGGAAAAAATGGAATTCCCATTCTCAATGATTTAGCTCTTGATGAAAATATACCATTACCCCAACAAATCGAGCTTTTAAAAGAGGATATGCTACAGGTTGAATTCCCTTTAAATTATGTTTTAGATGTTAGTTGGAGACCATCATTTCAGGTAGATGGTAAATTTCATATAGTTATAATCAAAGATTCTAATTGGGACGAACCTTTATTTTTAGCTACTGCTAATAAAATTTGCGAATTGATAGATAAAATACATTTGGCTATAGAGTCGATCCCTTAATACTTCTAAGTCTCATATGATTAACATTACTCTCAATAGATATTTAACAAATCTATTTTGCGTGGTAAAGGCAATAAGGATAACGTAGTCAAAGCTTGGCAAACTAGTAAACTAAGAAAGCCAACAGCGGGTAAATATCTAGGAACAAAGTAATGAACAAAAAATACATATATAAATATTAACGTAACGAGAACAGTGACAAAAAATAAATAACTTTAATCACATATAACAAATACAAATAAAAATGTATAATATTTTTATTCGCTAACATCTTCTACATTAACCTTTTATTAAACTATCTAGATAGTTTTTAGTTATATGAAATAACAATTAAAATAAGAAATTTAATTGTTATTTCATTAGTTCATTCAAGTAATTAAAATATTTTTATTTAGTATTATCTTTAATAATCATAAATTATGATACCGCTCACAATTACGATTGTTATAAAAAATAAAAACTTGTTTTGTAAAAATATTATTTATAAATTTATAAAAATAATCTATCCCTATTATAAGTGAGAGTGTACACACGAAACAATTAAATATAAAACAATTAGGGATGCAATTATCTATGGATTTAATAGACCTCAGAAGTGATACATTGACAAGATTACAACCCAAAGATCTACTCAACATTAACTATGATTACATTAGTGATGACTGCTACGATGAAGATCGTTACGTTAAGATGCTTGAATTTAAAATTGCTGACCTTTTCGGTAAAGAAAGCGCGTTGTTTATGCCTTCTGGAACAATGAGTAACCAAATTGGTTTGAACGTTTTATCAAATCCAGGTGATGAACTCATTACTGAAGCCGGCTATCATGTGTGTTTTTTTGAGTCATCACAAACCTCTGCATTGAGTGGTTTAGTTATCAATAACGTACGTTCTAAACATGGAATATTAACGACCGAAGATGTATTAAATGCGATTAATAATAAAGCTCGCTGGTCAGATTTATATGCCACACCTAAAATTATTTCAATCGAAAGCAGTATTAATACCTATGGTGGGTTAGTGTTTCCATTGGATGAAATATGCCATTTAAAAATGTTATGTAATAAAAAAAATATGCACTTATTTTTAGATGGTGCTAGGGTTTTGAATGCGTGTATCGCTATTGGTATTTCACCTGACAAATATACTGAACATGTTGATATATTGAATATTTGTCTCTCTAAAGGGATCGGTGCTCCTTTTGGCTCGCTTCTTGTAGGAAGAAAAACCGATATTGATAAAGCCAAAAAAGTAAGGAAATGGTATGGCGGAGCACTCCATCAATCAGGGCTGATGGCTGCTATTGCATTAAATAAATTAAAAGACTATTCTGCTAGGCTCGAAAATGACAATATGAATGCTCAATATTTAGGTGCAATTTGTTCCCAATACTGCCAACTTACTCATCCAGTTGAAACGAATATTGTGATGATAAAAAGCCGCAATGCAGATAATCTGGTTAGAAAACTTAAAACATATGGAGTATTAGCTACAGCATGGACATCGAATACTGTCCGTTTCGTCACGAGCTCTAATATTAATAAAGAGATGCTCACGCGCTTAAAGTCGATCTTTGAAAAGATACATAAATATAAAGAGTTTATATGATAAATAAAATAATCACGTCACGTTTTTTTTCTGGAATATCATTTTATAGTTTCTTGCCATTTTATTCTATTTACTTGATTAACTATAAAAACATGATAGAAAGTAATGTTGCTATTATTTTATTTATATTCTTATTCATTAGTCGTGCATGTTCATTATTCACACATTATATTATTGACTATATAGGTTATAAACTGACTTTAATACTTAGCTATCTTATGGCTTCAGTTGCTATATTATCTATTTATGTCATTAATAGCTTTTCATTTCTACTCCTAGCTTCTGCTATCATTGGTGCCGGTTTTTCTATCGCCAATGTATGCACTAGCCTTTTTATCGCAGAAAATAATAACCATTCAGAACGCGTCAAAAACTTTTCTTTACTTAATGTTGCTGTCAATATTTCATCTGCCATTGGTGGTGTAATAGGTGATTGGTTTTATCATGGCTTCTACTCAGGAATTATCATGCTTCCTGCTACTGTCATGTTAGCCTCATCACTTTATTCATACACCTTGCAGAATATAAAACAGAGTAAAATAAACCCAAAAAATGAAGAAAAAGCGCTTTCTACTTTTATGGAGTGGATAGTATTTGTTTGCTATAGTTCAATGTCTTTCTTCATGATCGGCTTGATATTAAGAAATCTCGCCTTCCATTTTGAAGTCAATAATAACGAGACTATTCGCTATGTCTCCGTTTCATCTCTATTTGCCTTAAATGCTGCTATTATTATATTTTTACAGATAAAATCGACCTCTTTACTATCAGCTCAACGTACTGATCTTCAAATTTTCATCTATAAATTGAGCTTAATAGTCGTCTCTGTTTTGCTATTAATATTTAACTTTCAGTCAGCATTAAGTATGTATTTATTGATCGTGTTATTTACACTGACTGAACTGATTTGGAGTCCATATAACAATAGCTTATCGATAGATAAATGCCCTTTTAAAAACAAAAAATTATCACTATCTATCTGCATATTTTTTTGGGGATTAGCGGAATCGCTTGGGGCTTATATGGGAATTATTGCAAACACCTACCAACTACACTTTCTCATTCCATTTTGCTCATCTTTAATCCTTATTTTTTTATTTTGTATTGAAGGCTTGCTAACTAAAAGGAAACGTAATGAAAACGATTATATTTCTGGAGTGTAATCTATCAGGAACTGGTGTGAAGGCAATAAAGATAGCCAAAGAAATTGGCTATCAAACAATATTATTTACTAAAGAGAAAACCTTTTATGAACAGATTGCGGACAATCCATTGCAATTTGTTGATCATGTTGTTGAGCTGAATACCGATAACCTTGCTTCAGTTATTTATCATGCGATGAAGTATAAAACTCACGGTATTGTAGCATTTGATGACTACCGATTAATCACTGCGGCGGCAGCTTCTCATGCATTAGATCTACCTTCTCCCACCATCAAATCTTTAATTGCATGTCGATACAAGCAAGAAACTCGTAGGATCCTAAGCCAATATCATCAAGGTTTTAATTATAGCGTTGTTAGTATTAATGATAAGATAAATATTTCAAACCTCTCATTTCCATTGGTGGTAAAACCTTGTGACGATAGTGGAAGTAATAAAGTGGCTATTTGCCACACACCGATAGAGCTATCCAGTGCTATCCAAGCGATAACGGCATGTCGGATTAATCAGCGTGGCTATGAATTATCTTCAGATTATCTTATAGAAGAGTTTATTCAAGGTGATGAATATAGCGCTGAAGCCTATTGGGATATTAAGAAAAATCGATGGGAAATACTTGGCATTACTAAAAAACATACAACAACAGGCCAATATTCCGTCGAAATAGGTCATGATTTCCCTTGTGAGTTCCCCCTATTCGCTAAAATTAAAACAACACTAATCAGTTGGCTCAACCATATTGGGCTATCTCATACCGTGGCACACGTTGAGTTTAAATTACAAAATGATGTTGTTAAGCTAATTGAAATTAATCCCCGGGTCGCTGGAGGTATGATTGATAAGTTATGTGAAATCGCAACAGGATTCGACCTAGTACACTGCTATTTATCCCAGTGTGTAAAAGACATGGAGTATGTTCCTCAACTAAAAAAAGAAAAAAATTATGCATCGATTCGCTTTTTAACCTCAGGTAAATCGGGTGTGGTTAATCGTATTAAACCTAATTTCTTATTCAATCAGCCTTTACTATTTAATTTTGTTCCTACACCAATAGAAGTTGGGCCACTAAAAGATAGTTACGGCCGCTTAGGGTACGTCATTACGCAGGCTGCCACTCAAGAACAAGCAATGAATGACGCAGAAAACTTTATTAAGCAGGTAGACATAACATATCAATAAATATTCAGAAGCTATGATAGCTTTTACTGTTGTGGGAAATTTTCAGATGAAAATTTTACAACTTATAATAAAAATCTAATTCCACATACGCAATTTATTTTTTATCAATCTTATATTCTAGAAAAAAGGCACAGTAAACAGCACTGTGCCTTTACCAGTTAGCTATAATAACATTGAAAAGTTAACGGTATATCGGTAGTAAATTAAATTGAGCAAGTAATTGGCAAATAATACCCACAACACCAAAAGCAATCACTGCATATATTAAGCCTTTTCCTCCCCAAACTTTAAATTTGGATTCAGGAAAACGCTCTCTCACTTTAAGTGCCATAATTGCTGGGCAAATAATTGCCCAAATGCAAGCCGCCATTCCTGCATATGCAATCGCAATTAAAAAACCATTCGGAAACAACATACAAAGTATCAATGGTGGTAAGAAACATAATAGTGCCGATTTCATACGTCCAGATGGGTTATCCTGAAAATTCAAAGATGCCAATATGTAATCAAATAAGCCAATAGCTACACCTAAGAATGAACAAAATACGGCACTAATCGAGAACCATAGTAAGAAGCTGGCAATATGTGGGCTACTCAACACAGAATATAGCGATTCAATAAAAGCATCCAGATTACCACCTTTATTGATAATGGTTAAAAACTCCGTTCTAGGTAGATTGCCCATCGTACCCAATATCCATAAAAAGTATAGAACTAACGCTAGCAAACATCCGATAACACAGCTTTTTACTACTTTCCGTTCGTTCTCATGATACAGTTTATAAAGACTGCATACATTCCCATGATATCCAAACGAAGTGATAGCATAAGGAATAATAATAAAAATAAAGGGGAGTAATGATGTTTGCCCTCCTTCAACAGGGGATTTCAGTAATAAGTCCGTTTTGACAATTAAAAAAAGTCCTGAGAATGCTAAGACAAATAATACTATTTTGATTAATAAAAATATTGATGTTAAACGGCTCGCCCCAATACCACTCCACCAAATACTCGCACCCAGTATTAAAGTGAAGATAAAAAATATTAGTCTTAAGTTAATATCAAATCCGTATATGAAGGCTGCTTCTTTAATGACAGAACCTGCTGCTGATATGTAAGCATAAATTAAAATATACAATACAAATATTAATGCTGCATTCGCGATATAACAGGCCCATTTAGGTAACAATTCTTTAGATATAAAAAAATAGTTAGTACCTGAGCCATATTTTGATATACATTCAAGAATATATATTCCTGAGTGAAACATAAAAAAACAAACAATCAATAGAATAACAACTGAATTAATAAACCATGCTCCTGCCATAATAGTTGGCAAACTAAACATGCCTGCCCCTATCATAGCGCCACCGAGCACAAAGCCCCCTACCATTATGGAGGGTTCTTTCTTCGCTGCCGAATTATTCATGGTATTTACCTTAGAAATAAGGGTGAGGCTCCCGCATTGCACGGGAACCTTTTAATTATTACCTATTATTTGATTGGCTTTAATCTAGCAGTAAAGTGCCTTAACACTGGTGGCTCATACTCAAAATCAAGTCCTTTCAGTGTTGCAAATTTATCTTTAAGACCAATTAATGCATCTGCAATATAATCCATATGATCATTGGTATAGACACGTCTCGCTATAGTTAAACGCATAAATTCCATATCTGCATGTTTTTGTTTGCCTGTTTCTGGATCACGACCTAATAAGAATGAGCCAATTTCAACAGCACGAACACCTGATTCCAGATATAGGGCATTAATCACTGCTTGAGCAGGAAATTGATCGCCAGGAATTTGCGGGACTAATTTTTTACAGTCAACAAACACTGCGTGACCACCTGTAGGATATTGAATTGGAATTCCACCTTCACGTAGACGGTCACCTAAGTATTTAACCTGCCCTATGCGATAATGGAGATACTCTTCACCAGCACCTTCCTCAAGGCCTTGCACCATTGCTGCCATATCACGTCCAGCTAAACCACCATAAGTGACGAAACCTTCCATAGGTACACAGCGCTGTCTCGCTAATGTAAAAATATTTTCATCGTTCTTAATTGCAACTAAACCACCAATATTCAACAGCGGGTCTTTCTTCGCTGACATTGTTAATGCATCAGCATATTTGTACATATCAAATATAATTTCTTTAATTGTGGCATTTTTGTATTTAGGATCACGCTCTTTAATAAAATAAGCGTTCTCACAAAAACGCGCAGAATCCATCACCACAAAAATATTATGTTGTTTAGCAATTTCATAAACTTCTTTTAGGTTAGACATTGATACTGGTTGCCCACCAGCACTATTACAGGTGACTGTCGAAACAATAGCAACAACGTTCTCAGCCCCATATTTAGCAATATTTTCTTTCAATTTTTGAATATCAAAATTGCCTTTCCAGTCATCATACGTTTCTGAATCATATGCTTTTTCAGTAACAATATTAATTGCTTTACAACCATTTAATTCAACATGCGCTGCTGTAGTATCAAAGTGAAAGTTGGAAATAAATACAGGTTTTTGTGCGCCGCCTTGCTGCTGTTTTACTTTTAATAATACAGGGAATAGCATATTTTCAGCACCACGCCCTTGGTGAGCAGGGATGGTATAATCGTAATCAAACATCTCTTTGACTTTATTTTTTAAGTCATAATAATTACGAGAGCCTGCATATGCCTCATCACCTGTGATCATCGCTGCCCACTGATGGTCACTCATGGCATTAGTCCCTGAGTCAGTGAGTAAATCAATATAGACTGCGCTACTTGGTAATAAGAATGGGTTATAACCAGCTTCTTTTAATGCAACTTCACGCTCTTCTCTGGATGGGATACGGATGTTTTCAACCATTTTAATACGGAACGGTTCTACGATTCTTTTGGCCATGATAATACCTTTAATTTTTCATTAAATAATAAAATAGAAATTAGGGCTTATAATTAATAAGCTAACGATATCTTAACGATGAAAAATAAAGGATTACTTTTGAGGGAAAAAGAAGGCAAGAGCAATATCGATATTGAACCATTTCTTCATGTAGAAGAAACCCCTTGATATCAACAGATTATTTAGTAAAAACATACTATAACTCCTTTAATTAAGGATTTAGTACAACTGTTACTATTATATATATAACAATCCAGTCTAAACTTTAATCATGATTGTCATGATATTGTACATTCATCACACTATTACTTAATTTCCAAACTACAGTATGATATATATCACAATAATAAATTCATATTTAACATTGTTATTAGAACCACTACATTATCGATTAACAAAAATAAAATATCACTTATGTTTAAATAAACTTAAATAAAATTAAATGGGTAATTTAAATTAAAAAGAGCCAGTACAGCTCCTTTTAATTAATCGTTTGCAAGAATGTTATTCTGTGTCTTTACCGTATTTTGGCGATCGAGGGCCGTACAAAATACCATTAACTTTACCTGCTGATAGCAATCTAGCGCTTGTCATGCCTGCGATTTGATAGCTTTTATCCGTCAAGGTATTAGCAATTTGTTCAACAACAGCAGAAACCAATACACCAATGATGCCACCGGATGATGAGTTATTTTCTGTGCTTGATGCGGTCGCTGAACCACTCCATAACAATTTTCCAGTACGAGCATCAACCAATTTAGCACTGGCACTCACACGAGTATCACTCGCAATAACCTGATAGCTCGTCCCATATTCTGTAATAGATAAATATAGCACTGCATCATTGCCAAAAATTTCATGTAACTTGGCGACAGGAACTGCTTGAATATCCCCAGCATTGGTCATGCCATTCTGTTTAAAAGTTTCTTCAACCACAGCAACTGGGAAAACATAATAACCGGCCTCTGCTAATGGTAATGTAGTTTGTGATAACAGGCCATGGCTTGCTTGTACTTCAGGGGTATTATTTTGTGGCAATAACACCAAAATGCTTTTGGGCTTGCTTTGATTAAACGCAGTATAATCCATTTTCGTTGGCTGAGCACAACCCGTAAGTAACCATGTTATAACTAAGCTACTGATGATCAAAATCCGTTTCATTTTTTAATCCCTTTATTTTTCATCAAGAAATCCATGTAATTAGCTGATTCAGGAAATAAAGCTTTCTCAGTATTAAACTCTGCCATTGCAAGATCAATCGCACCTGTTGAGCTGTACAATAACCCTAAATGAGCATGTAGCCCTGGGGGTACTGCTGTACCCTGTGTTTTATTGAGCTCAATATTTTTCTTTAATACTTCGATTTGTTGCTGTGGACTTGTTTCAGTCTGTTGATAATATTGATAAACCGTTTTTTGATAACCATCCCAGTTATAAAGCGGTTTTGGTGCTGTTGAGCAACCACTTAATGCAATAATGGCAAATATCCCTAATAATTTAGCTTTCATCATATTCCCTTTTATTTTATTTGGCTGGCTGCCAAGCGCCATTTTCAATCCCAGTAACAAGATTATTCACCGCTTCTCTAATGGCTAAATCGAGAACCTTGCCATTTAACGTTGAGTCATAGCTAGCGGTACTACCAAAACCAATAATTTCACGATTAGATAATTCATACTCACCAACACCTTGTGAAGAAAATACCACTTCAGAAGTCTGAACATTGATGACATTTAAATTAACTTTTGCATAAGCAACTTGTAATTTTCCACGGCCTAAAATTCCAAATAATTGGCGATCACCGACCTCTTTACGACCGAATTCAGTGACATCACCAGTAATGACATAAGTTGCCCCTTTAAGCTGCTGTGCTTGGCCTTTAATCCCTGCTTCTTCTTTTAGCTCCTGCATATTAGCGCGGTCAAGTACATTGAATCGCCCAGTTTGCTGAAGATGAGTCATCAAAATCGTTTTTGACTGATTACCTAAACGATCAACCCCATCAGAAAAATACCATTCATATAGCTAGAACGGTTGTCAAATTTGCCTATTGATATTGAATTTTTAGAGCCTGAATAATGAGTATTATATGTTGTAACTTTTTCGATTTGTAATGAACGTGATGATTCTTTAGCACATCCGGTTAATAATGCTGTAGCAATAAAAACGGAAGGAATTAACATTCTTGATGTATTCATTTATAATATTCTCAATTTGAATTTTCTTGGAATTAATTTGTTACATTTATATTTTGCATCAAATTCTCTTTATGCACCACCAAAATTTAATTGTTATCAAAATCGCAAAAATTAATTTTATTATCAATATAGTTTTATTTATTTAAAGTTAAATACATTTAATATAATTCATTAAACCTTATAAAATTAAATTTAATATTCACCTAGCAAATACATTAATTTAAAATTCATTTATTTATCAATAAAAATACCCCTTGTTTTTAATTTAACTTAAAGAGAAATAGTTTTCCTTTTGTTATTCACTTACTAAAAGTAAGGCTATTAAACCTAATAATGCATAATTTATCCATTCACTGCATGAATTCAACAATTACTTAACATCACTTATTGTGAGTTTGTTATATAAAAGTTAAGAGTAGAGAGTGCCATTTCCAATCTAATAACACAGATATATCCAAACATTTGAAACGGTATTAATCGCTTACGATGAGATAACTAACTATGACAATACAATCACCAGCGGTCACAACATTCGGTACCCCAAAAACTACGATGAAGGTTTTATTGGTTTGCTGGATGAGTATTTTATTTGAGGGGTACGATGTTGGCGTTATGGGCGCGGTATTACCCACACTCGCTGAATATAAACAATGGTCACTTACCCCCTTAGAACTAGGAGCATTAAGCAGTTACGCACTTGTGGGCATGTTTTTTGGTGCCTTTATCATCGGGACATTAAGTGAGCTTTATGGTCGCCGCCGTATGCTACTCATTTGTGTCTGTCTATTTTCACTCACTATGTTGGGGGCTGCTCTTGCACCAACACCATGGTTTTTCGGTATAATGCGCTTTATTGGCGGTATCGGATTAGGAGGAGTGATCCCTGTTGCTGCGGCACTCACTATCGAATATTCTCCCGCAGAGAAACGCTCTTTTAATTATGGGATCATGTATTCAGGTTACTCTTTAGGTATTTTAAGCGCAGCATTAGTCGCTATTTGGCTATTAGAGCATTTTGGCTGGCGTAGCGTCATTGCGTTCGGTGCTTTACCCTTATTATTGATTTGGCCAATGGCGCGCATCTTACCTGAGTCACTTGAATACCTCTCAAATAAAGGAATGCATATACAAGCTCAAACCCTTGCTGACAAATTAGATATCCAATATCAAGCTCCAGTACAGCAACATCCGCAGAAACAAAGTATTAAAGATATTGTCGCTGTGGTTTTTGCATGGCGTTATTTACGAGCGACCACCTGTTTTTGGGTAGCTTTATTTTGTGGAATGTTATTAGTTTATGGATTAAATACGTGGCTACCTTCTATCATGCGCAAAGAAGGGTATAACTTAGGCTCTAGTCTCACTTTCTTAATTGTATTTAGCTTAGCATCAGCACTTGGTGGGTTATTTTTAGGAAAAATAGCAGATAGATACGGTGTGAGAGGTTCTGTTTCGTTCTTCTTTTTATTAGGTGCAGTCGGTGTAGGAGCACTTATATTTAAACAAAATATCTATGTGAATTATCTATTAGTGGCTTTTGCAGGAGTTGGCAGTATTTCAGCCGCCTTAATACTGACTGGTTATATTGCTAACTACTATCCGGCAAATGTACGTGCTTCAGCAACAGGTTGGGCATTAAGTTTTTCACGAATAGGTGCCATGTCAGGCCCTATGTTCGGAGCCTATATTGCCAGCCTAGGTATCGCTAGTAGTTGGAATTTTATTGCTTTTGCCATTGTGGCTGTGGTTGCCTCATTAGCGGTCATGCTACTACCTAAACGCGCTCAGTAACTCACAACGGGTTATTACACTCGTTTGAAATTGTTAACGAAGCGGAATAAAGGCATTTTTCCCGCTTCGTGTTGTCAGCCGAAAATCAATCAATTTATTGCCAATAACCTTAGTCACTGCTGCCAAACACAGTACGTTTGTCCGCAGTCTGAAACGAGCGCTTACGCCCATTTTTAGTTAAATAACTATTTAGCTATTTGATGACTCACCAAGTCACCATTTGCTATTTCAACATCATCTAAATAACTGTTACCTAGTTTAATAAAGGTATTATCAACACTATTAAAGGTTTTATCGTACTCATTTAGCTCAGCGCGATGTGTTAGCTGATTATCTTTCACATCGACCAGCAAATAACCTTGCTCTCCTCGCCACGTCTCATTTAGCAATGCAGTTTGGTTGCTGACCTGTAAACCATATAGTTGGCTATAGCCATTTTCCGTCACCACAGAAAACTCCCCATTATCCTGAAACTGTAATAATGAAAACAGCTTACGTGACGGTTCTTGGGCAATAGCATAAATATCACCATTAGGTGATTGCTCAACTTCATTGATCCGCAATGGTAGCCATTTATTACCTAAAATTTTGCCTGTTTCGCTATTAATAGTGATCTCAAGTGAGCCCATATTATTACCATAACTAAACCAAACGATGAGCTTGTTTTTTTGAGTAGCAAATAAGAAGTGAGAATTATCAACAAGTTCTTCTGGGTAATATAATTTAACTAAGTCACGTACATTACCAAAAAGTTGCCATGTACGGCCTTTATCTGTTGTTTTAAATAAATCGCTATTACTCACCACTAGATAAGTTTGGTCATTGGGTGTATTCAGTATCTTCCCTATAATTAAAGTTGAATATTGTTCACCATACGGCTCTTGCCAAGGTTCCATGTCTGTTATTGAATAATCAGCTAAGTTTAGCACCCGACTACCATCATTAAAGATCAGTGTGCATTCAGCTTTATTACATGCTGCATTGTAAAAGCTATGATTTCCTTTACCGATATAGTGGATACCCGTTTTATTTGCTAGAAGCACCTGATAACTGTAATCGTGAGAAGGAATATTATAACGTGAATAAGAGTAATAACCTGCACGTTGGCTTCTTTGAACAACGATCAACATTCCCTGATCTGTTGGGAAAGTTTTAACCCAATCAAAATTAGCGATTTCCGAGCCAATTTTTTGATTTTCCCATGTCCAACTAGCCGCATTACCGCGAAAGTGAAATGCAATGGTTGCAACTAAACAAGTGATAAATGCGACCGTCAAAATAATAAAACGTTTACTGAGGAATGGGTTCATGTACGCACCTCAGTGACATAATCTGATTGGCCACTTTTTTGGCGTAAGTAGCTTAAATAACGTTGCGCAATAAAATTCATACGCCCTCGCTTAGAAACGTAAAAATAGATTGCTACACATAAACCGGTTAAAAAACTAATGCCTAGCGTAATTGAAGACGCAAAACTAATAAATCCAACACCATTATCCAAAATATAAAGCCAATCCCAATAATCCCAATGATTACCTCGTTCAATAACTTCAGTTATATTCATTACTAATAGGGCGATAGCAAAAAGCGCTATCAGTGCAGCTGTAAATATCCATAATCCTTTATAAAAACTACGCTCTTGTGGGCTACCACCATTACTTAAGGTATATGCTAGATGATCTTGTTGATTAAAAACACCAAATACCATCTCCACTGTATCCGTTTCATTCAGTTTCTTATGAATAATTTCAATTTGATCGCCTTGAGCAATAAATAAACTGTGATTATTAAACAAAGGTTCATTTTCGGGAGTCACAATACTGAAAGGTTCACCATCTATTTGCAATAAATTTGCATTAAAAACTGTTTTGGCGCCTTTATAACCAATCACTGTATATTGCTGGATACCAAATAAATTGACTTTCCCTTGTGTAGATTGAAACTCCCCCTCTGCTATTTTTAGTTGATTAGCAAACTGAGGCTTTATTAGCTTCATCTTAGGGTTTTTGATCCCTGATAGGCTAATTAACTTGGGATTTTCATGACTGATTTGATATTGCCCTGCAATGACTTGATCAAGTGCTTTTAGTATTGATTTTCGACGCGGGCTAACGATATTCCAAATGGTTTTGAGGAAAAGGGTTACCATACTAAAACCAACGAAAGCGGCACAGCTAGCAAATGCTCCGAGTACAATCAGCAACATATTATCATCTGAATAAATAAAGCAGAAATAGGCAAGTACAGCAAAAGCACTGAGACCAAAAGCCCAAAGAAATTCTTTGATAAGTCCTTTATGGAATGACACATTTCTATCAGGTTCAATCCAACCTTTAGTTTTATGATATGCCCATTTGAGCCAATAACTACCATCATTAAATATTTCAGCGCAGATCACTAATTCATCGCCGCTGCTTAGGCTCTCTAAAAAAGCATCGCTATTTTTAAAATCTTCAAGATTAAAAAAGAAAACTAGGTCAGATGCAATTAGCCTTACCATTCCTGTTGGGATAACATTTTTGTAGTCACATTGGGTTAACGTGACATTAAAATATTGAGCACGCATTTTTTCTTATCCTAATTATCAATTTATTGCGCTAAATAATTTGAGTTGCAGGTGGGCGACAAGCAAAGATAAGTGGGGAGCATAAATAACAGTCAACTGAGCGTAGTCAACCCCCTACCGCTTGAAGCATGATGGATCCACCACCATCATAGTCAAAACATACTCGCCTCCCAATAGGAATTGAATATGATTCAGATAATTACAGATTATTCTCTATCTGTGTTTTATCAAAATTTGTGCTGCTAACTATACTCTAAATAATTCGAGGTGCAGCTAGGCGACAAGTGGGTGAGTCGCTAGGAGCATACACTAGTATGTGACTGGCGCGAGTCAGTATCGTCAACAACGCTGCAACTTGAAGTATGACGAATCTATACGAGGTGACTAGAAAAGAACGTATTTACTGTTAAACTTGAGCAACGGCGATGAATGCCATAAATAGGTTCTCCCTAATACTATTACTAATTAAATAATAACAATGAATTCACAACCAGCTTACAAGCAAATTCAATCGTACATTCTGCGAAGTATTGATTTAGGTATTTTTAAACCTGAAACGCAGATACCTACAGAACTCGAACTCTGCGCACAGTTTAATGTAAGCCGCATGACGGTGAATAAAGCTATCTCTGAATTGAGCCAAAAAGGTATCCTCAGCCGTATCGCTGGTAAAGGGACGTTTGTTGCTACGCAAAAGCATGAGCTACCGGTAACTAAAGCATTTGATATATTTGATGAAATATCATTAAGTGGTAATAAATACAGTGGTCATCAATTACAATTAAAAGTCATTACTGCTTCAGCCGAGATCGCTTTACAGCTTGGTGTAAGAGAAGGGAGTGATGTCGGTTATTGTAAAGTACTGCATTTTGAAAATGACATCCCATTAATGCTGGAAGAGCGTTACGTCAATCACGCCATCGCACCTGATTTCGTTAAACAACATTTTGGAGATACAGAAACCCCTAGTGGCTATTTACAACGACATTTCCCTGTCAGTGAGATGGAGCATACTATTGAAGCCGCATTAGCAACCAAAACTATCGCGCATTCGCTATCAATTAAAGAAGGTTCTCCTTGCTTACAACTCAGCCGCCGCACATGGACAGGGACTGCGCTAATTAGTTATGTCAATATGATAACCGCAGGCTCACGTTACAAATTAAAACTCCATTCACGTATTGAAACCCCTTAATTTCGAGTAAAAAAATGGGGCAAATAATTAAATGCCCCAAAGCGACTGATAAAATCAAGCACAACTACACATCACAACAAAGTCGTTACATCCCTTGATAAATAGGGCCTTCTCCCCCTTGAGGCGCCGTCCAACAGATATTTTGTGTTGGGTCTTTAATATCACACGCCTTACAGTGCAGGCAGTTTTGCGCATTAATTTGCAATTTGGGTTGTTCTTGTTCCTGAATAATTTCATATACCCCCGCGGGGCAATAACGCGTTTCAGGTGCTGAATACATCGATAAATTGACAGTTATTGGTACATCATCATCTTGTAATTTCAAGTGACAAGGTTGCTGCTCTTCATGGTTAGTATTAGATAAAAAAACCGAAGAGGGTTTATCAAACGTTAAAATGCCATCTGGTTTTGGATACACGATCGGCTGGAAATATTTAGCCTCTTTCAAGCATTGATGGTCTGCCTGTTTTAGTTTCAGCGTCCATGGTGTGCGCCCTTTTAATAGCAATTGTTCAGCACCGAATAATAAAGAACCTATATATAACCCTTTTTTCATGTAAGGCTTAAAATTACGGGTTTGATATAATTCACGATATAACCAACTCTGCTCAAATTTTTGCCGGTATTGCAGATTAAATTTGTCATAATCTATCGATTCATGGTCAATCGATGCCAACAATGCTTCAGCAGCTAATGAACCACTTTTCACAGCACAATGACTCCCCTTGATACGTGCGGCATTCAGAAACCCAGCATCATCACCAATCAACGCACCACCAGGGAAACTTAATTCAGGTAGTGCCGTTAAGCCACCAGCAACAAGGGTTCGCGCACCATAGCTCACCCGCTCGCCACCACGTAAAAAAGCACTAAATGATGGATGCGTTTTTAGACGCTGAAATTCATCAAAAGGTGACAAATAAGGGTTTTCATAATTGAGTCCAACCACCAAACCAACCGCGACAAGGTTGTCACCGTAATGATATGCAAAGCCGCCACCATAAGTATGGTTATCTAGGGGCCAGCCAATAGAGTGAACCACCAACCCTGCCTGATGTTGTTCTTTGGGTATTTGCCAGATTTCTTTTATACCAAGCCCATAAGTTTGCTTCCCACGACCTGCTGCTAAATCGAAACGTTCAATGAGTTGTTTCCCTAACTGCCCACGACAGCCTTCAGCAAATAAGGTCATTTTTGCCCGTAAATTCATCCCTGGTTGATACATAGGCGTTGGATTTCCCGATTTATCCAACCCCATATCGCCAGTAGTGACACCAACAACGGCACCCGATTCATCGTATAAAATGTCTGTCGCAGCAAAACCGGCAAAAACATCAACACCCAATTGTTCAGCGTGTGCCGCCAACGCAGCACAAACCTGTCCAAGGCTACCAATTAAATTGCCGCTATTTTTTAAACTCGCTGGCAGTAAAGCCAAAGGTAAGCGACTCGCTTTATGTTCTTTTAATAGTAGAAAACTATCCTGAGTGACCTCAGTTAATTCACTGGCAACAAGCTGTTGCCAGTTTGGTAGCAATTCATCTAATGCACGAGGATCAATAACCGCCCCTGATAAAATGTGTGCACCAACTTCAGCACCCTTATCAATTAAGCAAACTGATATCTCTTGGTTATTTTCTACAGCGAGCTGCTTTAGTCGGATCGCCGCCGATAATCCCGCAGGCCCACCACCGACAATCAGGACATCAAATTCCATCGATTCCCGCTCGGGAGCCTCGTTAACATTGACACTATTGTCGATAGCCATAATCAATTCCTCTTAGGCCAATGCTTTATCAAATTCAGGCAAGATCTCAAACAGATCACCAACAATGCCATAATCAGCAACTTGGAAAATAGGCGCTTCAGGATCGCTGTTAATTGCCACGATCACTTTGCTCTCTTTCATTCCTGCTATATGTTGAATCGCGCCTGAAATACCGACCGCGATATACAGATCAGGGGCAACAATTTTGCCTGTTTGCCCAACTTGATAGTCATTTGGCACATAACCCGCGTCAACTGCCGCTCTTGATGCCCCCACCGCGGCACCCAGTTTATCGGCAATGGTTTCAATCAAGGCAAAGTTTTCGCCTGAGCTTAATCCCCTCCCCCCTGATATCACAATTTTGGCGGAGCTGAGTTCTGCTCGGCTAACTTGTGTTAATGACTGACTTTTTAATTGTGATAGTGGGTTAAATTGACCAACGGTATAATTTTCAATAACAGCTTTATTTTGTGAGTGACTTGTTGCTGGAAAAGCAGAACTACGGATCGTGAGTACCACTTGTTGTCCATTATTTTGTACTGTAGCTAATGCATTACCTGCATAGATTGGGCGCACATACGTTTGTGTATCAATCACTTCTGTAATATCAGAAATTTGTGCAATACCGAGTGTCGCAGCAACACGTGGCGCGATATTTTTACCGTATGTCGTCGCAGGAAATAGTATATGACTATAATCTTTCGCAACCGCTATCACTGCCTCTGTAATGGTTTCCGCTAACTGGTGCTGTAATTCATGACTATCAATCACAATTACTTTTCCCACACCATCAATGGTTGCAGCCTGTTCAGCCACTTTCGCACATTCGCTACCTGCAACTAACAGATGCAGCTGGCCCTGACCCGATAGAATTTGCGTTGCCGCATTCACGCTATGGTAGGTTGATGATTTAATTGTTTGGTTGTCATGTTCGACCACAACAAGTACAGATAATTGACTCATAGTATTCCCCTTACTAGAAAACGTTTTTTGCTTGTAATTCATTCACTAATGCATTGATGTCATTAAATAATGTGCATTGGCCTACGCGCTTTTTCGGCTCAGTCACGGTTAATGTTTTCACTTGATTTAAGGGGGTAAAATCCATCTCTGAAATCGTTTGTATCTCTAATGGTTTCTTCTTTGCCTTCATAATGTTTGGTAACGTTGCATAGCGCGGCTCGTTTAAACGTAAATCGGTTGTTACTACCGCAGGTAGTGATAAAGACAATGTTTCTAGGCCACCATCTATTTCGCGCGTTACCTGCAATAGCGCTCCTTCGATTTCAATTGAAGAGGCAAAGGTTGCCTGACCACATTTCAACAATGCCGATAGCATTTGCCCTGTTTGGTTACAATCGTTATCAATAGCTTGTTTACCAAGGAGAATTAAATCAGGTTGCTCTGTTATGACGACTTGTTGCAATAATCGAGCGATATCCAACGGATCTAATACCAAATCATTGGGTCTCTGAATTAAGATTGCACGATCAGCACCAATCGCCATTGCACTACGTAATGTATCCTGTGAACTAATATCACCAATGGAGACCACAACGACTTCACTCGCTTTTCCAGCTTCTTTAAGGCGAACCGCTTCTTCCACCGCAATTTCATCAAAAGGATTGATCGCCATTTTGACATTCGCTAATTCAATACCCGAACCATCTGCTTTCACACGCACTTTAACGTTGTGATCAATAACTCTTTTAACAGCCACTAAAATTTTCATAATTACTCCTAATGCTCTCTGCCAGAAGAGGTTTTTTAGGCTAAGGGGAGCCTTAGCAGTGAATAAATCACTGCTAATCCACTCGCCGATTTTTTTAACTTTATGAAATACTTATATTATTTTGTTAATTAATGAGTAGATGGCAATATCAAGCGATCCGCGACTGACATTGGCCATATTTTAATCGCCACATAATAGATAATACTGGTTGCCACTAAGCCAACAATCCATGAAATATCAACGCCTCCTAACGTTTCAACTAATGGCCCTGTATAGAAACCTGTTGCGATAAAAGGTAATTGGATCAAGACCCCAACCACATAGGTGATAATGCCCACTTTGTTCCAACGTCCATAACGGCCATTTGGGTTTGATAATTGAGGTACATCATAGCGACCTTTGGTTACCCAATAGTAATCAACAAGGTTGATAGCACTCCAAGGTGTAAAAAATGCCAGTAAGAATAATAAGAAAGCAGAAAATAATTTTAAGAAGGAGTGCTGGCCAGCAAGACCTAAGAGAGTTGAGAAACTCACCATCAGTATGATGAAAAATAGCCTTTGCCCACGTGAAATTTGCTGTTTACCTCGGAAACCACAAAATATAGCGGCCATCGACATAAAGCTGCCATAGGCATTTAACGCTGTAATAGTCACTTTACCGAAAAAGATACTGATATAGAGTAGTGCTGCAATCAAACCTGTACTACCTAATCCAACAATATAAGCCACTTCATGGCCTGCAAATTGGCTTCCTGCTAGCGCTGCTGCAAATACACCAAGGATCATCGAAGCTTGAGTCCCGATCACCGTTCCTGAACCTACCGCAAGGAAAGCTTTAATAGTGGGAGTTTTTGTAGGTAAATAGCGTGAATAGTCAGCCACATAAGGGCCAAATGCAATTTGCCATGATGCAGACAATGACATCGCCAATAAGAAATTGGTCCAACTAAAATGACGATTTTCAAGTAACACGGAAACATCATTCATGTAGAAAAGGCGGAAGAACAAATAAAAGAATGCGATCACCCCAACTACACTCGCCACTTTGCCCAATATGTGAATGATACGATAACCACAGATAGTAATGGCGATGATCACTGCGCCAAAAATCAAAATACCAATCCAGTCACTAACATGAAGTAACTGTCCAACGGCTTGCCCTGCTAATACAGTCCCACTCGCAGAGAAACCTACGTACATCATGCAAACCAGTAAGATAGGGATCACCGCACCATACACACCAAACTGCACACGACTGGAAATCATTTGTGGCAAGCCCAGCTTAGGCCCTTGCACCGCATGCAAAGCCATAACTGCCCCACCAAGTAACTGGCCAATAAATAAACCAATCAAAGACCAAAACACGTCTCCACCTAAAACCACAGCAAGTGCCCCTGTGACAATGGCGGTGATCTGTAGGTTTGCCCCAAACCAAAGGGTAAATTGGCTTGATAACGTGCCATGGCGCTCAGATTCAGGAATGTAATCAATCGAACGAGCTTCTATTAGGGGAACGTTGTCCTGCCGGCTTTTTTTATCTGCGATTATATTGTTTGAAACTGTCATGGTAACTCCTCTTTAAGCAAGGCTGGCTTAAAGAATGAACCAATTTGTCATCATGGATGCTGTAGGGTGCAGCCGTTAGACATTAAGTCGGGTATTGTTATTGATAGAGATCACCCGCCATTAAAAATTGAAATACATTCTTAAACCTGATTGTTGTTGTGTTTTTAATTCCATGATCGTGATTGCAGCTCAACTTCTCATTGATGGATGCCTGTCCACCCATCAAAGCGTGATATTTAATTATTAAACGGCATCTAAAACCGCACGTGAGATAATAATTTTTTGAATTTCCGAGGTACCTTCAAAAATTCGTAAAATTCTTGCATCACGAACATAGCGTTCTAGAGGCAGATCGCGAATATAGCCATAACCGCCATGCAGTTGTAATGCAGCATCAGTGACAAAACCGGCACATTCTGCGGCAAATAATTTTGCTGTCGCCGATTGCAAACTAAAACGCTCGCCTGTATCACGGCGTTCAGCGGCATTCCAAGTCAACATTCTTGCTGCCTCCAGCTGGGTATGCATATCTGCGAGGCGCCATTGTGTTCCTTGATAGGCTGCCAATGGTTTTTTGCCAATTTGGCGTTCTTTGACCCACCCCAGAGCACATTCCATCGCTGCTCGGGCAATACCTAATGACGTTGCAGCAACCTCCACACGCCCTTTATCCAATACTTCCATTGCAGTATGGAAACCTTTATTTTCTTCACCTAATAATGCAGATTCAGGTAACCAACAATTCAGGGCTAATTCATAGATTGTGCTACCACGTAGTCCCATGGTTTTTTCAGGGGAAGAAAACTCAACACCTTCAGTGCCTTTTGGGATCATAAATGCACTGATACCACGAGCTCCTGCTTCAGGGTCTGTTTTGGCATATAACACAATAAAATCAGCTTCTTTGGCATTGGTAATATAGTGTTTATTACCACGAATTCGCCAGCCGCCATTTTCACGTGTTGCAATAGTACGCATATCTGCTGGGTTTGAACCTGCTGCGGGTTCAGTTAAGCCAAATGCACCTAATAGCTCACCACTGGCTGCTTTGGGTAACCAATATTGTTTTTGCTCTTCAGTCCCACCGATTAAGATAGAGTCCGTTGCAAGAAAATGCGCAGTCAGTGCTGATGATGTTGATGCACATGCAGCAGCAACGGCTTCAACAATCATACTCATCGCAATGCTACCAATACCAAAACCACCGTATTGCTCCGGTAAGTTAATTCCCCAGCATCCCATTTCACCTAAAGCAGATAAGCTTTCTGCACAAAAAGTTTCTGTTTCGTCATAACGCTGTGCGTTCGCTTGCAAAACATCTCGGCAAACTTTTTCCACAGCATCGACAATGGCTTGTTCTGTTTCATCAATTTGAAAGCTCATTGTATTGTCTCCGCATTTTTCGTTGTTATTGTTGACGGCTTATAAACCTGATTAGCTTCTCCTAAATGTGGTGCTCTTTGCGTCACATGAGGTTTACATCCATTAAAGAAAACAGGCTGAGAAATTAACGGGGTACCGCCATCATTGAGATCGATAAGAATTTGGCGAACTTTTGCATGCTCACTTTGTGTCGCCTGCTGTAAGTTATGGATCGGCGATGCAGGTACGCCTGCGTTTAACAATAAATCACAAACTTGCTCTACTGTTTTTTGCGCTGTCCATTGTTCTATTTCTTTACGTAAATCAGCGTGATAAATCGTTCTGGTTGGGTCGTCTTTATAACGAGGATCATCACGTAATGTTGGCTGTCCCATACATTCACAGAAACGCTGAAATAATTTTTCACTGGCAATGGCTATGACGACTAAGCCATCTTGCGCCTGATAGGTATCAAAAGGCGTTGAAACTGGATGACGATTACCGACTAAGCTAGGTGCCTCACCATTGGCAAATAAGTTAGATAAGCCTGTTAGCTGCATACTTAGCAATACATCAACCATTGCTACATCAATATATTGCGCACTTTCTTGGTGGGCTTCCCGAGCGAACAAAGCACTGCTGATCGCCCAAGACGCGAACATGCCTGCACAAACATCTCCTATTGATTCCCCGCTGCGTGTAGGACCTGTTTGTGGGAAACCTGTCACACTCATCAGCCCTGACATGGCCTGTGCTACGATGTCATAAGCGGGATAATTGGCTAATGGGCTATCTTGACCAAAACCAGAAATACTGGCGTAAATTAACGTGGGATTATGTTGTTTTAAGCTCTCAAAATCGATCCCGAGTCTCGCCGTCACCCCCGGTCGAAAATTTTCAACCACCACATCGCTTTCTTTGACCAGTTGGTAAAGGATCTCACGATCAGCATCAGACTTCAGATCGAGCTCAATGCTACGCTTACCTCGATTGATCAAACCGTAATAAACGCTTTCTCCATCAATAAAAGGACCTAGATGACGGCTATCATCACCGTGGTCAGGAACCTCGATCTTTATCACTTCGGCACCGAGATCGGCCATCATACCTGTGCAATAGGGTCCGGCTAACACACGGCTTAAATCAATCACTTTGATCCCTGACAGTGGCCCTTGCCTTTTTTGCTGTAGCTGCATATTCATACAGAAATCCTTATAAATAAGGCCGACCAATTACTTGGTCGGCAAAAGACATTACTTGACCATAGGTAGATTTAAACCCTGCTGTTTTGCACAGTTGATTGCGATGTCATAGCCTGCATCAGCATGACGCATAACCCCTGTCGCTGGGTCATTATGTAAAACGCGGGCTAAGCGTTTATCTGCCGCATCGGTACCATCACAAACAATGACGACACCAGCATGCTGTGAAAAGCCCATACCGACACCACCACCATGATGCAAACTCACCCATGTCGCACCACCCGCGGTATTCAGTAGCGCGTTCAGCAGTGGCCAGTCAGACACGGCATCAGAGCCATCTTTCATGGCTTCCGTTTCGCGATGTGGACTCGCTACAGAGCCTGAATCTAGGTGATCTCGACCAATGACAATCGGACCTTTTAGTTCGCCATTTTTCACCATTTGGTTAAATGCACGACCTAACCTTTCGCGATCTTTGAGCCCTACCCAACAAATACGGGCTGGTAAGCCTTGGAATGCGATCCGCTCACGAGCCATATCCAGCCAGTTATGTAGATGCTTATCATCGGGGATCAGTTCTTTAACTTTTTGATCTGTTTTATAGATATCTTCAGGATCCCCTGAAAGTGCGACCCAACGGAACGGTCCGATACCTTCACAAAATAGAGGGCGAATATAAGCAGGAACAAAACCTGGGAAATCAAAGGCATTGGAGATACCTTCATCTTTTGCCATTTGACGAATATTGTTGCCATAATCGAAAGCCGCTGAACCACGTTGTTGCATGGTCAACATGGCATCAACCTGCACTGCCATACTTTTTTTCGCTGCTTTTGTCACTTCATTTGGTGCTGTTTGCTGCTTTTCACGCCATTGTTGCAGTGTCCAACCTTGTGGTAGGTAGCCATGAACAGGATCATGTGCGCTTGTCTGATCTGTCACCGAATCAGGGGTGATATTGCGTTTCACCAATTCGCTGTATACATCAGCAGCATTGCCTAATAAACCAACGGATACAGGCTTACCATCACGCTTTGCTTCCTCGATATATTGCAACGCTTCATCTAATGAAGTGGCTTTTTTGTCGACATAACGAGTTCTTAAACGGAAATCGATGCGGCTTTCATCGCATTCAACCGCGATCATGCTAAAACCGGCCATAGTTGCGGCTAAAGGCTGTGCACCGCCCATGCCTCCTAATCCACCGGTTAAGATCCAACGGCCTGCTGGGTTGCCATTAAAATGTTGTTTTGCTAAAGAAACGAAAGTTTCATAGGTGCCTTGAACGATGCCCTGTGAGCCAATATAGATCCACGATCCCGCTGTCATTTGGCCATACATCATCAAGCCTTTTTTATCTAACTCATTAAAATGATCCCAATTTGCCCAATGTGGAACAATGTTTGAGTTAGCGATTAATACACGGGGTGCATCTGGATGAGTGGGAAAGACACCGACAGGCTTACCTGATTGCACCAATAAGGTCTGATCGTCTTCGAGAGTTTTCAGAACCTCTAGGATTTTGTCATAACATTGCCAATCACGCGCTGCACGACCAATACCACCGTACACCACTAAACTTTGTGGATGCTCAGCCACGTCGGGGTCTAAGTTGTTTTGGATCATGCGGTAAACTGCTTCTGTCAGCCAGCTTTTGCAGGTCTTCTCGCTACCATGCGGAGCACGAATAATACGTGTAGAGTCTGTACGGTTTAACATCTGCTATCCCCTTTCATTCAATTTAACTTTTTTACAACAATCAATGATATTTGTGATTAGTCATTATTTTTTCACTGACTGATAACCGAGTAGCTATCTTTAGTTAATTAATTAAAATTCAATCAGTTAAACTTTTTAGCGCCTAATTTTATTATCATCATAATCTGTGTTGTTACTCATCTGACCCTAAATATATATACATTTAATTCACAAAGTATATACATTTAAATTTTAATTTTTGTACAAAAATTAGATAGAAAGGAGGGAGTGTACCTATACAACAATGGGTAACTTGCTATTTATTCAAAAGAAGATGTATATACAATTGATTTAATCTGTAGAAACAAGCAAATAGCTGAAATGAGAACTGCTTCACAATTAAAAGTGACCAAATATTATCGTGGGTGAGTGTAGCCAGTTGTCTTTTTATGATTTGAATGCGGTAAGAGTATCTATTTATACAATTTTAGTGGTGGTATTTAAGGTATATATGCATCTAAAAGAATTAAATAAGTGAGTTTTCTATGACAATAACCATTCAAGCAACATGTTCCAATCCGGCCATTAATCCTAATAGATTAAAAAAACCGGTTTGTGGATCAACCTCATTCATTAACTCTATTAATAGCATTCAAAATAATAATAATTCCATATGGAAAAAACTAGTATCATTTATAAATAGAATTAGATTCACATCTGACAGAAAAGCGAATATTAAGTTTATTGAAAGGCATTTCAAATTACCAGACTTATATAAAAAAGAGATATTTCATGATAAAAATACAACGTCAATAATGATAAAAAAAGAATATGAGAAATTTATACCTTCAGAAAATGAGATAAAAACTGGTGAAGATTTAGATCTTAAAAACCAAAAAAATGGATTCATTTATGACTCTAAATTATCTAAACAATTCAACCTTGATCTTCATCGAATGGATTATTTTCTATATACACCATATCGACAACCAGAACCCTATAAACTTGTAGATGCAAAGCTTCTTACCGCAGAGTTTGGACGTAGAAATGCACAATTTATATCTCAGTTTGCTCACCAAGGTTTTACAGCAGATCCATTGATTGCATTACAACCACTCATCAAAGATGATAATTATGTTATTAGTAATAGCATGATGGATAATGAACAAAGTATTAAACGACCTTTAATTTTTATAGAAAAAACCATGCAAGGGCATTGCATTGTCACTGCCAAAAAAACAATCAGGCTAATAAAAAAGGAGGATGGCGAAATATTAAAAGGGATGACGGTTTCAATAATAAGAAAAACATTTTTCATTAAAGGTAAAGATGGACTGTTTTTAGAAAATCATGATAAAAAAGATCAACTCCTATTCGTAATAACAAAAAAACCAACTACAACTAACCCATCATGATACTTTTCAAAAGGGCATTAATAATCGATACATATTTTTATATTAATGCCCTTCTCTTAATGATTAACCACCTAAATAAGCACATCTTACCGCTTCATTCGCCAGTAATGCTTTACCACTATCTTCCAGTACAATATGGCCATTTTCAAGTACATAGCCCCTATCCGCCAATTTCAATGCCTGATTTGCATTTTGTTCAACAAGAAAGATCGTCATGCCTTCCTCACGTAGTTGCAAAATAGTATCGAAGATTTGCATGATAATGATCGGGGCTAGCCCCAATGATGGCTCATCAAGCAACAGCAATTCAGGTTGGCTCATCAGTGCACGACCAATCGCCAACATCTGTTGTTCGCCCCCTGACATAGTTCCTGAACGCTGACTACGACGTTCGTATAAACGAGGGAACAACGTATACACACGTTCAATACGTTGCTGATATTGCTGACGATTAGCAAAAAAACCGCCCATCGCCAAATTCTCTTCAACCGTCATTCGTGAAAAAACACGTCGCCCTTCAGGCACAATCGCAATATCTTCACGCATAATTTTTGCTGTAGGCAACTGAGTAATATCCACATCTCGATAAAGGATCTGCCCTTCAGAGGCGCGTGGATCACCACATAATGTACTTAGCAGAGTGGTTTTCCCTGCGCCATTAGCACCGATCAGGGTGACAATTTCGCCTTTTTGAATATTCAAACTGACCTGATGTAAGGCTTGGATTTTTCCATAATGGGCAGAAACTTGTTTAAACTCTAACATTAGTAAGCCTCCCCCAAATAAGCTTTGATAACATCAGGGTGCTGACGGATTTGCTCAGGCGTTCCATTCGCCAGTGGTGTTCCCTGATTAACCACATAAATACGATCTGAAATCCCCATCACCAACTTCATATCATGCTCAATCAATAAAATAGAAACTTGATGATGTGAACGTAATTCAGCAATTAATTCATCCAGATCGTTGGTTTCTTTTGGATTCAAACCTGCCGCAGGCTCATCTAACATCAAAATTTCAGGGCGAGTCACCATGCAACGAGCGATCTCTAAGCGACGTTGCTGACCATATGCTAAGTTACCAGCTTGACGGTTAGCAAACTGTAATAGATTAACGCGTTCAAGCCATTTAACTGCATTATCAATCGCTTCTGATTCTGCTCGACGAAATGCAGGTGTCTTTAATAAGCCAGAAAAAATACCACTTTTCAAATGTTGATGCTGCGCGACTAATAGATTTTCAATCACCGTCATTTCTTTAAATAAGCGGACATGTTGAAAGGTTCTGATCACCCCCAGACGAGCAATTGCCTGCCCCGATAAGCCTTCCAAATGTTTTTCACGATAAATAATTGAGCCGCTTGTCGGTTTATAAAAACCTGTTAAGCAGTTGAAAATAGTGGTTTTACCAGCACCGTTCGGGCCAATCAAAGAGACGATTTCGCCTTGATTTAACGTCAATTCCACGTTATTCACTGCCAATAAGCCGCCAAAGCGCATCGACAAACCATTAACTTGTAATAGAGGGGTCATACTTTTTCCCCCTGATCCACTAATTGTTCTGTATTCTTCAATTTCATTTGACGACGTTTCATTGGCAATAGCCCTTGAGGGCGCCAAATCATCATTAAGACCATTAAAGCCCCCAACAACAACATGCTGTAGGCATTCAGATCACGCATCATCTCTCTTGAGACGACTAATATGATCGCAGCTAATATTACTGAAGTTTGCGATCCCATACCGCCAAGAACAACGATCGCTAATACAAATGCAGATTCAACAAAAGTGAATGACTCAGGGCTGATAAACCCTTGGCGAGCGGCAAATAGCGTGCCTGCAAAACCAGCAAAGGCAGCACTGATAGTGAATGCGGTCAGTTTAATTTTTGTGGGTGATAAACCTAAAGAACGGCAAGCTATCTCATCTTCTCGCAGAGCTTCCCAAGCACGCCCTAATGGCATACGCAGTAAACGGTTAATCACAAATAACGTTAACACTACCAATAATAGCGCAACGAAATATAAGAAAATAATGCGATCGCCCGCATTGTAATCAAGACCAAAGAAATTGTGGAAAGTGTCCCAACCGTCTTTTGCGTTACGACTAAATTCTAAACCGAAAAAGGTGGGTTTAGGCAGTTGGCTGATCCCATTCGGTCCCCCAGTAATTTCAGTATTATTGAGCAATAAAATACGCACAATCTCACCAAAACCTAGGGTTACAATCGCCAAATAATCTCCCCGTAATCGCAGCACTGGGAATCCTAGCAAAAAACCCGCTAATGCTGCGGTTAACCCTGCAATAGGTAAACTTTCCCAGAAGCCAAAACCGTAATAATGATTTAATAACGCAAATGTATAGGCGCCGATGGCATAGAAACCTGCATAACCTAAAACCAACAGACCCGAAAGACCCACCACCACGTTTAGCCCCAAACCTAACATTACATAAATTAATGTTAAGGTGGCTATATCCACACTGCCACGAGAAACAATGAATGGCCAAATAATTGCTGCAATAATAATAAAAACAGCCAGAATCTTTTGCCTTGCCGTAGAGCCATCAAAATCCGGTATTGCCCATGATTTTTTAGGGACACCTTGCCATACTTTGGTTAATGAGGGTCGGACTAGCTGGAAAATAAAAATCACCGCAATACCCGCAAATATCCAATTCCAACGAACCGAATCAGCGCTAGACACCACGAGCTTAGTACCATCAAGGGTAAGCTGTAACCCCATCATAAAAACCGCTAAGATGAAGAACATCACTGAGGCAACAATGGCATTAATCCAATTTTCTTTTCTCATACTTTTTCGACCTCCGGACGACCCAGAATGCCGGTTGGCATGATCAACAACACACCAATTAATAATCCAAATGACACAACGTCTTTATATTCAGTGCTTAAATAAGCCGATGTCATCGCCTCAGCAACACCGAGGATCAGGCCACCTAACATGGCGCCAGGGATACTCCCAATTCCCCCCAGTACCGCAGCGGTAAAGGCTTTCATTCCAGCCATAAACCCAATGTATGGGTTGATAACACCATAAAATTGCCCCAATAATACACCCGCAACAGCAGCCATTGCTGCACCGATGACAAAGGTTAAAGAAATGACGCGATCGGTGTTAATTCCTAGCAAACTCGCCATTTTTAAATCTTCAGCACATGCGCGGCATGCCCTACCCATCCGTGAATAACGAATAAATACCGTTAGCGCTAACATGGCTAGCAAAGTCACAACCCAAATAGTCAGCTGCATTTTGCTAATGGTCGCTTCGAAACCATCACTTTCACCTAATACCCACTGCCCTGTGATCAGACTCGGTAGTGCGAGATCACGGGAGCCTTGAGATAGGCTAACGTAGTTTTGTAGGAAAATTGACATCCCGATCGCGGAGATCAGCGCTATTAGTCTTTTTGAATGGCGAACTGGCCGATAAGCGACACGCTCAATACTCCAGCCATAAGAACTTGAAACAACAATTGCTGCCACAAATGCCGCAGCGATAAGGATCCATCCAACATCAATCCCTAACATCATCAGGCCGGCGATCACAATAAACGAAACATAGCTACCTATCATGTACACTTCGCCATGCGCAAAGTTAATCATACCTATAATGCCATAAACCATAGTATAGCCGATGGCAATCAGCGCATAGGTACTGCCTAGTGTTAAGCCATTAAGGAACTGTTGGATAAAATAAAGAATTTGATCTGACATAAGGCTATCCTTTCATACTACTATCCCTAAACAGAGTGCAGAAACCGGAAGCAGCATAGCTCACTTCCGGTTAGCGCCTGAATAGTAAGATTACTTCACCGCAGTGGATGTGCCATCTGCATGCCATTCGAATACACCAAACTCAAAACCTTTCAAGTCCCCATTAGGCTGCCAACTCAATGTTCCCATTACAGTATCAACAGGATTGGCTTTTAGATCTTTAGCCAAATCTTCTGGTTCACGGCTCCCCGTACGCTCCATTGCCGTTGTCAGACCTTGGATTGCTGCATACGTTGTCCAAACGAATGGACCGGTTGGATCTTCTTTTTTAGCTTTGATCGCATCAACAATCGGTTGGTTTGTTGGTACTTGATCGTAGCGTTTAGGCAACGTCACTAACATGCCTTCAGAGGCTTCGCCGGCAATATTCGACAGTGATGAGTTACCAACACCTTCAGGCCCCATAAAACGAATATTCAAACCTGACTGTTTTGCTTGGCGTAAAATTTGCCCCATTTCTGGGTAGTAACCACCAAAGTAGACGAAATCGACGTTCTCTTTTTTCAATTTCGCAACTAACGCAGAGAAGTCTTTATCACCTGCGGTCACACCTTCAAACATGACTTCTTTGACACCTGCTTTGTTCAAGTTTTCGCGCACAGAGCGCGCTAAGCCTTCACCGTACTGTTGTTTATCATGAACGACCGCAATACGTTTAGGTTTGACTTGATCCATTATATATTTCGCCGCTGTTGGCCCTTGGTCTGAATCCAACCCCGTAGTACGCATGATCATTTGATAACCACGCGTGGTTAAATCAGCATTAGTCGCGGCAGGGGTGATCATGATAACGCCTTCATCTTCATAGATATCAGATGCTGGCTGTGTTGAAGAAGAGCACAGGTGACCGATAACATAGCGGATACCATCGTTGATAACTTTGTTTGCCACGGCGACCGCTTGTTTTGGGTCACATGCGTCATCATATTCCACCGCAACTAAGGTATCGCCATTAATACCGCCTTTTGCATTGATATCAGCAACCGCTTGGCGCGCCCCTGTAAATTCCATATCGCCATATTGAGCAACAGGACCTGACATAGCACCAACAACCGCGATTTTAATTTCTTTAGCCCATACCGCTTGGCTAAATGCCATCGCAATACATCCCGCTAATAATGCTTTATTCATTTGTTTCATTCGTCCGTCCCCATCTTTATGGTTCCGCATGATTCTGCGTGTTTGTGTTTGATTTGTTGTAGATTATTATAATTGGTATTAATCTATACTTTATATTTCAATGCATAGCCAATAAGACCATATATTTCATAACATTAAACAAGATAAATATGCTAAATAGCAAATGGATATGATAGATAATTACGTTATAAGCAGAATAAAAATCTAATGTTAATCGGTAGTTTTTGGCTAAATGCTAGTGTTATATTCTAGTTAAATTTAAATAAATCCGAGCTAAACTCGGAAGATCTCTTCAAGCCAAATTTTTAACTCTAAAATCTAAAAATCGGTTACAGATCACTCTGTCGGCAGGTGTGACTGAAAAATGAACGGGGAAACAGCTACAAATATCATGAAACTGACAATAATTCCTTTGGTGGATCCTACTGAACAACAATATCTTGACCTGTACAAAATCTGGACAGACCAGACCCGAAATCACGTCGATGATCTGATTAAATCAGAACAAAAAATCTATGCGGCGCGTTTTAATGATCGCCTACTTGGTGCTGCAAAAGTGCAAATTAACCACCAACAAGGAATTATTAGCCACTTTTTAATACGTGAGATCACCCGCCGTCGTGGTGTAGGGCTTTATTTGCTGGATGAAATTTGCCGACAACAGCCCCAAGTCACGCATTGGCTGTTTAGTTTAGAAGACGTTACCGATACAAATAAAAATATACTCATACCGTTTTTATTAGCCTGCGGCTTTACGGAAACAGCAAATGAAAATCAATGGGAAAAGCGAGTTTAATTAGATGAAACTAAAACGGATCCATCATGTTGCCATCATTGCTTCTGATTACGCATTGAGTAAACATTTTTATTGCCAGATCTTAGGTATGCATTTATTGGAAGAACATTATCGAGTAGAGTCTGATTCGTGGAAGGCCGATTTAGCACTAGATAATCAGTATCAAATTGAATTGTTTAGTTTTCCAACGCCACCACCACGTCTAAGTTACCCCGAAGCTTGTGGCTTACGTCATTTGGCGTTTAGCGTTGATGATCTTGATAAGTGGATTGATTATTTGCGCCAACATGATGTGGCTTGTGAAGCACCACGAGTGGATCCCTATACACAAAAAAGATTTACCTTTTTTGCTGATCCTGATGGATTACCCCTAGAGCTATATAGTGAGTCATAAAATAATTTCTGCATTTATTGCACCATAGTGATTGGTAACAATAAATGCAGGAGTAGATAGATTAAAAGAAGATTAGTATTCGTCTTCTTCGTCATCTTCCATAGCAGCACGCAATTTTTTCATTGCGTTTTTTTCCAGCTGGCGGACACGTTCAGCAGAAACACCATATTTGTCAGCCAGTTCTTGTAACGTCGTTTTATTATCATCATCCAACCAACGCGCGCGAATGATGTCTTGGCTACGTTCGTCTAATGAATCTAAAGCATCTGCAAGGCGATCTGTCGCATGGCTTTCCCAGTTATCTTCTTCGATAGAACCTGCAAAATCCGACGACTTATCTTGCAAGTACAGCACAGGCGCAACAGGCTGACCAAAATCACCGCTGTCATCATCGTCTGACATATCAAATGCCATGTCTTGCGCAGACATACGGGATTCCATTTCACGGACATCTTTTGTGCTAACACCCAGCTCTTTTGCCACCATATCTACTTCATCTTGATTAAACCAACCAAGACGTTTTTTGTTTTTTCTTAAGTTAAAAAACAGCTTACGTTGTGATTTAGTGGTTGCAACTTTAACAATACGCCAATTACGTAAGACGTATTCATGAATTTCAGCTTTGATCCAATGAACAGCGAAAGAAACTAAGCGAACGCCAACTTCTGGATTAAAGCGACGAACGGCCTTCATCAGGCCAATATTTCCTTCTTGAATGAGATCTGCCTGCGGTAAACCATAGCCTGCGTAGCTACGAGCCACATGGATCACAAAACGCAGGTGCGATAGGATCAATTGTTTTGCCGCATCCAGATCACCATGGTAATGCAGCCGTTCAGCAAGTTCCTTTTCTTCCTCAGCGGTGAGCATAGGATAAGCATTAGCCGCCCGCATATAGGCTTCAATACTTCCTTGCGGAACAAGTGCTAATGATTGCATGTCTTTGGTCATTCAGATCCTCATTGAAAATAATATAAAAGAGATTAATTCGATGTGATATACGAGATTAGTGAAACGTAGTTTAGCAGTTTTAGTGAGTCAAATAAATGACACTTACTATTATCGCAGCAAGTCAAAGTCAGACATTTGTAAAACTCAAAAGTTCCTACTTATATCGTTTTTTTTATCGGCACAGTCGGCAAAGTTGACCGCTGTGCCGATAATACTATGATTACTCAGGTGTAAAATGGCGTAGATGCTGAACTGTTGCTAGCCACGCGGCCACCCAACCAATCATTGCTGACATAAGAATAACCAATAATGATTCTTCCCATAGCAGTCCTTCGATATGGAATTGTGTGCCAAAGACACTCGCAACTTGGGTCACAACATCGGATAACTTCCAAACCAATAGTGCAGACATAATCAGGGAGATCACTGCACCAAGTGCCCCCATTAGCAAGCCGCCATGTAGGAATGGCCGCATAATAAATCCATCTGTCGCACCGATGAGTTTCATAACATTAATGGTATCTCGACGGGCAAAAATATTTAAACGTACACTATTACCAATAACAAGGAATAGCGACACAATCATTAAAACACCAATCACCGTCGCAATTTGCCCAACCAACTGAGTCAACGCCGCAAGTCGAGAGAACCAGCTGTCATCCATGCGTACTTCTTCAATACCACTAACCTGACCGACTCGGTCACGTAAGGTGGTTAACACCTCTGAGCTTTGAAAATCAATTTTTGGTGTAATGATTGCCACAGCAGGTAATGGGTTTTCTTCTAACATATCAAGTGCGGTACTAAAACCCGACCAACTACGGAACTCGCTCATCGCTTGATCACGTGACAAGTAGTTTACACTTTCAACCCCATCAAGGGCTTGCAGTTGATTAACCACATTTTGTCCACCTTGCTCATCAAGGGATTTATCTAAATAAACAGTAAGCTGAGGCGTCGGATACCATTGGTTTGCTGCTTGAGCAACGTTTTTCCAAACAATGTAACAAAGACTTGGTAAAGCTAAAGAAATTGCAATTACCATAACCGTCAAAAAGGTCGCTAGAGGCTGTCTTAGCATATCCGCAATCGTATTTAACCATGCATAACGCCATTGCTCACGCCAGCCACCTTTCAACGCTTTGGTTTTTGACTGCATTGGCCTTTCTGGTCTACCTTTGCGTACATTTTTAGCCATGTTGACCTCCGACCATTCTTCCTTCACTCAGGGTCAGTACACGGCAGTTACGTCGCTCAATCAATGCAATATCATGAGTCGCCATGAGCACCGTTACACCAACACGATTGAACTCTTCAAACAAACGCATGATCCCCTCAGACAATTCGCCATCAAGGTTACCCGTTGGTTCATCCGCTAATAACATCGTTGGTTTATTGACTACCGCACGGGCAATACCAACACGTTGTTGCTCACCGCCAGATAATTGTATTGGCAGGTTTTTTGCTTTATCAAGCAAACCAACTTTGTCCAAAGCCGCCGAAACTCGACGACGAATATCTTCTGAACTCGCCCCTGAAATAATCAATGGCATCGCGACGTTGTCATAAACTGTTCTATCAAATAGCAGGTGATGATCTTGAAAAATCATCCCAATTTGCCTGCGCAAGAAAGGGATCTCCCGATTTTTCAATCGACTGATATCATGACCATTAAACAGTATATGCCCTGCACTTGGGCGCTCAATACCACAAATGAGTTTGAGTAGCGTACTTTTACCGGCACCTGAGTGCCCAGTTAAAAAAGCCATCTCTCCCGGTTGCAGATGAAAATCTACCCCCTGAAGAGCCTGCCGGCCACCACGATAAGCTTTACTGACATGTTCAAAGCGGATCATCGAAAATTATTCCTCTCGGGCAAATAGAGCCTCGATAAAGTCGTCTGCTTTAAATGGGCGCAAATCTTCAATTCCCTCACCAATACCGATATAACGAATAGGAATACCGAATTGATCAGCAATAGAGAAGATAACCCCACCTTTTGCTGTACCATCGAGCTTAGTCAATGTAATACCTGTCAGACCTACAGCATCATTAAAAAGTTTCGCCTGACTGACAGCATTTTGTCCAGTACTTGCATCTAAGGTTAGCATGATTTCATGCGGCGCTTCTTCGTCCAGTTTCTTCATGACTCGGACGATTTTTTTCAATTCTTCCATCAAGTGCGCTTTGTTTTGCAAGCGACCTGCGGTATCAGCGATAAGAACATCCACACCTTTTGCTTGTGCAGATTGAATGGCATCAAAAATCACAGATGCAGGATCGGCACCCGTATGTTGAGCGACAACAGGGATCTGATTACGCTCACCCCATACTTGTAATTGCTCAACCGCCGCAGCACGGAAAGTGTCTCCAGCCGCTAACATGACGCTTTTCCCTTCGGACTGATACTGGCGAGCTAATTTACCAATGGTGGTTGTTTTACCCACACCATTAACCCCAACCATAAGAATAACATAGGGTTTCTTGTCTTCAATAACCAGCGGTTTGTCCGCACCTGCTAAAATATCAGACATTTCTTCACGCAGACGACCATATAACGCTTCTGCATTTTTTAAATCTTTACGACTTGCATGTGCAGTTAAGTTATCAATGATCTTGCGCGTAGTTTCAACGCCAACATCGGCGATCAACAGCTGTTCTTCTAATTCATCAAAAAGATCATCATCAATTTTTTTCCCCGTGAATAAACCAAGGAAACCTGAACCTAAATTTTGACGAGTTTTTAATAAACCTTTTTTCAAACGACTAAAGAAACCTTCTTTTTTCGGTTTCTCTTGTTCAACTTGCTTAGGCTCTTCCTCTTCGGTTTGTTCACTGAGAACTTCATCGCGTAATGCAACAATTTCTTGTGCTTCAAGCTCAGCTTGTTCCGCAGCTTGGCGTTGACGCTCGGCTTCTTCTTCCGCTACACGCGCCGCTTCCGCAGCTTGGCGATCACGTTCCGCTTGCTCTGCTGCGGCTTTCGCAGCCGCCAGCTCTGCTTGGCGTTGACGCTCGGCTTCCTCTTCCGCTACACGCGCCGCTTCTGCGGCTTGGCGATCACGTTCGGCTTGCTCTGCTGCGGCTTTCGCTGCTGCCTGCTCTGCTTGACGTTGGCGTTCAGCTTCTTCTTCCGCTACACGCGCCGCTTCCGCGGCTTGGCGATCACGTTCCGCTTGCTCTGCTGCGGCTTTCGCTGCCGACAGCTCTGCTTGACGTTGGCGCTCGGCTTCTTCTTCCGCTACACGCGCCGCTTCCGCAGCTTGGCGATCACGTTCCGCTTGCTCTGCTGCGGCTTTCGCTGCTGCCAGCTCTGCTTGACGTTGACGCTCGGCTTCTTCTTCCGCTACACGCGCCGCTTCCGCAGCTTGGCGATCACGTTCCGCTTGCTCTGCTGCGGCTTTCGCTGCTGCCAGCTCTGCTTGACGTTGGCGTTCAGCTTCTTCTTCCGCTACACGCGCCGCTTCTGCGGCTTGGCGATCACGTTCCGCTTGTTCTTGCGCGGCTTTCTCAGCCGCCAGCTCTGCTTGACGTTGGCGTTCAGCTTCTTCTTGAGCTGCTTTTAACTCAGCTTGCTGTGCTTGATGTAAGCGCTCCGCCTCTTCTTCAGCTGCCTTAATTGCCGCTTGCTCTTGCGCTTGCTTCTCTTGATACTGGCGCTCGGCTTCATCTTCAGCTGCTTTGATGGCAGCTTCATTATCTTGTTGTTGCAGCTCATTCGCTTTAGCAGCATCTATTTTTTGTTGTTCTGCTTCTTGCTGTTGGGTCTCTTTTTCGTCTTTACGACCAAAACCCAACCATGAGAAAAAGCCTTTTTTCTTGTCTTTAGCCATCAGCCACTACACTCCTCGCGGTAAAAACATGGCGCTTAATAATTAAATCGCAATAAAATTACATGCAGTCTATCATTTCATCGCGCTGCAACACATATCTGAAAGAAAAATCATGACAATTTAATCTGATTTTTTAAGTAAAAACTGTGAAAATGACGCGCTACAATAGATATACTCTCAATAATTCAGGGTGCGGCTAGGCAACTGATGAACCAATCACTAGACGCATAGAACACTATGTCACTAGTGCGCATGAACGTAGTCACTCTACCTTAACGAAAAGTGCTACAACTTGAGGTATGGCGAGTATAACATCAATTTTTCGACGCTCAGTTACATTGAGCAGCAATGGATATTATGGCAAAAAAACCACAAAGTGCATCAATCGGTCAAATACGTATCATCGGTGGAAAATGGCGCGGAAGAAAACTCCCTGTCCGCGATAGTGAGGGCTTACGTCCCACCACCGATAGAATTAAAGAAACCTTATTTAACTGGCTAATGCCTATTGTACGAGATGCGCGTTGCCTTGATTGCTTTGCGGGTAGTGGCTCACTGGGGTTTGAAGCCCTCTCTCGATTTGCTGATCATGTGACTTTTATTGAATTAGAGAAACAAAACAGCCAGTTACTCACTGAAAATAAAGCACGTTTGCAAGCAGATAACGCCACAATTGTACAAGGAAATAGCCTTGCAGTGCTTGCACAAACAGGCACCCCTTTTGATGTGGTGTTTATTGATCCCCCTTTTCGCAAGGGCTTACTACTCGAAACCATTCAACTATTAGAAAAAAACCAATGGTTAGCCGATGAAAGCTGGATATATGTAGAATCAGAAGCGGAGTCACCACTTACTAACATTCCAACAAATTGGCAGCTGCATCGTGAGAAAATTGCAGGCCAAGTCGCCTATCGTTTATTTATTCGTCATTCAATTGAGGAAACAAGCCATGCTAATTAATGCAGGCCGTGTGCTAATGATTTGTGTTTGGGCATTTATGGTATTCAATTTAATCCATCCATTTCCTAAGCCTCTGAAGTATTTTATGGATATTGCGATGATCTTTATGATTTTCATGCATGCATTGCAGACTATCTTTTTAAAAGCTACCTTAGCCAAAGACGAAAAATTATCAGGTTGGCTGCAAACACGTATTTTCTTTTTTGGCGTATTTGAGATGTTAGCCATGCAAAAGAAACAAAAACAAGCCATTGAAGACGCTAAGAAAAAACAATAAAACCGTTAATCAGGTATGAAGCCAAGAAACCTTGTCCCTTGCATGCGCAAAGTTCCTTGGCTGCCTTGTTCAATCTCTTGATACTGTTTTTCGGTTACGATCACTTTCATCACCTTCATGTTATTCAATGGCTTGAAATAAACTTCGTAGCGGAAAGTTTCCGGTGACACGACATCACGTTCACGAGAGCGCATATTTGGATAAGGATAGTCTTTTTTACTTTCTACCACGACGGAGTAGCTAACGGGTAAAGAACTATCATTAATTTCATTTTGCTTGCGTTGGTCAAAAAAACGTTTAGTCGCTAATACTGCAATAATCGCAAACACAATAATTAATAAAATTGGTTTATTCATAAATTTAACATTGCACTTAATCTGTTCAACAATATAGTTTATCTTAATGTCAAAGAACTAATACCACCACAGTTGCTTCATTTATTCGAATCTATAAGGATGTGTTTATGATTAGTTGGCCATTCCTTGCCGTACTTTTTTCTGGTTGGCTGTATGTTGATGCCGCTTATCGTGGCCCTGAGTGGCAACGCTGGCTATTTCGTCCTATCACACTGATATTACTACTACTTTGGGGGTGGAACGCTGATTTTTTAACCTCTCAAGGTTATCTGATCTTGGCCGGTTTAGCAGTTTCACTACTGGCTGATATGATGCGCATGCTATCAAGTGAGCGCTTACTTGCATCTGTAGCTTTGATGTTCACTAGCTACCTGCTCTATACCATCAGTTTTGGTATGCAACTTGATTTCAGCTTATACCTACCTTGGCTTCCTATCCCTCTAGTCATTGCAGCTATCACCCTAGTTTTAATTTGGACCAAATTAGAAGATATGCAAGCGATGGTGTTTGCTTTGTTAATCATGAGCATGATCATGGCATGGGTCGCTGGTGACCAGTTCTTTGGTTTAGGTCGTGATTACAACTTTTCCATTATGGTTGGCGCTTTCTTGCTATTTATTTCCAACTGTATTTGGCTGATTGCACGCTTCCGCTTCTCGTTTAAAGCATCTAAAGCGATTGTTGCCGCACTCTATTTCCTTGGGCAATTCTTTATTATCCGAGCGATTTATCTATAAAATACACTTCGCCAATTGATAAAATTCTCAAATAGCATTTATTGTCAATTGGCGCCCCTTTATTTATTTGACTCTGGAGTAGACTCCAAAGTGTAGACTTATCAATATTGATCATACTCCAAATAATTCTAGTTGCAGATAGGCGACAAGCGAAGATAGACGGGGAGCATAGATAAACTATGTGACCTAGGCGTAACGCAGTCACTTATACCTTAGCGAAAAGCCCTGCAAATTGAAGTATGACGAGTATAAGTTTATTGTTTGATAAGGGGGCTTATATGCACTCACACAACCATAAAGAAGCACATCAGCACACCAGTTCTTGCTGCTCAAGTAACAGCTGTTCGTCTACCGCTGTACAAAATAGTCAAAAAGTAAGTGATGACTCACATACCCATGCTCATAGTACTGTTGAGAAACACCCTGACGATGATGAGGAGACTCATCAGCACACAGGCTGTAGTAGTTCCTCTCATCAAACTCATGATCATACAGAACATCAACATGGCTCTGCCTGTAGCGTATCTCATAATGTGGCAGACGAAATTGAGCCCGTACAAACAGCGGGACAACGTTTCAACTGGATAATCCGTGGGATGGATTGCCCGAGTTGTGCGCAAAAAATCGAAAATGCCGTTAAACAAATACCACAAGTGACTCAAGCTAAGGTTTTGTTTGCAACTGAAAAGTTGGTGGTTGATGCCGATAGTGATATCAGTGCAACCGTCCGCTCAACCGTTGAAGCCGCGGGTTATGAATTACATGATGTTGGTAATAATAGCGCTGCAACAATCGCGCCACCGCAGAGCCTGTTAAGCGAATCCAAACCCGTTATTATTTTAGCTATCCTGATGGCCATTAGCTGGGGTATTGAGCTGATCAACCCGAAAGTTGGCCTGATTGCTTTTACATTAACGACATTGTTTGGGCTTTACCCTATTGCACGTAAATCATTACGTTTAATTAGAACAGGTACACCTTTTGCCATCGAAACATTGATGACAGTAGCAGCTATCGGTGCCATTTTTATCCAAGCTACCGAAGAAGCGGCAATGGTTATCTTGCTATTTATGTTAGGCGAAATGTTGGAGTCCTACTCCGCAGGCCGAGCAAGGCGCGGAGTCAGTGCACTGATGGCTCTTGTTCCTGAAGAAGCCATCTTAGTGAAAGATGGGCAAAAAATGACGGTTCCGGTTTCACAATTACGTCCAGGCGATATTATTGAAATTGCACCGGGCGGGCGTTTACCAACAGATGCTGAATTGGTTTCTGGTTTTGCTAGTTTTGATGAAAGCTCACTAACGGGGGAATCTGTCCCTGTTGAACGTAATGTAGGTGAAAAAGTCGCGGCGGGTTGTTTATCTGTTGATCGCGCTGTACAGATGAAAGTGGTTTCTGAGCAAGGTCAAAATGCTATCGACCGCATCCTACAGCTGATTGAAGAAGCGGAAGAGCGCCGTGCGCCTATTGAGCGCTTTATTGATCGCTTTAGCCGTATTTATACTCCATTAATCATGCTGTTTTCGGCACTCGTTGTTGTTATTCCACCTATTTTCTTTAGTGCGCCATGGGAAACATGGATTTATCGCGGTTTAACGCTGTTACTAATAGGTTGTCCTTGTGCATTAGTTATTTCAACACCAGCAGCAATCACTTCAGCCCTAGCAACGGCAACACGCCGAGGTGCATTAATTAAAGGTGGTGCCGCATTAGAACAACTCGGTTCTGTTACGACAATTGCATTGGATAAAACAGGCACCTTAACTGAAGGTAAACCTCATGTTACCGATTTAGTGCCCGTTGATGGTTTATCTGAAAATGAGTTAGTGAGGATCACTGCATCCGTTGAGGCAGGTTCACATCACCCATTAGCTAAAGCAGTCATTAATAAAGCAGAAGCACTGTCTATCACGGTTGTCGAAGCTGAAAATCGCAAAGCCTTGGCAGGTAAAGGTGTTGAAGGCTACCTTGGTGATAAACATATCTTAGTGAGTGCACCAAGCCGCTTAGATACACCGCTTGAGCCAACTTGGCAGAATCAAGTTGAAGCACTTGAAGCGCAAGGTAAAACGGTTGTTGTGACGTTAGAAAACAACCAAGTTATTGGTTTAACTGCACTACAAGATACCTTACGTAGTGATGCTACTGATGCAATGACTATGCTTAAAGCGCTCAATGTTAATGCCGTTATGTTAACGGGAGATAACCCACGAGCGGCAAGTGCTATCGCAGGACAACTCGGTATGGAATACCGTGCAGGTTTGCTCCCTGAAGACAAAGTCACCGCGGTAATGGAATTAAACCGTAATCACAGCACCATGATGGTTGGTGATGGCATCAATGATGCGCCAGCAATGAAAGCATCCAGTATTGGCGTTGCAATGGGTAGTGGAACTGATGTAGCACTGGAAACGGCAGACGCTGCGCTGACACATAACCGTTTAACCGGTTTGCCAGAAATCATTGCGCTGTCCCAAGCAACTCGTAAGATCATTCGTGAAAACATTACTATTGCACTTGGTTTAAAAGCGGTGTTCTTAGTGACCAGCTTGCTGGGGATCACAGGGTTATGGGTAGCAGTACTCGCCGATTCAGGGGCTACGGCTCTAGTAACGGCGAATGCCGTACGGTTATTGAAAGTGAAATTGCCGCAAGTGAAAAAATAGCCATCATTATTGATCGCATCTAGTTAAAAGCGCCCTTGTGGCGCTTTTTTAATACACATAGCAAACTCATTACTAGTCAACTAAGCAACTATTGTTTTTTACTACTAATCAAATGTAGTTTTCGTTTAAATGATAAGACTAATACTTTGTTTTAATTGATTAATTTTTGCTAAAATTAGGAGTAACTTGCTCCTCTCTCACCGTCATATTGGTTACTATCAATGCTCCAAAATAACTTTGATATATACGCTATGTCACTACAGCCACCTAAAACACCGCATGATGCGACTTTTAAGGGTTTTCTGAACCAAGTCGATAATGCACGAGACTTTTTTGATATTTACCTTCCAGAAAATATCAAATCATTATGTGATTTTAAGACGCTAGCACTCACTAACTCGTCTTTTATCGATAATAAATTGCGTTCACGATTGTCAGATGTTCTCTACTCTGTAAAAACAGATATGGGCGATGGTTATTTTTATTTATTAGTCGAACATCAATCAACGCCAGATAAATTAATGAGTTGGCGATTGATGTACTATGCTTTTTCCGCAATGAACCAACACTTACAGCAAGGACACAAGGTACTACCATTGGTTGTACCCATACTGTTTTATCATGGAAAAATGTCCCCCTACCCTTATCAGAATTTATGGACTCGCTGCTTTGATTGGAAAGAGCTTGCCGAAGAGCTGTATTTTAAACCGTTTCCTTTAGTTGATATCACTGTCATAGATGATAATGAGCTAGCTAATCATCGAAAAATTGCAGTAATGGAACTGGCAATGAAGCATAAAAACCTGCGTGATGAATACCAACGAATGGTTGAACTCTTTGCTCAAACGCTCAATAATAATGGTAACAGTCAAGATGACATTACGATTATTTTGCAGTACTTACTGGTGGTTTTGGAGTCTCCAGAGCACTTTGAACAAATAATTCATTGCTTTAGTCAGCAAATTCCACAACATAAAGAGGTGGTTATGAATTTAGCAGAGCGGCTACGACAAGAAGGTCAGGAAAAAGGTCATAAAATAGGTATTGAAGAAGGTATTGAAGAAGGTATTGAAAAAGGCCGTAAAATAGGCGTTGAAGAAGGTGTCAAAATAACCCAACGTCAAATGGTAAAATCGCTCTTCACTGCTGGCGCTAATATTGAATTAATTATGGCAGGCACAAAATTGAGCCGCGAAGAGATTTTGTCACTGATTGAAGAGCAAACTCAATAACTAAGAGAAAAATCAAGGCGCTAGTTCCGATATAGAACTTGCGTTGTACCTTGATCTATTTTAAATAAATAACATATTCCCAGCCAGTCATACGGTTTCAAATCACAGTTACAGCCCTTCTGCTTTTTTGCGTAACAAATAGCGATAAGGTGCTTGTTCCGCTTCAACCGCCAGCAATTCATGTTCCATAAAACGGCAAAATCCGGGTATATCGCGCGTTGTTGCTGGGTCATCGGCAATAATCAGTAATGTGTCTCCCGCTGCCATTCCACGAACAGTTTTACGAACTAACATCACAGGTTCAGGACAACGTAAGCCAAGTGTATCAAGGGTTTTTGTGGCATTTGCAAATGAATCAGACATAACCATACTTATAAAAAAATAAATGATGTTTTGATTATATAATAAAAAGCCTATCTCAGGTTTAACAGTTTTGCTTTTGTTGCGCAACAAACGTATTATACTCCAAATAATTCAAGGTGCAGCTAGGCGACAAGTGAGCAAGTCGCTAGGAGCATAGATAACTATGTGACTGGCGCGAGTGAGTGTAGTCACTTATACCTTAACGAAAGGCGCTGCAACTTGAAGTATAACGAGTATATACACGCTCCCTCGATGTCGAGGCTATGTTTTATGGGTTCCCTCACCCCATGGCTACTTAAAAAGGTACAATATGTTTACGTTCACTGCGCAGCAACGAGCCACTGCGTTAATTTGGCTCTCGTTATTCCACGTCCTAATTATTACCTCTAGTAACTATTTAGTGCAGCTACCGATTAATATTTTCGGTTTCCACACCACATGGGGGGCATTTACCTTTCCCTTTATTTTCTTAGCCACCGATTTGACAGTGCGTATTTATGGCGCGCCACTAGCTCGCCGTATCATTACCGCGGTTATGCTACCTGCACTGCTGATCTCTTACGTCATATCCGCACTGTTTTTCCAAGGAGCATGGCAAGGTTTTAGCGCTCTCAATGAATTTAATCTGTTTGTTGCACGTATCGCAGCCGCCAGTTTTATGGCTTATGTATTAGGACAAATACTGGATGTCAGCGTATTTAATAAATTACGCCAGAACAAACGTTGGTATGTCGCCCCTGCGTGCGCCATGTTTTTTGGTAACTTGATTGACACGATTGCCTTCTTCTTCATTGCATTTTACCGCAGTAGTGATCCTTTTATGGCCGCTAATTGGGTGGAGATTGCTTTAGTGGATTACACTTTTAAGCTGTTAATCTGTATGTTATTTTTCTTACCAGCCTATGGTGTACTACTCAACTTTATCCTAAAAACCTTCTTTGCCCACACCTCGGAGCAAAAACTGGCTGATCAACATTAATTTGCTGAGTTTGAGAGGGAAAATGTTCCCTCTCATCGACGAATAAAAATTACCGATCCAACTCTCATTTTATAGGTTTGCCCCATCAATAATTCCACAGCCGTGATAGTCTGATTGCACAATCGAAACGAACCGCGCTGTTTACGTTTCAATTCACTCAAAAAAGAACACAAACGAACAGATATATACTCTAAATAATTCGAGTTGCAGCTAGGCGACAAGTGAATGAGTCGCTAGGAGCATAGAAAACTATGTGACTGGCGCGAGTGAGCGTAGTCACTTATACCTTAACGAAAGGCGCTGCAACTTGAAGTATGACGAGTATAACCATCGACCTCTATTTTCTGGAGTTTGTAAGATGAAAAAACTGATTAACCGTGTTGAAGATATCATCAGTGAAGTCAATCAAGGGCTGGTAGCGGCTCACCCCGAACTGCGTTTAAATATCGATCCTACCTACCTAGTTCATAAGGATGCTCCAATAAAGAATAAAGTGGGGTTATTGTCTGGAGGTGGCAGCGGTCATGAACCCATGCACAGCGGATACATCGGACTCGGCATGCTGGATGGAGCATGTCCCGGAGAAATGTTTACCTCGCCGACACCTGACCAAATGATGGAATGTGCGATGGCCATTGACAGTGGCGAAGGTGTCTTGATGATCATCAAAAACTATACAGGGGATGTTCTCAATTTCGAAACTGCCGCCGAGCTACTGCATGATGCAGGTACTCAAGTCGCAACAGTTTTAGTCGATGATGACGTGGCAGTAAAAGATAGTCTATATACCGCAGGGCGTCGTGGTGTTGCCAACACCGTATTAATGGAAAAAATACTTGGTGCGGCTGCGGTTAAAGGATACACACTTGACCAGCTCGTCGAACTGGGCCACAAAACCAATAATAATGGCTACAGTTTAGGAGTGGCGTTACACGCTTGTACTGTACCAGCAGCAGGAAAACCTTCATTTGAGCTACCTGATAATGAAATGGAATTTGGTGTTGGCATTCACGGAGAACCGGGTATTGAACGGCGCAGTTTTAGCAATTTAAATAATACGGTTGATCAGATGTTCCAAACTTTGATCGACAATGGTCATTATGAACGCGTGATCCGCCAATGGGATCGTCAAAATAGCTGCTGGCAAGAACATAAACAGATCAAACAGCCATTAAAAAAAGGCGATCGTGTCATTGCCCTCGTCAATAACCTAGGCGCAACCCCGCTATCTGAGCTCTATGCGGTATACCATCGTTTACAAACTTGTTGTCACCAATTTGGCCTCACTATTGAGCGTAACCTAGTCGGTTCATACTGCACTGCGCTTGATATGCAAGGCGTTTCAATCACCTTATTAAAAGTTGATGACGAAACGTTGATGCTCTGGGACGAACCCGTTAACACCCCTGCTTTACGTTGGAAATGCTAGGCCAAAGGAGTAATACAAATGAATTTAACACAACAACAGATCTATCATTGGTTAATCCAATGTTCGCAGACCTTTGCTCAAGAACAAAACAATCTAACCGAGCTAGATACAGCAATTGGCGATGGTGACCATGGTCTTAATATGAACCGAGGCTTTCAAAAAGTCGCCGAAAAGCTGCCTTCTGTCGAAGACAAAGACATTGCTACTTTGCTTAAAACAACAGGTATGACATTACTTTCGAGTGTTGGCGGAGCGAGCGGCCCATTATTTGGGACTTTTTTTATTAAGGCAGCTCAAAGTGCGGCTGGTAAAGAAGCGCTGAGCGTCGCAGATTTGGCAGAGCTTATTAAAACAGGTACTGAAGGCGTGGTTTCTCGAGGCAAAGCAGAACCAAATGATAAAACCATGTGTGATGTGTGGTGGCCAGTGAGTACTGCTCTCGAAAATGCTGCTTCCCAACCTTTAAATGAAGCCATTTCAGCAGCAGTAGAAGCCGCAAAGCAAGGTGTTGAATCGACTATTCCAATGCAAGCACGCAAAGGAAGAGCCAGTTACCTCGGGGAACGCAGTATTGGCCATGCTGATCCGGGTGGTACCTCAGTATTGCTCCTGATGAAAACGCTTCAACAGTCACTGTAGTTTTCCATTCTGCTGGCGATATCTCTCGCCAGTGCCATCCCGACTCATAACATAAAAAAAGAGAAAGGTTTTATGCCTTTCTCTAATGGGTTAACCAAACAACGATTATAATGCTTTGGCTAATAAGCTAATCGGATGCTCACATTTTTTACTGGTCGACATCTCAATTTGCCATTTACAGGTTTCACAGTCAGTGATCACCATATCAGCACCGCTTTCTTCAATTTGTCTGAACAATCCTGCGCCAATCCCTTGAGATACTTCATAGTTCTCTTTTTTGAACCCGTAAGTCCCCGCGATACCACAACACTGAGAATCAAGCACAATCAGCTCCACCCCCGGTACACGTTTGATCAGCTCTAATGTATAAGATGTCCAACCCATTTTTTCCATATGGCATGGTGTATGGTAGGCGACTTTTAATGGTGTATGTTTAAGTTTTAACTCACGACCTTGCTCTAATAAACGATAAATGTAACGCGTTGCTAGCTCAATATTTTCACGCATTTGCGATGTATCCACATCAAGCACATGAGGGTATTCATCACGGATAGTGAAAGTACAGGTTGATGAGGTCGCAACAACAGGTACATGATTTTCAAGGATCGTTTCCTGTAGCGACTCTAGGTTTACATTCGCTTGCCGTTTCGCCTGTTTCATAAAACCATTCGCGATCAATGCCACACCACAGCATTTTTCACGTTTCAGTAATTGAACACCGATCCCCATGCCATTGAAGACTTTAATAAGATCTTTGCCAAGCTGTGGGTGATTGTAATTCACATAACAACCATGGAAAAAAGCCACTTGCTCTGCAAACTTTTGCTGCTCCGCAGCTTGTTTTGCATACCAACGGCGGAAAGTCCCAAACGAGTACTTAGGCAACTCACGGCGATGATCGATTTTCAATGCCTTATCAAGGATCTGACGAACCGGTTTCAAACCCGTGATCGTATTAACCACGGGAGCAAAAGGCGTTGATAATGATCCCATCAGATCGGTATGACTTAAGATAGCATCTCGTAATTTCGGTTTCTGCTGGCTATAGGTATTACGAGCCCGCGCGATAATATCGCCAATTTTTACGTCTGACGGGCAAGCAACCTCGCACCGTTTACAGTTAGTACAATATTTTAGCGCTTCGTCATACATCATCGGGTCTTTTAAGCGTAAACGCTCCCCATCAGGCCCCGCTTGTTTTGGCCCCGGATACAGAGGATTCACCTTAGCAACAGGGCAATAGGTCGTACACACTGTACATTTAATACAGCTTTCAAAGCTTGCATCCTGAATACTCATTGTGCCACCTCCGCCTGCATGGCTTTTTGTCTTGCAAAGTAACCAATAATTTCTTCAGCGGCGTGCAAACCACTGATCAATGAAACCCCTGCACCACAGCCCTCGGTTAAAGGATCAAAGCCCCCTAAAATAGCGCCAGCAACATATAAATTTTCAAATGTCTGACCCTCTTTTTGCGCACGTAGCTGGTCATCAGTTTGTACTCCGAACGCCATATAAGGCTGTGAAGCAAAAAACTCTTTGTTAGTCCATTGACCACGCTGAGGAATATCACACAAATCAAGGTGCATTAACGGTTCATATACGCGATCAAATTCAGCAACTAATCCATTATTGAAAAAACTCCCAGTCGCCAATACAAATTGAGAGGCTTTCAATGAGATATCACCGTGATTGCGTGTCATCACAGACTCAATGCGTGATCCCACACAATTCACGGAAGTTACTTTATCGCCTGGCATGATAATGCCACCTTGACGGCGAAATTGACGTAATAATGCTTCGTGTAATCGAATTCCTAATAATGATGGGGGGAGTGTTGGCAATAAATAAATAGGCTTACCGAGTTGCTTTTGTAGCTCAAGCAACGGTTCTTCACTATCTAGGCCAATACAAGCTGGCATGAAAATAGACTCTGATTCAGCAACTAATGGGGCCATTTCAGCGACAATTTGCGCCATATTTTCAGGGCGATCTAGCCAACGAGCGACATTGATTGCCCTAAATTCGCTGGCATTTTCTCTTAATCTGTCCAACAGCGGTAAGTGAACATAATAGGCACTCGCGGCAAGGCCTTCGCGTTGTAACTCATCCGATACCATTTGTGGTTGGAAGTCTAAAAAACCCTCGATACCTACAACAGCAATTTTCCCCATCTTCATTTTTTTATGCAGATCAACGGTTGGCACTGATTTAGGGCTTAGCCATGTTAGTCGTTTATGGCCTAAAGGCGTGATACGGTAATGGTTCTCATCACTAGAGCCTTTGAGCTTTATACCACTTTGTTGCAATAAAGCTTCGGCTTGGTGAGTTAGCTTAATTACGGCTAACTTCCCAAGACGACTATAAGGATGATGTGGTGACTGTTCACTCAGCGCTTCTAAAGCTTCAAGAGGTCTTTCAACTAATTGACCATTAGGCAAATGGGTTAATAAATCCAAGGAGCCTGAAGAAAAATGCAACGCATTTTGTCCCGCACTCACAATGGCACAAGATAAACCTGACTGTGTTAAACGAATACCACAGATAAGGCCAGCTAGCCCTCCTCCCATGACGACTGCATCATATTTCATTGCCAGCCTCCTTGTCAGATCCTTTACTTAATGTGGTTTCATTCATGCCACATAGCCCATGATAAACCCAGCTGGTAAATTCGCTTTCACGTAACGCATCTCCCCATGCAATTGGGCGCACACCTTTCCAACGCTCATTGAGAAAATGACTTAATTGCTGTTCAGTTTCATGAGGTGTTGTAACATTAAAACGATTTAATAGCCCTGCTGCGCGACATGCACATAGCTCTCCCTGACAAGTTCCCATTCCGACTCGAGTACGACGACGTAAATCTAGTAAGTTATTCACTGTCAAAGAGTTAACCGCATAGCGGACTTCCCCTGCGGTGACCGCTTCACATTCACACACCAAGCTTTTATCTAATCGGTCAGTGCTCAGTATCGCCGAAGCACGATCACCATGACGATAAACTGCTGAGCCGCGAATTGGCGCAGGAATGGCCACGACATTACGTAATGCTTCTTCAGCGCTATGCTGCGAGCCCGGCAACGCGGCTTCCGCGGTGGTACATTTCGCTGAATGACCTAGTTTTTCACACACTTTATCAGTTGCCCACTCAGCCATGAGGCGATAGGTCATCAACTTACCACCAGTGATAGTAATAAAGTTTTCCAAGCCATCGCGTTTCGCATGGTCGAGTAACACAATACCACGGCTGACATTACGACCTGATGGATCATCGTCACTCGCCACTAAAGGACGAACGCCGGCGTAAGCACGCAAAATACGCGTTTTCGCTAATGCAGGTGACAACATCGAACCTTCACGAATCAAAATATCGACTTCTTCAGGTGTCACATACATATTATCGATTTGGTCATATTCGATATGCGTTGATGTAGTTCCAATCAATGAAATAGTGTCACCCGGAACTAAAATATCGGCGTCCGCAGGTTTACGACAACGGTTAATGACCATATTGTTTAGACGATGGCCCAAAATCAATAAAGCCCCTTTGGCTGGGAACATTTTGATTTTTAAATCTGCATATTCGGCGATTTTCTGACCCCAAATCCCCCCTGCGTTAACCACGATTTCCGCGTAAATATCATACTGTTGTTTAGCTTGGTGATCATAAACAGTCACACCACGGACTTTGTCGCCATCACGAATTAAGCCTATTACTTCATGATAAGTCAGTACTTTGGCACCATGCTCACGAGCATCCAACATATTGGCTGCGGTTAAACGGAAAGGATCTACCGTACCATCAGGCACTCTAACCGCACCTATCAGTTGTGGATTGACTGACGGTTCAAGGCGAATAGCTTCTGCGGGATCGATGGCATTCGCATCAATACCCGCCGCTTGGCAGGCACGAATAAATTGTTGTTGATATTCAAGCGAGTCTTCTGGAAGTGTAATAAACAAACCATCTGTCCGCTCAATACAATGATGTGCAATACGTTTTAGTATTTTATTTTCTTCAATACACTCTCTTGCTGACTCGCCGTCAGTGACAGCATAGCGCGCACCACTATGTAACAAGCCATGGTTACGCCCTGTTGCACCAGTAGCAATATCATGGCGTTCAAGCAAAACTGTTTTTAAACCTCGGCGGGCGCAGTCACGAGCAACACCTGCACCTGTTGCGCCACCACCGATAATGATGACATCCGTTTCAGCTACAGATGAACCATTCATGTCGTCTTCCTCACATTCATCAACACTACTTTTAGTATGGTCTATTTTTATAATCTATAACTAAATATAGACAAGAAACGTGCTCAGTGTTTGATAAGGAACAAAAACGAAAGCAATTACGTCTAAATAAGTAATAAAAAGACAAAAATCGTGACAAACATCACAAAAAATTCACTTCAAATGGTTTCTTTTCATTCATAAATAACATTAACTATGCGACCAATAAATAAAACAAATATTTGTGCAGTAGATTACAGATAAAATGTTTTTTTATGACTATCATAAATGCACTCATGAAAGATATTGCTCGATATAACACTCAAACACTTTCGTTTTAGTTGTTTTACCCATAAAAACACTCATCATTTTCTATTTCAATAGATAAAAGAAAAGAGTGAAATAACTATTAGCATGCCATCGGAGGCTATATGTTAAGTATTTTTAAACCAGCACCTCATGCCCAGAGGCTGCCCGCTGAGAAGATAGATCCCGTCTATCGTCGACTGCGTTGGCAGATCTTTATGGGTATTTTCTTTGGTTACGCAGCCTATTATTTAGTAAGAAAAAACTTCGCTTTAGCGATGCCATATCTTGTTGAACAAGGCTTCTCCAAAGGGGATCTGGGTTTTGCATTGTCAGGGATCTCTATCGCATATGGTTTCTCTAAATTCATTATGGGGTCAGTATCAGACCGATCTAACCCACGTGTCTTCTTACCCGCCGGTCTGATCCTCGCCGCAGCAGTGATGCTCATTATGGGCTTCGTGCCATGGGCAACTTCAAGCATCATGGTGATGTTTGTACTGCTATTTCTATGTGGTTGGTTCCAAGGCATGGGCTGGCCTCCTTGTGGCCGTACTATGGTTCACTGGTGGTCGCAAAAAGAACGTGGGGGAATTGTTTCTATTTGGAACTGTGCTCACAACGTTGGTGGTGGTATTCCTCCTCTACTATTCATGCTAGGTATGGCGTGGTTTAACGATTGGAAAGCAGCGCTATATATGCCTGCATTTGCTGCCATCCTTGTTGCGATGATCGCCTTTGCTTTAATGCGTGATACACCACAGTCTTGTGGTCTACCTCCAATTGAAGAATATAAAAATGATTATCCACCAGACTACAAAGAATCCGATGAGCAAGAGCTAACAGCAAAAGAAATCTTTATGAAGTATGTTTTCCCTAACAAACTTCTATGGATGATCGCAATTGCAAACGTCTTCGTTTATTTACTCCGTTATGGTGTTCTTGACTGGTCACCAACTTATCTACGTGAAGTAAAACACTTTGCGATGGATAAATCCTCTTGGGCTTATTTCCTGTATGAGTATGCAGGTATCCCGGGAACATTACTGTGTGGTTGGATGTCAGATAAAGTCTTCCGTGGTAACCGTGGTGCAACGGGTGTGTTCTTTATGATTTTGGTGACTATTGCCACCATCGTCTTCTGGATGAACCCAGCAGGTAACCCGAATATCGATATGGCTTGTATGCTAATCATTGGTTTCTTGATCTATGGTCCAGTCATGCTGATCGGTTTGCACGCACTGGAGCTAGCACCGAAGAAAGCAGCGGGTACTGCGGCAGGTTTCACCGGTCTATTTGGTTACCTAGGTGGTTCTGTGGCAGCGAGTGCAATCGTGGGTTATACCGTTGACTACTTCGGTTGGGACGGTGGTTTTGCCGTCATGATCGGTGGCTCTGCATTAGCCGTTGTTCTCTTATTCATCGTTATGATTAGCGAAACCAAACATAAACGTGAATTAGCGAAAATGAACTAAAAGGTTCACATTAATGCTTTAACCTGAATAGGTCATATTCTTACTAAGAAGTATGACCTATTTTTTTACCTATACTCTAAATAATTCAAGATGCAGGTAGGCGACAAGCGAAGATAGACGGGGAGCATAGATAAACTATATGACTCGGCTAGCTGAACGTAGTCAACACCCCTGCAACTTGAAGTATGACGAGTATAAAAAGTGACAAGGAGATATCATCATGCACTTCCGATTCAAAACATTGGTTGCCAGTATGGTTTTAGTGGTGTCAGCGACCGCTGTTGCGCAAGCGGCAGAAAAAGTTGTTATCGCTCACCGCGGCGCTAGTGGCTACTTACCAGAGCATACACTGCCAGCGAAAGCGATGGCTTACGCACAAGATGCAGATTTTCTTGAACAAGATTTAGTGATGACGAAAGACAATGAACTGGTTGTTCTTCATGATCATTTCCTTGATCGCGTCACTGATGTCGCCGAACGCTTTCCAGATCGAGCCCGCAAAGATGGACGTTATTACGCGATTGACTTCACCCTTGATGAAATCAAATCACTAAAATTCACGGAAGGATTTGACCTTGTCGATGGTAAAAAAATACAAAGCTACCCAAATCGTTTCCCTATGGGGAAATCTGATTTCCGAGTACATACTTTCCAAGAAGAGATCGAATTTATTCAAGGCTTGAATAAATCGACGGGGAAAAACATCGGTATTTACCCTGAAATCAAAGCGCCTTGGTTCCACCAACAAGAAGGCAAAGACATCACTAAAAAAACCCTCGAAGTCCTTAAGCAATATGGTTATACCAATAAAGATTCAAATGTTTACCTACAATGTTTTGATGCTAATGAACTTAAACGCATTAAAAATACATTGATGCCAGAAATGGGCATGAATTTAAAATTGGTTCAATTGATAGCCTACACAGATTGGAATGAAACTCAGGAACAAAAACCTGATGGAACGTGGGTAAACTACAGTTATGACTGGATGTTCAAGCCAGGCTCGATGAAAGAAGTGGCTAAATATGCCGATGGTATTGGTCCTGATTACCATATGTTAGTCAGCGAAGAGTCAACACCTGATAATATTAAGCTAACAGGCATGGTTAAAGACGCCCATGCCAACAATATGGCGGTGCATCCTTATACCATTCGTGTTGATAAATTGCCGAAATACGCGAAAGATGGTCAGCAGCTCTTTGATATTATCTACAACCAAGCCGATGTTGATGGTGTCTTTACTGATTTCCCTGATTTAGGGGTACAATTTCTGCAAAAACAGCAACAACATCCATAATCACTCGATTGATTGCAGCCAATAGGCTGCAATCAAGTAGTGAGTTATGCAATCGTCACAGGAAATGCAATCACATCACTGATTTTTTCTGCATTCAGCGCCAACATGATCAGGCGGTCGACGCCTAATGCGACACCTGAGCATTCAGGTAAACCATGAGTTAATGCGGATAATAAATGTTCATCAATCGGATGAATAGGTAGCCCCATCGCAGCACGACGACGATTATCTTGTTCAAAACGCTGACGTTGCTCACTAGCGTCGGTTAATTCACGGAAACCATTTGCTAGTTCCATGCCTTTAAAATAAACCTCAAAACGCTCAGCAACACGATGATCTTCAGTACTAATTTCAGCCAAAGAGGCTTGCGTTGCTGGGAAATGATAAACCACAGCCGGTTTTTCTTTACCGATATGAGGTTCTACCCCCATCGTAAACAACAATTGCAACAAGGTATCTTTATCTTCTTCTTGGTCTGCGACATTACTTAGATCGAGGCGTGCAGCAACCTCCCTTAGCTCACTTTTTTCTGCGGAAAGCGGATCAATATCTAAATGACGTAAAAATGCTTGCTGATAAGAGAGAAGTTCCGCACTTTCGCAATCCAAGACTTGCTGAAGTAGATCATCGACTTCATTGATTAAACGATACATATCGTAATGAGGCCGATACCATTCAAGCATGGTAAATTCAGGATTGTGATGCCTTCCAGCTTCCTCATTACGGAAACTACGACAGAGTTGGTAGATTGGCCCACTGCCAGCAGCAAGCAAACGCTTCATATGGTATTCAGGGCTGGTCATCAGATAGAGATCAATCCCTTGTGCCGCTCCCGGTCCGACAAAACGGGTCTTAAAAGGAACAAGATGAATATCTGTGATGGTGGCCTGACTCATTGCAGGAGTTTCCACCTCTAGCACACAGCGCTCAGTAAAAAAACGTCTTATTTCAGCGACGATTTTTGCTCGCTGTAACAGGTTAGCGATGGGGGCACTGGGCTGCCAGTCTGCTACTTCACTCATTAACATAACTCCAAAATAAACATAGTCGAGCAGTTTACTCACCTCTTGCCTTACAAACAATGCATTCACTTCAACCAAATGCAATGATGCTGTAATAAACGCTGTAGGCACACAAAAATGTAACAAGGCAAGCGAATTGATGCGCGATTATCCTCTGCTTCAACCGATTAAGCAAAAAACCTTTTCGCATAATCGTAAGTCATAGATGCCTTCAAGGTAAAAACATGATTATTTCTTATATAATGTTAATGTGATGTTATAAATAAGAGATCTTAAAAAATATTCTAAAAAGTCATCACAGAAAGAACACAAATATCAAAATTAGATATTTTAATATTGGCTTTTCATCTCATAATTACACATTTAGAATAAACAAAACAATTTGGGTAAATTTTTATAATAATTTATGCTCTCTCTCGCGATGAGAACGATTTCGATTAGATTTTAACGCTGCCAACTCACCGAAAAATAATGGTAATCATTTGAATTTCCATTTTTTTACTCTTTATTAAACTTAAAATGCTAATCATGAAAAAACAATTAGCAAAAACTTGGTTCAGATCACACTTTATGGAGTAAATCACCTAAAACCCCCCTCTATATCAAATTTATCTGCGGTACTATTCGCTATAATTCCCAGCATGATAAGTCATTATTAGCTATTATATTATTTACTAATTAAAAAAGAGAGTTTTGCAGACCGGTATTCACTGGTGCTGACAAATAAATAGCTAAGTATCAAAAGTATTTAAAAGAATTTATCAATTTACACTTGAACAATGGAGAAGCGCAGTGCAAACCTTCAATGCCGATCTAGCGATTATCGGGGCCGGGGGCGCAGGCTTACGTGCAGCGATTGCTGCCGCAGAAGCAAATCCCAACATCAAGATTGCTCTGATCTCAAAAGTTTACCCTATGCGTAGCCATACCGTGGCCGCAGAGGGGGGATCAGCCGCAGTGACTCAGGCTCATGACTCCTATGACTATCATTTTAATGATACTGTTGCAGGTGGTGACTGGCTGTGTGAGCAAGATGTCGTCGAATATTTCGTCGAACACTGCCCAACAGAAATGACCCAACTGGAACTATGGGGCTGCCCTTGGAGCCGTAAACCAGATGGTTCAGTTAACGTTCGCCGCTTTGGTGGAATGAAAATTGAACGTACTTGGTTTGCTGCTGACAAAACCGGCTTCCATATGCTTCATACTCTTTTTCAAACATCATTAAAATACCCACAAATTCAGCGCTTTGATGAACATTTCGTTCTGGACATCATTGTGGATGAAGGCCAAGTACGCGGTCTGGTTGCCCTCAATATGATGGAAGGCACCAAAGTTCAGATCCGCGCAAATTCTATCGTTATGGCTACGGGTGGTGCTGGCCGTGTTTATCGCTACAATACCAATGGCGGTATTGTGACGGGTGATGGTATGGGGATGGCTTTCCGCCATGGTGTGCCACTGCGTGACATGGAATTTGTTCAATATCACCCAACAGGTCTTCCTGGCTCAGGGATTTTGATGACTGAAGGTTGTCGTGGTGAAGGTGGGATCCTCGTTAACAAAGATGGTTATCGTTATCTTCAAGATTACGGAATGGGACCAGAAACCCCTCTCGGTAAACCTGAAAATAAATATATGGAACTAGGTCCACGAGACAAAGTTTCACAAGCTTTCTGGCACGAATGGCGTGCTGGACGCACTATCAGCACTCACCGTGGTGACGTCGTCTATCTGGATCTCCGCCACCTAGGTGCAGAAAAACTCCATGAACGTCTACCATTTATTTGCGAGCTGGCAAAAGCTTACGTTGGTGTTGACCCTGTCACCGACCCAATTCCTGTGCGTCCAACAGCTCACTATACAATGGGTGGTATCGAAACAGATCAAAACTGTGAGACTCGCATCAAAGGCCTATTCGCTGTTGGTGAATGTTCATCAGTCGGTCTGCACGGTGCAAACCGCTTAGGCTCCAACTCATTAGCTGAGCTGGTGGTATTTGGTCGCTTAGCCGGTGAGCAAGCTGCAAAACATGCAGCGGAAGCCACACCTGCGAATGCAAGCGCTATCGAAGCACGTACTCGCGATATCGAAGAAAATCTCAATCAACTTCTCAACCAAAAAGGTAAAGAAAGTTGGTCGAAAATTCGTGATGAAATGGGAATATCAATGGAAGAAGGCTGCGGTATCTACCGTACACCTGAGCTAATGCAAAAAACTGTTGATAAGATCGCTGAATTGAAAGAGCGCTTTAAACACGTTGAGATTAGTGACCATAGTAGCGTCTTCAATACTGATCTTCTTTACACCATCGAACTCGGATTTGGTTTGGATGTTGCCGAGTGTATGGCTCATTCTGCGATTAACCGTAAAGAGTCACGTGGTGCACACCAACGTCTCGACGAAGGCTGCACAGAGCGTGATGATGTGAACTTCTTAAAACACACATTGGCATTCTATAATCCCGAAGGCGCACCTCGCCTTGAATACAGTGATGTGAAGATTACTAAATCTCAGCCAGCAAAACGTGTATATGGTGCAGAAGCTGAAGCTCAAGACAAGGCAAAGAAGGAGCAAGCTAATGGATGATATGAAACACTTAAAAATGGAGATCACGCGCTACAATCCAGAAACGGATAATGAGCCCCATTTAGTGGCATATGATGTCCCTTATGATGAGCAAACCTCGTTGCTGGATGCTTTAGGTTACATTAAAGATAACCTTGCGCCTGATCTGTCTTACCGCTGGTCGTGCCGTATGGCGATTTGCGGTTCTTGCGGCATGATGGTTGACAGCGTACCAAAACTGGCCTGTAAAACATTCTTACGTGATTATCCAGAAGGGTTAAAAGTCGAACCATTAGGTAACTTCCCAATCGAGCGCGATTTGGTTGTTGATATGACTCACTTTATCGAACGCTTAGAGGCGATCAAACCTTATATTATTGGTAACGATAGAAAGCCGTCAGAAGGGCCAAATAAGCAAACCCCAGCACAGATGGCAAAATACCATCAGTTCTCTGGCTGTATTAACTGCGGCCTATGCTACGCAGCTTGCCCACAATTCGGACTAAACCCTGAATTTATTGGGCCAGCTGCGATCACATTAGCAGAGCGCTACAATCTTGATAACCGTGACCATGGTGCGAAAGAACGTATGCCATTGTTAAATGGTGATAACGGTGTCTGGAGCTGTACGTTTGTAGGCTACTGCTCTGAAGTCTGTCCTAAGCATGTCGACCCTGCTGCGGCAATTCAACAAGGTAAAGTAGCTAGTGCACAAGACCTTGTTATCGCCATGCTGAAGCCACGATAAGGAGAATTGAAGTCATGACAACAAAACGTAAACCCTACGTCAGGGAAATGAAAGGCGACTGGTGGCAAAAGCTGGGTTTTTATCGCTTTTATATCATGCGTGAAAGTACTTCCGTACTGCAAGTTTGGTTCAGTCTACTGGTGCTATACGGCGTATTTGCATTGAAAGGTGGCCCTGAATCATGGGCTGGCTTTGTGGGTTTCTTGCATAACCCAATCGTTTTGATCATTAACATTATTACGTTAGCAGCAACACTACTACATACCACGACATGGTTTAAGTTAGCCCCGAAAGCTGTCGCGATTATTGTTAAAGATAAAAAAATGCCAGATGAGCCAATTGTAAAAGGCTTTTGGGCATTAACCATTATTGTTACCGCTGCGATTTTAGCCATCGCGCTACTATTTTAATCCAAGGAGGATCAGATGAATCTAACGCCTAAACGTTCCGATGAACCGATTTTCTGGGGATTATTTGGTGCCGGTGGTATGTGGAGCGCGGTGATTGGCCCTGCAATTATTATCTTACTTGGGATTTTAATTCCACTAGGTGTCGCACCAGAAATGCTCAGCTATGAACGCATTATGGCATTCTGCTCCAGCTTTATTGGACGAGTGTTCTTATTACTGATGATCATTTTGCCGGTATGGTGTGGTATGCACCGTATTCACCACACACTGCATGACTTTAAAGTGCATGTCCCTGCGTCAAAATGGGTTTTCTATGGTGCTTCAGCGATCATTTCTGTAATTGCAGTGATTGGTGTATTTACACTGTAAGTAACACATAAGTACCTATTGATAAAAGCAGCGGCTAGATACATATCTAACTACTGCTTTTTTATTATCTAGGCAGTCTGCGGTTTCGGTAGCCGATTTGATACTAATAATGTCAAATAACATAAAGCAACAAAACCACCAACATACGTTAAATACATGCCAATTAAAGAATTATCATAAGAACCTTCTAAGATTTCATTCTTTATATCCATGGCAATAACCTTAATATTTAAGTTAAACCTAGTGGAAATCATAAAATATAGACCGTACTGAAAATGTTAAGCGAATAAAACAAATATCAACACAGTCTAGATATTATTTTTAATTAATAATATTTATAAAAACTGGCCAGCCGTTCTAACCCAACTAATATTATTCCATGTTCGGTCATTGTCTTGCGCAGTTCTTCAAGTGACGCATCAGAACAACCTAGTTTTTCTTTAATACGTTGAATTCGTTTTAGCTCGATAGCATCTGTACACCCTTGCATCACACTAATTTCACTAATCCGGCAGTTTGATAACAGTAATCTCAGTGTTACTGCCTCTCTGTAGTTAAAGGATATATTGCCAAAACGAATAAATTTCTGAGTATCGATTAACCCAGCTCGCTGTTGGTCGTCATCTAATAACGAAAACTGTCTCGCTTCTATATTGGCTCTTAATGGTAAAGCCAGACTTTGATTTTTCTGCCATGTTTGGTGTGCATAATCTGAGATATCTGCGCGATGAAAGTAGATATCCATAAGTTCATCAACCGAAAGAACTCTTTTTGAACTAATAGATAAGATCTTATAAACATTTCCATAGTTGTTGCAGTAATCAATTTTAAAACCATTTTTTTCTGTTTTTGCAAATGTATTTCTATAACTCTCGGTATAACCATCCCAATATTGGAAACCAACTTCTAGCCTTTCACTTATCAGTAGATCTAAGTCATCCTCCCAATAGGTTAATAACCATTCATAATTATTTGAAATAATTTTAACTTCCTTATATTCAATATCAATACTCGTAAAATTCAAATCAATATCATTCCAATCAAAATAATCTTCAAAATGTTTTTTAAAATTTGAACAAGCCGTTTCTAATGCATGATATCTGATATTCATAAAAATCCTTTTCTATCACTTTATTAATTAAAATTTAAATAAATTGTGAGTAATAATTAGCATAAAAACCATAACTAATAATAATTAACTAAAAAATTTTCATACATGTACTTCTTGATAACTTTATCACTCTATTTATTTTTAAAATATGCAATAAAAATTCCCCTTGAATTTCTATATCATGGAAAATCAATCAGCGTATCAAGGCATGCCAATGTCACACCGTGATCTCTTAAAGCTTTAAATAAACCACTCGGTGATGCATGAGGGCAACCTAACTTATCTTTAATATTTTGAATACGTTTATGTTCTGACATTTCAGAGCAACCCTGGATATAACTGATCTCTTTCACTCGGCAATGAGATAATAACATTTTGATCGTTAACATTTCTTTAGCCGTAAAACGAATATCACCAAAACGCATATATTGATGATTAATTAGTTGCTCGTCTCGTTTACTATCAAAATTATTGGTAGGAAGTGGGATATCCGCTCTCATCGGTAAAGCAATATCTGGGTTTTTCTTCCATACTTGATATGCATAATCGGAGATTATTGGCCGATACTTATAAATACTTGCCATATCCGATAACGAAAATTGCCTATTAGTATTAACTGTTATCATCTCAAAAGTGTCATTTTTACTCTGACAAAAATCAACTTTTAGATTTCTTTTATCCGCCTTCGCTAAGGTTCTTTTAAACGATTCAGAATAATTATTCCAATACTGAGTTCCTGGTTTCAGTCTTTCTTTAAGGAGTAAATCTAAATTATCATCCCAGCAAATCAATTGCCATTCATAATTATTAGATATAATATAAATCTTTCTATTTTTAACATCCACACGAAAGAAAGTTACATCAATATCATTCCAATCAAAATGATTAATAAACTCTTTTTTTAAATTCAAACATGTTTTCTCTAATAAATGACTTTTTATATCCATGACAACCTCTTATATAATTTTAATTTAATGTTGATTTAGGTAATCGATAAACCACAAATCGACTTACACCGCAAAAAGCTAAAAAAACACCAACAAAAAGTAAATTAATTTCAACTAAATAATTAATAACTAAAGGTGTAATCCCTCCCAATACTGTCGCTGCAATATTAAAACCAAATGCTAATGTCGCAACCTTTCCTTGCGCTACTTGTGATAGCATGTAAGAAAAATTACAGAGGATCATCGCTGCATAAATAGTCATAATAGTCTGAGAAAGTATGAGGAAGATGACAGAGTGATGACTAATCGCAATATAGAGAGGAACTGATAAAATTATCATTCCCGATACACCCAAATTAAATACCTTTTCTGGTGAACTATATTTATCTGTCAACCAACCACATAGCAACATACATATTAATAATGAACACGATAGTGTTATGCCATAAATATTTTTTAGATCTGTAATCTGTATTTTTTCAATAATAATAGAAGCGGAGATATTTTGAGCGAAGAAAATAACCGTACCCGGTATTGTCAGCAGAAAAATATGACTAGCTTGTAACCAATTAATTGCCTGTTCCTCTTTTGCTACCAGAGGCTGATGAGGTAATTTAGCTCTAAACCAAAAACTTATCACTATGTTGACAACGCCAAGTAGCAAAGGGATCCGCCACCCTATAGACTGCATTGTTTCAGGTGTTAAAACTCGTTCTAAAATAAAAACCAAACTCAGCGAAAGAATAACGCCTAGAACTGAGCTACCACTAATAATTGATGATACTTTAGCTTGCTCATGATGAGTTGTGCTTGCAAATAAGTATGTGATTAAAGAGGGGTATTCACCTGCAAAGCTCAAGGATAAAGCCATTTGTAAAACCAAAATCGCCATTGGCGTATAAGCCCCCAATAACTCAATCGGTAATAAAGCCATACACAGCGTTGCAGTGCCTGTAATTAAACTCGTTAATATCAAAGCAGGCTTCTTGCCGACTCTATCTGCGTAACGTCCTATCACGTAACCACCGACAGGACGGACAATAAAGCGTAATGCAAATATTCCCCATACCATCTCGGTTGCTTGAGCATATCCTAAACGTTCTAACTCAGCACTTAAATACATAGATATCGCGGCAAATACGGCAACATCGTAATACTCCAATGTATTGCCTAGTGCAGCCCCAAACCTAAATCTCCATTTCATTTTCTATTTCCCTAGTATTCAATTGATATGTGTTACTAAGTTAGACTCACTAATGTCGAGGTATTCCAACGTCATGCATGCTCTTTAAATGCTTTAAATAAACGACTTGGCAAGACATGAGGGCAACCTAATTTTTTATCTTTTTTCTATACCTCATATAGTTAGCTTTGATTTTTCAGTATCATCACTTTATTTTGCAAAACATTTGATAGCATTGCCGTCAAGCAACATAATGCAATAAATACACCGACATAGGTTAAATTAAATTCAACTAAGTAACTGATAATTAATGGCGTTATCCCTCCAACTAACACGCCATTTAAATTTAAACCAATACCTAACGTTGTCGCCTGCCCACCAGAAGCTCTAACCATTTGATCAGCGACATTGCACCAAACCATAGAAAATAAAACTGTTATTATTAATTGAGAAATAATAATTAGTTCAATAACGCCACTCTGCATAATAAAATACAAAGGTATAGAAAAAATAATCACACTAAAAATACCAACATTAAATACTCTTACTGAATAACTGTATTTATCTGTTAGATATGAGCAGACAATCATAGTGACTAATAATAAACTAGCCGAAATCATGCCATAAATATTTTTATAATCACCCAATTGTAAGTGTTCAACAATTAATGATGATGAAACATTTTGTACATAAAAAGTGACCATTGCTGGTGTGCTCACTAAAAATACATGCAATGCCCGAGACCAATCTATAGATCGTTCATGCATTGGGACTACAGGCTGGTTGGGTAATTTGGCTCGGAACCAAAAACTAATCGCTATATTGATAGTTCCTAAAAACAAAGGGATCCGCCAACCTATAGTTTGCATCATTTCATGGGTTAAAATATTTTCTAATGTGAATACTAGACCTAATGAAACAACGACCCCTAATAATGAGCTTCCACCCGATAGAGAAGATAACCGAGAACGCTCATTATCTGGGGTATCATTGATTAAATAGGTAATTAATGATGGATATTCGCCTGCATAGCTAAATGAAAGTGCCATTTGGATGAACAAGATAGTTATTGGAGTATAAGAACCAAGCCATTGAATAGGTAATAATGCCATGCAAAGTGTTGCTGTTCCTGTTATTAGGCTTGTCAGGATCAATGCTGGTTTTTTTCCTACTTTATCCGCATAGCGCCCTATCAAATATCCACCTATAGGACGAATTAAAAAACGTAAAGCAAAAATTCCCCATACCATTTCTGTGGCTTGTGAATACCCTAAACGCTCTAACTCTGCCGTTAAATACACGGATATCGCCGCAAATACGGCAATATCATAATATTCAAGCGCATTGCCTAAAGCCACACCAAATCGAAATTTCCATTTCATTTTTAATATCCTATATCCATAGATAAATATTGATTAAAAAATACTATTACAATTTGTAGTTAATATCTTTATTTATTAAATATCGTATATTATAAAATCTATTATTCTATACGCATCATTCTTCAAGTTTCAGGAATTTTCGTTAAAATATAAGGTACTAGGCTATACTCACAGAGTTTATCTATATTCTCCCGACTGTCCTCGCTTGTTGCCTATCTGAAATTTGTATTATTTAATAATATATCAGCCTTTAATATTTAAATTATATTTTATGTATTTAAACTTAATTTTTTTATCATGGCCGTTTTCTTTTTTATAAAGTTAGCTAATAAAGCAGTTGAACTGCAAAGTGCAATAAATGCCCCTACATACGCCAAATGTAGCTCCACTAGATAGTTAATGATTAATGGTGTTGTTCCGCCAATTATCACTCCTGTAAAATTGAAGCCAATTCCAAGAGTTGTTGCTTTCCCAGCAGAAGCACTAGCCATTTGATCGGCAGCATTACATAAAATCATTGCACAACATGCCGTTATCACTAATTGAGCTATAATAATAAGCTCAATAATGTCACTTTGCATAATGTAATACATAGGTATAGAGAGAATAACGATTCCCCAAACCCCAATGTTGAATGTTTTAATTGATGAGCTATATTTATCAGTTAGACACGCACATGTAATCATCATCAACAATAAGGAACTAGATGAAATTATTGCATAAGTATTTTTATATACATCTAATTGCAAGTGTTCGATAATTAATGACGAGGAAATATTTTGCACATAAAAAGTTGCTGCTGCCGGCACGCCTAATAAAAAAACATATAGTGAACGTGACCAATCTATTGACTGATAACCTTCTGAAGAGACAGGTTGATTAGGTAATTTAGCTCGAAACCAAAAACTAACCGCAATATTAACAGCCCCAACCAGTAAAGGAATACGCCACCCCACGGCTTGCATCATTTCGTAACTTAATAATTTTTCTAATATAAATACTAACCCTAATGAAATAATAACGCCTAATAATGAGCTACCTGAGGCTAGAGAAGAGACTCGTGATCGCTCCGTTGAAGATACATCATTGAGCAAATAAGTCACCAAAGAAGGGTATTCGCCCGCGAAACTAAACGAAAGAGCCATTTGAATAATTAAAATAGCTATAGGTGTATAATGACCAAGCCATTGGATTGGTAAAAATGCCATACAAAGTGTTGCTATACCGGTAATCAAGCTAGTTAGGATCAACGCTGGTTTTTTTCCAACCCTATCTGCATAGCGCCCTATTATATAGCCACCTATAGGACGAATTAAAAAACGTAAAGCAAAAATTCCCCATACCATTTCTGTTGCTTGTGAATATCCTAAACGCTCTAACTCTGCACTCAAATACATTGATATTGCTGCAAACACAGCAATATCATAATATTCAAGTGCATTGCCCAAGGCAGCGCCGCATCGAAATTTCCATTTCATACCTTTTTCCCTTTTCATCACTTTGAATAATATAATGTTTCATGCTCAATCTATGACTCCGCATGCATTGATTAAATCTAACTAATAAACGTATCTAGACAAGCTAGTGTTATGCCGTACTCTTTTAATGCTTTAAATAAGCCACTTGAAGAGACATATGGACACCCTAATTTTTCTTTAATATTTTTAATCCGTTTAATTTCTGATGCATCAGAGCATCCCTGAATAGCACTAATTTCTTTTATCTGATAATGGGATAAAAATAGACGTATTGTAATTAATTCCTTTCGCGTAAATCGAATGTTACCAAATCGCATGTATCCATGTATATCAATTAGCTTACTTTTTTGTTTTATACCTTTTGATAATTCAATGGGAACTTCCTCTATTTTAGCTCTTAATGGTAAAGTGACATTTGGATTATTCCTCCATATTTTATATGCGTAATCAACAATTACTGGTTTATATTGGTAAATCTTCATTATATCTAAAGGGGGAATTTCACTTTTCGAATTTATTGTCATAATTTCAATTACATCGCCATGTATGTCACAGAAATCAATTTTCAACTTTCTCTTACTCGCTCTTTCTAATGTTCTTTTAAAAGCTTCAGAATAATCTCTCCAATATTGTATTCTTGCATTTAATCTCTCATTAACTAATAAATCAAGATCATCATCCCAACACATTAATTGCCATTCATAATTATTAGATATAATATAAACTTCTTTCTTTTTTATATTTAAATGATTAACCGTGATATCTATTTCATTCCAATCAAAACAGTTATAAAACTCTTTAGATAAATTCGAGCATGATTTTTCTATTGAACTATTTTTTATATCCATAATTTCATCCTTACACATTGAAACTAATTTAGTTTTAGCATTTTCAATGTTAATGGGAATAATCCACATAACGATAAAAACATACCTACATAAATCAGATTAATATCAACTAAATAACTTATAATTAATGGTGTCATTCCACCGACAAGAGTCGCTGTCAAATTAAATCCAACGCCAAGTATTGTGACTTCCCCACCAGAGTCTCTAACTAATTGATCGGCGACATTACACCAAATCATTGAAATATATATGGTAATAAAAAACTGTGATACCAAAATAGTTTCAAAGCTTCCATTATTCATAGCATAATAAATGGGTATAGAAAAAATAACTAATCCCATAACCCCCATATTAAAAACTCTTTCAGGTTTACTATATTTGTCAGTAAGCCATGAACAAATAATCATTGCGACTAATAGTAAGCCAGTTGATAGCATTCCATAAATACGTTTAAGTTCAGGATTTTTAAAATACTGAGAGACTAAAGATGGAGATATGCTCTGTGTATAAAAAGTGGCACTTGATGGGATTGCAATTAGAAAAACATAAAAGCAATTGCGCCATTTTACTACAGTATGATCAGTTTTTATTATAGGTTGGTCTGGTAGTTTTGCTCTAAACCAAAAGCTCACAAGAACATTTACAATCCCCAATAATAAAGGAATCCGCCAACCTATAGATTGCATTAACTCAGGCTCTATGATTTTTTCTAATACAAAAACTAATCCAAAAGCAATAAAAAAACCCAATAATGAGCTCCCAGCAGAAAGTGTAGACACTTTTGAACTTTCATTACTGTTTGCTCCACTAAATAAATAGGTAATTAATGATGGATATTCACCCGCAAAACTAAAAGAAAGGGCTACCTGAAGAATAAATATTACAATTGGTGTATAAACACCAAGAGTTTCAATAGGAATTAAAGCCATACAGAATGTGGCCACCCCCGTAATGACTGTGGTCAGAATGAGTGCTGGCTTTTTACCTACCCTATCCGCATAACACCCAATAATATAGCCACCAAGAGGCCTAATCATATAACGTAGTGCAAAAATACCCCAGACTATTTCTGTCGCTTGGTGATAACCCAAACGTTTCAGTTCAGCGCTAAGATACACTGAAACTGCTGCAAAAACAGCAATATCGTAATGTTCTAACATATTTCCTAACGCAGCACCGAATCGAATTTTCCATTTCATATATTATCCTAAATTTATATTTTTAATATAAGCGTTTCATTGGAAATTGAAATAATTTCATTATGGACAATTAACTAAAATACCTAAACATGCTTGCGTGATACCATGATTTTTAAGAGCCTTAAATAAACCACTTGAAGAAGCATTAGAACAGCCTAATTTGTCCTTAATGTTTTGAATTCGCTTAACTTCTGATGCGTCTGAACAACCTTGAATTGTACTGATTTCTTTTATTTTGCAATGAGATAGAAATAATCCAATAGTAACCATCTCTTTACGTGTAAAACGAATCTTGCCAAATCTCATATGATGATATGTATCCAATAAATCTTTAGGGTTATTTTTAATCTCTTTTATTGCTTTATAAGATGATGGGATCCCTGCTCTAACCGGTAAAATGATATTTTCTCTTTTAAACCATATATTACGTGCATAGTCGGCTATAATCGGACGTGTTTGATAAATTTCCAAGGTATTTTCTAATGAAAGCAGTTTCTTAGAATTAATTGAAATTATCTCAAAAATATTGCCATACTTGTTGCAAATATCCAGTTTTACATTCCTTTTTTCTGTTTTAGCTAACGTTTTTTCATAAATTTCCGAATAATTACTCCAATACTGAAAACCTGGAGAGAGCCTTTCACTTAAATGCAGATCGAGATCGTCCTCCCAGCAAGTTAATAACCATTCGTAATTGTTAGATATATGATGAATTTCTTTATTAGCCAAATTAACATGGAAAAAAGTAACATCTACATCATTCCAATCGAAATAATAAGAAAAATATCGAGTGAAATTAGTACATATTTCTTCCAATGATTTTTTTTCTATATTCATTTTACTCCCCATCAATTAGAATTAATTATTCACATTAAAGGAGATATATCTTTAGCACATCAAAAATCAGATTCACAGTCCTTATTTATAAATATTTAAAAATAATTAATCTTTGTTTATTTTTATTATTAACAAAAAAGCACTAGTACATTTAATTAAACAAAGAATAATTATATTTGACATTTAATTATTCAATAACAAATGGAGGTATCATGAAAGAAGATTGGCATCCTGCAGATATCATTGCGGCAATAAAGAAAAAAGGTTCATCACTCTCCGCAGTATCACGCCTTGCTGGATTAAATTCATCCACATTGAGTAATGCTCTTGCTCGCCGTTGGCCTAAAGGCGAAAAAATTATTGCTGACTTCTTAGATTTACAACCCGCAGATATATGGCCTTCTCGTTATGTTGAAAAACATCACAAGGTAAAAAATTGAATATTGCGATATGCTGAAAACACAATATAAAATCATACCCAAATCAATCAATAATAAATCGTTGATTTGGGTGTTTTATTTACAGCAAGCGTCTAATTATATTTAATTATTAGCATTAGGTTAAAAGAAGCTGATCATACGTTTGATTCTCTTATCACTATTCTTTAAAGCAATATACAATACTGCTCTCACCGTTCTCCTCCCAATATGCTTGATAAACATTGGCCAAAGCTTACCAGCTAGGAGCAGCTGATACAGTTCTTAACATTTGCTCTTATCGCTAGCTAAATCATCCGTAGCCGCTAACGATCGTTTTCTATCACAGCAATATGAAAATAGAGATTATTTATATACCAACATGGATTAATGAGAAAAAGGATCACCACTCGCAGAACAGCCATATAATTCGAGTTGCAGGTAGGCGACAAGTGAAGATAGACGGGGAGCGTAGCGTAGTCACTTATACCTTAACAAAAGCCCTACAACTTGAAGTATGACGAGTATAAATGCAATCAGATTAAAAATAACATGCAAGAAAAGTACTATAATAAGTAAAATACAAGGTTTGTATTTCACTTATTATTAGTTATTAGAGGTTGCTAACTAGAGAGTTTCAAACCAATTAAGCCAATCACAATGCAGCCGAGGCTTAACAAACGGAATATATTCGCCGATTCACCAAGGAATATAATCCCTACAATCGCCGTGCCCACAGCACCAATACCAGTCCAAATTGCGTATGCAGTACCCGCGGGTAAATCACGCATGGCTGTGGCAAGTAACCCCATACTCGCAATAATCGCGATCGCAGTAATAACACTTGGTGTCAAACGAGTAAAACCATGAGAGTACTTTAAACCTACTGCCCAAACAATTTCTAATAAACCTGCACACAAAAGGATGATCCAAGCCACTCTTTTCTTCCATAATAGCCGGGGTCGTCCCCATTAATTAAAAGCGTCAATATTCAGGTCGTCCTGAAAACGCATGTGAAACAATATTATAAATATTCGAATTTGCTAGCTCAAGAGATAAAAAAATAACAAATTAACCACTATTTACCATAATAATTAACTTATTTTTACTTTATTTTAACTTGAAAGCACCTTTTCTATCGCCGATTGCCTCGTCCAAGAGTAGAGTAGAAAACTTATAGATGGCAACTATTGAGAAATGGCATGAGTTTCAAAGATATATTACTGGCACTTTGTGTGGTTATTATATGGGGCGTTAACTTTGTTATCATTAAACTCGGTGTAACAGCACTCCCTCCTCTATTACTTGGCGCGTTACGCTTTTTGTTTGTTGCGTTCCCCGCTATTTTTTTCTTTAAGCGCCCCAAGGTTCCACTAAAGCTACTACTAATCTATGGGCTAACGATTAGCTTTGGCCAATTTGCTTTCTTATTCTGTGCGATACGCGTTGGTATGCCAGCTGGGATCACATCTGTTATTCTCCAGTCGCAAGCTTTTTTTACTTTGCTGTTAGGTGCCGTACTCTTAAAAGAGTCCCTGCAAATTACCCATTTTATTGGGATGCTAATTGCTGTTGCTGGACTCACGATTTTAGCCAAAGGTGCAACAACGGGTGGTTTAGATGATATTCCACTATTAGGCTTGATATTTACATTAATTGCTGGATTTTCATGGGCTTGTGGAAATATTACCAATAGAATGATCATGCAAAATCAAGGTAAAGAGAAATGCAGTGCCCTTTCATTAGTTAGCTGGAGCGCATTGATCCCAATCATTCCTTTTTTTGTCAGTTCATGGATTTTCGAAGGTGAGCAAGCCATTAGCCAAGGGCTAGCGGGTTTTAATTGGCCTGTTTTTGGTACCATCATTTACCTTGCATACCTGTCTACTTTTGTAGGATATGGGTTATGGGGGGTTTTATTGGGCCGTTATGAAGCTTGGAAAGTAGCACCATTTTCATTGCTCGTTCCATTATTTGGGTTAAGCAGTAGTGCATTATTCCTTGATGAGCATATTAATAGCATACAAATTGCTGGGCTAACATTAATTATGATGGGACTAATTATTACCTTATTTGGGAAAAAGTTAATTCAATACTTAAGAAAAGCCTAATTCATATATAAAAATAGGGGAAATTCCTCCCCCTATTTAGCACGTTAAATACTCTAGCCTTGATTTCACTATTAGAAAACCAAATTAGTTTATTACTCTAACTTTACTTATTCATTCAGCATTATCAATAAGCATCACCTACCCCTTTAGCTTAAAACAAAATAAAATCCAGAAAATTTCTATAAATTAGTGATATTAATTGCAGTTATTAAATTTATTTACTTTTACGGGATGGTTTCACGTTTTAGCTATTTTGCCTTTCTGCTAACTCAAGCTATATGTGTCATTAGCATCACAATAATTGATAACGGTTTGATTATGAAACGGATGGGGTGGCTATGGGTAAACAATTAATTTGGATTGTGCTCGCGGTACTTGGCGCTTTTGCGCTCGGTTACATCGCATTAAATCGAGGCGAGCAAATAAATGCGTTATGGATAGTGGTTGCTGCTGTCTGTGTCTATTTAATCGCTTATCGCTACTATGGGTTGTTTATTGCCAAAAAAGTGCTGCAAGTCGATGAAACACGTATGACTCCATCAATTCGCCACAATGATGGCTTAGACTATGTACCTACCGATAAAAAAGTCTTATTTGGCCACCATTTTGCCGCGATCGCTGGAGCTGGGCCACTTGTAGGGCCAGTCTTGGCAGCACAAATGGGCTACTTACCCGGTATGCTATGGTTACTGGCTGGAGTCGTACTAGCCGGTGCTGTTCAAGATTTTATGGTGCTTTTTGTCTCAACTCGGCGCGATGGTCGCTCTCTTGGCGAACTCGTTAAAGAAGAGATGGGAAATACGGCGGGAATTTTAGCACTTATCGCCTGTTTTATGATTATGGTGATCATCCTTGCGGTACTTGCGATGATCGTAGTAAAAGCCTTAACTCATAGCCCTTGGGGTACTTATACCGTTGCCTTCACCATCCCTCTCGCCATTTTTATGGGAATTTACACCCGCTATATCCGCCCAGGCCGAATTGGTGAAGTTTCAATTATTGGCCTAATATTTCTGGTTTTTGCGATCATCTCTGGAGGCTGGGTCGCTGAAAGTGAAACGTGGGCACCTTATTTTGATTATACAGGCGTACAATTAACGTGGATGTTGGTTGGCTATGGTTTTATCGCAGCGGTCTTGCCAGTTTGGTTGTTATTGGCACCGCGTGACTACCTCTCAACATTCTTAAAAATTGGTACCATTATCGGTCTCGCAATCGGTATTCTCATTTTAAATCCAAATCTGCAAATGCCATCACTAACTAAGTTTATTGATGGTACTGGTCCTGTTTGGGCTGGTGATTTGTTCCCATTCTTATTTATTACTATTGCTTGTGGCGCAGTATCCGGTTTCCACGCACTGATTGCATCGGGCACCACCCCTAAAATGTTGGCTAACGAAAACCAAGCATGTTTTATCGGCTATGGTGGAATGTTAATGGAGTCTTTTGTTGCTATCATGGCGCTGGTTGCAGCTTGTGTGATTGACCCAGGTGTTTATTTTGCCATGAACAGCCCATTAGCCATGCTAGCGCCAGCCGGAACAGAAGACGTAGTCTCGTCAGCTGCGCAAGTTGTCAGTAGCTGGGGCTTCCACATCACACCTGATCAGCTCACTAATATTGCCAACGAAGTCGGAGAGAAAAGTATCATCTCTCGTGCAGGGGGTGCGCCAACACTCGCTGTAGGTATGGCCTATATTCTTCATGGTGCCCTTGGTGGGTTAATGAATGTTTCTTTCTGGTACCACTTTGCTATCTTGTTCGAGGCATTATTTATTTTGACTGCGGTAGATGCAGGAACACGAGCCGCACGCTTTATGTTACAAGATTTATTAGGCGTAATCTCTCCTTCCTTGAAACGTACAGATTCATTACCTGCAAACCTTATCGCAACGGCATTGTGCGTCCTAGCTTGGGGCTACTTCTTGCATCAAGGGGTTGTCGATCCACTCGGTGGTATCAACACGCTATGGCCTCTGTTCGGTATTGCCAACCAAATGCTTGCGGGTATGGCTCTGATGCTTTGCGCAGTGGTTCTGTTCAAGATGAAGCGTCAGAGATACGCTTGGGTTGCTTTAGTCCCCACCGCATGGCTACTGATATGTACTATGACTGCTGGATGGGAGAAAACCTTCAGTGAAGATGCTCGTGTTGGTTTCTTAGCTGTTGCCAATAAATTCCAAGCAATGATTGATAGTGGTAATATTCCATCTCAATATACCGAGTCACAGCTAGTACAATTGATTTTTAATAACCGTTTAGATGCTGGGCTAACTATTTTCTTTATGATTGTTGTAGTGCTACTCGCACTATTCTCAATCCGTACGGCTTTGAAGGCATTAAACACCTCTGAGCCTAGCGCCAATGAAGTCCCCTATGAGCCTATGCCTGCTAACTATAAAGAAATTGTAGCAAATACACGACACCACTAGTTGATTTGACTAGTTAGGAGGTAAATATGTTTGGTTCACTTGGTAATGCAGCTCGCTACTTAGGGCAAGCTGCAAAAATGATGATTGGTGTGCCTGACTATGATAATTATGTTGCACATATGCAGCTTAATCATCCAGATCAGACACCGATGACCTATGAAGAGTTCTTTAAAGATCGCCAAGATGCTCGTTATGGCGGCAAAGGTGGTTTTAAGTGCTGCTGAGTTAATACCAATTTAAGTACAAAAAACTGTTATGTTTGAAATGGCCCTCAGTGGTTGGATAACCAATACTGGGGGTCTTTTTATAGCAAAATATAATCACAATTTAAAAATGACGATCACAAGCAAATCCTTCCATCACTGCATGTGATTACCATCAACACTCTTAGGTAATTCTTGTTTTCACGATCACCTATTTTCTTCAGTTAATGGCGCTATTTGGGATCGTGATGATCAAAACTCCTCGGAAGCACTACCGTTATCTAGGGCGTTTTTAGCTTATTTATCCCTTCGCCATCAGCCAATTCCATTCATCAGCTGTACTACAAAGCCGTAGAAAATACACACGCTAATTTTTAGCTAATAAAGCATTTTTAGTATTTTTGCGCGAGTTTTGTTTCTTTTGTGATCATGATCGTAGTGCAATAATTACAAATTGTACTACAATCATGAAAAATGATGAAGAATAATAAGTATATTGGTACTACAAAATTGAAGAAGAATTCAGCGTAAATGGTAAAGTAGAGCAGTACATATAACGCATAAGGACGACATATGACTCTCAACAAAACTGATCGCATCGTGATTACGCTAGGGAAACAAATTATCAGCGGTAAGTACGTGCCAGGTTCAGCATTACCCGCAGAAGCTGATTTATGTGAGGAATTTGAAACCTCACGCAACATTATTCGCGAAGTATTTCGCTCGCTGCTTGCGAAGCGACTAATCACCATCAAACGGTACTCTGGGGCATACGTTGCCTTAAGAAACCAATGGAATTACTTAGATACAGATGTTTTGCAATGGGTACTCGAACACGACTATGACCCACGGCTTATTACTGCCATGAGTGAAGTGAGGAATTTAGTTGAGCCAGCCATAGCGCGTTGGGCCGCTCAAAGGGCAACCTCAAGCGATTTAGCTGAAATTGAATCAGCGCTCAATGACATGATTGCCAACAATCAAAACAGAGAAGCTTTTAACGAAGCGGATATTCGCTATCACGAAGCGGTTTTGAAGTCGGTCGATAACCCAGTTTTACAACAGCTCAATGTTGCGATCAGTTCACTTCAACGAGCGGTATTTGAACGGACTTGGCGAGGTGATGAAGGCAACATGCCAAAAACTCTCCAAGAACATAAAGCGCTGTTTGATGCAATTCGGCATCAAGACAGTGATGCGGCAGAGCAAGCGGCATTGACGATGATCGCAAGCTCAACACAAAGGCTAAAGGAAATCACATGACAGCTCGCTACATCGTAATTGACTGGGGATCGACTAATCTACGTGCTTGGCTTTATCAAGATGACAAATGTCTAGCAAGTAAACAATCAGAAGCAGGTATTACGCGTCTGAATGGGAAATCTCCTCAAACGGTGTTAGCAGAAATGATAGGAAGTTGGCGAAATAGTGCCACCCCTGTAATTATGGCGGGAATGGTTGGGAGTAATGTAGGTTGGAAAGTTGCTCCTTATTTATCTGTTCCCACTCATTTCACTGCAATTGGAGAGCAATTAACCTCTGTTAGCGACAATATTTGGATCATTCCTGGCTTATGTGTTTCTCGTGAAGATAATCACAACGTAATGCGAGGAGAAGAAACTCAATTACTTGGCGCGCATGCACTCTCTCCATCTTCTGTCTATGTGATGCCTGGTACTCACTGTAAATGGGTTCAGGCTGACCGTGAGCAAATCCTTGATTTTCGAACCGTCATAACGGGTGAATTACATTATTTGCTACTGCACCATTCGTTAGTAGGGGCTGGTCTGCCAGAGCAACAACGCTGTGCTGATGCTTTTACTACGGGATTGGAGCAAGGTCTTTCTACGCCTTTAATTTTGCCGCAGCTCTTTGAAGTGCGTGCTTCTCATCTATTAGGAACTTTACCGCGAGAGCACGTGAGCGAATTTTTATCTGGTCTGCTAATTGGTGCTGAAGTGATGTCAATGAGCCAACACTTTGATGATAAGCAGATCACTATCGTGGCTGGAGATGCGCTATCAAACCGCTACCAACAGGCATTCGGTGCAATAGGACGCAAATCTTCAGTCATTTCTGGAGAGACGGCATTTTTAACAGGTATAAGGAGCATTGCTCATGCAGTGGCAAACTAATCTTCCCCTTATAGCCATCTTGCGAGGTATTCCCCCAAAAGATGCTATAGCACATGTCGGTGCCATTATTGAGGCAGATTTTGATGCAATTGAAATTCCGCTGAATTCCCCCGAATGGGAAAAAAGTATTCCTGCCATTTTAGACGCTTATGGTGATAAGGCTCTTATTGGGGCAGGAACAGTACTTAAACCTGAGCAAGTCAATCAGCTTGCTGATATGGGTTGTAAGCTAATCGTTACGCCAAATATACAGCCAGAGGTGATCCGTAGGGCTGTCAGTTTCGGTATGACAGTGTGTCCTGGATGCGCTACAGCAACGGAGGCTTTCACTGCACTTGATGCAGGTGCCCAGTCTTTAAAAATATTTCCATCTTCAACCTTCGGGCCAACATACATCAAAGCACTAAAAGCAGTACTTCCACCAGATATTCCTATTTTTGCTGTTGGCGGTGTCACACCTGAAAACTTAAAGCAATGGATAGAGGCAGGCTGTACGGGTGCTGGATTAGGTAGTGATCTTTATCGTGCTAATCAATCCATTGAGCGCACGGCAACACAGGCAGCAGCATTTGTTAAGGCGTATCGAGAGGCAGTGGAATGAAGATCACAAAACTTACTACATATCGTTTGCCCCCGCGTTGGATGTTTCTAAAAATTGAAACTGATGAAGGTATTGTTGGTTGGGGAGAACCTATTATTGAAGGCCGAGCACGTACAGTCGAAGCCGCAGTCCATGAGCTAAGTGACTACTTAATTGGTCAAGATCCTGCTCGTATTAATGATTTATGGCAAGTCATGTACCGCGCAGGCTTCTATCGCGGAGGCCCTATTATGATGAGTGCCATTGCAGGTATTGACCAAGCTCTGTGGGATATTAAAGGCAAAGTATTGAATGCACCTGTTTGGCAGCTTATGGGGGGCTTAGTACGCGATAAAATCAAAGCTTACAGCTGGGTGGGTGGAGATAGACCCGCGGAAGTCATTGATGGAATAAAAAAATTACGAAACATTGGTTTTGATACTTTCAAACTCAATGGCTGCGAAGAAATGGGATTAATTGATAGTCACCATAAAATCGATGCGGCTGTCGCCACTGTGGCACAAATACGTGAAGCATTTGGTCATGATATTGAATTTGGGCTTGATTTCCATGGGCGAGTCAGTGCGCCAATGGCAAAAGTCTTAATTAGTGAGTTAGAACAATACCGTCCTTTATTTATTGAAGAGCCCGTATTAGCCGAGCAAGCGGAATATTACCCACGATTAGCCGCACAAACTTCGATTCCATTGGCAGCAGGCGAACGCATGTACTCACGCTTTGATTTTAAACGCGTGCTAGATGCAGGTGGCTTAGCGATTTTGCAACCAGATTTATCACATGCTGGCGGCATAACTGAATGCTATAAAATTGCAGGTATGGCAGAAGCTTATGATGTCGCATTAGCGCCACATTGCCCTTTAGGCCCAATCGCTTTAGCGGCTTGTTTGCACATTGATTTTGTATCGCGCAATGCGATATTTCAAGAGCAAAGCATGGGAATCCATTATAACCAAGGTGCAGAGTTACTTGATTTTGTTAAAAATAAAGACGATTTCAACATGCAAGGTGGTTTCTTTATGCCATTAATGAAACCAGGCCTTGGCGTGGAGATTGATGAAGAAAAAGTGATTGAACTCAGTAAACAAGCCCCTGACTGGCGTAATCCTGTCTGGCGCCTCGAAGATGGTGTTATTGCCGAGTGGTAACAATTGAATTAATTCATTGAGTTATCAATATTAATCTTGTCTTCGTCAGGTGTTTTTCTCCTTTCGAAGGTAGACTCATGAGGTACTAATTTATGAGCATCGCCCTCTATACTTCTACACTAAAAAAATTAAATAGTAAGATTATTCCTTTTGCCATTATTGGCTATTTTATTGCGAATCTTGATAAGACCAATATTTCTATCGCAGCATTACAGATGAATGCCGACCTAGGGTTAACTGCAAGTATGTATGGCCTTGGTGTAGGAATGTTTTATATCTCCTATATTATTTTTGAAATTCCGAGCAATATTATTATGACCCGTGTTGGCGCACGAGTCTGGATTGCTAGGATAATGATCACATGGGGATTAGTCAGTGCGGGAATGTCATTAGTTCAAACACCCACACAGCTTTATGTTATGAGGTTCCTGTTAGGTATGGCTGAAGCAGGGTTCACCCCAGGGATTATTTATTACATCTCATGTTGGTTCCCAAGAAGTAACCGTGCACGCGCAATGTCATTTTTCTATATGGGATCTGTCTTAGCATCGATTATTGGCTTACCAATGTCAGGATCAATTCTAAATATGCATGGTATTGCTGATATTGCTGGCTGGCGTTGGATGTTTGCTATTGAGGGACTACCTGCCGTTATTCTAGGGATTATTATTTTATGGCGTTTACCATCTAGCCCAGAAAAAGCAACGTGGTTATCTGAACCAGAAAAGAAATGGCTTATTACTCAGCTAGAAGAAGATAATAAAGATGTTGTGGTAAATAAAAACCATTCATGGCTGAGTTCACTAAAAAATAGAGTGGTGCTATTGCTGAGTTTAGTTTGGTTCTTGCAAGCATTTGGTTCTATTGGTATTACACTATTCTTACCATTAATTCTGAAGAGCATTGTCAGTGAACAAAGTAATTTTGTCATAAGTCTCTTATCGGCTGTCCCATTTGTTTTTGCTTGTTTATTTATGTATCTCAATGGTCGTCATTCTGATATGACTAAAGAACGTTCGCTACACATGGGATTACCCTTGATTCTAGCAGGCATATCATTAGCAATTGCGATTTACAGTAATAACTTATTACTCTCATATATTTTGCTAGTCCTGACTGTTGGATTCAACTTTGCATTAACACCTATTTTCTGGGCTGTTACAACAGAAAAACTGGCAGGTGTCGCCGCGGCAGCTTCCATTGCTTTTATTAACACAATTGCGAATTTTGTGGGGTTAGGTTTACCACCATTATTGGGCAAGATAAAAGACCTTACAGATAGCTACCATTATGGTTTATTAATTGTGGCAATTGCTCTGGTATTAGGTGGAATTGTTGGCATTGTGGTCGCTCGCCCAAACAAAAATACCGCTACTGAAGATCCAGCTCTCACCTCTTAATAGAAGAAAATGATATGACAAAATTAAAAGTACTTAAACAAGCCTATTTACCTAGCCAGCTCACTGAAAAACTTAAAGAGATCTATGATATTTATGAATATAACGAGCTCACTTCTGAGGCGTTTTCTACACTAGCAAAAGAATTCAGTATTATGATTGCTAATGGTGAATCAACCGTGACTCGTGAGCTGATTAAAAGCCTACCGTCATTAGAACTTATCGCAGTTTTTGGTGTTGGCTATGATGGTGTTGATATTCACGCAGCAGCTGAACATCATGTTGCAGTCAGCCATACACCAGGCGTATTAACCGATGATGTTGCCGATCTTGCTATGGGGCTTATGCTATCAACTTCACGGAAAATTGTTGCCGCACAGAAATTTATCGAAGCAGGCCATTGGCAAGCAGGTAATTTCCCATGGACACGAAAAGTTTCGGGGTCTCGAATCGGAATTGTTGGTATGGGCAGAATAGGTAGAGCCATTGCTCAACGCTGTGAAGGTTTTTCTATGCAAATTACTTATAGTGACCACAAAGTGATTCCCGATGTGAATTATCCTTGGGTCAAAGATATTGCTGATTTAGCCTCTCAAAGCGATTTTTTAATGGTCTGCACACCAGGAAACTCAGAAAACAAAGCGCTTATTGACGAAAAAATTCTAAAAGCGCTCGGCTCTGATGGTATTTTAATCAACATATCACGGGGCAGCGTGATTGATGAATCTGCATTGGTCAATGCGTTACAGCAAGGGATTATCGCTGGTGCTGGATTAGATGTGTTTAGTGATGAGCCTAATGTGCCAGAAAGTCTATTACACTGTGATAATGTTGTTGTTACACCTCATATGGCAAGCGCAACTTGGTCTACCAGAATGGCTATGTCACGGCTGGTTTTAGATAATATAGCTAAATGGGTTGAAAGTAAGGCTCTCGTGACGCCTATACCAGAAATGATGGCATCGTGATTTTATGCCTATCGAGAGGCTATTTTGCTTCAGCCGATAGTTTGTTGCTTTTTTAATTGTACAACCTGTGAAGGGTGAATAATCCGAGGCAACATCACAAACAATCTCTTGGATATCAGGATCATCACTCTCTCTTTTGACAAAAGGCCTGACTTCGACTAAATGTCGAAATCAGGCCTTCTCACAAGCCGCTTAACTAAAAATGTCCCACTTTATGGGGCCATTTAACGCATTACGGTTTTTTAATCTCAATCAAACAGGTATTATTTCACACGTGAAACGTATTCGCCTGAACGAGTATCAACTTTGATGACTTCACCAATCTGAACGAACAGAGGTACTTTAACCACTGCACCGGTGCTCAGAGTTGCTGGTTTACCACCAGTACCCGCAGTATCACCTTTCAGACCAGGATCGGTATCAGTGATTTCCAACTCAACAAAGTTAGGCGGAGTCACTGCGATTGGGCGGCCATTCCACAGAGTCAAAATACACTCAGCTTGGTCGATCAGCCACTTAGCGTTATCACCAACCGCTTTTTCGTCAGCTGCTAGCTGTTCGAAAGTTTCGTTGTTCATGAAATGCCAAAACTCACCGTCGTTATAAAGGTAAGTTAGGTTCATATCCATGACATCTGCACCTTCGACAGAATCAGTAGACTTAAATGTTTTTTCCAACAGTTTGTTAGAAATCAGTTTACGAATACGAACACGTGCAAACGCCTGACCTTTACCCGGTTTAACGAATTCACTATCAAGAATTGCACAAGGTTCGCCATCTAACATGATTTTAAGACCTGAGCGGAATTCATTGGTACTATAAGTAGCCATGGAGATCCTCTAAATTTATACACTAAAAATGGCATAGCCAAAAAATGGTCGATATTGTAACTCAAAACACCCTGTCCAGAGAAGTCTGGATACAACAACTTGCTGAAGCAATCACTAATCCTAATGAATTGCTACAAATACTGGGGCTAGAAAACCATCAGGCATCGAAAGATGGTAATGATGCACGTAAATTATTTCCATTACGCGTACCAAGGCCATTTATTTCACGCATGAAAAAAGGCGATCCACAAGACCCTCTGCTATTGCAAGTATTAACTGCAAGAGCAGAATTCGATACCCATCCGGGTTTTTCTACTGATCCATTAGAAGAACAAGATAATGAGATCCCCAGTTTACTACACAAATATCACAACCGCGCATTGATGTTAGTGAAAGGGGGCTGTGCGGTTAACTGTCGTTACTGCTTTCGCCGTCATTTCCCCTATGAAGACAACAAGGGAAACAAAAATAATTGGTTGATAGCGGTGGATTATATAAAAAACCACACTGAACTCAATGAAATCATCTTTTCAGGTGGTGATCCTCTGATGGCGAAAGATCATGAACTCGATTGGCTAATTGGTCAATTAGAAGCGATCCCGCATATTAAACGTCTGAGGATCCACTCTCGCCTACCCGTTGTTATCCCTGAACGGATTACCGATGGCTTATGTCAAAGGCTAGCCGACTCACGATTACAATCTATTATGGTGACACATATTAACCACGCCAATGAAATAGATGATGAACTACGTAGTGCAATGCAAAAATTGAAAAAGGCAGGCGTCACATTACTCAATCAAAGTGTACTGTTGCGTGGTATTAATGACAATGCCGACACATTGGCTAATTTAAGCAACTCACTGTTTGATGCGGGGATCTTACCCTACTACTTACATGTGCTAGACAAAGTACAAGGGGCGGCCCATTTCTTAGTGAGTGACCAAGAAGCTCGCTTAGTGATTCAACAATTATTAGGGAAAATTTCAGGTTATCTCGTCCCTAAATTAGCCCGAGAAATTGGGGGAGAGCCGAGTAAAACGTTACTCGACCTAAATTTGAGGCAGTGCTGAAATGCAAACGCCCAGACTGAATAAAGCAGCTGGGCGTTAAATATTCATTTTAGGGGCACTTATAAACTTGGCCTACAATCTTGCTATCCACAGGGATGAAGCTAGAGATAATGCTTTCACTTGGGCTAGATGCACCAAAAATAACGTTTCCGCCCATTTCACCCGCTTTGTTACGCAGGTCGTTCGCTGCGCCACGCATAGAGCTAGAATCGCTATTAACACCGCTCAACCAATTGCTTTGAGTTCCTGTGACTTGTCCCAGAAGTTGACAGTCACTACCAGGTTGGTTTTCAACAAAACGAACTTGTGAGCCTGCGGCAGTTAAATTAGTTGTTGTCGAACAACCTGCTAAAAGTAGTAATGCAGCAGCACCAAGCAATACTTTAATTCGCATGTTTTCCCTCATTTATCATTGTGTTTTTGCAGTTGGTTTGAGAACCATTCAATCCTTTCTTCTGTTATTAACGGTGTCATTGAATTGAACCATACCCGTCAGCAAACAGAGTCTACCATAGAATGCGTAAAATACCTTTGCTCGTTACTCATCAAACCAATTATATACTCTAAATAATTCGAGGTGCAGCTAGGTAACCAGTGAGTGAGCCGCCAGAAACCTAGAAAACGATATCATTGGGGCAAACAAAAATAATCACTTATACCTTAACAAAAAGCGCTACAACTTGAAGTATCACGAGTATAGCCTTACCCCAAATATAACCTGATGCGTACCTTTAGCGCAAAAATAAATGCACAAATATCTAATTAAAATCAGAGTTATTATCGCAATACGACATTTTGAACATCGTAATAATTAACTTAGCATGTCTAGATATAAAAAAGCCGGTACCGCTAGTAAAACTAGCAATACCGGCTGACAGTACTTAGTGATTAAATGAACGTGATGTCGCCAAATGGCTTACATCATGCCGCCCATTCCACCCATACCGCCCATACCTGCGCCACCTAAATCAGGAGCGTCATCTTTCGGTAGATCGGTGATCATCGCTTCAGTGGTGATCATCAGACCTGCGATAGATGCTGCGAATTGCAGTGCAGAACGGGTTACTTTAGTTGGATCCAAAATACCCATATCGATCATGTCGCCATAAGTATCAGTCGCCGCGTTGTAACCTTCGTTACCTTTCGATGCTTTAACTGTGTTAACAACCACAGAGGCTTCTTCACCTGCGTTAGTGACGATTTGACGCATTGGTGCTTCCATCGCACGTAGTGCAACACGGATACCGACGTTTTGCTCTTCGTTATCACCTTTCAGTGATTCCAGTTTAGCAGCAACACGTACCAGTGCAGTACCACCACCAGCAACAACACCTTCTTCAACCGCAGCACGAGTTGCATGCAGAGCATCATCAACACGAGCACGTTTTTCTTTCATTTCAACTTCAGTTGCTGCACCAACTTTAATTACTGCAACACCACCAGCTAATTTAGCTACGCGCTCTTGCAGTTTTTCACGGTCGTAATCAGAAGTTGATTCTTCGATTTGTTGACGAATTTGAGCAACACGACCAGAAATCGCAGACTCATCACCCACACCATCAATGATAGTCGTGGTATCTTTGTTGATAACGATGCGTTTTGCTTGACCTAAATCTTCTAATGTTGCTTTTTCAAGCTCCATACCGATCTCTTCAGAGATAACGGTCGCATTAGTCAGGATGGCGATATCTTGTAGCATTGCTTTACGGCGATCACCGAAACCAGGTGCTTTAACCGCAGCCACTTTCACGATACCACGCATGGTGTTAACCACGAGAGTTGCCAGTGCTTCACCTTCAACATCTTCAGCGATGATCAGTAGTGGTTTGCTTGCTTTAGCAACGCCTTCTAATACTGGCAGTAATTCACGGATGTTAGAGACTTTTTTGTCAACCAACAGGATGAATGGGTTTTCCAGTTCAACAGCGCCTGTTTCTGGCTTGTTGATGAAATAAGGAGATAGGTAACCACGGTCGAACTGCATACCTTCAACAACATCCAGTTCATCTTCTAGACCAGTACCTTCTTCAACAGTGATAACGCCTTCTTTACCGACTTTATCCATTGCTTCTGCAATTAACTTACCAACGGTTTCGTCAGAGTTTGCAGAAATAGTACCAACTTGAGCAATTGCTTTTGAATCTGAACATGGAACAGACAGTGCTTTCAGCTCTTCAACCGCTGCAACAACAGCTTTATCGATACCGCGTTTCAGATCCATTGGGTTCATACCCGCAGCAACCGCTTTTAGACCTTCGGTCACAATGGCTTGTGCCAGAACTGTTGCAGTTGTAGTACCGTCACCCGCTGCATCATTCGCTTTAGAGGCAACTTCTTTTACCATCTGTGCGCCCATGTTTTCGAATTTATCTTCTAATTCGATTTCACGTGCAACAGAAACACCATCTTTGGTGATAACTGGAGAGCCGAATGATTTATCCAGAACTACGTTGCGTCCTTTAGGACCTAAAGTTACTTTAACTGCATCCGCAAGAATATTCACACCACGAAGCATTTTTACGCGTGCATCACTACCAAATTTAACGTCTTTAGCTGCCATTATTTCTTTCCTTTAAATTCTTTTCGTTAGTTGAGAAGATCTAAGTGAAAATTACGCTTCAACAATCGCTAGAATGTCACTTTCTGACATGATCAACACTTCTTCGTTGTCGATTTTCTCAGCTTTCACGCCATAACCGTCGTTAAAAATAACGATGTCGCCAACTTTCACATCCAGCGCTTTAATTTCGCCATTTTCGAGGATGCGACCGTTACCAACGGCAAGGACTTCACCACGCGTAGATTTACCTGCTGCTGTGCCAGTCAGAACAATGCCGCCAGCAGATTTTGATTCAACTTCTTTACGCTTGACGATAACACGGTCATGCAATGGACGAATTTTCATTAATAGTTCTCCTATAAATAAAGTCCACACTAGGTAAAAGGACGATACCAGTATGCCTAATTAAACCAGTACCATGATTCAGGAGATTGGGGCTAGATAAAGCGACTTCAAGGGGGGGAAGATAAAAATTTTTTAGTTTTTCACTTCCCCCGTAGAGGGATTATGGCTTAGGACGGTTATCTTTTTCTGATTCGGTAGGATCATCTGACTTATCGAGGGTATAAGTTGGGTCATCCTGCTTACGTTGGAATTCCCCTTCAAATGTATCACCTTGTTGATATGGGTTATGACGCCCTGCACTGAAGCCATTTCCCATTGAAGAGAAACGAATATGCGGGATCAAGCGCATCACAAACAATTTTTGAACTGGAGGCAACAATAAAAGCAAGCCAATAAAGTCAGTGAAGAAGCCTGGAACAATCAGTAAGAAACCGGCTAATACTAAAGCTACACTTTTAATCATTTCAGCAGCTGGGCTTTCTCCCGCAGCTATTTTTTGTTGGATCTGCATGACATTTTTCATCCCCTGATTTTTAACTAGAGAGACGCCTAAGCAGGATGTCAGCACGACCAGTATCAATGTTGCTAATACACCAATGGCAGAAGCAACACGAACGAATATAACGGACTCAATATAAATGAGAAGGCAAAGCAATATGAGAGGTAACCAGCGCACAATGTTCTCCTTTGTTTCTATCTTCTTTTTCGCCCCTTAGAAAACCTTTGTGAACTGTATCAAGAGACAACTAACAAAATTAGCATTTCTAATTAGTATAGCCATAATGATTGGGGTCACTATAACGTTTTTCAACTCTCGGAGATTGCTAATTTTTTTAGTTTCATCTGTGAGATTGTTCACACATTTTGAAATCTGTTTCATAAATCAAACTATATAGTGATCTAGGTTCAAGGTAATGATTTAAGAACAGCATATCATCTACCCATAAATCAGTAGATCATTATGCTGATAATGAAGTAACAGGTGTTTTACACCTATAATATTTTGTTTCACGGTATATATATTTTAAAAGCGCATAATAGACAGTAACTGTAATCTAATTAAGAAGGTTCTCATGTCAAACAATACTCGTATCGAAGAAGACCTGTTAGGTCAGAAAGAAGTCCCATCTGATGCCTATTACGGTGTTCATACTCTGCGTGCGATTGAAAACTTTTATATTAGCGACCGCACCATTAATGACGTGCCAGAATTTATTCGGGGCATGGTAATGGTAAAAAAAGCGGCTGCAATGGCGAACAAAGAACTTCACACTATTCCACGCAATATTGCAGACACTATTATTAAAGCCTGTGATGTTGTACTGGAGTCAGGTAAATGCATGGATCAATTCCCTGTTGACGTATTCCAAGGTGGTGCAGGTACATCACTCAATATGAATACCAACGAGGTCCTTGCAAATATTGGTCTTGAACTGATGGGTCATAAAAAAGGGGAATATGAATTCCTCAATCCAAATGACCACTTAAACAAAAGCCAATCAACCAACGATGCATACCCTACTGGTTTCCGTATTGCGGTATACAACTCCGTTGTTAAACTGATTGAATCAGTTGAATACCTCAAAAAAGGCTTTGAGAAAAAAGCAGAAGAATATAAAGACATCCTGAAAATGGGTCGTACCCAATTACAGGATGCAGTGCCAATGACGGTTGGTCAAGAGTTCCATGCATTTGCAACCCTCTTAAAAGAAGAAGAGAAAAACCTAAAACGCAGCATTGAGTTACTGCTGGAAGTTAACTTAGGTGCAACGGCTATCGGTACTGGTTTGAACACTGCGCCGGGTTACCAAAAACTCGCTGTTGAGAAACTGGCTGAAGTAACAGGTTTGCCTTGTGTTCCAGCAGAAGACTTAATCGAAGCAACTTCAGACTGTGGTGCTTACATCACTGTTCACGCAGGTTTAAAACGCCTTGCAGTTAAACTGTCTAAAATCTGTAATGACTTACGTTTACTGTCTTCCGGTCCTCGCGCGGGTCTGAAAGAAATCAATCTGCCTGAATTACAAGCAGGTTCTTCTATCATGCCAGCAAAAGTTAACCCAGTAATCCCAGAAGTGGTTAACCAAGCTTGTTTCAAAGTTATCGGTAACGATATCTGTGTTACAATGGCAGCTGAAGCGGGTCAGCTACAGTTAAACGTCATGGAACCCGCTATCGGTCAAGCCATGTTCGAATCTATTTCGCTGATGAGCAACGCGTGCCGCAACCTAGTTGAAAAATGCGTTAACGGTATTACAGTTAATAAAGAAATCTGTGAAGCGTTCGTGTTTAATTCTATCGGTATCGTCACTTATCTGAACCCATTTATTGGCCACCATAATGGTGATATCGTGGGCAAAATCTGTGCAGAAACAGGTAAGAGCGTACGCGAAGTCGTACTGGAGCGCGGCTTACTGACCGAAGAGCAACTGGATGATATCTTCTCTGTAGAGAACCTAAAACACCCAGCTTATAAAGCGAAACGATTTGATGACTAATCATCTATGTTAAACATAAATAATTCTTAAAAATCAAGGCACGCCTCTCCTTTGGAAAGCGTGCCTTTTTTAATTCATGCACACACAAAAAATTAACATAACAGTTTCATATTTTTAATTTTAAATTTGTCGAGGAGTAAACACTATGTTAGCCGTGGAATTTATAATTGTTCTACTGGCCATATTTTTGGGGGCCCGTCTAGGTGGGATAGGCATCGGCTTTGCCGGTGGCCTTGGTGTACTGGTACTCGCTGCAATTGGCGTGAAACCAGGAACCATTCCATTTGACGTTATCTCAATTATTATGGCGGTCATCGCCGCGATCTCTGCAATGCAAATCGCCGGTGGTCTCGATTACTTAGTTGCCCAAACAGAAAAACTACTACGTCGTAATCCAAAATATATCACCATTCTTGCCCCAATCGTGACCTATTTCCTGACCCTCTTTGCAGGTACAGGTAACATCTCTTTAGCGACATTGCCAGTTATTGCCGAAGTTGCCAAAGAGCAAGGTGTGAAACCATGCCGTCCTCTGTCTACTGCGGTTGTTTCAGCTCAAATTGGTATTACAGCATCACCAATTTCTGCGGCAGTGGTATACATGGCATCGGTAATGGAAAACCCGGCAATGGTTGGTGCTGGTAATACGGTTAGCTACATTACGTTACTCGCTATTTTGCTGCCAGCCACTTTCCTTGCCATTATTCTGATGTCATTCATCATTTCTTGGACATTTAACTCTAAACTGTCTGATGACCCTGTTTATCAAAAACGTTTAGCTGAAGGTTTAGTTGAATTACGTGGTAGTCAAGTCAAAGATATCAAACCGGGCGCTAAATCATCGGTTCTGTTGTTCCTACTCGGTGTTATCTGTGTTGTTATCTACGCCATTGTCAATAGCCCGAGCTTAGGCTTAGTGCAAACACCATTAATGAATACCACTAACGCAATTTTGATCATCATGCTGAGTGTGGCAACATTAATTACCGTGTTCTGTCGTGTTAGCACTGACTCGATCCTCAATTCAAGTACTTTTAAAGCCGGTATGAGTGCATGTATTTGTATCCTTGGTGTTGCTTGGCTAGGTGATACATTTGTACAGCACAATATTGATTGGATTAAAGAAACTGCGGGTGATTTGATCCACGAACATTCATGGATGTTAGCGGTTATTTTCTTCTTCTGTTCAGCGCTGCTTTATTCACAGGCTGCAACAGCAAAAGCATTAATGCCAATGGCATTAGCTTTACATGTTAGCCCACTAACTGCGATTGCATCGTTCTCTGCGGTATCGGGTTTATTTATTCTGCCAACTTATCCAACATTGGTTGCCGCAGTACAAATGGATGATACAGGGACAACACGTATCGGTCGCTTCGTGTTCAACCATCCATTCTTCATTCCAGGTACCATAGCGGTTATTTTATCCGTTACTTTCGGTTTCCTATTTGGTGGAATGATATTGTAGTAAGTGATTCTTTACTTGAACAAAACCCGCAATAATGGCGGGTTTTGTTTTTTTAATGCATTACAATTGCTGTCCCAACTTTAGAACTTTTGCCACATTGTACGCTGTCTGCTGTAGATTCATTGCACCTTCAGTCAGAGCTTCTTCGAGTGGACATAAACGAGGTAAAATACTAAAAAAAGCATCAATGCCTTCTTGATGTAGTGCTTCAACGCCTTTACCTAATACCCCACTCAACGCTATCACTGGCACATTATGTTTCGCTGCCACCTTCGCAATACCGATCGGCGCTTTACCACCTGCGGTTTGCCCATCCATACTGCCCTCACCCACAATCACTAAGTCAGTATCAACAATCTCTTTTTCCAAATTGACGGCTTGGATGACAATTTCAATACCCGGTTTTAGCTGAGCGCCCATAAATGCAGCTGCCGCAACTGAGATCCCACCAGCCGCACCACCACCTGATAAATGACGATAATCTGTGCCTGTCATTTGCTCAATAACATTCGCTAATTGATTCAAACCTTGTTCCAAAGTTATCACCATTTCAGCTGTAGTCCCTTTTTGAGGGCCAAAAATGGCAGCTGCACCACGTTCACCCACTAGTGGGTTATCTACATCACAAGCGATATCAATCTGACAATGCTGTAAACGAGGATCTAAATTTGCTAGGTCGATCTTAGTAATGTGATTTAATACTTCGCCACCCAACCCTAGCACTTGTTGTTGAGCGTCATAGAAAATAGCCCCCAGAGCCTGTAGCATGCCAACGCCACCATCAATTGTCGCGCTACCACCAACACCGAGAATGATCTGTTTAACACCTTTATCTAAGGCATCCTTGATCAACTGACCGGTACCGAAGCTATGCGTTAACATAGGATTGCGATCTTTAGGAGCAACTAGCATCAAACCACTCGCTTCGGCCATCTCAATGACCGCTGTTTCCCCTTGATGCAACAATCCATAAGTTGCCATCACAGTTTGATTTAGCGGCCCACTGACCTCAACAGTGATACGTTCGCCGCCAATCGCTGCAATCAGGGCATCAACTGTACCTTCTCCCCCGTCAGCAATAGGTAAGCTAAGGTAGGTAGCATGTGGAAAGATGGCTTGAAACCCCTGCTTTACTGCATTTGCAGCAAGCTCTGCACTCATACTCTCTTTGAATGAATCAGGTGCTATGATAATTTTCATAAACAAATGTACCTATCAGCCACGCTTTCATCCTCTCATTTTTTAATGCAGAAGAATGTCAAAGCATTAATACTCATGTATGTTAAATGCAATTAGTTAATTTTCTTTAAACACCAACAGTATATACTCTAAATAATTCGAGGTGCAGTTTAGCGATAAGCAAAAATAACTAGGGGGTATAGATAAACTATGTAGCTTGGCATACTGAATGTAGCCTCCATACTTTAACGAAAAGCCCCTGTAACTTGAATGATGACGAATATACTTGACATATTCTAAAGTGCTGTTTAGCTATATTATAGGCGGGGGATCGATGTTAGGCTTAAATAAAGACAGTGTATTATCAGGCTTTCAATGGTTTTTCTTTATTTTTTGCAATACCGTGGTGATCCCCCCCACTTTGCAATCAGCCTTTCAGCTATCTAATGACACCACACTGGTTATTACCCAATATTCATTTATAGCAACATCACTCGCTTGCCTGATCCAAGCTATTATTGGCCATAAACGTTCTATAATGGAAGGATCCGCTGGTTTATGGTGGGGAATGATTTTATCTGTCACTTTTACTGAATCAGCTCAAGGAACCCCGCTTGAAGTTATCGGGATCAGTTTTGCCTTAGGCATTGCCATTGCGGGTCTAATTACTATCTTTATTGGTCTCAGCGGTATTGGTAAATATTTAGCTTTATTATTTTCGCCTAGTGTCATGGCCGTGTTCATGTTTTTACTTGGCGCCAATTTGATTTCTATTTTCCTAAAAGGAATGCTTGGCCTGCCTTTTAATGCCACTGACCAGCCTGTACATATTCAGTTTGATACCTTCTTATTAGCACTGTTTATCATGGCGCTGATCATCGCAATCATTATATTGTTACCCCTCAATATTAATAAATACGCGGTTTTAATCGGTTCAATTTTAGGCTGGATATTATTCCTAGCTTTTTTCTCCCCAGAAATGAGTGTATCAAGCAGCATCAATTGGCAGCTATTTCCACTCGGTAAAGCAGAGTCAATCAATTATGGTATTGTGGCAACCTGTGTGATTACTGCTTTCCTCAATACCTCGAATACCTTTGGTGCAATAAAAGGTACAGATATTTTTCATGAAGGAGCAACAGCCTCCCCTACTATATACCGTCGAAGTTTTGTTGCTTCAGGCATTATGACACTGACATGCTCACCACTTGGTATTGTTCCGTTCGCACCTTTTGTTTCATCAGTTGGATTAATTACTCAAACAGGTGACTCCACCAAAAAACCGTTTATCATTGGTAGCCTCTTCTTTTTAATTATCAGTTTAGTCCCGCTGCTTTCAGGGATTTTCGCTTCCTTTCCCTTAGTCATTAGCAGTACTGTGATGATGGTGACTTATTTGCCATTATTATGGTCTTCTTTACTGTTTATTAATGTATCAAAACTGAATCCTCGCAATATATACCGTCTTGCACTTCCTTTGTTTATAGGTATTTTTTTAATGGGTGTTCCCCCTGCTTATCTGCAAGATATCCCATTAACTATTCGCCCAATAGTGACTAATGGATTACTTATGGGAATTATTATTTCAATCATTTTAGAAAATATTTTTAGGTGGGATAAAGTAAAATAATTTGAGAGGCAATCGTACCGCGGGATGTAAGCCATCAAGCATATCCTGCTTTGCCTAAATGTAAATCGCTATGACTTTGAGGTATGACGAGCGAGTAAACATTGTTATGATTAAAGTATGAGAACAATATGTGACGGAGCTAACAATGTCAGTACAGCGCGAAGAGATTTTAAGCCACGCTCTTAACCAATTAGAAAAACAAGGTTTATCCGCATCGACAGAGCGCCTTCTCCATGAAATTGAACCTAACTTTAGTGTGATCCGCCAGTTTTGGCCTGATGATGAAGCTTTGGTTTATGACTGCCTACGTTATCACGGACAACAAATTGAAATTTGGCAGCGCCAAACTCGCCTAGATGAAACGTTGAGCCCACAACAGAAGCTTACCGCTCGCTATCAACAACTTTATAGTCGTGTCAGTGAAGGCCGTTTCCCTGGGTGCTTATTTGTCTCCGCTTGCAACCACTATCCCGATCCCCAACATCCTATTCACCAACTCAGTCGTCTACAAAAAGACAACTCTTTCTTGTATACCAAAGAGCTGTTAGATGAATTAGATATTGAAGACTCAGAACTCGTCGCAAATCAAATGGAACTTGTCCTAGAAGGCTGTTTAAACCGTCTATTAGTTCAAAGAGACATTCGTGATGTTGAAATTGCTCAACATCTTTCTGAAGATATTTTAGCTATTGCGTTGTGTCGCAAAAAAGGCGCATTAAGCTAAAAACGATCAATCGCGCGTTAAAGCAACAGCTTTTGTTGAAAAAGGAAACACTCAGTTAAAAATTACGTTTTTTTAGCAAAAACTCGTTGACGCAAACCATCTAATGCGGTTTAATGCGCCCCGTTGCCCGGATAGCTCAGTCGGTAGAGCAGGGGATTGAAAATCCCCGTGTCCTTGGTTCGATTCCGAGTCCGGGCACCACGCATTTATAACCCTCGCTTCGGCGGGGGTTTTTGCTTTCTATATCATTAACTTATTGGTTTATCAGTGAATTTCATCTTTCACCCATCACCGAATCTGCTTCACGGTGGTACAGAATGGTGGTACATTCATGAGCACGATGATACAGCCAACTAAGAACAAATACGGGGTTTATACCCTCAGAATGGCAGTCCCTGCCGACCTTAAAAACACCCTCGGAAAAGGTGAGCTTAAGCGTTCATTGCGAACCAAAGACCTTGCAGAAGCAAAACGTAAAGCTCCAGCCGTCATTGACTTAATGCAAGCAGAGATTGATGCGGCAAGAAGCACTCTGCACGCTGAGCTAGCTATCACCAAAGATGATATTGAACGAATAGCTTATCGTTGGTTAACGTTCATACTTCCACAACCTGAACTTATTAAAGAACGATATTTAGTCGATTCCCTCTATGGTTTAGACCTGTCGCCTGAAAGTAGGATAATTCATTGTTATCTCGAAAAAAATGACGATTACCCTAACTACTCTGCTATGCCAGCCGATGATTTATTTAATTCTCCAGCTATCAACGTCCCTGATGATTATCAGCAACGTGATATCGAGCTGCTCCAATTGCTCAGGCATGAATTAAAGGAGTCACTTGAACTAACGCCTGTTGAACTTACGCCAACATGGAAAGTAACGTTAGCATGGCGTTTAGCTGACTATAGAATGCAAGCTGCTGAAATGCACATACTTAACATTCTGCCTAAATATGCTGCCACCGCCCAAGAAAAAGCCACTAAGCCCACAATCAGCTTTAGCCTAATGTTTGAACGCTATAAAGAGCATGTCCGCTATGCAGAGCCTCGTGAAGCAGAAAAACGAATTAAAGCCTACGAGACAGCCGTCAATCGCTTTGTGGAATTTATTGGTAGTAAACCAATAGAAGCGATTACAAAGCAAGATATGGCTGATTTTAGGCAACTCCTTGAGCGGTTGCCATGCCGCCCTTCTAAAGCCGTTAAGAAGCTACCGTTAAAAGAGCAAGCAGAACTCAACGTCGAAAAAATCAGCCCTCAAACGGTCAGAAACCAACTCATGGCCTTGTCGTCTATCTTTCGCTTAGCCACTGAGGATGAGCTTATTTCAGAAAACCCTGTTAGCTTAATGCCTAAACGTAAACGGCAACGCCAAACTGCTAAAGAACGTGATTTCACTCGTGATGAAATCGCCCTTATCTTTAATACTCCACTCTTCCACGGTGAAGAAACGCCTCATGGTGCAATGGCCTACTGGGTGCCAATCATTCTGTATTATACAGGTGCCAGAGTGGAAGAAATTACTCAGCTCTATACTGAAAATATCATCAAGGATAGCGGCATTTATTGCATTCAAATCGAATCGACTGACGAACAATCAACAAAAACAGGGTTATCTCGTGTTGTGCCGCTTCACAGCCACATCATTGAGTTAGGCTTCCTTGAGTACGTCAAAAGCCGTGAGCACTATCTATTTACTGAACGAAAAACGCCCTCAGGAAAATCGTCTTATAATTTCCTTCGCTGGTGGGGCAAGTACATTCGAAGCCACGGTATCACCCGTAAAGAGATCAAACCGACTCATGGCTTTAGGCATACGTTTATCACTCATTGCCGAAGCATCAACGTCAGAAAAGATATCCAAAATGACATTACAGGTCATGCTCAAGAAGATGTCAGCGGTGGGTACGGCTCATACCCTCTTGAAGCCAAGAAAGAGCTGATTCAAACGATACCACAACTAGAACTTCCCGTACTGGATATCTGGAAGCGATCATAACCCCTTCGAATCTACGGCGTGGTCATCCATGCCGATTTCATTGACAAAACCATCTATTAACCAAGCTATATTTAGCTTACAAATATTTACAATACGAGTTTTTGCAGCACCCATCTAACAAATTCAAAGTTGAGGCATTTAGGCATAAAAATATGGCTTTACAACAAGATAGCAAGAAAGTAATCTACTTCCATAGCTCAGTAAGCTTATCTGATGATGGAGTTCGACTCCATCCGGAAGGTGTTCCACGGCCTTCCATTGTGTGCCACCGCAAAAGATGTGGCTTGAGATTAACATTATGCTTAAGCATGATTTTAAACTTCTAAATAGCAGCACCTCAATAAGCAATACTTTCACACAAATAACAGGTATCAATACCATTTCTTGTGGTTCAAACATTCTAGAGCCAGAAGATAAGACCTGCCCGTTCTGCGAACATAAAAGTGCCTTCCGGTTCCATAGTGATACTAACCAATACCATTGCTATTCTTGCGAAGAGCACGGAGGTGTACTTGACTTAGTATTGAAACTCAAAGGGCTAACGGATGTCGTTGAAGCTGCTCGCTATCTCACTAGCACGAGTGAAATTCCATCAATTGCACCTGTAGAAATCAGAGTCGAAGAAGATAGCCGAGATCATAACTTGATTTCAAGCGTGTTCACGGATATTGCCCTGTACTATGCCCAAAATCTGACTAACGAAGCATTAGACTATCAAGTTGAGCAACGTGGACACTCACCGCGATTGCTTGAGCAACACCGTATCGGTTTTGCAGATGGGCAATGTTACGCCACGCTCTCCGGTGAATATGATGATGAAACCCTCTTAGCTACCGGCATGTTTCGTGAAGTTAATGGTCGCATGGTTGATTTCGTCCCTGCTGGGGTATATGTCTACCCGCACTTTCACAATGGAAGGATCGTTCGTTTTACCTTTAAAGACCAGAAAAAGGCCTTCACGTTTCAGCAAAAGAAAAAATGCTGGTTGCCAGAAGCGCATTGGTACGGGCAGCAAACACTGGAAAAGCCCGGAACGATTGCCCTTGTGGAAGGTGAAAATGACGCCTTGACGCTAATTGAAGCAGGATATACTGCCCCTGTACTTGCGTCTATTGGCTCACTTAGCCAGTCGCAAGTTGATTATATCAATTCTTTGGGGCGTCCTATCAATACTTACTTTGATAATGATGATGCTGGTGACCGATACCGCTCTAAATTCCCATCCGCAACGCATTACATTGTGCCAGAACGTGGTAGTGATATTGATGAGTTTATTCGTGAAGGTGGCGATTGGAGAGCACTCGACGCTGAGCAAACATTTATACCGCTAACAGAAACGCCCGTTATCAAGCTACCCAATGCTTGCGGTGCCGAGGGCTTCAATGACGTGGGTAACGCTAACCGTCTTGCCCGTCTGTTTGGTCATGATTTACGCTTTGTTCGTGAAACTGACAGCTTCATCCATTTTGTTGATCATCAATGGAAGCCGGCTGGTGTTCAGGTCATGGAGTATGCCAAGCAAGTTGCCGCTGACATGCTAGCAGAAGGTCATAACGTGCTTGCAGACGACGACACCAAAGGTACTCAACTGATAAAAGCAGCCATACAACTTCATAACCTACCGAAGTTAAAGGCGATGATTGAATTGGTGAAGCCTAAATTGGAAGTGCGTACAATTGACCTTGACGCTGATCCTATGTTACTCGGGGTCGCCAACGGCGTTATAGACTTAAACACGGGTGAATACCGTGAGAACCGCCGTCGTGACTTTATCACACGTTATACGCCAGTTGATTTCAATCCAAATGCAAAATGCCCAACATGGGAGCGATTCATTAATGATATCACCGTCGGCGATACTGAACTCGCTAGCTTCTTGCAACGGCTGGTGGGTTACTTCTTAACAGGCCGAACAGATGAACAGCTCTTGTTTTTCTTCTACGGTCACGGCAGCAATGGCAAATCGACGTTCATTCAGGTTATTCAGTCACTGATGGGCAGCTATGCGACACAGATAAACAGTGACGTCCTCATGATGAATAAAAACAGCGGAGGTCCTAATGCCTCATTAGCCAAGTTGCCGGGGAAACGGTTAGTCGTTGCCAATGAACTACCCGAAAATGGCCGACTTGATGACACGCTCATTAAAAGCATGACCGGCGGAGATATTATAGTTGCTAGGCAGGTATACGGTAAGCACGAGCTGGAGTTTTATTCGCAATTCAGCCTAGTAATTATCGGCAACCACAAGCCCACCATTTATGATACGTCTCACGGTATGTGGCGTCGGATGTGCTTAATTCCTTTTGCAGCAAACTTCACGGCAGCACAGATTGATCCTGAGTTACCCGTAAAATTAAGCAGAGAGATGCAAGGCATCTTAAACTGGGCACTCGCAGGCGTACAGGCATGGCATGCCGAAGGCCTTAAACGCTCACTCCCTGCGGCGGTCATTGCGGCTAACGACGAGTACCGCCAAGAAAGTGACCTCATCGGTGAATTCCTCGAAGGTTGCAGGCTGGAACCGGATGCTTACACCGCTGCCAGTGATCTGTACAGTGCATTTCTAAGCTTTGCCAGTGAAGGGAACGAATGGCGAATGACGCAACGTATTTTCACGAAGAAGATGGTTGAGCGTGGCTTTAAGAAGATCCGCCGTAACAATAAGGCCAGTTTTCGGGGTATCGCTCTGATTGACCATGAGCTAGGCTCTGTGATCAGTAAAGAAAGTTCAATCTTTTCTGTTTAAAACCTCAGTGCCGATTAAACAGCATATAAGTAAACTTTTTCTGTGAGTTTTCTCTATGGAAAGTTTATAAAAATGCTGATAAATCGGCACTCAATTCTTTTTCTATACAAGTCAATAAAGAGACACCCGCCAAAGGAGCCACCAAGGCGGGTTTCTCCCCACGTTAAGCGGTATTACCCTCAATAAATTCCAATGGAATGGGCTTTTTAGGTTTACAATGGTAAAAAACTGTAGATAATTTAGCTTATGGACGCTCTTTGATCAATAACGGCCTGATTTTGTACATTTATGACCGTTTTGATAACTGCCCAATGCTCAAAAAGCCTAGCTATTTCATTCAACAGGAAAAAGGGAACATTCGCATGGAACAACGTTGTTTATTCACGGAAGGGAGCATCAGCCTGCCTGAGGGCTACAAAGAACAAACTGTCAACATTCTGATTTCCCCCACTGGCAATGCAGTTAACATTTCTCGGGATGATAAACCCGCTGATGAAACCTTTGATGACTATGTTGCTCGCCAAAAGCAACTTTTGCAACGTTCCTTGAAAGATTGGCAACTCCTTGAAGAAAAGCCTTCGGTGCTCGGTGACAATGGTATTCACGGTCACCTTATTAGTTCACGCTACCGCCCGAACAAAAAGCAGCAAGTCTATCAAATTCAGGCCGTTTACCCTTTCAGTGATACCCAAACCCTGATTTTTACAATGTCATCGCCTAGTGCCTTTAATGATGAGCAATGGGCATGGATGAATACCCTCCTACTTAGTTTTCAACCAAGAGGGTAATTGCCATGCCAGAAGCCGCCAGAGTCGGGGATATCATCGGTCACTCCAAATCGATGTGGGGCATGCTCGTTGGAACGGTATTAGGTGCCGCTATCGCCATTGGCGGTGCCGTTGTTTCCGGTGTCTTAATGGGCGTTGGTATTGCTGCAAGCTGTATTGGGGTTGGTGTGCTTGCCATTGGTGCTTCACTGGCGGTCGGCTATGGTACAGGGCTGCTGGCAGAATGGGTGCGGGATAAGTGCGTTGAAACGGGGTCTAAATCGTTAAGTCCCAGTGGGGAAATCAAAACCGGCTCACGCAATGTTCGCATTAATGGTAAACCCGCTGCTATCTCCACGCGGAGTCAGGTCAACTGTGACAAAGAAAATAGCCTCCGTCAAATGGCAGAAGGCTCTGGCTCGGTGTATATCAATGGGTTTCCCGCTTCTCGGGTCGGTGATAAGACCACCTGTGATGCGACGGTGATGGGAGGCTCCCCCAATGTCAGAATTGGTGGCGGTACGCGAGCAACTGAAGATATTGAACCTGAAATTCCCTCTTGGCTCACCACCGCCTCTGACCTCACGATGTTATTCGCCGGCTTTTTAAGCTTTGGTGCTGGGGCAGCAAAAGGCCCCGGTGCAGTGGCGAAGCTGTGGAATAAATTACCGGGCAGTGCCAAAATCGGTCGCTTTTTCTGCCGATTTGGTAAAGCGTTTACAGGTCTATCCTTGGGTATTGGCACCTTCGGTATACTCACTCGTCCTGTCGAAGTCATTGGTGGGCAAAAAGTATTAAACGGTGAAGAGGAGCTGGATTTTACCTATGAATCTGAATTACCACTTTACTGGCAACGCAATTATTTAAGCAGCTATTGCTATGACGGTGTGCTGGGTCGAGGCTGGAGCTTTTTTTGGGAAAGCCGATTAATAAAAACTGAAGACGGCTTTGTTTGGCAAAACCTGTCGGGGGATATCCTCCCATTTCCAGACATCCCACACGGACACCGCAGCTTTTGTGAGGCTGCCCAAGGTTGGATAACCCATAATGATGATGACAGTTGGACGTTTCAGGATGCGGGAGAGCTACGTTACCATTACTCCCCTTTTGATGCCCAAGGCCATAGCCGCTTAAGCCATATTGTTGATAATGTGGGTAACGAGCAGCGTTTCCACTACAATGAGCAGCATCAACTGATTCAAATTACCGGTTGCGGTGACCTGAATATCACTTGTGAATATCAATCCTTTGAGCTTGAAGAGAAAACGGTATCACGCCTCACTGCCGTGTATCAGGTGAATGCCCATCAAGCACGCCGTCAATGTGCTTATTTTTATAACGAGCACGCTCAACTGGTGCGTGTCGAACAGCACACCGAGCACCCTTACCGCCAATTTGGCTGGACAGACGCTGGTATCATGGCGTGGCATACCGATAAATATGGTTTACGCAGTGAATACCGCTGGGAATTTACCGACGATAATCTGTGGCGTGTGATTGAGAACAGTACCAGTGAAGGGGAGCGTTACCGCCTCGAATACGATGATATCAACCTCACACGAACCGCGTATTGGCACGATGGCACAACCGCCTTTTGGCAACTCAATGATGACTATCAGATTATTCAGTATACTGACCGTACCGGCATCCAAACCGAACTGCTGTGGGATGAATTCGGGCTACCGTGTGGCTGTCGCAACGCCGAAGGGCACACCCAAACCAGTGAGTGGGATGAACTCGGGCGATTACTCAGTTTAACCGATGGTAATGGCAACCAAACCCGCTGGCAATATCAAAATGAACGCGAACGCCTTATCACCGTCTTTTGGCCTGATGGCACTGAATCGCGTTTAGACTATGACCGCTTTGGGCGGTTAATCAAAGAAATTTCCCCTCTGGAGCAAACCACCGAATACCGCTATGACTTTAACAGTACGCTAAGGCCAACTGCTCGCATCGATGCCAAACAAGGCCGCAGCGAGTTTCTTTGGACAAAGCGGGGGCAAATATTACGTCATATCGACTGCTCGGGCAAACAACATACTTGGCGTTATGATGATGAGGGGCGTGTTGTTTCTCAAACCAACGCCTTGCAGGAAGCTACAGAGTATCATTACGATGAGGCGGGGCGTCTCATGCGCATCGTGTTACCCGATGAGTCCACCGTGCAACTGGCTTGGAATGCCGCAGGGCTCCTCACCCATCACCAACGCAATGATAATACGCCGCGTCAATGGCAATACAACACCTTCGGTCGCGTCACAACGGAAATTGATAAACTCGCTCGGCATATCCACTACCGTTACAATGCTGAAGGTGCCTTAATTTCAATTGAAAACGCCAATGGCGGACGTTACCGACTCAACCGTGATGCCGAAGGCCGACTCATCGAGGAAATCCGACCGGATGATACGCTGCTGCAATATCGCTATAACAATTTCGGCCGTTTAGCCGAGGAAACTCGCCTCGGCGACCGCGTGTTCCCTTCCCCTGCTCGCACGGTGTTGTTGCAGTATGACCCCGCCGGTAACCTTGCACAACGAGAAACCTTCACCGATAGCTATCAATACCAGTGGGATAGCCTAAACCGCCTGTTGGTGGCGTCGAGGCAACCGAATCAACTCGGCCTTGAAATGGGCTTGCAAGCGAACCAAGTTCACTTTACCTACGACGCACTTGGGCGTATTACCCGTGAACAAACGGGCGATGATATCGTCGAATTTGCTTACGATGAACTCAATAACCTGAGTCGTCTGACGTTACCTCAAGGTGACAGCCTAAACTGGCTCTATTACGGTTCTGGACATGCCACTGCCATCAATCACCTTGTTGAGGGTACGCCACACTTAATCACCGAATTTGAACGAGATGACCTGCACCGTGAAATCAGCCGTACCCAAGGTACTCTGATACAATATCGACAGTACGATAAGCTGGGGCGGACAATAAGCACCTTCAGCTCACGCAATAAACAGCATCCACTCAACGGTGTTACCTCATCACGAAAATGGTTTTATGATGAGCAAGATAACCTTGGCGCGATGGAGGACCATTATCGGGGCTGGGTGGAATATCTATATGACTCTGAGCAGCGACTGAAAAAAGTTGCTAGTGGCGAAAACATGGACGCCATGCTGTTCTATGACCGTGCGGATAATCTGTTAGAGCGACCTCAATCAGAAATCGAGGCTCAAACGCCATCAACGCCTGCCCTAAGCCCACAAGGGGATAGGCTACTTCAATTCCAAGGCTGGCAATATCGCCATGACTCCTATGGTAACGTGATTTCACGCGAAAATCCCAACCAAGTCAAACAAACGTATCAGTATGATGGGGATAACCGTTTAGTTATCGCCCAGACCAGTGACATGAAAGCTCAGTATCACTACGATGCACTGGGTCGCCGGATTCATAAAGTGGTTGAGTCACGAGCTCACGGCACACTGAAACGACATGAAACCCATTTTGTGTGGCAAGGACTACGGTTGCTGCAAGAACAGGATATCAATACGGGTAAATGCCAAACCTATTGCTACGAAGAGCACGGCAGCTATACCCCACTCGCCGTTATCGTGAAGCAACCCGCAGGCTACCGTTATTACTGGCACCACTGCGACATTAACAGTGCACCACTTGATGTCACCAATGCACAAGGCAATACGGTATGGTCAGGGAAATATGAACGCTTCGGTTTTGTTCGCAGTAGCCCATTGAGTTTCTACTCCGACCCTGAACGTAAAATGGAGTCCTTCGAGCAGAACTTACGCTATGCCGGACAGTATTTTGACACTGAAACGGGATTACATTTTAATACCTTTAGATTCTACGACCCACAGATAGGCCGATTTATCATGCCTGACCCGATTGGGTTATTGGGTGGGATAAATCTATATCAGTATGCACCTAATCCGTTGGGCTGGATTGATCCTTGGGGGTTAACTGCTGTTGATGCTCCCGGATATTATGTTTATGGATTATATGACCCGGGGGCAACAAAACCTTATTATGTTGGCATTACTAATGATATTAATAGGCGAGCAATCGAACATACCGGTACAGGTAGGCTAACGACAGGGGCACACATGGAAATTCTAGATAGAAATATTAACTATGGTCAAGCCCGCGGTTACGAACAGTATTATATAGAAAAATACGGTACGCGAACTGGAATTATTGGTGAAGATATATCGTCAACTAACAGAGGGAATAAATACAACTCATTTGACCATAACCGTGCTGATACGCGTGCCGATGCTTTTAGAGAAGCTTATGACAGTAAAACAAGAAGTTCTGGAAAAGTCGGAGGAAAATGCTAATGAGTGATTTTAAATTTTGGGGGTGGGATAAAAAACCACGAACGATGCTGAGGTTTGTTAAACCCGGAGATATTTTTTGTTTTCAACTAAATAATGAAACATATGGGTTTGGACGCATCATTTCAAAAATCATGACAGGCCATGTAGTAGAGATTTTGGATTTCGTTTCATCTAGTCCATCCATAACCGAAGACGACATAAAAAAATCTAACAGAAAAATCGCACCCGTTGTAATCGATACTTACGGGTTATTTGATAGAAAAGGATATCCCAATAGTGACTGGAGGATCATTGGACATCAGAATAACTATACGCCTATGAATATGGACGACATATACTTTTCTTACGGAGTTGAAAACTCATGCTATAAAGTTGACATATTCAACAATGATTTTCCTATAACAGAAGAAGAGGCGACTAAATATCCCCGCCTAAGCCCTCATTCTGATTATCATATTAAAGAATTATTAGGAGCTATCTAAACTTAACTCAGATGCTCTAACTGCATATTTTTCATAACTACCAGCAGGGGCAACCCTGCTCAATAATTGCCCTAACAACCGGTATAAGCTCCTTGAAACAACAATCAGGAGCTTATCATGAAGCAACAAATACACGAAGTCCGTGAGTACCTATCGCAACAGCTTTACCGAACAGAACAGCTGTCATCCCCAAAAGATACCGAAGATTTTCTAGCCGTCCACCTTGGCGATAAAGAGCAAGAAGTCTTTGCTGTGATTTTTCTTAATGGTCAGAATCAGGTGATTCAGTACGCTGAAATGTTCAACGGCACCATTAACTACACCAGCATTTTTCCCCGAGAGATTGGCAAGTTAGGCTTAAAACTTAACGCTGCTAACATCATTTGTGCCCATAACCACCCATCTGGTACGCCAACGCCGTCAGAAAGCGACATTGCAGCAACCCGAACATTAAAAGAGACAATGAAGCTGCTCGATATCACTCTACTCGATCACATCATTGTTGCAGGTGGTAAAACAGTTTCTCTGGCTGAAAGAGGTCTGGTATGAAAACAGTTCTGTTGACTGCTTTCATTAAAGGACTCATCACCGCAGCCTTTCACATTCTAAAAGTGATATCCGCAAGTTACTACTAACCTAACTCAAATTTCATTATCACACCTACCAATAAGCATGCCTTAACGGCACCCCACCGAATGAACAGTGTAACAAGGCTTACAGGCCTGCCAAAACCCTTGTTTGCGGTTTTGGCATGTTTACACATCTTAGCATGCTCTATTGGCAGGGTCTGGAGGGAATAATGGCTATTGTTGGCTACGCCCGTGTATCCACACGAGGCCAAAGCTTAGATGCACAACTCAACGCATTACAAGACTGCGACAAAGTGTTCAAAGAGATCATCAGCGGTGCAAAAGACAACCGCCCTGAACTCATGGCATTGCTTGATTACGTTCGTGAAGGCGACACGGTGAAAGTTACCAAGCTCGACCGCCTAGCACGCAACACAAAGCATCTGCTGGAGATTTCAGACCACTTAGAAGCAAAACAAGTCCGACTGCTCATTATGAACATCGGCATTGATACAGGTACGCCTACGGGCAAACTGATGTTAACCATGATTGGTGCCATCGCCACGTTCGAACGTGAAATCATGCTAGAGCGTCAAGCCGAAGGTATCGCCTTGGCTAAGCAGCAAGGCAAATACATAGGCCGCAAAGCAACGGCTAGGGAGAAATCACAAGAAATCATTGAGCTGGTTGAACTTGGACTCAGTAAGCCGGACATATCGCGTCAACTCGGCATTGGCATTACTAGCATTTATCGAATCATCAGGGAAAACCGCCCTGATTTACTGGAAAAAAGGTAATGAAGTACTTAAAAATCATCCTAACACTAGCTGTATTGTATACCACTGTTGGCTATGCCAGCACTGTCAATATAAAGCTTGTATGCACAAATGGTATTCGGTTAGACATGATAATACCTGACGATGTTAAACAATCATCAATCTCAATGGAAGGTTTACCTTTTCTACCATTCAGTCATTACGAAGGAACAACAGATAACCCAATCGCCATATTTGCAAACAAAGAATACTACATCAAAACGTTAATAAAAATTCATGACCAAAAAGGAAGGTCAGAAATGTTTTTACTTTTTCGTGATCGCTGGATTCCTTGTACATCAACAAAAGCAACGCAACAGTAAGAACATCAGGAAACTAACTTATGACAAACATTTCAAAACTCTTGTTAATCATTGGCTGCTTAGTTGCTATTGGTTCAATCTTATACACTCAAGAAATAATCGGAGCGTATACCTTTAGCACATATCGTTTCTATACTGATACAGTATTTGTCAGAATTTTGCTATTCATTACCTCATTAATCATATCTGCAAGCTTCTACCCTGCCTTTGCTGATACAATTGAATCAAGAGCAAAAACTGACATAGCCCAAGGTATCGCATGCATTATCATTGGAGTAGTCGTCTCACTATTCTATATGTACGAATTTAATAGCATTGTCCTCTATGCGCTATCAATTGCGACTCCAATATCCATTGGTATTGGCATGAATATATTAACCAAAGGAAAGCGTTTACCTAACAAATATATTACATTATGTATATTAGTCATCATGCTATTAGCTGCTTATCCCTTTGTAACAATGAACTTGTTTGATACTGATGAATATTCACGCCGTATGGGGAATTTAATATACCACGGAGCAACAGGCATCTACGTAATAATTGCTTCAATCATCGGCTCGATTAGCATGATTTACTTTACGGAAAAACAAAAAAGTAAAGAAAAACTGTTTGCTCCCCAAGAATTCATCTCAACACTAACAAAGTTATCAGCGTTAAAGAATGCCGACATGTTGAGTGAAGAGGAATTTAACTATCAGAAAAACGAGTTAATCAAAAGCATTACCAATAAAAAACTTAATGGCGATCACCTGACATTTCTTGCTCAGCTCGCAGAGCTCAAGCAGCAAACGATGTTAACCAATGAAGATATCACCAATATCAAAAAGGTAATTTAATGCCTAACCACCAGCTAGATTATAACCTCTAGCTGGTCATAAAAAACTTGAAAAATGGTACAAAACAGTGGTACATTGCTCCTCGAAGCGAAAACGTAACCGACTGTTAATCAATAAAAAGTTGGTATAGAACGCGTATCCTTGGTTCGATTCCGAGTCCGGGCACCACCTTATTATCAACAGACGTCAACCGACGTCTGTTTTTGTTTGTGAAGCCCGCTAAAATCAACACTCTCCCAAAGTTTCAACTCAACTGAATTCTACTCGACCCTACCCACATCAACCCTATTGTGCGGGTACAATTGCGGGTATACACTAGTTCGATAGAATTTTGTACCCGCTTTATCTCTCAGGAAGCTCACTATGGCACTGACTGACGCTAAAATTCGGGCGGCTAAACCCGATGTGAAATCCTATAAATTAACCGATGATGCAGGTCTGCACTTATTGATTCACACCAATGGTTCTAAATACTGGCGATTACGCTATCGCCACTTAGGTAAAGAGAAAACCTTAGCCTTGGGTTTATACCCTGATGTGCCTTTATCTGAAGCAAGGCTTAAACGCGATGAAGCCAGAAAACTGATTGCTGATGGCATTGATCCCTGTGAGCAAAAACGTGTGGCTAAAACAGCTTCTGATGCTAATCTCTCTTTTGAAACCATCGCAAGACAATGGCATGCCAGCAATAAAAAATGGTCTGAATCACACAGTGAAAAGGTTTTAAAGAGTTTGGAGTCGCATGTATTCCCATACATTGGTCTACGTGATATCACTACCCTCAAAACACCTGATCTACTGATCCCTATCCGTGCAGCAGAAAGTAAAGAGATTTATGAAATAGCGGCGCGTTTACAGCAACGTATCGCTGCTGTCATGCGTTATGCGGTGCAATAATCAGGTATTATTGGCTATAACCCTGCTATTGATACCGCAGGGGCTGTAACGACTGTACAACGCCAACACCGTCCAACTCTTAACCTTGACCGTCTACCTGAACTCATCGCCCGTATCGATGCTTATAAAGGGCAACCCGTCACTCGCCTAGCCGTGATGTTAAATTTATTAGTATTTATTAGATCAAGCGAACTTCGCTATGCGCGTTGGTCTGAAATTGACTTCGATAAAGCCTTATGGACTATTCCTGCTCAGCGAAAGCCTATACTCGGAGTTAAATTCTCTCACAGAGGCGCTAAAATGCGCACTCCGCATTTAGTTCCCCTTAGCCACCAAGCCATCACTATACTGAAAGAAATTTGGACATGGACGGGTGAACATGAATTGATCCTAACGGGCGCTCATAATCCCTTTAAACCCATGAGTGAAAATACAGTCAATAAAGCCTTACGTGTGATGGGCTATGATACGAAGACTGAAATTTGTGGGCACGGTTTTAGAACGATGGCGTGTAGTTCATTAGTTGAATCAGGTTTATGGTCGAAAGATGCAGTAGAAAGGCAAATGAGCCACCAAGAACGTAACTCAGTGAGGGCTGCTTATATTCATAAGGCAGAACATATTGAGGAAAGGCGATTGATGGTACAGTGGTGGGCGGATTATTTGGATGCTAATCAGGAACAAACTATTTCCCCCTTTGATTTTGCCAAGTTTAATAATCCAATGAATCACTAAGACTTTAACGATGTCATATAGGAGATCCATTTGCAATACGAGAAGTCAAGTAATGCGGTAATATGCCGACTACATGGATTCTTTGGAAAGCCAAAATAAAGTGATTTCGAAATAGCTTATGCCTAAAAACGTAATCATGAACACAGTTTTATTATAATGCATTTTAGTTTGTAACCCATATTCCACCAAAGCAAGAGCCTCTGTCCTGATGAACTGACCCTAGTTTATTGGACAGGGGCTTTTTTCGTTTTAACCCGCGCAAAATGAAATCATGATAGAAAGCATAACATGTTATCGGGACTGTAAGGCAACTCATTATCCTGCTCTAAAACGTCATTAATCATTTTTAAAGCGAGTTGCCTGTTTTTCAGCTGATTGGCTTTTTATATCAATATCATCTTCTAAAGGGAAATTGATCCCTTTATCAAAATATCGCCATTAATTAAATCACAATACATCAATAATAGGACATGAATATGTGTATAACAGCGACAGCTTCCCCATGCCTAAAATCGGGAATGATTTCTGTTTTTATTACGAACTTAGGAAAATATAACGAAGGTGAACTGGTTGGTGAATGGCTTGAGCTTCCGGCAACCTCAAAAGAAATAGAATACTGCTTAATGCGGATTGGCATTGATGGTATTCAGTATGAAGAGTATTTCTTGACGGACTATGAATCTTCAATTGATGGCCTTTCGTCTTACATTTCAGAATACAGTCTTTTAGATGAGTTGAACGAGTTAGCCACGCAATTAGCCATGTTATCGCCTGATGAAATTGATCTTTATCAGGCGGCAGTTGAAATCGGTTCTTCAGCGAGTTCAATCCATGATTTAATTCATTTAGCGAATAATTTAGATTCTTTCCAGCAATTAGCGGGAGTCAATAATGAATATGATTTAGGTTATTACTGGTTAGAAGAAAGTGGTTCTTATGATTTAGCACAATTGGGTCATTTATCCCATTACTTTGACTATGAACGCTATGGACGTGATGTTTACCTTGAACAAGGAGGAATTTTTCACAGTGGAGGATATGTTTATCATACGAGTGGGTAGATAGGATAACAGAATGAGATTCAATCCGCTTTCATCCCTTAAGGCGGGAAATAAAGAATGCTGTGGTACCCCAATAACATCCATAATCTAGAACGTTAATCAAACTAAACTCTATTTTAAGCCATCTTTACGGGTATCCGTAAAGATGGCTATTGTGGTGTTATTTTTTATTTAATCAAGCTGTTAAATAGATACTTACCTTCCTATGATGACAAGCGAAAACCAAGATGAACTTAAGTGCTTATTCATGGCTAGCGTGATTTCATGGGTATTGTCATTTTCTATAATGGAATGATCCCAACGCATACCTTGTATTTTGGCAGCTTCTAAATGTTGGTTAAAGGTGTTAAACAGTTTTGCAAATTTTCCACAGGCTTCGATATCGTCAGGGAGTTTTTCGAAATTAGCTATCCCTGCATTGATAAACAGTTCACTAATTTCTGATCTGCTTTAATCAAACAGGACACTTTAATAATGGAATATAATCCAATTATTGAGGTGTTAAATGAAAAAACGAACAAACAGAATTTATACTACTGAGTTTAAGCAAGAAGCGGTCGCATTAGTCACCGAACAAGGTTATAGCGTCCCAAAAGCGGCAGCTTCTTTAGGGATCACCGATAAATTACTTTATAACTGAAATAACTGGAAAGCAAAATTCGACGCTGAGCAATCAGGTAGCAGCTTGAATTCCGATGAGAGAGCTGAATTATTAAGGCTTCGAAAAGAAAATAAAGAACTTAGGATGGAGAAAGAGATCCTAAAAAAAGCCAGCGCCCTCCTGCTAAAGGAAACCAAGTAGCGTTTAAAACGATTAAGCAATTATCTTCACAGTTTCCCGTGTTGAAGCTCTGCAAGTTAATGAAAATAAGTCGTTCTACCTACTACGCTTGGCTTAAACGCCCAGCAAAATTGATCTCCGCAGAACAACTTAGCCTGTACCGCAGAGCCAAAGCTATTTTTGAACAGAGTCGAAATAGCTTAGGTTATAGAACGTTACGTAAACGGTTATGCAAAGAGGGCTTTAGCGTGAGTGCTTATGGCGTTCAAAAGCTAATGGCTCAGCTTGATCTAATCGTCACTCAGCGTGTTGCTTATAAAGTCACCACAAAACGCAAACACAGTGATGCCGTAGCCGATAATTTGCTCAATCAAAATTTTAATCCTCATGCGCCTAACGAAGTGTGGGCGGGTGATGTGACCTATTTAAAAACAGGGGAAGGCTGGATGTATTTAGCCATCGTGATGGACTTATACTCACGCCGTATAGTGGGTTGGCACATTGATAAACGAATGACGGCAGATTTAGTCAGTAAAGCCTTGATGAAAGCGTATAATTTACGCCAGCCTGAAAAAGGCTTATTCTTTCATAGTGATAGCGGAGCACAATATACGAGTAAGCGCTATCGTCACTTACTAACAAGTTATGGTATTCGAGCAAGTATGGCCGATGTTGGAGCCTGTTGGGATAACGCCGTTGTAGAACGATTTTTTGGTAGCTTAAAGCACGATTGGGTACTAAAAATCCCATAGCCGACTCGTAAACAGATGAAAGAAGATGTTACTTCGTATATGCGCTATTACAACCAAGAAAGGCTTCATACTGCCAATGGTGATCTGTCCCCCATTGAGTATGAACAAAATTCCTTAAGAAAAGTGCCCTGATTTAGTTGCGCAGAACACTTGCTGCCTAATCGAGAAGTCAGCACACCACCTTGAGCTAAATCGTTATTAATCGTTTTTTAAAGCGAGCAGTCTGTTTTTCAGCTAATTAGTACTTTATATAAACATCGTCTTTTTAAAAAGAAATAGCTCCCTTTATCAAAATATCTTCATTTATTAAAATATAAAACATTATGGAGATTAAAGATAATTTCAGTGGGGTGTTTGTTCCATTTTTTGCCGATTCGATAGATTGTTATATAGACAGAATCAACTGAGATATAAAAATATAGTTTTAATTAAAAAATGTAAAATAGAAAAATTGATAATTGAATTGGCAGTAGAAGACTTCTTACTGCCAATATACCAGTTTTATAATTTCAATTTCACTTAACAAATACCGATAAATCTAATGCTCCACTATATACACCCGGCTCAATATAATCCTCATCTTTGCAGAGGTTCCAATCAATGGTAAACTCACCATAAGTGCCATTTTCATACTCTAAATCAATATCAAAAGTTTCACCATTAAATAGAATATCGCCTTCATCATCACAATCTGAACCATTGTTATTGATTATCCCTTCAATATATAAACCATTATCTTCATAATCTTCATTGATTAAATAGAACTTATTAGGTTCATCTTTTATTAGTCCAGTTTGCAATCGAACAGAGCCTAAAACGGTATTTCCAATATTACTATCACAGTCAATTTCAACGGTGACTCTTTCATAATCAACCAATCCTGTTGATTCATCAGAAGCAACATAAAATTTAGGTGAAGTATTACCATTCACATCGATGGTACAAGCATCTAATACATTAATGTTAATCGAGCTAATTAAAACTTGAGATAAATCGCCTGAAGGTATGGGAGATAACGATGATGCATATAAATTATCAATGCGCTCTAAATTATTTAATGCGATAAAATACTCACCAGGTGCAGCATCCTCAGGCGATAAAAATTTAATCACCCCACCAGTTACCGTAATATCAACATTGCGATCTTCATCAGCATCAAAATAGGGCTCATCGCCTCCTGGGTTAGGAGGGGTTAAGCAATAAGGGTTACCTTCGACTGGCTCCAAATTATCGAGATCAATCACTTCTCCATCGTGGACTCGAACAAATCCTTCGTCTGTTGAACCATCATATTTTACCCATTCTGCTGCCGCTGAATAATTCAAGGAAAAGTACCCCACATGATTATTATCTTCATTAATGAGATAAAAGTAATAGTGCCCATCTTCTTCATAGAGCGAATCTTCACTAATACAAAACCAAACTTCATCCGTAATAGCAATAAACCCATCAACAGTTCTATTTGCAGTATTATTCCTTGGACCACTTAATGGTACGCTTGCATTCGTCGAAACATAGGCAATTTCTGTATCCGGTGGAATGGTAACATCAATAGTATTAGCAAACCCGAATGAGCTATTCAGTAAACATAACGCTAAGATGGCCTTAACGACGTTTCTTTTTAAAGTCAATGCCATTATTTAACTCCTAAATTTAATCTTCGCCATTTCACGTTAATCACTGACACGCTAAACTGATTTTTCTAATTGGGTTGTCTTCGGTTACTGCCATCTCTTTTAAGTGCGTATAATGAGCACCACACGATGCATTGTGACCATTCCCCCATTGGATCAGTAAGGTACCCGAATCCGGTAACCCACTCATGTAAAGCTGACCGTTATCACCCACAATGCTGGTGTTTTCTTCAGTCGCCTCATCATCCACCAGCTTAGCAATCGCCCCGAATGGGATCGTACCGCCTTGATAGGTTAGCGAAATCAACGCCTGCATCCCGACACGCGTTGGGAACTTGGCTTTTACCACCGCCCCTTTGGTCGGATACACATTTTGCGAAGTTTTCGGTAACGTCACATCATCCGGTAAGGTATTCACATTTAAGCCAATGGTATTTTTGGCGTATTCGTTAACGTTCGGTGCCACCGCATAACCAAACATATCGATTTTGGCGTTACCTTGGTTTAGCGAGGTACCGTCTGCATCCGGCGCTTCCACCAACACCACGGAGTTACCTAACGTGCGCGCCAGTGTCACGCCACCTGAATGGATCACCATCCCGCCATTAACCCCCGCATTCACAGAAGAAGAACTTGATGAATAGTTATATCCCCCAGAAAAACTGCCTTTTGAGGTGTTGTAATTCAAACTAATGGCACTATTACTTTCTTGGTTGTTATTCCCCATACTTTGTGAAACCGAATAAGATAAATCCCTGTCCAACAATGAACCGTGTAAACCCATTTGCTGGCTATAATTGCCGCGATTGTTTTTCGAAATATAATAATTACTGCTCATATTTCGTAAGTGCTCTTCATTGGTAAATAAACTGAAAGGCACGTTCACATTAAACGAAATTTGATGGTTTTTAGGCCAGTCATTACGGCTATCGGATTTTCTGTAATCAATGGCATAACTGACGTTGTAATTCACGCCTTTAAAATTACCGTTATACCCTGTCGATAATTGGGTAGTTTCAGTATTGGAGTCCCAATAGTCGGTACGGCTACCACTTAAATAAATTGAGCCATATTTGCCCAGTGACTGGGAAAGCGCGGTTCGGAAACTGGAACGTTGGCGTAAGCCTAACCAGGGGGCTACCCCATCACTGAGCTGGTAATTGTGGGTATTAAAATCCGAGAAGCTGAAGAAATGGCGTGTGGAATAACGTAATGCGGTTAAATCGACATTAGTTCCTGTAGAGGTTAAGCTTTTCGAATATTTAATCCGAAACGATTGCCCTTCTTTGCGATCTCCCGACACAAAAGACGCCGCCGCATGGGTCATATCGACAGACAGCGCACCAAAATCCCCCAAGGAAATCCCCGTGCCCATCACCCCAGAAAAGTAATCTTTAGAAAATAACGTACCGCCGTAGACGGTCACATCATGCGGCAAGCCATAAATCAGACTGCCCAACACAAATTTGGCGCGTTTAGACGAACGGGTTAAATTGCCGTTATATTCCCCCGCCGTTACTTCATATTTCATTCCACCCGGTCTTAACATCACGGGTAATGAAGAATACGGGTAAACAAACGTTCTTTCAGAGCCATCTTCTTCACTGATATTGACCTGTAAATTTCCTGAAGACCCCGTTGGATATAAATCTTTAATACTAAAAGGCCCTGGTGCAACATAAGTCTGATACACCACGTTGCCATTTTGGCTCACCGTGATCCGTGCATTAGATTGTGCAATACCATTAATTTCAGGCGCAAAACCGCGCATACTGGAAGGCAGCATTTTTTCATTCGAAAACAGTTTGATGCCTTTAAACGGAATACTGTCAAACACGTTACTGCCCGTTGAACTTTCCCCCACTAACAACTCACCTCGTAATGCATTAATGGCTCGCATCACATAGGTATTGGAAAAACTAGACGTACGATTAGTGTAATTACGACGCCCTTCGGAGTTCGAATAATAATAACGATAATTTGAACGCAAGCGCCAAGCACCTAAATTGACACCGCCACGTAAACTCAAAAAGGCATTGTCATTGTTTTGTGTTTCCCGCTGAGATTGATTACGGCTGTGGCTCCCATTAAGCTGATAAGACAGCAAGATAGCCGGAATACCATTTTCCAGCATGCCTTCTGGTACGTAACCATTAGCCCGATTGTCCATATAAATCTGTGGAATACTGATTTCCATGGTCAGTTTAGACAGATTGGTTTTCACAAATGCCTCAGGAATGTAATCCCCTAACGCAGTCATCTTTTCATCATCAGTGAGCTTTTGTAGCGTTGGAAGTGAGGCTAAATTCACCCCAAGCTCACCGAGCATCGGTTTAGTGAATTCAGCGGAAACATTTCCATCACGGCCTTTTACAAACGTGATGTCCATACTGCCCATATCTCTTTTATTAATAAACACCGTAATATTGTATTTACCTTCAGGGACGCTATTGGCTTTTTCAAATTGAGATAAATCGATGGAATTCGGATCCATTCCTGACTGCAAAGATAATAGTTTTGGGTCAAAGTAATCTTCTGCATAAGAATAACCAGCAACGCCAAGACAATAAGAAATAAAGCTTAGATAAAAAAGATTATTTTTCATCTTAGACGACGTATATAATTTCATAGTTATCTCTCAGTGATTTTTTTTATAGTTTTTGGGTTTGCTCTGGCATTTCCAGCATAAATTCATTTAATAATCGCCATTTCACCGTGGCATTCGCATAATTCCCTTTCGGCAATGAATAGCTTTGTTGACCAAAAGGGGGAATGAATTTAAACAGTTGCATATTGTCAATTTGATGTTGACCGACCGCTAATTTCCCAAAGGTTAAATAAAGTGGTGACGGGTTATTAACAATCAGTTTTCCCTCAGCAAGCGTAAATTTTAATTTATCCTTCACCTTGGCGATTTTAAGATTCTTAATTGCCTCTGGCCGATAATAAAACTTATAATGTAAAACTTTCGATAAGGTTAAATCACCATCCATTTTTTTAAAGCTCACGGTATTTTTAGTGCCTTTCGGAGGAATGGCTTTTAAGCGAATAAAAAATACCGACTCTCGGTCTTGCGGCAATTTTTTTAAATTATCAATTTTTTTTATTTGCCAGTTATATTCTGACTTTGCCTCTAGCCGATATAAAGGTGGTGTGATCATAAAAGGAATTGAGCTCTCCTTTTTTACATTCAACCCTGTCGACTCATCAGGAATAGCAATATCGGCTTGAACGAGATAGGCATTGTGATCGTTATTCTTTAATAAAAATGAGAGCCCTCGGCTTTCTTGATGAAAAACTAATCTTTCACTCGGGAAACGCAAACCACTGCTGGTATTTTTTGCCGCAACCTGATGAATGTTTAATAAACCTAATAGTAATACGATGAATGAAATTATTTTCATTTTTTAGCCTTACTCTCAAAAATAAAGGGCTTGGTGGTACCACCATAATCATTCATTATTCGCCATGAAAAAGAATTCAGCCCCACCATGTCGGGGATCGTAATATTGGAATAAGGCGCGACCATTTTATTCTTTATTTTACGCGTATTATTCACCTTCATATCCACGAGGGTGGTATAATAAGGCGTCGGATTATTGACGGTTAATGTATTATTCGCATAATTGACCGAGATTTTTTCATACGAATCTTTCGCCGTCATCGGTAAATTTTCAGGTCGATAATACAGCTTAATCACCAAATTGGTGACGATGGATAATTTCCCACTGCTTTTTTCATCATTTCTTTTGGGTGGGATTGCTCTTGAACTAAAATAAAAGACACTTTCACGATCTTTCGGTAATAAATTTAATGAGGCAGGAAAAATACGCATCATAAAGGTCGAGTTTTTTTCCACCCTAAAAATAGATGGTGTAATCACAAAAAAATCACTTTTCTGATTATCCACATTATAAATTTCATTTTGAACCAGAAAAGGGGAATCGACATTATTTTTAAAGGTAATCGATGCCGATTTATCCCCTTCATTAAAAATAATGCGCGTCTTATTTAAACTGAGCCCTGCGGAATAAGTTAGAAAGGAAGTCAGAAATAACAGAACAGTAAGCGTTATATTTTTCATTATAACCACCTTAATCTGAAAAATAGCTAAAAGTAACATGCGCAGAAAAATCGCCCACTTCATCTTTCAAGCAACCTTGTCCGCGATCATAACAGGCTAATACCGCGGTTAAGATAATATGCTCATCGCCATCTTCAATCTGATCAAAGACGATATCCCCGACTGAAAAATATTCTTGTTCATCTTCATCCATGATCGCGACACCAAAATAAGCATCGGGATCGCTATTAAATACATAGTCATTTGAACCATCAACGGTGCTGCCCGAGGTCATTTGAATAGAACTGGTTGAAAAGTCACCTTCACAATCTTGCAAAATGATCTCAAACTGTCTTGTCTGCGTTTGATCAATAATGTCCTGAATGGAAACAATGCCAAAATCTATTTCATCCGTCGTATCATAAAGATCTTCAACAATAATTTCACAAGGCTCCTGATCAACATATGCTGTAAATTCAAAATGGATCGAGTCGTTATCTGCATTCACGAGAATAGGCAGAAAAAAACACAATATGAAGGAAAAAATCACTCCATATTTTTTCCTATTAAGGGATTTGCAGTGAAAGTTCAATGGCAGCATCAATATCACCTGAGGTTATGGTTTGATTGTCAATTTTTGCAGCAACGACTTCAAAATAGTGCTCCCCCGTCCCAGATTCGACCGTGGCCTCATCCCCCGAGAAGATCACTTCCTCACACGCACCATTATCATCACCGCAGTTCATCAATAAAAAACCCACATTGATCGCACTATCTTCATACAACACGTTATTTTTTATGTGTGTACTGCTTAATGGTGTAATCACAATATCGATGGATTCGGTATCCTCTGAGATCCCTTCACAGCTATATTCCACCGTAAAAGGCTTGCGATAATCACTCTCTTCGCCCGGCTGTAATGCACTCAGTACACTGCTACTAAACGGCTCATCAAAAATCACTTCCTGATCGCTATCCGCAGAAAATTCACACGTGGCATTGGCCACCGTGCCACTAAAATAAATCGTTGCACTTTCATCGGCTAAACTGATATTCGGTAATAAAACTGCGGGGAATAATAATCCTAACAAACATTTATTGAATTTCTGTTGAATAGCCATCATAGCCTCCCAAATCATTAATTGCGGTCCATTTTGCTATCGCCCCTGTCGGCGTTTTTAGGTCAAAATTAATACTTGAAAATGGTGCTATCATGTTATTTTTATTCTCTGAATTAATCACCATCGCTTTATTATTCAGCGTCACGTTAAATAGACTGATGTAATAAGGGGAACGATTGATAACCTCAGTTTTATTACCAACATTTTTAAATACTAGCGATGACTGTGCTTCCTTAGCGGTTTGTTTTAAATCAGTCGGCCGATAAAATAATTTAATAATATTATCAAAACCGATGATAACCCCTTCACTGTTTTTATCTCTCGCGGGTACCATGCGGGCTTTAAAATAAAAAACCGATTCTCTGTCTTTAGGGAGTTGATTATTGACCAACATAATACGTACATCTTGTCGGCTCATTTTTTCTAAACGAAATAAAGGGGGTGCCACTTCAAAAGCGTCAGGATATTGCTCACTCGCTATCGCGATTTGCGTGAGATAATTTGTCTTTTCATCATTATTTCTTAACGTGACAGACACACTTTTTTCACCTTGTGGGTAAATAATGCGTGTGGCATCAATACCCACGCCAGCGGAATAAGCGAAACTATTTAATAACAAAAAATTGGTGACAATGAACAATAGCCACATTTTTAACGACAGTGTATTTTTCATAGGCTTTTATGAGGGTGATTACAAACTGTAATCACCCGACTTTAATTAGTTATAAGCAACACTAAAGATAACCGGCACACTCAGGATATCGGTATCGTTAGAACCATTCAGAGCGAACAGGTCTGCTTGCATTGGTAATAAATTGACCGCATTACCGTCAACATCAGTCACTGCACCTTCATCATCTGTACTCATCACCAGTGATTGGTTAACATTGATTAATTGGTTTGGTTTAATTTCAACTGCTGTACCGGTAGCAGGGTTAGTTTTAATTCCCACCGCTAATGTTTTTGCATCTGTATTAGCAAAAAGATTTGGATTAAAGATACTTGCTTGACCATCTGCGTATAAACTTAAAGCGCCAGACTGAGTCTCAGCACCAGCACAGTTGGTTAAGACTAAGTTGAAATCTTTATTTGCAATCGCGGTTGTTGGTCCTTGAGTGACGCTCTCAGTGGTGAAAACACCAAAGTCAACAATTGAGCCAGAGCTTGTTGCGATATCACAAGTTCCTTTTTGTAATTGTGCTTTAAATGTCACTGTTGTTGTTGTTGCCGCCATTGCAGAACTTGCAACGCCAGCCGCTAACATTAATGCAGCGATAGATGCTAATTTAATTTTCATATTGAACCTCTTTTATAATGATACAAACGTGCGATACCACATGGGGACAAAATTATTCTGACACCCGATTTTTATATAAAGCTATCTAAAACCTATATTAATAAATATTTAGTATGGAGAGTAAAGCAGTAGTTAGAGCCAAATTTTTAAAATCCTTTATAGTGTATTAATTAATATTTCTTGTTGAAAAAGACTCATCTTACATCTAAAAACAATGTTCAAGAGCTAAATTTATTATTAAGGAGTTGACATCACAATCGTTCCTGATGCATTAAACATTCCTTCAATTAAATCACCAGGCATAATATTTTCTTTTTTCACTACGGTGAAAGTCACTGTATCTTGGCCATATCCATTTTTAATTTCAGAGATAAAATTGCCATTTAACGGGGATACCACTTTATTTTCGTGATACATTTCCACCCCCATCCCAGGCATTACTGAACCTGAACCGTAAGCGCTTCCAGTCCTCACTAGCATCGCATTATTTGAAAACCCTGCAGGCTCAGCAGTAAAATACATTTTTATCGGCATCGTAAGGTTATTATCATCACAATGATAAATTAAATCTTTATTAATTTGATAACGGCTTGATGCTCCAACTGTCGAAATACCCGATGGATTAATTTGCCCAAAATCTATTTCAATGATTTGGTTATTATTAATGTCACAAGTTCCTGTTCCGACAATAACATCATCAGCTGCATAAAAATTCCATTCGAAGTCATAATGATCAAATGGGTCACCACCTATCGACCAAGTAGCATATTTATGCAGATAAAGTGTCATTAGCAGATCGCCTTTTCTAATCAACACTGCATTTGTTGGTTTTGTACTCACTTGTAAATATAATTTAATAGGTAATGGTTGGGTTGCTACTCGTAATGCAAATACAGGATAATCTTGCCCGCTAAATGGGGCTAAAAGATAGTTACCATTGAGAACAACTCCTGTTTTTAGTCCAGAAATGTTAGTAAATTTGGTGCCTGCCCTTGCCCCTGTCAACCTTAAATAATCGACATATGATAAAGGCGCCTCATTTCTGCATGTCATAAACTCATCAATATCTGCGAATTCATTGATACGATCAGGTTGAGCGAATATGTCACTGTCGATAGGAACATCATAAATATTTTGCGTTCCTCCCATAACTTCAACGCCATCATTTGTTTTACAAACGAAAGCGTAAGAATGACATGATAAAATAGAGAGAATAAAAAATAATAATATTTTCATGGGAACACGTCCTATTAATCATAAAATAACTTAAACGTTGCTGTTGCAGTAAATGCACCTAACCCAATACTTTTAGATTTAATTGCATCTAACTCAGCTTCAACATAAGCCTTAAATCGCAACTCATTATTCCCATTATTTAATTTATAGGCTGGTGTTGGAGTATTAATTTCAATAATATTTTCACTTTCATCTAATATCGCTATTCCAACTCGTGTCGCCACACTATTGCTGTCTAAAGCTAATAAACCAGGTAAATTTGGATTCTCATTTCCAACAAAAGTGACATCAACAGTATTAAATATACTGGTATCGCAATCTTCCAAATGGATGACATAAGACTCAATATGACTTCGGGTATTAATATACAAGTATTTATCCACTATAGTGCCGAAGTCGACTTCTATCTCTTCATCTCCTGGGCGAATAACACATGGCTCAGCAATAAGTTCACCTCGAACCCTAACCTCACCTATTTGTCCATTTTTAGCATATGTATATGATGGCTGAACAATATTTAAAAAAAGCATGCAACTAAAAAAGAGTATATATTTATTCATGTGAACACTCCTTCTGAGTGATAAAGTTAGTCATACATCAACTCAAAAGAAATCAAGGCACGGTAAGCGCCTGCTTGTAATTCGCTGGCAATCCGCACTGGCGTAATAAAAAAGCTTAAGCTATCTTGTCCCGGTGATAGTAAACGAGGAACACTACTTTCGCCCAGTGGGATCACTCGTCCAGCCTCATCACTCAATTGCAACCCGAGACCTTGCACACCCACCACTCTCGCCAATTGAGGATAAAATGGCACCGATGGTGCTAAAAAACGCATTTTGACCCCCGGTTGCTCACTGCTCCACGCCACACTGCCCGTTTTAATATCACGCAGTGCCGTAGGGGTTTCAATACAATCTAACAACTCAATATGGAATGGTACTGGCCTGCCCGTTTGCCCTACTTTCTTCAAATCCGCGGTTTCAATATTGCCCATGTCTACTGATTGGTACACCGATTCCATGGCAATTCGGCACGGACTTTCTGTCAGCGAACCAAATACATACAGTTGACCACTCGCACCTTCCACATTCCAATTACCATCAGGGCGATAAAGGGTGGCATTGCGATCGGCAGCATGGCTCAACCCACTCCACAGACTAAGACACAATAAGCTACTCACCCAGCCAAAACGGGAATATCGATGACAGTTTGCAGATATCGCCATCATGCGGCTCCTTATGATTTCTTCTCAGGTACAACCGCACATTGGTTGCTCTGGCATTTAAAATGCAGTTTCAAACGCCCGCCGTAGTCGTTGATATAGGTCAACACCGGTGAACTGCCCAGTTGAGCGCTAGACACGCCCAAAGCATGCTCTCCAAATGGCGCAACCATCACAGCATCAAATTGCTTAGTAATAGGCGCATTGGCGGTCGCTGCGGCACCAATAATGGTGACGTAAAATGGCGTCGGATTTTTGGCAATATACTGGTCGCCTTGTTTCGTTAACGTCAGTTTTTCTTGCCACGGTTGATTCATTTTTTCCGTATCACTAAGTGCGATCCCAGATGGACGATAAAATAATTTAATTTTGCTTTGTAACGCCAACTGTAATACGTTCGGTTTTTCACTTTTCGGTGGAATTTCACGCAAGTTAAAATAGAACAAACTTTCACGATCTTGCGGTAACGCTGCCACATCCGGTAGCGCTTCAATACGCACTTGACTGGTTTTTCCCGGCTCTAAACGCTGTACGGGCGGCAATACCACAAATGGCGACGAGACTTTTTGGCTTTGATCATTCTCAATCCACCCTTGCGCCAAGTATGGCAACTGTGGATTTTTATTGGTAATAGTCAGCGATACACTTTTTTGTTCGCCATTAAAAATCACACGGGTGCGGTCAAGCGCTATCGCTGACCACGCTTGGCTTGCATACATGACCGATAACAATGCGGTTGCCATCAATAAACGTTTTGGACTTTTCATTTTCATTCGCTGTCTCTCTTAATTATTCTTTCACTTTGTCAAATGATGGCGGGCGCGAGGTTATCGGCTCGCACTGCAATAATAAATTGGCACTAAGCGTGTCAAACTGTGCAGGGAACTGTAATTGACACTGATCCTCACCAACCCACTGTACCACCATGATTTCATTCGGATTTATCCCACTGACATACGCTTGACCGTTATCATTCATGATGCCCGTATCTTGCCCACGTGCATTGCGAATTTGCGCACCAAATGGAGGGAAAGAGCCATCCGCTAAACGCACGGCGACCATCATCTTACGCCCTGACAATACTTCGAACTTACGGTAACCAATCGCCCCTTCCGTTAAGGTCGCTTGTACCACCGAATCGGTGACTTCGGCGTTATCCGGTAGTTTATTCAAATCAATTTTGACTTTATTGCGGTAGTAGCTGTTCACATCGGGCACCACTGCTTTACCAAAGGCATTCGAGTTCACGACTGCACCGCGTCCTTTCACTGGGATATCGCTGATACCGTCGGTATCAATCAACAGACGTGTTCCGCCCATTGTGGACACTCGGTGCATATCGATGCCTTCAGGGGTAAAGGTGAAACCACCTTGTGCCCCAAGGCCAAACGCGGTGTAACCGTTGTGGGTATAACTTGCATTAGCCGTTAAACGTGCATTGCTACCTTGATGGGTAATATAGGCACTGCCCGTACCGCCTTGGCGTGCACTTCCCGCACTGAATTGATACGACGTTTGGCTATCAATGCGGTCGTAATAAGTCGCACGGTTGGTCACGTCATTGTTATTGCTTGCAATCGAGTAACCGATATTTGCCCCGTTGCCCCACGGCACTGACAGTGACAAATAAGCGCCGTCATCATGGGTCTCGTTATACACATTGCGATACGCAGACAACGACACGTTGACATTTTTCACTGAACCAAAGTCCATGGTTTTGGTGAGCATCAGGTTGTAGCGATCGCTATCTGGACGATCCCAATAGGTTTGATGGCTATAGTTCACATACGTTGATAGCCCGATATCACGGAAGTTTTTATTCAACGAAATGGTGTACATTTCCTTGCTGCCACCGCGACGCTCACCACTTTCTTTAGCATTCAGGTAATCTGACATGCTCATAAAGTCACGCTCAGAGAAGCGGTAGCCCGCGAACTGCACTTGGCTATCGTAATCATCAAAACGTTTTGAGTAGTTGACACGGTACGAGCCGCCACTCAGGCGGTCTTCACCCGGCAAACGAGCAATCGACTGCGTCACATCAAAGGAAATCGCACCGAAAGCCAGTAAATCACGTCCAATACCGGCCGCGAAAGCATTGTAGTCTTGGCTGTTGAGGCTGCCGCCAAACAGTGACCACCCGTTGGAAATCCCCCACGAGAACTCACCCGTGGCAAACACATCACCACTACTACGGTGATCGAAGGTGGACGGTTTACCCAATGACAGTTTGTAACGCACAGCCCCTGGTCGGGTCAGATATGGAATGGTGGCGGTATCCACTTGGAACTCTTGCACCGTGCCATCTTGCTCTTCCACACGTACATCCAGTTTTCCGCTGGTCGCATCACTCAAGTCTTGAATACGGAACGGACCCGCCGCTACTTGTGTTTGATATAAAATACGGCCTTGCTGGCTAACAATCACCGTAGCGTTTGTCGTCGCCACACCTGAAATCTCTGGTGCATAGCCACGTAAATTTGGCGGTAACATGTTCAAATCGGAGCGCAAGCTACCGCCCGTAAAACGGAAGCTATCAAACAGGTCAGAGTTAAGATAATCTTCCCCCAACGTCAGTTTGGCGCGCATTTGTGGGATCGCGCGATAAGCATAGAACCGGCTCCACTGGAAATCCGTATTGACAGGATCACCCGAGCCAGTCGCATGGTTTAAACGACTCTGCCAGTCTGCACGTAAACGCCATGCGCCCGCATTCGCTCCCACCACGCCATTACCATTTAGGGCATAGGTATTGTGGCCTTTTTTGTGTGGACGGTTAGTTCGTGCGGTAACGTTATAGTCCAATAGGATACCGGGGATCCCTTCATCCCATAGTGACGGTGGATCCCATGTAGCGGTACGATATTCTAAATAGGCTTGTGGTACGCTAAGGTATAGGGTCGATGTGGACAAGTCACCGCGCGCCTCTGCGCCCGGAATACTGGCCAAATCCACACAACTGCCGTCATGCCACCATGTCAGATCTTTGATCACCTCGTCTTTTAACCCCAACTGGCTAACAATGTCACCCGTTAAACAGGCTTGACTTTCATTAGCATCGGTAGCTGACGGGTAAAATGTCACTTTTTGTTCAGGTAATGTTTCCTGATTAAGTTGAATTTTCAACGGATAACTGCCGGGCATGATGTAACCCGCACGCGAAAATTGACCTAAGTCGATATTTTTTTTGTCGTTTAAATCCAACAGTTCAGTGTTGAATTGCACCACATCCGCCGCCATTAACGGGGACGAATAGGGCATGAGTGCTGTCATTACAGCAAGGTAGACCGCACAAGGTTGGTGATAAGTACGCGACATAAAAAAATATCCCTAGGCAAATGAGCGCCAAACCGCAAAAGAATCAGTAATAATCAATTTTGAAACGCAAAAGCGTTTGATAAGATCCAGCTTGTAAGCGCTGATTATTGGTTACCAGCTGCAATTCATAATTCAAGGTCATTTCACCGGGAACAATGTCGCGTTTGGGTAACGGTTTCCCTGCAATTACCGGTGTTCCTTGGTCATCACGCATTGCTAATTGCACCCCTTTAGCTTCACCTGTCACCGTAAAAAAATCGCCGTTTGCGGGGCCATCAAAGGTCACATCAAAGGTTTGCCATTCGCCTTTACTGCTGGGATAACGTTCCCAACGGCAATCGACTAATTGAATGTTGAACGGTTTTGGCGGAGCTTTACCAAATTGCTTTAATACGCTCAGAGGAATAACGCCCATGTCAATCGTCTGATCACGAGACTCGGTTTCGATTGCACAGGCGGTGTCGACGATTTCCCCATACATCGAGACCTTTCCCCACCCTTGAGAAGGAGCAGAAAAAGCGGGTGCGCTCGCGCCCAGTATTCCGAAAAGCACGCACAGCAGTGCATTATGTTTTTGCCGTCCTTTCACAAAGCGCCTCGACTATTGGTGGAAAAAACGTGAGGAATAGCGCCGCTACCCCTCACCGCCAGATTAGTTGTACGCTAAAGTGAAGTTAGTGACGCCTTCGAATTTACCCAGTGGGATAGCGTCAACGGCAACATTCGCACCACGGACAAACGCACTGTATTGCAGGGTGTTGCTACCTGCTTGCAGTTGGTGAGACTGAGTGGTTGAGATGCCCATATCGATTGGAGCACCTTGTGTATCCGTGATTTGGATACCGACGTTACCCACTAAGCCTTCATCTGGGTTCAGGCCAGTCACACCCAGTAGCTTAGAGTTAAAGCCTGCGCTTGCGCCGCTGAACGTGATTTGCACTTTGTCGTTGTATTGCACACCCGCATTATTCGGGAACACACAGTCTTCTAATTCAATAGTGAATTGTTTTGGTGAAGATGCGCCACCATTTGCCAGAATTGAATTGGCAATTTGACCTAATTCAACAGTTTGATCAATCGAGTCAGCACTGATTGAGCATGGTGCATCGATGATTTCGCCTTTGAAAGTCACTTTACCGTGGCCTTGGTCAGCGGCAAATGCGGATGCACTCATTACGCCAGAAATCAGGGTTGCTAAAATAATCTTTTTCATATTTGCCTCTGCAATAAAAATAACGTGGTTTAATTAAAGGGATGATTACATCATCTATTTTCAAGTTGTGTCTTATCTCTATATTGAAATAAAGAAAACATCCCCCTTAAATTCAAATAGGAAGACATTGTCTTTATTTAAATAAAAGACAATCAAATTTAAACATTGAGAACAATAAAGTTTATTTATTGGTTTAATTAAATTTAAACACCTGTTCATCACTCACTTTTAATGAAAGAAAGACCCGCTGATAACTTTCATCAATCTGTTTTTGCAAATCAGAAATATTCAAATACACTTGTTTAAAAAAACCATCGACCGACACATTCAAAACATTCAAAATTAAAATCAACGTATCAACCGTAATATTGCATATCCCGCGTTCATAACGAGAAACTTGCTGTTGCGAAACATTCAATTCCTTGGCTAATTCCCTTCCCGTGATGCCCCTACTACGGCGTATTCGATATATTTCTTGACCAACTGCTTTAGTAAATACGGTTCTCATATCAGATTCAGAGCGTAGATCGAAATAAAGGTCGTTCATTTTAACACTCCTGCTGTGTTTGCTTTTTCAACCCAATAACGCAACAAAATAATTTATTTTGTTGTATTTTATAATTAATCGATTAATAAATATGAATATTTATGATATTCGATATAATCAAAACTATATTACCATCCATTATTGATTAAGGCAGAATAAATCACTATCAATAAAATCCACTCAAATTAAGAACGGATCCCGCCAAGCCGCATCACTCCTAAATGGAGTAAAATTTGATACACTTAATATGAGTTAGTGGGGATGTAAATATAACCTGTGTGTTATAAAATGCGGTTTGATTTTGCAAAAAGTGTCGAGTAAATTAGTTAGCACAAAAGGGAACGAAATAAATTATTTTGTTTCCTAAAAAAAGATTAAAAACCAATCCAATCAAACACTTAAAAAAATCTATTTAGTTCAACATTTGTATCTCTTTCTTTTTTTGTAAAAAAAAAATCATTTTTAGATTATCCACTATAGACTGCATCATGCTTTATTTAATGCCGCAGCCCAAAAATTTCCTCCAGCATTATTCTACTGAAAACCCACAGTTCTAAATTCTGATTGATTATTGAAAATTAAATTTGTAATCTTTATTTAATTGCTCGGAAGGATAAAAACAGAAAACACTCCCACAATCCAGTCCGTATTGTGATGTGACGTATCACGGGGTTTATTTCTGTTTTTATTAACTCGATCCTATTTTCCCATGTCATAGGCAAACTGAATGAAAATAAATTAATCCCTTTTATTTTGATAGTTAACTCTGTTTTTAATGATTGTTTTTTGTTATTTAAGGAGTCTCCTATGGCTGCGTACTTTCGGGTGTGGCCCTCACGTCATTGGATATTTTCATTCAGTCTGTTCAGTGCTCTTTTCATTATTCCGAGCGCACACAGTGAACCTCAACAGAATAGTTTGCCGGGGTTGCTTCAATTCGCACAAGAATATGAAGCTCGTAAAGCTCAGCAAACAGAAAATAGTCCAGACGTCTTTTCATCCACGGGGATCCAATTACCCCAAATCAAATTGAAAATATTGCAACAACAACTGTACGCCAGCCAGCGACGTGAACAACAGTATCGAGAACAACTTCAGCAACTGCAAGCCGATGTTCAGCGTCTTAACAATAACCTGCAATTATTGACTCAAAAAAATAAGGCAGCCTCTCAGGCAAATTCAGCCTTAATCACTTTTAACGCCGATGATCTGAAAAAAAATGACTCGCTACGCCAAGCTTATGCCGCGGGAATTGCCATCGGTCAAGATGCACTCACTCTTCATCAAGATAATCAGTCCTATGGGCAATCATTGGATAAACAAGCTTACCTAGCGGGGATCACCGATGCCATCGAAGGACGCATGCAACTTTCCCCCACCGAGCTACACGCAGCGCTCATTGCCTCACAAGCTTCGATGGAAAAAAATAAACGCGAGCAAAAAACTCAGCAGTTGGCATTGGCCAAACGTTTCTTAACGGAGTGGAAAAAACAAAAAGAAGTGAAATCAGACCCGATGGGCTATGACTACAAAATTAATTATCTAGGACAAGGTAAAATTAAAGACAACGATGTGATAAGCATTGTAGTCAAAGAATCGTTACTCGATGGTACCGTCGTCAGTGATATGGAGCTGCAAAATAAATCCTTGACCCTACCGCTTGATAACTATCCACCACTGTTCCAATCAGCGATCCGTCATTTACAAAACCACGGTGAAATTACTTTTGTGGTGCCACCTGAATTAGCCTATGGCGATGAAGGCTACCCACCCTCCGTTCCACCGGGCGCTTCGTTAATTTACACATTGCGCATTGCCGATATTCAAAACTCCCCAATACAATAAGGTCAGCAGGATATGATGAAAAGACATGTTGGGACACTTATACTTATCAGCCCCTTACTACTGGCAGGTTGCGATAACCAGCCCGTACCAAAAGAGCAATCTGCCACACAAGCCATCAATGCCACTAAACATTTTGAAGAGGGACTGAGTGATTACCAAGCCAGCCCCCCTGATTATGTATCGGCAGCGAAGCACTTTCAAAAAGCTGCTGAACAAGGCAATGTTGATGCACAACTTTACCTTGCTGCGTTGTATGAATCAGGATTGGGTGTGGAGCAATCTTGGCCAAAAGCCATTCACTGGTTTAAATCTGCCGCCACACAAGGCAGTTTGCCAGCGCAATACCAATTAGGATTGATTTATGAAAAAGGGAGAGGTGTCGAACAATCGCGATCGGAAGCTTTACATTGGCTAACGTTAGCCGCAGAACAAGGTGAAGCTGATGCACAGCATCAACTGGGATGGTTGTATATGGAAGAAAGTCAGTATAATCAATCATCTGCACAATCAGCACTCAAGTGGTTTCAAGCCGCTGCCGAACAAGGGCATGCCTCTGCACAAAATATGTTGGGTTGGTTATATGAAAATGGCGCTAGCGGCCAACCCAACATGGCAGAAGCAATCAGGTGGTATCAAGCCGCCGCAGATCAAAGCAATGCTTATGCATTGAATAATTTGGGCTGGTTTTATTGGCAAGGTAAAGGTGGCAAAGTAGACAAAGAAAAAGCACTCAGCTACTTTACGCAAGCTGCTGAGTTAGGGGATAACGATGCCCAGTTAAATTTAGGGTTGATTTATTATCAAGGTGATGGCGTACCCGTTTCCATTGAGCTGGCGCAAAAATGGTTTATGCGTGCTGCGGAACAAAATAATGCCTATGCTCAATACAATTTAGGTTGGTTGATCCAAAAAGGCCAAGTGGCGCAAACCTCGCACTACGCCGCACGTTATTACTTCCAATTGGCTTGTGACAATGGGCTACAGCAGGCCTGTTTAGCGCTAAATACTCAAAACTGAATTTCGATTGTTATTTTAAGGGATACTCAAGAAAATTGATTACTGTAGAACAAATTAAAACACTTATAGAGCACAGGTAGTATTTAGGACGAATTTAGCTCACTGTATTATAAATAAGGTATTTACAACAAAACCACTGAAGAACAAAAAACTCTTCTGTAACTTAGAAACTATTTTCATCCATACATAGTTGCAAACACTGTAAATTGTTTAAATCTTGCACAACATGAGAGGTAGTTACTAAAAAGTTCCTAAAGCAGTTTCCAATTCTAGTTGACTGTTATACCGGATGATTGAGCACTGCCCAATTCTCCTTTAAATACCGTTTAAACGTGCCTAAAATAAGAGCATTAGTATGCAAAATAGAATGCAAAAAAACGTAAAATAAATCTATATTCTTTAGTGCAAAATCAATAAATCCTCGCCAAGTCAGTAATCTCAAGGCCCCCATCCTATCTCAATCCCTTTTCAAATAGAACGGTACGAACATACCAATCAGAGCCCACGCGCTAATTTTAAAAACAAAGCCTTTACTTAATCGTTTGATTTTAAATATAAATGTGTTCATGCTGTCCACTTCCCCTAAAATAAGACTGCTATAATTAGATTTTCTGCCCTAACCATTACAGAGGTCATGATGAAAAAAGCCCGTTTTACTGAAACTCAAATCGTTAATATTTTAAAACTCGCTGACTCTGGTATGAAAGTCGAAGATATTTGCCGTCAAAATGGGATCAGCAACGCGACTTACTATAACTGGAAATCAAAGTACGGTGGTATGGAAGCTAATGATGTTAAACGATTAAAAGAGCTTGAAGACGAAAATACCAAGCTAAAAAAATGTTTGCAGAAGTTAGCCTTGAAAATCATGCAATGAAGGAGCTTTTCGCAAAAAAGGGTTGGTAATGGCTGAGAAAAAGTCCTGTGCTCAATCATTAAAAGAGGCAGGTTTATCAGTCAGTAAAGCTTGTAAATTAACATCATTACCCCGAGCCTCGTTTTATCGTCAGCCGTTAGATTGGCGTAAAAAAGATAGTGTGGTGATCGATGCCATACAAACTGTTATAGCAAAATCACCTCAGTCAGGTTTCTGGAAATGCTATTTTCGGCTAAGATTTCAAGGTTATCCCTTTAATCATAAAAGAGTTTATCGCGTTTATTGCCGCTTGGGGCTAAACCTGAAACGGCGAGTAAAAAAAATACTTCCGAAACGAGAAAAAAGACCATTAGTGATTGAAAAAATCTCGAATGTTCAATGGGCGCTGGATTTTGTACATGATAGTTTATATTGTGGTAAGCGCTTCAGAACACTCAATATTATTGATGAAGGAACGCGTGAATGTTTGGCGATTGAGGTTGATACATCGTTACCCGCGGAGCGCGTTATCAGAGTGCTTGAGCGTTTAAAAACCGAAAGAGGATTGCCGAAACAAATTCGAGTCGATAATGGTCCTGAATTAATCTCAGTTAATCTATTGAATTATTGTGAGAATAACCAAGTTTTACTGTGCCATATTCAACCGGGTAAACCGCAACAAAATGGCTTTATCGAACGTTTTAATGGCTCGTTTCGCCGTGAGTTTTTAAATGCGTATTTATTTAAATCATTAAGCCAAGTTCGAGAAATGGTGTGGTTTTGGCAACAAGATTATAACCTTAACCGAACCCATGAAAGTTTAAATCACCTCCCACCGGAGGTATATCGTAAACAGTTAGAAAATTCTAGTTTGGTGTGTCTCAATTAATGGGAAGTGGACAAAACCTAATGGCGCTCGTTACTGACGAATGAAATATCGCTTCTCAGGTAAAGAGAAAAAATTATCGATTGGTGTTTACCCTGATGTTTCTCTTGGTTTGGAAGGGAGAAGTGAAATAATGCAGTGGTATGAGGATTATATTGATGAGTTAGAACACAATTCAAACTAAATTTATTCTTTTATTTTTCGCTAAAATATCCTCCGAAAAAACCTAATCGTTATTTATTTCAAACTCACGTTAAATTTTTAGCATTTGTATAAAGAACCATCATGAAATTTGTGTTAGGTTTAGCCCTCGTTAAAAATAATGCTAATTTAAAATAGAGCGTCTTCATGATAAAGGGACATTCGTAAATGTATAAGAATAAGTATGGGGTTACCAAAAAGCACACTTGGCTTAGCTGTCACCGCGATATTATTTAGCCATATCGCACATGCAAACAATGGCGTTTATATTACGGGTAAATTAGGTAGTTCAATCGTCCAGTTGTCTGACCAAAAATGGATATCAGAAGATGGATTAGATGAAACTTATCATGGTGGAAACAAAACCAAAGGAGTATTTGGTGGTGGGATCTCGGTTGGATATGATTTTTATGATATGTTTAGCCTACCTATTCGGACTGAATTCGATATAACAATGAGAGATAAAGCTTCTTCTCATTATAATCTAGCGACATCCTCCTATGGTACACCTGGATCTCATGGCTATTGGGATCCCGATGATGCGAAGAATGACATCACCCTCAATACCTTTATGGCCAATTCCTATTATGATTTCAGAAATAGTAGTGCATTCACTCCTTATATTAGCCTAGGGTTAGGAATTGCAAGTTTAAAACATAAAACAACATACGAATATACAGAAATACCTTATTCCCCTGATGTAAGTGATGTTGATTCATATTCAAAATCCAAAACAGCGATTAATTTCGCATGGAGTTTCGGAGTCGGAACACAATATACCTTCAATGAAAACTTAGCATTAGATCTGAGCTATCGCTATTTAGACGCAGGGAAATCTGATATAAGCTACATTGAGTCTAAATCGAAAATTAAAGTAAAAACAAATGACATTATGTTAGGTATTATATATCGTTTTTAGTTATCTATATTTCCGCAATAGTGGCATCTGCCACTATTTTTTCCTATTTAACCTTCAGCAAAAAAGCTCTAATTTATTAATTTAAAAAAACCAGAGGAGCCATTTTTGCTACCTATAATCAAATACAATAACCGTACTACCTAGGTATTCACCTGCAACCGCCGCTTCTGTTCCTAATGTATCAGAGATGTAAATGGGGATATTCCCACCCTCAATAGTGGACTCTATAGCATTTACATAATCTTTTCCGTCCAAGGATATAGTAAGAGTATGAGAAAGTTGGGAGCCAGAGGGGGATTTCATTACATCAGTTTTCGATACAGGGTCATTATACATAACATAAATACTCACATTTGCACTTTTATTACAGTTAATGCTGCCCTGTCCAGTAGCGACGTGTCCTGCCACGAGTTCACGGCTAATAACACCATGGTTAATATTTGGTACAGAAGTTACACAAACCGGAGGGACTGGAGCAGCTTTGATATACTTGCATGTTGAACCATAATGAAGTGGAGTCCCATTGTTTTCGAAATCCCAAGGAGTAGTTACATGTCCTGTGTTACCTACTCCATATAGCCGCGCGCAAACAGCTGTGCCCGCCGTCATTTCATTCTGGCCTTCAGACCCAAAACTATAACCCAAATCAACAGTCTTGAAAGTGAGAGCACGAATAAGACTATCACGGCTATAATTATGGCAGGAACCTGGCAAGTCAATTCTATCTGACCATCTAACTGTTTCTTTTCCGTTTATGCTTTTGTACGAGATACGACTGCTAAATGTGCATGTATTACAAGGGACAAAATTCGGACCACTAGAACTGGTATAACCACACGTTGCCTTATGCCCAAGCTGTCCTGGAGAACGGATATTCTCAATTGAAATCCAAGTTATTTTATCAGGCATAATCCAACTAGAGCCAGGCAAGGGGTACTTGAGTTCTAATTCATAATTATCTCCGAATGTAAAGAATGGAATTAGTATAATTAAGTTTAATAATGATTTCATATTATTCTCGTCAACACACACCAATATAATAAGAAAGGAAGGTCAGTTATATATACTCAAGTCCCTTCTAGAGGTTTAAAACAAATTAAGCCTAGAACTCAATCTAACGATATAGGTCTTGCCCAAAAAAGTTACTACTAGCTATTGCCCATTTTTCAGCTCGTATTGAAGTATTTTCACTATTCATATACCAAGCTATACGTCAGCGCCGCTGTAAAAAAACCCGGTTGAATACTTTCTACCGTTGCGCCTTCCACCGCCTGCACATATGCTCGCAGCCGAATAGTCATATCCCCTTTTTTTATCGATATTATAGGCTCTACTTGAGTATTATTAATTGGCAGCGCTACCCCACTTGGAGTTTCCAGACCTATTGCTATCCCACTTGCCTGACTCACCGTATCCACATTCAATAATCCATTGTCTGTCGTCGAAACACCGCTAAATTTCACTGCAATACTATTTCCCAAAGAAGTATCACAATCCGTCAAATGAAATTGGATGTCTTCCTTACTATAACGGCGTTGTCCATTCAGCAAATCCTTCGAATTAATATTGCCACCAAAATCAACCCCAAAATTTTCATAGAGAGGATCGACTGTGCATGGCAATGCAATCAACTTTCCGCTGTACTGAATATCATTACTGTTCATCGCCTGAGCAGTTAATGGCAAGCAACTACAAAGTAATAGGCCTGCACTTATTGATATCCAGCGTATTACCCTATCATTGAGTCTATTCATGGATAATTCATCTCCACGCTAGCCGTTGCAGTAAACTCCCCTTCAAACAAGGTCACTGAAGGGTCAGTATCTTTGACAGGCACCGCATATAACGGTAAATCAGCGCTGCCATTACTCGACATTTTTATTGGGGTTCCCGTATTCGGTGGAATTACCTGCCCCTCGTGATATAAACGGATCCCAAGTCCTGGTACACTGGCTTGTAATGCCTTATCGTCGAAAGGCGCTACCATGCCTCGGTACTCTAGATATAAAGCGACCGACTGCCCTAATCCTGCACCGCAACTTAGCGTTAGCGTAAAGTCTTTTTGATAATTAACCCCGTTAATTTTAGTAATACCAACTTCACCGAATGGGACTTTGATGGGTTGATTCATACCTTCAGGCCCAGACACATCACACGGTGGGTTTTGAATTAAATTCGCCGTGAAATTGACGTCAACAGCATGTGCCATCGGTAATAGCAAACTTACTGATACAAAAACACTTAACCTTAATATTGTTTTTAGCCTCATTATTGATACTCCACACTTAAAGTGGCGGAGGCCGTCATCTCTCCATCATTAATGCCTCCTGTACCACTGGCAATTGGAGTCACGCTCAATCTAGGCCGAGTTTTATAATTAAACTTATGCCATGCGCCTATATTAAGATTGCTACTATCCGCCTTTAAGGCTAACCCCAAATTATCCACTGATGTCTTCAACACATTTGCTGCTTGTCCTGCCATCTGCGTTCCATTAATTTTCAATTTCAATGCGGGATTGTCGGCTGAATTTTCACACTCTAAGATATAAGGGATCTCAGTGTTATATCGTTTACCATCAATATTTTTGATAATAAGGTCGCCCATCTCGACAGTAATGGGTTGATTAGGACCTTGATTGCCATAGATATCACAGGTTTTTTCGACTACTGTGACTTTAACGGTCAGGGTCTAGATTTCCGCCATAACGAAATTAGAAAATAAACACAATATTCCCAGTAGTAATCCTTTCGCACTTCCAGTCATTAGACATGAAGGGAGGCGGCATTTTGTTATATTCATGTCGCATTCCTACTTAGTCATACAGCATTTCAAAAGCAATTAAGGCTGAATATGCACCCGGCTGTAACTGCCCCGTTCGGACAGGAGTCACATAATAAGTCAGCTTACTTTGTCCTGAAGGCAATAACTGAGGTTCACTTTCTTGCCCTAGGGGTAATAAAACTCCGCTTGGTGTCGTAATCGCGAGTCCCAAGCCTTTTACACCGCTTACGCGAACAAAATCGTTGTAAAAAGGTACCGAAGGCGCAACAAATCGAATTTTCACCGCTGGCTGAGATGAGCTCCAAGCCGTCATTCCAGTTTGGACATTTTCAAGTCGAGTTGCGGTTTCTAAGCAATCCACTAACTCAATCTGAAGTGGTACCGGTGCTCCCTTACCATTATGTTGTAAAGTCGCTATGTCTATATTTCCCATGTCTATCGACTGATAGCTTGAAGTCATAGCCAAACGACATGGACTTTCAGTTAATGAACCTTTGACATAAACAATCCCATGCTGCCCATCAACATTCCAGTTATCAACTGGACGGTAAATACTGCGATTGCTGTCCTCTGCCTGACTCGGTAAAGCCATACAGCTCAACGCTATGGTTAATAAGCCGTATCGAAAAAAGTTTTTTCTCTGTAAGCCTTTCATTCTCACTCCTTACTGCCAGTCAGTATGAGCCCCGTTAGTCAGGCACTCATTTGAATTATTCGCTTTTATCATTTGGTACAACCTGACAACTCGACGCCTGACAACGGAAGGTCAAATTAGGGCGGCCACCATAATCATTGATATAAGTCAGCACAGGGTTATTCCCGAGTTGATTCACGCTGAGGCCTAAATCATCTTGTCCAAACGGAGGCACCATAACAGGTGTAAAGTCTTTTCCATCAGAGGCTTTACCATTGGTCGTTGCATTAATAATCGTGACGTAATACGGCGTTGGATTTTTCACGATATAACGCTCACCTTGTTTATCTAAGGTTAATTTCTCTTGCCACGGCGCATTATTTTGTTCTGGTATTATCGCTTTCGGTCGATAAAATAATTTAACTCGTGTTTGTAGGGCTATTTGCAATGTATTAGGCTTATTACTTTTAGGTGGTACTTCCCGTAAATTAAAATAAAATAAAGATTCACGATCTTGTGGTAATGAATTAATCGCAGGTAACGCTTCAATTTTTATTTGGCTTGATTTACCTGGTTCTAAACGCTGCACAGGTGGTAATACAACTAATGGCGATTGAATTTTCTGCCCTTCTTTATTTTCAATCCATCCTTGAGCCAAATAGGGCAGCTGTTTATTATTATTTGAAATATTCAGTGAAATTGATTTTTGTCCACCGTCAAAAATAATACGTGTTCTATCCATTGATACTGCCGAATAAGCAGAGCTACTGAATATTGCCAAACTGATCAGGCTGATCACGGCACGATAAGAAGTCGTTAATTGCATTGTTATATTACCTTTTATTTCTATGTTTTCTCTTAAACTACACGCTGTATATGCATGCAATTTTTTGAGTTTATTTGGTCACTTTGCTCGCAAATAATATTATTGTTTTGCAGTCATCATTGAGACAGGTTACATTGTTGGTGCACATGGCAGCAGTAATACATCCTGTAACGAACCAAACTGATTAGGAAATGTTACCTGGCACGTTTTATCCTCTCCCCAAGTCACCGTCATCACACTTTGAGGGTTAATACCGCTAATATAAGCACTTCCCGCATCACCAACGATCCCTGTATTTTGTCCTTTACTATTTTGTATTTGAGCGCCAAATGGTGGATGGCTACCATCCGGCAACCGCAGAACCGTCATTGCTTTTTGCCCTGACACCACAGCAAAATGGCGATAACCCACAGCACCTTCCGTCAGTGTCGCCTGCACGACTGATTGTTGTGCATCGACATTGTCTGGCAGCATATTTAAATCAATTTGGGCTTTGTTACGGTAGTAACTACTCACATCACCAACAACTGCTTTACCAAACATATTGGACGTGATTGGTGCGCCTATCCCTTTGATTGGCACATCAGAGACGCCATCCGTATCAACTAACATGCGCGTTCCACCAAGCGTATTGAGACGATGCAAACCACCGCCTTCTGGGGTTAGCGTCATCCCACCGCTGGCCGATAAACCAAATGCGCTGTATTGGTTATGCATATAACTCACATTAGCCGTTAAGCGTGCAACATCAGCTTGATGGGTAACGAACGCACTCCCTGTTCCACCTTTTCTGCTACTGCCTGCACTTAGTTGATAGGTTGTTCTATCATTAATACGATCATAATATGTCGCTCGATTGGTAGTATCGTAACGGCTACTACTCAACGAATAGCCTACATTAGCACCATTGTTTAATGGAAATGAGGTTGAAAGATATAAGCTGTCATCATTAACACCGTTATAAATACTTCGATTTGCCGATAAGTTAATACTGACATTTTTTATTGGGCCAATATCGATATATTTCGATAGCATAATGCTGTAATAATCATTATCTGGCTGATCCCAATATGTTTGGTGGTTATAATTGAGATATAACGACATACCTAAATCACCAAAATTTTTATTCAGTGATATCGTATATAACTCTTTACTTCCTCCATAGCGCTGACTTGTTTTTAATGTATTTAAAAAGTCAGACATCGACATAAAATCACGCTCTGAAAAACGATAACCCGCAAATTGAATCGTGCTATCAATTGACTCAAAACGTTTCGAGTAATTTATACGGTAAGAACCACCGTTTAAATTTCCCATGTGCGGTAAGCGCGCAAAGGATTGGGTAATATCAAAAGATATGGCTCCAAATGCTAATAGATCGCGCCCAATACCCAGTGATAGCGCATTGTAGTTTTTACTGTTAAGACTACCACCAAATAATGACCATCCATTATTTACCCCCCACGAAAACTCTCCGGTCACAAAGGAGTCTCCCTCACTGTGACGCAAGTAATTTGTTGGCTGGCCTAATGCGACTTTATATTGAATTTGTCCAGGGCGTGTTAAGTAAGGTAAACTTGCTGTATCCACTTGAAAAGACTGAGTTGTACCATCTTGTTCTTCAACTGTAACATCTAATTTACCGCTAACCGCATCACTTAAATCTTGAATACGAAAGGGTCCTGGCGCAACCTGTGTTTCATACAATACTCGTCCTTGCTGACTCACTATCACTGTTGCATTCGTTTTCGCAATTCCTGTCACTTCAGGCGCGTAGCCACGCAAGTTTGGCGGGAGCATATTCAATTCAGAACGAATACTCGCCCCGATAAAACGGAATGAATCAAAAATATTAGAAACGAGATAATCTTCTCCCAGCACTAATTTTGCAGCGAGTGATGGGAGCGCTCTATAGGCATAAAATCGATTCCAATCAAAATCCTTATTAACTGCATCACCTGAGCCTGTAATATGATTTAAACGCCCCTGCCAATCTGCACGAAAGCGCCAAGCACCTAGGTTCACGCCAACGACACCATTTCCATTTAATGCGTAGCTATCGCTATTACTACTATAAGATTTAGTGGCATTACCATTCACGTTATAGTCCAACATTAATGCGGTAATTCCTTCATCCCAACGTGATGGCGGATCCCAGCTAGGCGCAGTATACTCAAGGTAAGCTTGTGGAATACTCACATACAATGATGACGTCGCTAAATCCCCACTAACCTGCATCCCCGGTAAACTCTGTAGTGCAAGACACTCCCCATCATGCCACCAAGTCAGCTCTTTTTTGGCCGAGGAAGTTAATCCCAGCTGCTCCTCGATCTCCGTGGATATGCAGGCTTGACTTGCTTGAGGGTCATCCTCAGGAGAATAAAAAGGTACTGATACTTCAGAAAGTTGTTCGCCATTTACCTTTAATGTAAAAGAATAGGTGCCTGGCATAATATAACCAGCCCGAGAAAACTGCTTTAAGTCGATGTTATTTTTATCTTCTAAATCCAATACCTCTGTATTGAATTCAATTGTTTCAGTAGCCCATAATGGAGTCGATAAACCATACATTGAAAAAATAATGGCTAACCCTAAACTACTTAAGCGAAAATATATAGGTTGTGATGAAGACATAAATAACATCCCTAAAAATCAAATCAGGCGAAATACAAACTAAAAAAAGAAACGTGATTTTTTATAATTAGTAATAATCGAGCTTAAAACGCAGGGCACTTTGATATTCCCCTGGGCGTAGAGGGTTATTATCGGAAACTAACCTCAATCCATAACGCAATACCAAATTTCCAGATGTCATCGCTTGTTTTTCAGTCGTTTTTCCAGGGTAAATCAACTGTCCGTCAGCATCTTGTAATAACAATGCCACACCACGAGCATCTCCAGAGACCGTAAACCAATCACCAGAAGCTGGACCATCGAAAGTCACAGTAAAAGCTTGCCATGGCGATCCCATATAAGGCGTTAAAGTGCAGTCAATTAACATGATAGAAAAAGGGTGAATGGGGCCTTGCCCTTGCTGACGTATTGTTCCTACAGGTAAAACGCCCATATCAACAACCTGTTCATAAGAGCCAATATCAATCGCACATGCTGAATCAACAATACTGCCATTCATATTAACGCTTCCCCATAATGGAGATTGCGCCTGTACACTCGATGAAATGGAAAATTGACTAACAAATAACAGTACGCTGACAAAGATAGCTTTCATATATGGCATCCTTCTCTCTCAATAAATCCCCTAACAAATTAAAGCGTTAGGGGAAATACATCATTAACAATAACTAATTACGATTAGTTATATGCCAAAGTAAAGTTGGTGACAGCTTGGAAGCTACCAGGCACTACTGTCGCATCAGATAAACCTTGCAAAGCCGCTTGAAAACTTAATGTATTGTTTCCAGAGGTATAAGCACGCTCAACAGTTGAATCATTAATATTAATTTTCGCACCTGATTTATTCATCAAAACAACGCCCGCACCAGATGCATCACCAGTAATTTGGATCAATCCGGTATTGCTACCATTATTAACCCATTCAGTGCCTTCAAATTTCACTTCAACCATATTGTTATATTTTTGTGTCACGCCATCTTTATCTTTATATTCGGCATTCAATGTGCAACCTTGTAAATGAATTTCAAAAGGTTGAGCAGAAGACATTCCACCTGTTTGTAAAGTCACATTAGACACTTGTCCTAAATCAATTGTTTGGCTTTCATCACCAGGTGCAATTGAACAAGGCGCTTCAATAATAGACCCAGTAAAAGTTACTGTACCTTTACCCGCATCTACCGCTATAGCAGAAGCACTCATTGCGCCAGAAATTAATGTCGATAAAATAATTTTTTCATTAAATTAAGTTCCTTAATTGAAATAATACAACAAACCTTTACTAAGGTTTTCAGTAAAAAATAAACACCTTAAAATTTAAAAAATACTCTTAAGAAAAAACCCCATTATTTAACCCTTGATATTTCAAGTCATTATCAAGAGGAAAAAAAATATTATAACAACGGAAGCCAATCTCATTATTTTCTTCAAAAACATTCACAAGAACATTTTTAAAGAAAGCATCAACTGATATTTCCAAATAATGTAAAAGAACCATTAAATAATCTAATTTAATTGCACAAATACCACATTCATAACGAGATAGTTGCTGCTGAGAAACACCAAGATAATCTGCTAATTCTTGTCCAGTTAGCCCTCTACGCCTTCTTAATCTTTTGATTTCCTTTCCAATTTCTATGGTAAAAATCTTCTTATCATCAATAAGTAATTTTTGATTTAACTCTATATTCTCTAACACACCTATTAGTCTCTAAAGCTTAATTTAGCTACTGAATTTACGTTTATCTCATAGAATTAATCACGATGAGATCGACAGCATAAAATAACGCAAATAAATTCGAAAAAAGTTCAATGCATCAAAAAAGCTCAACACATGTCACACCTAAAATACTCTGGATGAGCGTAATTTACCTAACCCAAAAACTAACGTCAAATGAGTAAAAAACATACTAAGAGAAAAAGTGAAATTTAATAAAAAATCAAAACAAAAACAATAATTATCAATAATATCAATATATTAAAACATAAATCTCAAATATTTTTTAAAGAAAAAAAGTCAAATAAAGAATAACCCAATAGTATTAAAAGTCGCCATGACTGACATGTTCACACCAAAACAGCATAAAATGCCAAAAATAGTAAACAGTCATAATTATTACATTGTAAAAATAATTACCGTAAAAATAAATTATTTATTATCAATAAGATAAAATACAGCAACACAGAAAGGAGCCGCATTAAACCCAAAATAAGAGTAAAAAGAACAAAAACCAAACAAATAGATTAAAATATCATAAATTATTATATAAATAGATTTAAATTCTGATTTTAAAATTAAACTGAAAGGGTTTTAATGTAATAAATACATAATATGAAATTAAATTTAAATTCATAGAAAAAAATAGTCTATTTAGAGTTGAAAAAATTAATATATATTTAAATTATAAATAGAAATGATTTTTATTTTTATAGAAAAAACAATCCTTTTGGGATACTCACAATAAGATAATTGCATTTTTTAGTTTTTACTTTCCCCTAAAAAAAGCACTTCAAATTAAATTCCCTACCTTAAAATTTGCTTGGCCACGATAAAAAATCTCATTTACCTTTTAGATAAAATATGATTACTAGCTATTTTTTCTAAAAGAACATTTTCTTAACATCATCTAAAGGCCCCCAACAATTTGTAGAAAATCCACATGTCAGCAACACTACACGACGATCGAATGAAAAATTAATAAAAATGTTAAATCAGAAATTTTTCATAATCCAATAACCAATAAATTTAATAATGATCATTTATTGACCTGATACTCTTAATTGTATCAGAAGTAGTTACAGATATTAATTAACATATCTATAACTGTTATAAATCAATAATAGAGAAATTATTTTTCAATATAAGAACACCTAGCACTGAACATATTGAGTATGACAAAGGAAAAAAAATGGAATCGCCCTATTACATAGCAAAGTGTTGCGGTACATTAGGAGAACTGTATCAAGGCCCATTTTTTAATAAGGATAATATAGAAATATCTGTTATTTCAGCATTATCAAATAATTCAACTTATGCACAATTTATCCCTGATAAGGCATGCAATCTGGCCAAACTAGAAAAAGAAAAAGTTGCAAAGTCATTATCGATATTTTTTGAAAAGATCGCGATAAAACAACTGACGGGTCACTGGGATTTTACTAGTAATATTACGATTGGTGTAGGTATGTCTAGTTCTACTGCTGATATTATATCTGCCTTGAGGTGTGTCAGTAAAATATTTGGGATCCGTTTAACATTGGACGATATAACTACCTGCCTATATGGTGTAGAGCGCTCAGACTCAGTATTTATTGATGTTCCTTGTTTATATTTAAGTCAACAACAAAAAATTATTGATATTTACAGACCTTCAGGAAGAATTTACTGCATTTATGGATTAGAACATAAGACAGTCGATACAACGCAAACTCGTGACATATTAGTATCTTATTACCGAGATGAACGGAAAAATTATCAGAAGCTATTGGAGCGTGTACGCCAAGCCTATTCTGTTGGTAACAAAATGCAAATTATTGAATGTTCAACAAATAGTGCTGAATTATCACAAGGTATATTGCCTAAACAATTTTATCACTATTTTAAAAAGCAAATTAAAAATAACCTTGCAGATGGCATGGTCGTCGCACATACAGGCTCACTACTTGGTTACCTTTATTATTCACCACCAGATAGGGATACTTTAACTTTCGTGTTTGATTTCATCAAAACACATGGGTTACAACCGTGTTATGGAGAAATATTTTGATATACGACCATATCGCAGAGGCGCTCAAAGAACCTAAAATTGTGAAGCTCGAAAACAATTTTTATCTTGCTAGGTTTGAGTCGATGAAAATCTATTCAACGCTATATGCCGTAAAAAGCCTTCTTGAGCGGGAAATTATTAATCGACATTCTATCCTTATTGACAGTTCCAGTGGAATATATGCTTATGCGCTAGCACTCGCTTGCCATAAGTATCAATTAAAATGTCATATTATCGCCTCAAAAACAGTAGAACCCTCAATGAAAACTCAGATTGAATTATTAGGGGCTTATGTTGAAGGCGTTCCATCCGCTGGTAGTTTAAAATTAGATCAAAGTTATCGCGTTGAAAAAGTAGAACAATTATTAAAAGAAAATTCCAATTATTATTGGATGCAACAATATCATGATGATATTCATTATGGTGGGTATGAAGCATTCGCTAACATTATTCTTAATGATATTAATACAGAAAAACTGACTATATTAGGTGGGATCGGCTCGGGGTGTTCAACCGGAGCGTTAGGGATATTTTTACGCCAAAAAGGCATTAAGATAACACTGTGTGGAATACAACCTTTTGGTAGTGTGACATTTGGTGCCCAAGATGTTTATGATCCTGAAATAATTATCGCAGGCATTGGTAGTGCTATTGATTTTCGTAATGTGAAATATGAGAACTATGACTCTATCGATTGGCTTTCTTTCGATTGTTGCCTCAGCGGTACTGTCGAATTAATCAAGAGATATGCCATCTATGCAGGTCTATCTAGTGGAGGCAGTTATTGTGTTGGAAAGTATCTCTTTCAGCGCAATCCCAGTACCCCTTGTTTAGTTATTGCTCCTGATACGGGTCATCGATATGCAGGGAGTGTTTTTGCTCGTCATCATGAAGCGAAACCACTCGAACAATTTAAACCTCAAATTATCAATCATGCCAATGAATTAGCACTACCTTGGTCACGTTATTTGTGGGATAGAAAAGAAAAAAGCCATCTATGTGAATTTACTTCACTAATACATATAGAAAGCTAAAATAATTATCAAGACTAGTTAGTATTTTAAATAATGAATAGTTATCGCATCAAGAGTGAATTTAATTTTAAAATATAAAATCCTAACTTACTTATTAATTAAAGAATATTTTGTTAAAGACATACTCCATTTTCTTTTTAATTAACTAATTTTTTAATAAGCTTAAATTTACTTATTACCTATTTTAAAAGCATCATGAATTATAGATACAATCAATTTGTTACAATATAAATCATAAATTAGAATTTAATTAATCCAACAATTGACTGATATTGAGGTAAATCATGCAACCTTTAGATCGTCGCTCACTAACTGCGTTAGTACATCGCTTACATTTTTATATTGGTATATTTATAGCGCCTTTTATTTTTATTGCAGCATTAACTGGCTTTATATATATACTCTCCACTCAATTTGAAGATATTATTTATCGTGATGTTTTAACGACACAGCCCTCTGGTAATAGTAAGCCACTCTCATCACAAATCTCAGCGGCTCGCCATTATGTTGGTGAACAATACTTTATTCATAAAGTACGCCCAGCACCTCAACCAGACGAGACAACCTACATTCAATTTATGTACCCAAATCTAGAATCGGAAAAATTGCGCACTATCTTTATAGATCCCTACTCACTGGCAATTAAAGCTGATTATTTTTTCTCGCCTGTTTCTGGTTTTTTACCTACACATACATGGCTAACGAAATTACATACCGAACTTTATTTAGGAAGCGTTGGACGACATTATAGCGAATTAGCAGCTTCTTGGTTGTGGGTTTCTGCAATTACAGGTGTAATTTTATGGATAAATCATCGACGTAAGCACTTATCAAGGAAAAAAAGAAGTCCTTTTGCTTTTACTCGACATTGGCATATAACCCTCGGATTATTGTTATTTTTAGGGATGTTATTTATGTCTGTAACAGGCCTGACATGGTCAAAATGGGCTGGTGATAATATAAATGCGCTACGTACTTCATTCGATTGGTTAACTCCACAATTGAATACTAAATTAAAGTCTGAAAATGAAGCCGTCATTTCAAGTCATAATCATGGAGATCATCAACATGAAGATCATAATCATAAAGGCTTACAGTCGCAGAATAGCGCGTCAAATATTAATAAGCCTGATTTAGATTGGGAAATTGTTTTATATCAGGCTCGTCGTAATGGAATTAAAGCTGATAACGTGGAAATACGTCAGCCAAAAACAGCGAGTGACGCATGGACGATCACTGAAAATAAACGTGATTGGCCAACACAAGTCGATGCTATCGCGATTAACCCACATGACTATAAAGTCATTGACCATATTTATTTCGACAACTTTCCAATGATGGCTAAATTAACGCGCTGGGGTGTTGATGCACATATGGGAAAACTATTTGGAATGGCAAATAGATTGCTGTTACTCGGTTTTACTTTCTGTATTTGCTGCTTATTACTGCTTGGATATCGTATGTGGTGGATACGCCGCCCCAGTCGTCCACAGAATAACCCATTAAGCACTTTAACTGCATGTTGGCTATCATTATCAATTCCATGGCAGCTATTAATTGTAACACTCACGATTATGCTAGGTTATTGCTTACCAGTATTAGGAGCTAGCTTATTGGTATTTTTATTCATTGATGTATTGCTTTGGAAAAAACATAAAAAAATAACCAATGTTTTTCCTCAATAAATACAAATATACGTTAAATAACTCAAGGTGCAGCTAAGGCGACAAGCAAACGTATCGCTAGCAACATAGAAAATAAGATAACTAGCCTAAGTGAGCGTAATCAACCACGCTGCAACTTGAAGTATGATGAGTGTATTTAACTAATAAGTACATTTTAACTGACATCCAGCTTGCTGATAACGTTGTTGGGTTTCTTTGGATAATCCACTATCACTGACAATGGTTTTTACACAAGATAATGTGGCTACTGCATGGGGCTCAAACATATCGAATTTAGTATGATCTGCAAGTAAAATTACCTCAGGTGAACGAGTAATCAACTTGCGTTTTACACCAACCTCAAACATCGTTGCATTTGTGATCCCCATCTCAATCGATAAGGCATCGCAAGACATAAACACACGATCTACAGCAAAAGCATTCAAGGCTTCCAAGGCTAAGCTTTCACCTACTGTAAAGTACCCTGGTCTAATTAACCCACCAATAATATAACTTTCAACATTTGGAAATGCGCCAAGCTGATTAGCAATTTTTATATCATTACAAATCACTTTGACTTTAATATCACCAAGGCATTTAGCAAGTTCGAGACACGTCGAACCTGAATCGAGGAAAAAGCAATCTCCTTCATGGATCAATTGGCGAGCAATTAATGCAATTTCGCGTTTAGATGCACAATTTAAAGAACGTCTAACATCAAACTGTGATTCTTTGTCTGTTGTACTATCATCAAAATCAATACGCCCATGTGTACGTGTCATACCGGGATAGTGTTCAACGATATATTGAAAATCACGGCGGATTGTCGCTTCTGCACAACCAAATAATTCAACTGCCTGCTGTGTTGATAACTCTCGGCATTTCCACAAATACTGTAACATTTGTTGGATCCGATCAGGTTTATACAGACTCATAAATGGATTTCCTCTGCTTATTAACCTAGGCTCTAGTTTAGTAAAAGCAAAACATCACTCACTGTTTTTGCTGTCCGGATTTTATCGAGTGATAAGGGGCTATCAACCAACTCACTAATACGCTGAATCAATCGAATATGATCATCGCTATGAATGGCGCAAATAGTAATTAATAGCCATACCGGATCACACTCTTCATGGCCAAAAACAACGGGCTGATTTAATGTCGTCAGTGTGATTTGGTTATCAATAACACCTTGTTCAGGACGTGCATGCGGCATCGCAATACCCGGTGCAATCAAATAATAAGGTCCCCAACTTTTTGTATTGTCAATGATACCTTGCAAGTAGGCGGACTCAGCCGCACCGTACTCAATCAGCGGAGCACAAGCTATCGCCAGTGCTTCTTGCCAATCTTGTGCTGTTTGGTTTATTTGGATCCATTTAGCATCATCAATCATTATATATTGACTCCTTTTGGGTTCGGTATACTCTTATAAATAGAGCCCTGCCTACCTTTTGGCGAAGATTGCGGGGCTCACTATTGTTACCTAAGGGGATAAGCTTGTTTGCTTATCTCCTTTTCATTGCCTAATGCTGTGTACTTTCTCCATAAATCTCTCCACTCGAGTTTGGTCAACAAAATTGGCGAAAACGCCATCTTTTTTAAATGTTGTGGCGGTGACACAACCATCAGCAATGCTTAGTTGCTCTTCCACATTTTCTAAACATACCCCTGTGTTGGCAAAAACCACGGTATTCGGCACCGTATCTTTAACTTGTTTTAAAATAGCACTATCGGTTTTAGCGCCAGCTGTCAGCCCTGAAACGCATAAAGCATCTGGCTTATTATTAAAAACGGTTGATTTAGCAATAGAGCAAATATCACGTCCCCCCAAATATACCGCTGCTTCTGGAACAATATTAAACAGCGTTTTTACCTCAGAAGCCCCAATACGATGTTGATGACGGATAGTTTCACCCACATTGGTATTCCATACCCCAAAATCACTGGCATAGGCCCCCGTGAATATTTCTCGAATAAATTTAGCGCCGGTTGCCATAGCTAAATCTAATGATGCAACGGGGTCCCACAGCACATTAACGCCAAAGGGAATACGTATTTCACTCATCAGTTGCCCAATGATCCGTGCCATCGCAGCCGTTGTTTCAGGCTTTACTTGAGTAAGATAAGGTAAGCTGAATTCATTTGAAAACATGACAGCATCAACACCGCCGTTTTGTAGCGCCATTAAATCGTCATAAGCTCTATCGATTACCCATTGCATTCCCTGCTGCGCATTAAAATCAGGATCGCCCGGTAATGCACGCAAATGACACATTGCAATAACGGCTTTTTCCGTTCCAATCACATCCTTTAACCAACTCATATCTACACTCCTTATTCAGGTAATTCACGATTACGTAGAAAAATAACCACACAGGCAACCACTCCGACGGTCACCACAACACCTATCAAACCAAATGACATCAATTCGTATATCGACCAACCAAACATATTACCGACTGATAATGCACTGATTTGTGCCCCATCTGCGGCGAAATCAAAGCCGCCATTACGCGCCATTTCTGTAAAGAAAGGAGCAAATTGGCTCGCAATTAATAAAACTGAGCTCATGACAATCACACCACTAATTAAAGTACGAAGTAAGTCACCACGATGGATCACTGTCGCCATACAAATAAAAAAAGGTGCAACGGGTAGGTCGGCTAGCGGTAAAACGTTATTAAGGGGTAAAACACTGGCAAGCACCAACATGATAGGAATAAGGAGTAAACCCACTGCAATTGTTGTTGGATGTCCTAAAGTCACAGCAGAGTCTAAGCCAATAAAAACTTCACGATCATGGAAATGTTTTTGAAAAAACTTACGAGCACCTTCAGAGATCGGCAATAATCCTTCAACAATTAAGCGGATCATGCGTGGAAATAGCACCATAATCGCGGCAACAGTGATCACTAAGGTTGCACAGCCTTTAAAATCTTCCCCTGCTGCAAGGCCAAATAATAATCCAAGAACTACCCCGATGATCACAGGATCACCGACCATGCCATAGCGTTTCTGGATCGCTTGTGCATCAATACTTTTCCCTTTCAGGAATGGAATTTTTTCATAAATCTTATCAAGAAGGACAAATAAAGGGACTGAGCTGGAGCCATAACCTTGCGGGATCGAAATGCCTTCTAAGCCAACAATCGTTTGAACACGTTTTGCCGTCCAATCAGCCATTTTGAGAGATAAAATAGCATGGCACATCGCTCCTGCAATCCCATAAACTAGGCTTCCTGTCGCCATTTGCACGACCGTACCAGTGATTGCATAGTGCCAATAGTTATAAATATCAACATTCATTGTTTTTGTAAGACGTGTAAACAACAAAGCGATATTCAATAGAAAGATAGTTGGAATGATAACAGCACCAACGGCTGTTGCGTATCCCACTCCAGATGCCGGCCCTGCACCAACATCCAGTACATGAAGTGACAAGCCAAAGCGCTCAATCATAATTTTAATGGGGGGACTAAGGCTATCGATTGCCATCACAATCACTAGCCCCATTCCAACAAAACCAATGCCAACGGTTACACCCGCTTTGATGGCTTGCAGCCACGGAAGGCGAAATATTAAACCAATAATTATCATGACAATTGGGACAAATACAGTACCGCCTAATGAAAGTATATAATCAAACATAACGTCACCTATTAGGTTCTAGCTCGTCATATTTCAATTGCAGTATTGTTGATTTCATTCATTCGCTACTTATCGCATAGTTTTCTACGCTTCTAGCAACTCACTCACTTGTCACCTACCTGCAATTAGAATTATTTAGAGTGTTCTTGTGATAACAATGTCTTAATTTGTTGTTTTAATGCATCATCATTAATCCCTGTAAGTAAAGCTGCTCCATTAAGTGAAGGAACCCCGTAATCGGTGTCTGTTTTCATTGCAGTAATAATCAAATCAACACCGCGACTATTGAGTGGTATTTCATTCAAACAACATTGTGAAGTTGCGACTGAAATACCTTCAGAAGCTAAATAGTCTTGAAGTTTTTGGGCAATCATGGTGGAAGTCGCCATACCCGTTCCACATGCAACGAGGATTTTTTTCATTTTGTAATAACCTCTTGATCATTGTTTGAGTCAGACTCAATAGGAAATTGATTAGCTGGTAATGTCGCTAATGCAGTGAGTAGCCGAATGCAGTCATTCAGATCATTTAAACTGGCCACTTCGGCAGGTGAATGTGTATACCGACAAGGAATAGATAAACTGGCACAAGGGATACCATCTTGCTCAACTTGAATATAACCGGTTTCAGTGATGACTCCTGGGGCAACTTCTCTTTGAACTGGAATTTGATGGTTTATCGCCGTTTTTTCTAATAGCTTGATTAAGCGAACAGGAGTCACTAACCCCGCAAGGGTGCCTCTGCCATGATAGTTGAGGCAGGTGATACCCACTCCACCATTAATAACCAGATCAGAGTAATCATTAAGATCGGGAGTATCGCAAGAAGGGGTGATATCAATACCAATAGCAAGATCGGGCTTAATACGCCTTAGTACAGGCAAGATTCCTCGAATATTAAATTCTTCCTGTACCGATGCAACAATATAAACTGCAATATCAAGATCTTTATTATGAATTGCATTTGCTAGACCGAGTAATGCCGTACAGCCCAACCGATCATCTAGTGCTTTGCTGCAAACCATTTGATTGCCTAGCTCTTGCGGTGGATTATAGAGGGTAATTGCTGTACCAACCTTCACACCCATTCGCTCAGCATCTGCTTTATCTTTTGCACCAATATCAATCCATAGCTGATCAATAGAAGGGGATTGTGTTCTCTCATCGCCTTTGGCAAAGTGATAAGACTTAATACCGATGCAACCCGGTATTGAACCAAACTCTCCAGCAAGGCGCACAACCGAACCCGACATCGTCACTTGTGCAGGCCCTCCGACACGTTCGAAACGAATAAAACCTGATGGTTCGATTTTTCGAACCATAAAGCCAACTTCGTCCATATGTGCAAACACCATTAAACGCATAGCATTAGGTGCTTCGCTGCCATATCGGGCAACTACGTTACCTAATCGGTCCTGCCAAACCTCTTTTGCTGTAGTTTTAAAGTGGCTTTTCATCACATTCGCAATAGAAGATTCGTGGCCTGAAATACCATCTAACGTCAATAAAGAAAAGAGTGTATCTCGAATAGAAAATACCATTGGGATGATCCCCTTTTGATGAAAACGACATGAATGTGAGCGATTTATATGCAAAAAACGGCGGGTTTATTGTGATTGAAATCACTTTACAGAGTTTAAATTAACATTTTGAAATAATTATGTGACAAATACGCAACAATTTCGCTCATCACGATTGTTCAGTAGACAAGCAAATTCGGCTACAAAGGAGGGGGAATTCATTCAAATAATTCGATATGAATGAACAGGTAAACTTAATTGTCTTTGCGATAGATTCTCACTAAGCTAAATATATACTCTAAATAATTCGAGTTTTAAGTAGGCGAAAAGCAAAGATAGATAGGGAGCATAGATAAACTATGTGGCTTGGTGAGCGTAACGTCGTCACTTATACCTCAACAAAAAACCCTACAACTTGAAGTATGACGACTATAAATCTGCTTTCATTACTCGGAGTGTTATATGCTGAATATTCAATCTGACCATACTAGCTTTTTTATTTTATCTGACGATAAACAAATCCGTTTGGCTGAAATTACCTTTGTCTATACGGGAGAAGGACTCGCCATTATTGATCATACGATTGTCGATGAGAGCCTAAAAGGCCAAGGGATTGCCAAACAACTCGTTGCTAAAGTTGTCGAAAGAATGCGAGGTGAGCACCGGAAAATAATTCCACTCTGCCCTTTTGCCAAAGCCATATTTGATAGAACGCCTGAGTATAGTGATATTCGCCAATAGCATCTATAAAAAATATAAAGAGGATAATATGAGCATTCCAACTAATCAGGGTGAACTTAATTTCCAGCAAATTAGTGCACGTATTAAAGATGTTGGCGGATTACCTGTTTCCCGAGTTTTACCAACAAAAGAGCGACGCTTAATTGGCGCTTGGTGTTTCCTCGATCATGCGGGGCCAACTGTCTTTAAAGGTGATTCAGAAGGAATGCGTGTAGCGCCACATCCGCATACTGGATTACAAACATTCACTTGGATGATCGAAGGCGAAGTGCTTCATCGAGACAGTTTAGGGTGCGAGCAGGTGATCCGTCCCGGACAAGTTAATTTAATGACGGCAGGCAAAGGAATTAGCCACTCAGAAGATACCTATGGAGAAAGTCATAAACTACATGCAGTTCAGCTATGGATTGCATTACCAGAGACAGTTAAAGATATCCCTCCACGTTTTGACCATTATCCAACCTTACCTGAGTGGTCTGTAGGCTCAGCTAAATTCCACTTATTAGTCGGTGAATACGAAACCTACAAGGCACCAACTCTATCTTTTTCATCGCTAATAGGGCTAGATATCACCACACGAAGTGATGAAGAAATCGTATTATTGCTACGTCCTGAATTTGAATATGGTATTTTTGTTATTGAAGGAAATGCCGTTATTGAAACTCAGCACAGCCAAACTAATCAATTAATTTATTTAGGTCAAAATCTAAGTAAAATTACTATAAATCTTTCATCTGGAAGTCATCTTCTTTTATTAGGTGGAGAGCCATTGCATGAATCGATTTTAATGTGGTGGAATTTCATTGGTCGTACAAAAATAGAAATAGCCACCGCAATAAAAGAATGGAATCAAGGTAGTACTCGGTTTGGTAAAGTAATCAATGACGATCGTATCCCTACCCCCTCACCATTAATGCCATAAAATAAATCACTCAAGTGGGGAAGACCTACTTGAGTTTTCAATTGAGTAAAATAAACTAATTAGAGCTACCTTAACGCCCCAAAAGTATAGAATATATTTACTTTTCTAAAAAATAATCAGCAAGAATAATCTTAAAATATGACATTCTAATCAATTAAGTTATAATCACTCCTAATTCCAAGCAATATAAATTAAATTATCAATTACAAATTTCTCATTTATTAATACCAATAAATTAACATGTCAATTTGAAATTAAATAATATTAACACTTTAATTGTAACGGCATCTTTCAAAAATAATATTTTTTGCATAATATATATTGAAATCAAAAGAAATAAACATCCTTTAATATCAAGATATGCTTTATATTACCAATGTGATACTGAGTTGCTCATGATTTTTTTTAACTTAAGCATTATTAATAATTAGATATCCCAAATATGGTAAAATCTTTTTACATTACTCGCTGTATAGATAACAGTATGTGAAATGTTTCGATGACCTAAATAATCTTGAATTAAGCGTGTATCGCGCCCTAAATCCGCTAATGCATAACCACATGAATGACGTAGCATATGTGGGTGCGCATCAATCGAAACCCCAGCTTTTTTTCCATAGGTTTTAATTAATCCGTAAACTTGCTGACGAGAAATAGCGCCATTTTTTTGTGATAAAAAAACCCATGGTGAATCTGCCTCTCGCCAATGACGACGTATATTCAGCCATTCATTTAATGCGTTATATTCTTTTTCAACTAAAGGTTGTGTCGTTGATAAACCACCTTTTAAACGTCTCACATAAAGAACTTTTGAATTAAGATCGATATCTTTCAGAGATAAACGACATAATTCACTGACGCGAAACCCATGAATGAAGCACATTAATAACATACAATAATCCCGCTCAGAATAACGTCCTTTTTTAGCTTCACTCAATATTGCGTCTATTTCATATCGAGTTAAGAATTTCCTCTGCTTCATAGTATTTATATCCCATTTAAAAGTAATTTCCTGAAATCGCAATGAATCTAACATAGCAAAACTTTAAAAAAAATAAACTAAAGATTAAATATTAACCAGAAAAAAACACCAAAACACACTACTTCAAAGCTAAAAGTTTAGGATAAATTTGATTATTTATCTTTACCTATTATGAGTAAAACAGATAAAACCGATCGTCGAATTCTAGTTTTTACATTTAAAATTAACACTTTGCACCAAACTGTCCGTATTATTGTTCCATTATCCAATTAAGTCAAATTCCGTGTTAACTCGTGCCCTCTACCTCATAACGCATTGATACAAAACAATTAATTTTATTTTACTTTATTTACACTCTAAAAGTGATAGCGGAATAAAAGTTAAGCCTTCCGCGAGTACGCTCCGCACCCGTTAAAAACATAATAAAATAACAATAATTCATCTCAATAAAGTTATTTATTTCAATAAACATAATTTCATAAAGTTAAAAACTTAATTGGACAATTTGGTGCATATTGTTCGATTTCTTGTTCATAGAAAATAACTTTACTGACTGTGATTTCTATTTGATGCATCAAATTCAAACACATTAGAGAAATCAATAAAGAATAAAAACAGCTAATGAATCCGTTGTTTTTATTTAATTTTTATAACGTCTTTTTATTTAATGGAAATGTATAAAATGAATCTGAATAAAATTGCATTAGTTTTAGGCTTAGGACTTTCAATCGCTGCTGGTGCAGCAAATGCAGCAGACCAAGGACATGGCACAGTGACATTTGTTGGCTCCATTATTGATGCACCTTGCTCAATTACTCCTGAAACATCAGAGCAAATCGTTCGCATGGGACAGATTTCTACAGCAGAATTAAAAGATGGCGGACGTAGTAATTCCCGTGCTTTTAAAATTGCATTAGAAAACTGTACGACTGAAACACTAAAAACAGTACAGACTACTTTTACTGGCGCACCAAGCTCCATCGTTGATGGTTCTTTAGCTATCGAAGGTAAAGCGCAAAATGCAGCTATCGTCCTAACTAACGCAGGTGGAAAACAAATCAAACTAGGTACGGCATCTGACGCTGTAACCCTAAAAGATGGTAACAATGACCTGAACTTTGCAGCTTATATGCAAGGTAACTCAGCGAATGCAGCAACACCAGGCGAATTCAAAGCTATCGCTACCTTCGCTTTAAACTACCAATAACAGTAAAAAGGCCTCAACAAGGAAGTATAGGCCTTATTTTATCGCATGCATATATGATGGATAAAGATACTCTAAATAATTTAAGGTTCAGCTAAGTAATAAATAAGTCGCTAAAAATAGCTAAATTTATGCGATTAACATCAACAAATATAGCCTCTGTACCTTAACGAAAGTGCAGCAACCTAAAATATAACGAGTATCAGTCACTATTTTAAACGGAGTATATCTATGAATCACTTTGGCATTTTAGCCATGGTGTTTTCAGGAATGATAGCCATCCCTGTAAGTGCGAGTGTTCAAACATACCGAGCAATGCAGGGTGATGGATATGTCGCAGTAGAAGGCTCAATTATTGATAGCCCTTGCGCAATTGAGGCAGGGAGCCGTAATCAATCTATTGAATTGAAGACTATCCCCATCAGTCAAATGATACATGATAAACAAGGCCCTATTCGCCCATTTTCTATTCGTTTGATTAATTGCGTCCTGACACCATTAACACCGGGCAAACCTGACTGGCAGTCGTTTGAAATTACTTTTGATGGTTCACATGATGGAGATAATTTCCGTTTATTCGGCAAAGCAAAAGGAATTTCGTTAAAAATTACAGACGAACAAGGAAATCATGCATTTCCAGGAAAACCTCTGCCTGCTCGTAGCATTGAATCAGGTTCAATGACGCTAAATTATGGCATGCGTTTAGTCACAAATAATCAGCGACTTGAGTCAGGGAATTATCAAACCACTGTCCGTTTCAAAATGGATTATTACTGAGTTACCGCGAAGGGACTATTATGGCTCTGTTATTAACAAAAACAAATAAAGTCTTAGCTGACTCAACGCGTCATTATTTTAATCCTATCGCATTAATGATAATTATTGCGTTCGCACAGCCTAATTCTGTTTTAGCGACTGGAAATATTGAATTTAATACGGATATTCTCGATCTCAAAGATCGTGAGAATATCGATTTAAGTGAATTTACGCAAGCCGGCTATATTATGCCCGGCACTTACCCATTTTATATCAGCTTAAATAATAATACACTGCCATCAACTTATGACGTTCCTTATATTGTTTCTGAACAAAATGAGCAAGAAACCGTTCCTTGTTTATCACCTGAGATTATTTCGCAATTAGCATTACGTAATGAATGGCAAAAAAAAGCACAATGGTGGCACGATGGACAGTGCTTAAAAATAGATTCTATTACGGGAATGTCAGCACAAGGTTCTCTTGCAACAGAAACGATTAATATTACTATTCCGCAAGCCTATCTTGAATATACCGCTGAGAACTGGGATCCACCTTCACGTTGGGATAACGGAATTTCAGGAGCGTTATTTGATTATAATATTAATGCTCAAGTTACCGATCATAAAAACTCAAATACCAATCAGCAAATAACAGGTAATGGCGTAATGGGCTTTAACCTTGGCGCATGGCGTTTTCGTGCAAATTGGCAAGCAAACTATAACGATACCACGGGCCAATCAACTGAACGTAGCTGGGATTGGAGCCAATATTATGCTTATAGAGCTATCTCTGAACTGAGTGCAAAATTAACTCTCGGTGAAGAATATTTGCGTTCAGGTATTTTTGACTCATTTCGTTTCCTTGGCGCCAGCTTAGTCTCTGAAGATAACATGCTAGCCCCGAATTTACGTGGCTATGCACCAGAAGTTAGCGGTGTTGCTAAAACCAATGCCAAAGTGACAATAAGCCAAATGGGACGTGTTATTTATGAAACCCAAGTGGCTCCGGGTCCTTTCCGTATTCAAGATTTAAGTGATGCCGTAAACGGTAAACTCAATGTGCGTGTTGAAGAGCAAGATGGTTCTGTTCAAGAATTTCAAATGGACACCGCAACCATTCCTTATTTAACTCGTCCTGGTCGCGTGCAATTTAAATTAATTGGTGGCCGCCCAAGTAATATGGATCACCGTACTGAAGGTCCAGGATTCGCATTAGGTGAATTTTCTTGGGGTGTATCAAATGGTTGGTCGCTCTACGGCGGGCTACTTGGAGCAGGTGACTATAATGCGCTATCTGTAGGTGTGGGTCGTGACCTCATGATGTTTGGTGCTATTTCATTCGATATCACTGAATCTAGAGCAAAACTACCTTCTGATAATAAAACCTATACTGGCGGTTCATATCGTCTTAGCTATTCAAAACGCTTTGAACAATATGATAGCCAAGTCACTTTCGCTGGGTATCGGTTCTCTGAGCGCGATTTCATGAATATGAACCAATATCTCGATCGACGCTATCGTAATTCAGCACAAGATAATACCAAAGAACTTTATACCATCATGCTGAATAAGCAATTTGTTGCACTTGGTCTGAGTGCCTACTTTGATTATAGCCATGAAACCTATTGGAATAGACCAAATACCAAGCGCTACAACCTTTCTCTCTCTAAATATTTTGATCTAGGTAAATTCAAAAATATTAACGTCAGTTTGAATGCCTTTCGTAACCAATATGAAGGTAGAAAGAATGATGATGGTTTATACCTCAACGTTTCCTTGCCAATGGGTGATGCAGCGACCATTAGCTATAACAGCGTGATCAATAGAACAGGTAACTCCCATACAGTCAGTTACTACGATCGATTAGATGACAGAAATAGCTATCGCCTTGGTACAGGTTTAAGTTCACGAGGTAAAGCTACAGCGAACGGTTATTACATCCATTATGGTGATGCAGCGACCGTAACGGGTAACGCCAGCTATGTCGCAGGAGATTACTCTTCCGCAGCTCTTTCATTACAAGGCGGTGCAACATTAACGGGTTATGGTGCGGCACTTCACCGTATCAACTTACCGGGAGCGAGCCGAGTTATGGTGGATACAGAGAATGTTGCTAATGTCCCAATCAAAGGTTTTGGCGCTAACACTCGCACTAACCGATTCGGTAAAGCGGTTATTGCTGATATCAACGATTACTACCGTATGAGTACCAGTGTTGACCTGAACAAGCTACCAGATAATGTTGAAGCCGTGAAATCTGTTCAGCAATTTACCGTTACTGAAGGGGCAATTGCCTATCGTAAATTTGATGTCCTTTCTGGTTTGAAAACGATGGTTCGCTTGGCGCTTGCTGATGGCTCTTATCCGCCATTTGGTGCCTCTATTCTTAATGCTAAAAAACATGAAGTTGGCATCGTCAATGATAATGGCTCTGTATATCTTTCAGGTATCAATCCAAACGAAATATTGGATGTGAATTGGAATGGGCAGACACAGTGTCGCATTCAAATCCCACAGAATATTGAAAGTGTCGAGTTTAATTCACTGCTACTACCTTGTGATATGGATCCAAGTGCAACACCTGTAAATACTGCCACAGCACCTGTAATCCATAATGTTCAGCCACCAGTGACACCTGTGCAAAACATCATTCCTCGCGAACGCTGGTTACTGACGCGACCCGATATTCAGTATTCCGCTGACGATGCATCACTGTAAAGATAAAGCTTAATAAAAAGAGTTAATACATATGAAAATGAACAATATCGCACTTTTTACCACCACAATGACATTAACTGCGGTTCTTTGTAGTGAGGCAAATGCAGCTATCGCTTTAGATAGGACGCGTGTCATTTTTAATGGCAATGAAAAAACGATCAGCCTCAATGTGACCAACCAAAACAAAGAGCTTCCTTACCTTGCTCAAGGTTGGATAGAAGATGCTAACGGCACCAAAATCGAATCCCCACTCACGGTCTTGCCACCAGTACAGCGCGTTGAGGCAGGAGATAAAAGTCAGGTCAAAATTCAATCTCTACCAGACATTACGAAGTTACCACAAGATAGAGAAAGCGTGTTCTATTTTAATTTACGTGAAATACCCCCTAAAAGCAGCCAACCTAATGTCCTGCAAATCGCACTACAAACGCGTATTAAGTTGTTCTATCGCCCAAAAGCACTCTACGCTTCACGCAGTGATCTCGATAACCCATGGCAAGAAAAAATCACTCTACAGCGTGTAGGGGATAGTTACCAAATCCATAATCCAACCGCTTACTTTGTAACGATTGTTGACGCCGCTAAAGATCTGAAGAGTGACACAGTAGGTAATTTTGAGCCCGTAATGATTTCACCGAAGGGGAATGCCACCCTGCGCGGTAGCGCTAGTATGCTAGGAACCTCACCTGTACTGACTTATATCAATGATTATGGGGGTCGACCTAAGCTGACATTCAAATGCAGTGGTACCAGCTGTATCGTTGCCTCTTCTTCAGATAATTAATGGTGGATTTTCATGAAAAAGGCTCTCTTATTCTGTAGCACCATGCTCTGTGTAGCTCCGCCACTATTGGCAGCCAATAGTGATAATTGGCAAGTTGAGGGGCTGCATGGCGAAATACATGTGAGAGGTACCTTAACTGAAGCGCCATGCACGTTAGATATGGCTTCTGCATGGCAAGAAGTTTCTCTCGGTGATGTTCCTGCTTATCGTTTACGTAAGCCTGGTAACCAAGCAGAGCCTGTGCTTTTCACTCTACTATTTCGTGATTGTATTCGTTCACAAGGCGTTCTTTATGATCAACGAACCGACACACCGACATGGAGTGAAATGCAACCTATTGTCACTGTGTCATTTGTTGCCCCCGCTGATACGTATTTTCCTGAAATGTTGGCGGTCAGTGGAATAAGTGGATTGGCCTTGAAAGTTACCGATCAACAAAAGAACACTATCCGTTTAGGTAGCCGTGGTCGTCCACAATTTCTGGAATTTCCTCAAGGGCAGTTAACCTATTACGTCATTCCAGTACGTACTCCTGAAAAATTGAGTGAAGGACATTTTAGAGCCGTAATGGACTTTAGGGTGAATTATGATTGATTTAAATATTAAGCCTTTCACATTATGCCTCTGTATCAGTGCGCTTTTTGGGGTATCGACTGTCTATGCAGACTTACCTCAATCTAGGATCAATCCTACCGCTCAAGTACGGGCGATACCCGGTATTGTTTACGTCAACATTACCGGTACAGTGATCGCGCCTCCACCTTGCATTATCAATGATGGCAATCTTATTGAAGTTAATTTTGGCGAAGTCATGAGTTCTCGCATTGATGGTACTGCTTATAAAAAAGACGTCCTGTACACCGTTCAATGTAACAAAATGCCTGCATCAGCAAAAAATGCCATGAAAATGTCAGTACAGGGCAATAAGGCAAGTTTTGATAGCCAATCCCTCTCCACCAACATTGATGGACTTGGCATTGCCATTCATTACAACAATAGCAAGCTACCCGTTGGTCGAACCGTAAATTTTATCTACCCCAATGCACCTCAATTTGCAGTCGTTCCCGTACGTGATCTAACAGCCAACCTAAAAGGTGGTTATTTTGAATCGATCGCTACTTTATTAATTGAGTATCAGTGAGAGGAATTGCTATGTTTCAGCTGAACAAACAATACAGCCTGATAGTTGGCCTCTTACTGTCGTTAGTCGCCACAGGCACATTTGCTTCAAACATGAAGTTATACGGTATTTTACTTGAGCCACCCGCTTGTACCATCCAAGACGACAATGTCATTGATGTGTTCTTTGGCAAAAATGTCGGTATTCACCGCCTTGATGGCATTAATTACACCCAAGATGTCGACTATAAATTGGTGTGTGCACAGAACTCAAAAGGCTGGGTACTTAAGCTTTCAGTTTCAGGGCCACAAAGCAATTTTGATAGCGCAGCTCTGCAAACTAATGAAAAGAATTTAGCAATCCGCATTACTCAAAACGGTCAGCCTTTTGAGATTAATAAACCCATTACTATCACACCAACAACACCACCAGCAATTAAAGCTGTTCCGATTAAACGGCCAGGCTCTACGCTCACTGAAGGACCATTTTCGGTGACAGCAACACTGTTAGCGGAGTATCAATAATGAATAACAGCGTAAAGACACTGATATTAATGTTTATGCTCTCTTATATAGGTAGCGCGTCTGCCATACCTGATAACTTACATTTTCATGGCATTTTGGTGGAAGAGCCTTGCATCATCAAGCCGGGTGATGAATCAGTTCGCTTAGATTTCGGTAATGTTCCCGATAAGAACTTATATGCCTACGGCAGAACAGTCAGTGAAGCATTTACGATCAATTTATCTGAATGTGATACCAGTGTAGGTAAATCCGTCAATGTCACCTTTTCTGGCACCGCCAATATGGCTCTACCCGGCTATCTTGCACTGCAATCGAGTAGTAACGCGAGTGGATTTGCAATTGGTATTGAAGATGCAGATGGCACTTTTTTACCCGTCAACACTCAAGGTGAAAAGCTTGCTTTGCAAAATGGTACGACTGCATTGAAATTTAAGGCTTATTTAAAAGGTGAACCTGAAGCGATCAGCAAGAGAGAGATCAAACGAGGCCCTTTTAATGCCATAGCAACATTCAAACTGGACTACGAATAACTTAGAGGCTGCACACTAACATGAAATGGTTACCTTATTTTTTCACTGCCAGTATAGCAGCTAGCTCATTTTCTGCTTCTGCGGCAATTTTTTCGTATATTACGGAATCGACAGGAACCCCTGCTAACGCAACGTATACCTATGTTATCGAGCGTTGGGATGAAGAAGACCCTTATACTCCTAGCCCATGCGCCAATTGGTCTTCTTGCTATATCAATATTAACCATAAACACAACGCAAACGGTCAGCCAGGCCGAGTCACACAAACAATAGCCAATGTGACAGGCCTAAAAACCATGAGGGAAGTCCGAGCTAGGGTTATGCAATCTAGTGGCTTTCCTTTGAGCGGAACCGCTCTACATACCGGTGATGCTTTATCAAAAAACCAAGAATGCGTGGGACTTTTTTATCAAAGTATCAACTCAGGTTTAGTGGAAACTTCAGGTTATCTTCTACCGGGTTCTCTGTGTGGTATTGCACCACCTCCTGTTGGGGCATGTCGCATCGTTGAGTCAAGTATCAACATTAATTATGGTGATATCGATGAAGTTAGCTTACCTAAAGCCAGAAAGTCCACGTCTTTCCACGTAACCTGTAACCAAGAAATGACAGTATTAGTCATCGCATCAGGGGCTGATAGCGGCAAAGTCCCACTTCGTAGAGATAATAGTTTAAAAGCAAACTTATACCTAAATAATAATATCGCTGGACAAACCGGTGTTTCAATTTATGTGCCGAAGAATGGCACCACTCAGGTTCAGATTAGCTCTGAACTAGAAGTCAATGGGCGTGTTAGCGCAGGGCCATTTGCTGGTGCAGGCTCTGTCATTTTAACCATACCTTAATGAGTTAGGTGGTCATTATGTATATTCAAAATAATAGTGAAAAGATGCATTATCTGATTGGTCAACGGATCCTAAGAAAACGCAAAGAGCTGGGTTACACTGGCTCCCAATTAGCAACCATACTTGGTGTGAGCCAACAACAAATTTCACGTTATGAAAGAGGTAAAAACAAAGTTGATTTACTGCATTTATTTCGTATATCAATTGCCTTAAAAACGCCAATGCATTGGTTCTTAGAAGATATTACAGAGCAACTAGCACAATTTTTAGATGACGAACCAAAGTACCAACCCATTGCAAATAAAAGATACAATAAAATGCAGTTACAAGCAGAGGCGACATTATACTCTAAATAATATTGAGCATCACTGAAATTAGTCATGTTCGGCATGACAATCGCATTTGTAGTCGTACTTTCTATCATTAGTGCAATGGTCGATTACTCCATTCCACAAGGCATATTTACAGATTTAGATATAGGGATTTCAGCTATTTAGGGCTGCAATCGCTAGCTATGCTTATGACTTAAAAGAGACTAAAGGATTTGATGGTTGGAACCCATTTGAAAGATTACGCCTTGTGTCATTGATTGCGAATAGGCTGCTAAAAACGCAGCCTATTTTATATTTTCTATATGTGGTTTATCCTATATAGGAAATATAAAATAGAAAACAAATACCATGTCTATAATCGATGATTGGGCTGAACGCCATATTCAAACAGCTTTAAATAACGGTGAACTCGATAATCTTAAAGGAGAAGGCCATCCTTTATTACTCGATGACGATAGCCAGATCCCAGCTGAATTAAGAGCTAGCTATCGATTACTGAAAAATTCAGGCTATCTTCCCGCTGAGTTGCAATACCGTAAAGATGCATTAACCCTAGCCGAAATGTTAAAAAGCCTCACCGAGGACGATCCAAATTACTCATCTTTATCTAAACAGCTTACTTTATTAGAATTAAAGTTAAAACAGGCGAATATCAATACCGATTTTCTGCATGGCGAATATAACGCGCTTATTAAGCAACGATTTAACCCCGAATAGAGGAGCGGTACTCCATGGGTGTTTTACCATAAAACTGACGGAATGCTTGGCTAAAAGCAGAATGAGACTCATAGCCTACCGATAGTGCAACTTGTTCAATCGATGCCATTGTCATCAGTAACCGGCTCGCTGTTTCCATTCGTTTTTGTAAGATAAATTGCATCGCAGTTAATTGTGTTTCTGCCTTAAATTTACGTTGCAAAGTACTCACTGACATACAAAATGCATTTGCCATATCTTGGCAGCTGATCGGTAAATGTAATCGGGCATCTACCCATTGATTTACAGTATCAATCCACTGACTCTCTGGTTTTAATTGGGCAAGTAACAATCGAGCTAACATGAAGTTTTGTTCGGGCGGCTGAGGAAAGCGTTGCAACCAATTGAGTAACCCTATTGCTGCGGGTGTTAACGAAAACTGGGTCAGTTTTTCATCAACACTCCACTGTGAGGTCGTTGGCATTTCTAATACATAGTTTTGATTACCCAATTGCCCACTAAAGGCATGCTTCACACCTGGGGCAATCACCACACCACTGCCCGCACCTAATAAAAAGTGCTGCCGATGCATATTGATTTCCATTGCCCCTGATAATGCAAACACGATCTGCCACTGCCCATCATGTTGATGAGAAATAACATCTTCAGAGTATTGTCGATAGTGCAGTTCAGGTAATAGCAATAGATAACTCCTATTCACAACGAATAGGAGAATTATAACGATTTTAAAAATTAAAGCGCGGCCTACGCTAAATAATTCACATGCGGCTTAGCGAAAAATACGTAACGTGAAGTCATGACAAACACAATGATTAAGCGAGAAGCGCACCGTTAGGTAACGGCAAATTAAATTCGGCTAACACAATCGCACCTTTTTCATCGGGTGCACCTGTAATCAATACCTCTGATTTAATACCTGCAATCCGCTTAACTTCGAAGTTACAAACACAGAGTACTCGCTTACCAATCAGCTGCTCTGGGGTATAATTCACGGTGATCTGTGCACTTGAGCGTTTAATACCCTGTTCGCCTAAATCTACCTCCATCACATAAGCAGGTTTTTTGGCTTTGCTATTCACTTCTGCTTTAATGATTGTGCCTACACGCATTTCTACACGAGTGAAATCATCCCATTCAATTATTTGCATACTCTAGTCTCGGGTTATTATCTGATCATGACTTAAACTAGCATAAAATTGAGCTGCGCTTTTATCGCCAAACACGCATTTTATATTGTCAAAAGGTCATAGCTGGCTAAAACGCTGTTATGACTATACTTCTCATACATCAAGGTGCAAGAGGTTGATTACGCTACGCTCGCCGAGTCGGCGTGTTGATCTATGCTCTGCATCTACCTGCATTTCGAATTATTTAAAGTATGTATAATGAATTTTCTCACTGAGAAATTTACTGAAATGATTAAAATTTTTATATGAGTCATAATCGTGATACAACGGTATACCACTTACGTTAAATGTGATATTTGATGATGAAAATATCACCTTCCACCGTATAAAGCACTAAGATACAAATGTATTTCTTCATTCATGTGAAAAGGGTTTTATTATGTCAAATCAATATCAAATTGGTGTTGTTGTTGGTAGCTTGCGTTCCGATTCATACAACAAAAAGGTCGCAAATGCTTTGATTAAGCTGTTCCCTAGTCATTTCACGTTTAAGTTCATTGATATTAGTGAGCTTCCTTTATACAACCAAGATGCTGATCAGCATGTGCCTACGACTGTGGCTCAATTTAAATCACAAATCAGCCAATGTGATGGCATTATTTTTGTTACCCCAGAATACAATCGCTCAATCCCTGGCGTGTTGAAAAATGCTATCGACCAAGGCTCCCGCCCGTGGGGTGATAATTCATGGAATGGCAAACCTGCTGGTATACTTGGCGTTTCAATCGGTAACATCAGTACAGCAATTGCACAACAGCACCTGCGCAATAGCTTGGCATTTTTAAATATGCCAACACTCAATCAACCTGAGTGCTTTTTGAAATGGTTTGATGGTATGGTGGATGAGCAAAATAATTTTGCCCAGAAGAGTAAAGAGTTTATCCAGACATGGGCTGATGCCTACGCACTGTTTGTGACAAAAAATATAGCGAAATAATCAAGAAAAGGCATCGCCAATCGCGATGCCTATAACTGCTGACAAACCTATTCTGTTTGTCGGCAGTCGTTAAGATTTTTAAGATAAACAAGAACAAATCAATTAGCGGCCAGCTTTTAGCTTTTGGAAATACTCTTCATACAAAATATTGGTATTACCAACGTCACTTTGCCACTCACCTTTTTTCAGTACTTCTTCACTTGGATAGAGTGATGGATCGTTAGCAATTTCTGCTGGCAGCATTTTCTTCGCTTCAAGATTTGGTGTTGGATAGCCAATGGACTCAGCGACCTGAGCTGCAATTTCAGGACGTAATAAGAAATTAATTAGCTTATGAGCCCCTTCAGGATTCTTCGCATTCGCAGGAATGGCTAAACTATCCATCCAGAAAATACCGCCTTCTTTTGGCCATATCACTTCAATCGGTAAGCCTGCTTGGCGAGCAACAAACGCCGAACCGTTCCAAAGCATGCCAACATCGACTTCCCCTTCAATAAATGGAGTTGCTGGATTATCAGAATTAAAAGCTAAGATATTAGGGCGTAGTTTCTGTAGCTCTTTATAGGCTTCTTCTATTTGTTTCGGGTCGGTGGTATTCCCTGAATAGCCTAGTTTAGTTAGAGCAACTTGGAATACTTCACGTGCATCATCCATCATCAGTAAACTATTTTTGTATTCAGGCTTCCAGAAATCGGCCCAAGAAGTGACAGTCGCAGGGTCAACAGCTTCACCGTTAATCCCAATACCTGTCGCTCCCCAAATATAAGGCACTGAGTAATCATTTTGTGGATCGAATTCTTTATGTAGCAGGTTAGGATCGAGATTTTTGAAATTACTCAATTTGTCTTTGTCGATCTTTTGCAGCATCCCTTCTTGACTCATTTTGGAGATAAAATAAGTTGAAGGTACCACCAAGTCATAAGCGCCCTCTTTGTAGGTTTTGAGCTTGGTATACATACTTTCATTTGATTCATAGGTGGAATAAATCACCTTGATCCCAGTCTCTTTAGTAAATTGCTCTAATAAACCGGGGGGAACATATTCTGTCCAGTTATAGAAATACAGTACGTCTTTATTTTCGTCAGCGGCAGTTGCCACGCCAATACTTGCAGCCATCACACCAGCAGCCAGTAAATAGGACCATTTTTTCATTACTGAGCATTCCTCAACAAAGTGTTGTTTATACTCGCCATGCATCAAGTTACAACTAACCGTTACAAACTCGAATTATTTTGCGTATATGTATCTTATAGGTTCCTAACAGAACCTACCCTCTTCGCCAAATGGCATTAAAAGAATTGAGCGACAATCGCTGCCGCTCAGTTTTTTAACACTAAAACTATTGTGATTGCTTGGACAGCTTATCTCGCATCACCCATTGGCTCAAGCAAACTAAAATCAGCGACATTAATAATAACACGGTAGCCAGTGCGTTAACTTCTGGGGAAACCCCAACTTTGACCATCGAGTAAATTTTCAATGGTAGGATTTCGTAGCTTGGCCCAGTCACAAATGATGAAACAACCACATCATCCATTGATAAAGTAAAGCTTAGTAGCCAACCTGCAACCACCGCTGGTAATGCAAGAGGTAAGATAATTTTACGCAAAATCGTAAATTCACCAGCACCTAAATCACGAGCAGCTTCCAACATTTTCACATCAAAATCTTTCAATCTTGCGTATACCGTTACGACAACAAAAGGTAAGCAGAAAGTGATGTGCGAAAATAATAGTGACCAAAAACCTAGGGAAACACCTAAGATCATAAAAAGTACAAGCAAAGAAATTGCCATCACAATATCAGGCGACATCATCACCACAAACAACATTCCACCAACAAATGGCTTACCTCTAAAGCGGTAACGAAATAACGCAACAGCGGTTAATGTGCCGATAATGGTTGCAAAGGTTGCCGATAATACCGCCATCGTTATGGAATGCCCAGCCGCTTGCAGCAGGCTGTCATTATTCATTAACAGTTCGTACCATTTCGTCGAAAAGCCCTGCCAATTAATCCCAAAACGTGATTCATTGAAAGAGTTAACAATCAAAATGATAATGGGTATATAAAGATAAGCGTAGATGATGGCCATAAAGCCACCTCGTAGCGTGCGACCGATCATTCTTCATATGCCTTTTTATTCAGTAGCTTAGCAGCTCGGTAATACACATATAGCAATAGCCCCATCATCACTGTCAAGAAGATGCTCGTTGCTGCACCAAACGGCCAATCGCGAATATTCAGGAACTGACTCTTAATAACGTTACCTATCAAGAGGTTTTTTGCTCCCCCCATCAAATCCGCCACATAAAACAGCCCCATTGCAGGTAATAAAACCAATAAACAACCTGCGATAATCCCTGGCATAGTTAACGGAATAATGATTTTCACAAATGTCTGGAACTTGCTCGCGCCAAGATCTCTTGCTGCTTCTAAGTAAGATTTATCCAGTTTTTCAATACTGGAATAGAGCGGCATTACCATAAATGGTAGCAGTATATAGATTAACCCTAATATGACAGCCTCTGGTGTATACATCAGCCTCATAGGTTTATCGATAATGCCAATCCATAGCAAAAAATCATTTAAATACCCTTTAGTACTTAAAAAAACTTTTAATCCATAGATACGGATTAATGAGTTAGTCCAAAATGGCACTATCAATAAAAACAGCATTAAAGGTTGGAGGCGTTTCGGTAATTTTGCCAATATAAACGCAAAAGGATAGCCGATAATCAAACAGAAAAAAGTGGCTATCAACGCCATATTTAGCGAATGAAGCATAACTTCAGCGTACATGGGATCAGACAAACGAATGTAGTTATCCCATGTAAAAATCATATCAACAAGGTCTGTATCACTACGAGTCAAAAAGCTAGCACCAATGATCATGATGTTTGGTAAAAATACAAACAACACTAACCAAGCAACGACTCCTGTGATAATCACATTTTGCAGGATCTTGTGTTTACGCTTGATCATCCAGTACTACCTCCCAACTTTCAACCCAAGTTACAGCAACTTTTTGGTTTAAGGAGTGATCAACATCAGGATCATCTTCATTGAAGAATTCACTGACCATAATGATTTTGCCATCTTCCATCTCAACAACAGAATCCAACGTCATCCCTTTATAGTTACGCTCGCGAACATAACCAATCAACCCTGGATAGTTTTCTGTATCGTTGACTTCTTCTACTCGAAGATCTTCAGGACGTAGTAACACATGAACCGATTGGCCTTCTTCTACAGGAAGTGCAGTGAAAATATCGCATTCATGACCTTCTACACTGGCACGGATCCTTTGTTCATCAATACGATAAAGTACTTTTGCATCAAAAATATTGATTTCACCAATAAATTGAGCCACAAACAGGTTTTTTGGCTCCTCATAAATTTCACGAGGAGAACCATCTTGCTCAATTTTACCTTCTCGCATTACGATAATGCGATCTGACATGGCAAGCGCTTCTTCTTGATCATGCGTAACAAAAATAAAAGTGATACCTAACTTGCGTTGTAGCGCTTTTAATTCGTTCTGCATCTGTTTACGCAGCTTATAATCAAGGGCGGATAACGACTCATCCAGAAGCAACACTTTTGGGCGATTCACCACCGCTCGCGCTATCGCAACACGTTGCTGTTGCCCACCAGATAGTTGAGCGGGTCTGCGTTGCGCGAAATCATCAAGCTGTACCATGCGCAATACTTGGTCAACTCTTTTTTGAATTTCATCAGCAGGGTTTTTTTGCATTCGCAAGCCAAAAGCGACATTTTCAAAAACAGTCATATGCGGGAAAAGTGCATAACTTTGGAATACCGTATTCACAAAGCGATGCTCGGCAGGGATATCAGTAATATCCTGACCATCAAGAATAATTTTGCCGTCATCAACATCTTCTAAGCCAGCAATTAAACGCAGAACCGTTGTTTTGCCGCAGCCAGAAGGCCCCAAAATGGTTAGAAACTCACCATTTTGGATGGTTAAGTCAAGCTCAGAAATAATTTGTTTGCCATCAAAAGCTTTATTTAATGCTTTTAATTCAACGAGTGGTGTCAGAGAGGTTGTCTCAGTCATTTATATTACACTCTATCCCTACTAATAATGCAGATAGAATCGCTACCGTTAAAGACTGTATAAGCTCATCGGAGATAACCCCAGCAAAGCCCAAAACCAGTAGCGCCATTTAAATTTCATTAAGTGCTGCATGATAAACACAGTTAGTGCAAATTGAAAGCCATTTTCGGCACTTCATTTGTCTTTCATTTTGAAAATTCAATGAAATAATTGTCTTTATGAGAAAAATAAGCAACTTAACAAGATTGTTAGTGATCTGAAGTTTTTGTCCTTCCTCCTCCACACCCTAACTATACTCTAAATAAGTTAAATATATTATTCATAGAGTTACGTCTTATAATGATTTTTATTACACTTAAGATGATAAGCATCATCGATATTTTATCTCTATATATCGCGTGAGAGGTCTTATTGTTAAAAGTAATTTGTTAATTAAGTGGTAGAAATCCGATCAATGCCTGAATATTGGCTCAAGATGAATAAACACATGTTAATTTAGGTTTCATCAGCAAATAGCTTGTAACATTAATAACATATCCCTTCAGCAATCCCATGCCAATTCTCACTTTAATAGCAAGCTAATACCTATAATGTTAATCAATATCATATTATTTCGTCCATTTTATTGAATATAATATCCCTATTAAAAATAAGTGTATTCAGTTTTTGTATCATCTATTTCGGTTTTATCGACCATCTAAACACAAAATTTAATTAGTAATAACAGTCGCCTGTACGGGGCATATTTTCAAAATACGCTAAATAATTCGAGGGACAGCTAGGTAATAAGTGGGTTTCATCACCCTACCTCAACATACAACGCACAACTTGCAGTATGACGAATATATTCCACTGAATTAATATGTGAGTGAACAAAATGCCTAATAAAGAGTTTTTCTATCAAGATCCGTATCCTTTAGCAGAGGATAATACTGAATATTATCAATTAACTAACAAGTATGTTTCTGTACAATCATTTGCTGGCAAGGATATATTAAAGATTGAACCAGAAGCATTAACCGTACTCGCAGCACAAGCTATCTATGATTCCCAATTTTTTTTAAGAACGGCCCATCAAAAACAAGTTGCCGCTATTTTGTCGGATCCAGAAGCCAGTGAAAACGATAAGTATGTCGCGTTACAACTACTGCGTAATGCAGAAATCTCTGCAAAAGGGATCTTACCCAATTGCCAAGATACTGGCACAACAACCATTGTAGCTAAAAAAGGCCAGCAAGTTTGGACTGGTTGTAACGACGCGGAGCAATTATCACGGGGTGTTTATCAAGTTTTCCAGCAAGAGAATCTACGCTTTTCACAAAATGCTGCGCTAGATATGTATACCGAGGTCAATACCGGCACTAATTTACCTGCTCAAATTGATATTTTTGCCACCGAAGGCGATGAATACCATTTTTTATTCGTCAATAAAGGCGCTGGCTCAGCCAATAAATCCGCTTTATTTCAAGAAACAAAAACAATCTTAGAGCCCAACAAACTCAAAGCATTTTTAATTGAAAAAATGAAGGCACTAGGTACAACAGCTTGCCCTCCCTATCATATCGCCTTTGTTATTGGTGGTACCTCAGCAGAAGCAACCTTAAAAGCGACAAAACTGGCGTCAACAAAATATTATGATAATTTACCGACATCAGGTAATGAACATGGTCAAGCTTTCCGCGATATTGAATTAGAAGAAACCTTATTAGAAGCGACTCGCCACTTCGGCTTTGGTGCTCAGTTTGGTGGGAAATATTTCGCACATGATGTTCGAGTTATCCGTTTGCCTCGTCATGGCGGCTCTTGTCCGATCGGATTAGCGATTTCCTGCTCTTCTGATCGCAATATCAAAGCGAAGATCAATAAACACGGAATATGGATTGAAAAAATGGAGCACAATCCTGCGCAATATATTCCAGAGTCATTACGCCATCACAATGAAGCTAAAGTGGTGCATATCGATTTAAACCAACCAATGAAAAATATTTTAGCTGAACTCAGTAAACATCCAGTTTCTACGCGGGTGTCACTCAGTGGGCCACTCATCATTGCGCGTGATATCGCCCATATGAAGCTCAAAGAACGCCTCGATAGTGGCGAAGAGCTACCACAATATTTTAAAGATCACATGGTTTACTATGCAGGACCAGCAAAAAAACCTGAAGATAAAGTTTCCGGATCTTTAGGTCCTACCACTGGAAATCGAATGGATCCTTATGTTGATCTCTTTCAATCCCATGGTGGTAGCATGCTGATGTTAGCAAAAGGAAATCGCACCCAAACTGTCACCGATGCATGTAAAAAACATGGAGGTTTTTATTTAGGAAGTATTGGTGGTTCAGCAGCAATACTTGCGCAAGAGTACGTCAAAAGCTTAAGCTGCCTTGAATACCCAGAACTCGGCATGGAAGCTGTATGGAAAATGGAAGTTGAAGGACTGCCTGCCTTTATTTTAGTGGATGATAAAGGGAATAACTTCTTTGAGCAGGTTCAAGATCAAACCTGTAAACATTGTATTAAATAATAAAGCAGGTGGCAGTTAATCCTGCCACCTTTTTGTTAATGCGCAATAAAGCCATTCCCTGGCAAAACACTTCCACAAACATCACTAATAATAATTTATTCGTACAATGGTCGAGGCATTAAAGCTCCCTGTTTTCACCGTACTGGATTTCTTAATCGATGCATTATACGTTCGCGTAACAGATGTGCTTCCCTTAGGTAAGGAACCAAAAAACTCGAAATAGTTAAACTTCACTAGATTGTTTTTATCATCTGCGATGGTCAAATTTGTTCCATTTCCTAGGTCAATCGCATAATCACCGTTAAGCTTATCGGTTGTTTCAAAATTAACATTCATCGAGAAATTATCTAAACAGCCTCTTTTTAACGCTTGAACTTGAAATTGCTTAGTAAACTCTTGGCCGCGATTCAATTCCGTGATCATCAGTTGGCCAAAATCAATTTGCTGAGATTCAGGGTAAACTTTAATATCTGCACCACATTTTAAAAATCGAATGCCTGTCAACCCTGAAATTGAATATCTTAGGTTTTTTGCACCTGGTGTCGTATTTATTCCACCACTACCATCAAATTGGAAAACGGTAAATTGATTATCACCATCGTAATGTCCTGATGGGGGAACAACCCCTGTAACTTTAATATACAATGTGAAATTAACGACTACCGTAACATTTTGTTTTCCACTAATAGGTGGTGTCCCTAAACTGACTTTTTGTTTATCACGCTCCAGCTGCTGGCCTTGGTAATTAGCGCCTAGTAATAGGCCAGTTCCTAATTTCTGGGATGTTGGGTTGAAATACATATGAACGACGTCAACCATATTCCCAAGTACATTATCGCAAAATACTGTCACAGTCATAGGATCAGACTGCCATATAATGGTACCAGCAGGCGTATCTGCTGGAATAGCCAGTTGCCCAACAGGGACAGGAGGTTTAATAACCACACCGGTACCACTTTCCACGCAATCTAAAGCGAATCCCCTTGTACTGAAAAACGTTAATAATAATAAAAGTAAGAAACTACTATATTTGATATTTCTGTGTATCATGCGTTATACACCTTAATTAAAGATAGGCAATACTCAACGTAATTTGTGTTTTAATATTACCTACAGTTAAATCTTTTCGAGGAAGATAGCTTTCTAACATTGAATAAATTGTTATTTGCTGGTTATCGTCAAAATAAATAGGGTAATTACGATACTCTCCATTTGGCACCGTATTCCCATTTTTATCCATTAACCGAATACCGTAACCGTTTAAAAGGGTTTTACCGCCAAATAAATTACGGTCAGTACTTTTTGTTGGCTCAGAAATAAACATGATCCGTACTACTGGCTCCCTGTCATTACGATTGAATGAAGGAAAAATACAATCATCAAATTTCAATTTAATTTCTTGTTTGGGGCTTCTGTCCCCTATTTCATTAAAAAAATTAAGAGAAATCGGTCCTAAATCAATATTCTGATCCAATGATGAAAAACTGATCTTACAAGGCAATGAAATAACTTGACCGGTAAAATTCAAATCACCTTTCATCATGCTACTATCTGCATAAATAGTGCTAGAAAATAGCATACAAATAAACAAGCCTATTGATGCGTAGCAATTTCTCATCGTCAATTCCTATTTACTATCTTTAGTTAATTGGCAAACGGAGGCAGCACACTGATAGGTAAGCATTTTCATTCCACCATAATCATCCATATAACCGCTGTATAACTGACTAAAAGGTGTGGCAGGAACCGTGACCGTTTCTTGTGACATCGGGGCAATCATTACACTTTCAAAACCCGGAAAATTATTCTTTGAGTCACTGCTTAAATACCCCAACGTGACATAATATTTTGTTGGATTAGCAATCACTAAATTGCGGCCTGTGTGAGTGTATTTAAGTTCCTTAGCCCATACTTTATCGCTGTTGTTTTCAATTTGAGGCGGTCGATAAAACATTTTTAAACGACTCTGGATCGCGATTTGCACCACATTCTCTTTATCAGAAACAGGTGGAATTTCCCTCACATTTAAATAAAATAATGATTCCCTATCTTGAGGTAATTTATCTAATCCTTCAGTTTTAATAATTTTTATTTGATTTTTTGCATTTGGCTCAACTCGTTGCATTGGAGGAAGCACAGTAAAAGGCTCAGAAACCTTATTACCTTTTTCATCTTCCATCCATGATTGCGCCAAATAAGGCATCGTTTTGCTTTGATTATTAATAACTAAACTAACAGATTTATCCTGTCCCGGAAAAATAATCCTTGTACGGTCAATATTAATTGCCGCTGATGCTGTTTGCACACTCAGCAATATAAATGCAAAGCAAACAGAGGATCGATACATTTTATTCATAACGCTTTCCTTTAAAGGCAGGGAAGTAAAACTTTACTTTGTTGTTTCTCGGAAAAATTAGTGAAGTTCAAACGGCATTGCTCATTTCCACCAGCCCATTTAACAGAATATTCCTCATCTGGGTTAATACCTGTCAAATAAACAATGCCATTGTCAGCAATGATCCCCACTTCTCTACCGCTATTTATTTCCACCACACTGGTACCTAATGGTGGATATTTACCATTTTCTAAACGAACTACGGCTAAAATGCGTTTACCTTGGTTTGCGCGGATCATTTGATAACCAATCGCACCTTCGGTTAGGGTTTTACCAATAATATTGTCATTCACATCAACATCATCTGGTAGAGTGTTCATGTCGATATATACATCAGAGTTAGAAAAACTGTTTAAACTGGTTGCTACGCCTACCCCAAAGCGGTTAGTCACTGATTGGCCATTGTCAATTGAGATACCGGCAACATCACCACTATCAATCATGATCCTAGGTTCATTTGCGGTTCCATTACGATGCAAGGCAGCGCCATATTTTGTCGCAGTCATCGAACCATACCAACTTCCGCCTAACGCTCTGTAAGAATTAATGTTATCAGTACCATTGATGTTTAACACACCGTATGGTGATGAATATTGGTAGCTACCACTAAGATTCGGCTCCATACGACCTAACTCACGCTTATCTCCACCAACACGCACACTCCAATAGTTGTTATTAAGGTTCTCACTATAATAGGCAACAGATTGGCCTAAGCTTTTACCACCATCTGCATATTGCATGTCATAGCTTACTGAACCACCACTCTCTAGAGGAATAGAGAATGATAAATAGGCTTGGTTATCATCCGTTTCCTGATATTTAATTTTATTCAGCGACAATGTAGCCGAAATATTTTTCAGTTTACCTAAACTGAAAATCTTGCTCAGACTCATGCCAAATGTTGTTGTCGACTCACTGTTCCAAAATTGATGATGAGAGGCATTGAAATACAAAGTCACATCAAGTGGGCTGATATATTGATTAAAAGATGCGGTATAAACGTTTTTATCGCGTCTAAAATCCAACACACCGTTAGCCGCATCAATATATTGCGGCATGGTTAAAAATTCTTTTTCCGAGAATTTATAGCCAGCAAAAGTAACTTGTGAATTGGTAGATTCAAAACGTTTAGAATAATTCAGTCGATAACTGTTTCCAGAATAGGTACCAAAATGATCAAGTCTTGCATTGGTTCGTGTAATATCAAACGAGATAGCACCGAATTGGTTCATATTTTGACCAATACCAATGTTCACAGCCTGATAGTTATTATTATCTATTGTCGCGATCAAACCGCCAAATATGGACGTATTACTCCATAGCCCATAGGACACTTCACCTGCAAAAAATCGTGGTTCAACTCGCTGTGAACGCCCGAAAGGACTTGATTCACCAGCTGAAAACTTATATTGCAGCTGGCCTTGTCGAGTTAAAAATGGCAGTGAGGTCGCGGTCACCTGATAAGTTGTTTTTGAGCCATTTTCTTCTTCGATGGCAATATCCAACGTTCCCTGCACCGCTTCAGTAATGTCCTGAATATTAAACGGACCCGGTGCAACTCGAGTTTGCTTAATCACACGCCCATTCTGGGAAATAATGACGGTTGCATTGGTTTGTGCAATTCCTGTAATTTGAGGTGCATAACCACGCATAGAAGGGGGTAGCATTCGGCTATCACTAAAAAATGACGCCCCTACAAAACGGAAACTATCAAAAATATCCGTTTTCAAATAAGACTCACCTAATAATATTTTTGCACCTAATTCAGGAAACGCTCTAAATGCATACAGCTGAGTCCAATCGAATCGCTGATTGCTTGTTCCTTGTGAACGATTATATTGATATTGATAATCAGCACGAAAGCGCCACGCACCTAAGTTAACCCCAGCGGTACCATTACTACTCGCACTAACCGTTTCGCTATTATTTTTCGGTGCAGAATAGTTAGCAAATAAATTATAATCAATAAATGCACCTGTTATACCATTTTCCCACTGGGATGGTGGCACCCAATAAGGATCATCATATTCGAGCCAAGCTTGAGGCACTGAAAATAAAATATTTTGGTTAGCTTTATCGAAACGATAGTGAATATCTGTTGATTTAGGTAGTTCAACACATTGACCATTTTTATTCTTTAATATTTCATTGCTAACTTTTTTTTTCAGTGCAAATAATTGCACCATTTCAGAGGTTATACAAAGTGAAGAAGTATCTTTATTAATTTCATTAAATTTAATTAAATATTGTCCAGAGAGCTTTCGGCCATTTAATGTAATATCCGTAAGATACTCACCTGCGGGTATAAAATCAGGGTTAGAAAACTGACTGAGATCAATATTATCTCTATCCTTTGCATCAATAATATTCATATTAAACTCTACAGCCTTAGAAACACCGGATACAGACAGTGCCAGCAGAATAGAGAATAATACTTTATTCACTTTAAATTGAGGCGATAAAGACATGATGATCCCTGTCAAAATAGGTAAACCAATTAAAACAAAAGATGGAAAGTAACAGGCAATTCATTACCTGTTACTTAATATTTTCGGTATAGTTCAAGTATTATCTAGACGATAAACAGCCCTCAAACCTTGCAAATAACATGCATGATTTAAGTATTTTTACTGTATCAGTAATTAGATAATTTAAAATATAACGAATTAAATTACAGATAATTTAATGCATAAGTTGCTTGAGAGATAATGCTACCTGTTTCAACTTTACTACCGTTCGCTTCAACACGTGCACTGAAAGTCAACTTATTAGGACCAGCAACCATTGGTAATTCAACACTAGTATCACCAACTTTCATTACTGCACCATCAGCGTTAATCAAACGAACACCAACGCCTTTAGATGTACCTGTATTCGCTAATAGCTCAGTTTTTGTTGAATCAGGGGTACCAGAGAAAGTGACTTTAACTTTGCTAACAGCTGGGAATAGAACATTATCATCTGAATCTTTAACTTCGCCTAAGTCACAGTTTTCTAATGCAATCGTATATTGAACGCTTTGGCTATATTTATTACCAGTTTCTAATACTTTGTTTGCAACTTGACCTAAATCGACGTTAACGGTGCCATCACCAGGCAAAGTACATGGTGCATTGATCACTTTACCTTTAAAGTTAATAACACCACTTCCTTGATCAGTTGCTGCATTTGCGGCACCAGTTACAAATGAAGCTGCAATGATTGTAGCTAATGCAATTTTAGATAATTTCATTTTATATTCCTATTTTAAGAAAGACGACTGACATACAAACTGCCTAACGATATAAAATCGTCAGGTAGAATTTAATTTTTATTAAGGCGATTTATTAAAGATAAATTACAAACTATAAATAATGATTCACCATTCTATACTTCATAGTGTTAGATTTATTTTCGGCTGTTTTCTTTGATTCAGAATATTTTTCAATTAAAAAAATATCGTCATTAAAAAAACAAATCAAGTCTGTTTCTAGTGCTTTCGCTAAATTAAGAAGATTACCTAAGGTAATATTACATTCCCCTCTTTCATAACGAGAAATTTGCTGCTGGCTTACACCAATAAGATCGGCAAGCTCAATACCAGAGAGACCTAGTTTCTTTCTTCTTCTGCGAATTTCTTTACCAACGATCTGGTTTACATTTTTCATTTGTTCAGACCCGAGCTCATATTAAGCGATCTATAGACGAAAATAAAAATCAGTAAGATTTAACTATAGTAAATTTAGTAAATTGTTATTTTAAATCGTCATAATTAAAAGAAACAGCCCAGATTATAAATATGGGATTTGACTTAATTATAGATTTCATTATTTGAAAGTAAAACTGTTTGTAACGATCGATACAATCAATCAAATTAGATAAAACCTATCAAATATATCCTTTGAGAAAATCTTAAATTTTAAAATAATTTAGTTAGTATTTTACTATGTTTGATCTTCTTGAAAAAAATAAATTTAAACACATAACTCAATGATAAATAAAACTATTACATATTACACTTAAACGTTGTATTTGTATAAAAAAATTCTCTAGTTACAATTTAATAATAAACTCCATGTACTATTATGAAATAATTTCATTTCATTATTGATATATATAGAGAAATTAAAATAATTTAAATTAAAATTTAATTTAAATCACTTATTTTAGATTATAATAATTTTACCATTCACAATGGTTTATTTATGTTATCCGATCCTTTCAATCTAAGAGTGCAGCAGCAAATCAATACACAATAAAGGAGTACGGAACATATTAAAAACTAAGATCGCCTCCTTTTAGATACATTTTATATACTTAATCAATGCTTAGCTGATTTTAACCTTATAACTCATAATAAATCAGACTTATTGGTTATATTTACTAGTATTTAGTTTATCTTTCAGAATAATAAATGATTATAATCAATCAGTTATATGGATAGGTGAATGTAACAAACCAATAAAAAGTGTTTCTATTTAATACATCAATTATGATAAAACAACATAAACCCCAAAAAAAATGTGACAATAACTCACAAAATTGATTAGAAAAAATACAACTATCAATATTAAATACCAGTTTGTACAAAAAATTAAAAATCAATCGATGAAATACCCCTCTTTTTGGCCAACAACTCAAGCGATAAGCATACAATATTCTATCCAGATCGCCGCTCCATTCGATAACCAATAGTTATTGAATTAGAGAATATCTCATTATATTTAGGTTTCATTATATGGTGTCATCTACTTTTCATTAGAGAGGAGTTGATGCCATGACCAAACAAATACGAGTTGCGACCGTACAGTTTCAACATAAAGCTTCCGACAAAGATTATAACCTTCAGCAGATCCATCATTTTATCGATCAGGCTGCCTCACAAAATGTGCAAATTTTAGCTTTACCTGAAATGTGTATTACAGGTTATTGGCATGTACCCAAATTGTCCGATGAAGATGTTTATCAACTCAGTGAAACCTTACATAATAGCCCATCACTCACTCCGATCCGGCAACGAGCACAAGAACTCAATATGATTATTGGTGTTGGGCTAATTGAAAGAGGTTTAGATGATAAGTGCTATAATACTTGGGTCGCCTGTATGCCTGATGGTAGCTATCACGCACATCGAAAACTGCATCCTTTTGAACATCAAATCATCCAACAAGGTGATAGCTACACGGTATTCGATACACCTTGGGGGGTAAAGGCGGGTATTTTGATCTGCTGGGATAACAACCTGATCGAGAACTCACGTATTACTGCATTAATGGGCGCTGATATTATTTTAGCACCTCACCAAACAGGTGGAACAAATTCTCGTAGCCCTCACAGCATGAAACCAATCCCGATGGCATTATGGGAAAATAGACAACAAGCACCAGAAGCACTGCGTAACGCATTTCAAGGTGAACACGGCCGTGGTTGGTTAATGCGCTGGCTACCTGCTAGAGCTCATGATAATGGTGTTTTTTACGTTTTCAGTAATGGAGTCGGCCGAGATGAGGACGAGATACGCACGGGTAATGCCATGCTCATCGATCCATATGGCCGCATCATCAAAGAAAGTCATGCAATAGAAGATGACATCATTATTGCTGATCTCGATTTAGACCTGCTCCCGATGTCAACAGGCCGTCGTTGGCTTTCAGGGCGCCGCCCTGAGCTATATGGTGCGCTAACACAAACCATGGGTTATGAACGTGATACCCGAAGTGTACGCTTTGCTGATACTGCGGTGGCTATCTCAAAGCCCTGTGTTAAGTCATAATAAGTCATATACTGATAAAACTAATTATGGTTTTGGCCCATTCAGATTATTAAAGAGGCATGATGGATAGTCGTTTATTACGTGCATTTGTCATTTTAGCTGAAACGGCTAACTATCATGCGGCCGCATCACTGTTGCATATCACCCAACCGGCGCTAACCAAACAAATCAAGCTACTTGAACAGCAGCTTTCAGTGGTTTTATTTGAACGTGGGCGCCATGGAGCACACCTGACAAACAGTGGTCGAACGTTATTACCTTTAGCTCAACAAATTCTATCAAGAACAGAAAAATTGCTACATAAAGCTATTGAGTTAAATACACAACTTCCAACGTCACTGAGCGTGGGTTTTGGCATTTCAGCTTTTCATGAAGCCTCTTTTTTTGTTGCCCACTTACGGGAACATTTACCTCAGACAACAATTTCGTTGGATGATATGCCATCAGAGACCATGATCCAAAAATTGGAAAACCGCCAGCTACAAATAGCCTTTCTACGTCGCCCTGACAAAAAACTTCCATCACAATTTTCAATCTACCCGCTAAAACAAGAAACCTTAGCTCTCGCTATTTCACATTCACAATGGGTGGATAAACCCATAGAACAGCTGTTAACAATCCATCCTTATTTGGCATTACGCAAAGCGCGAGGTGCGGGTTTGTCTCAGCAAATTAGCCAATTTTTAGAACATCAGCAGCTATCACTCAAACCAGCCCAAGAGTCTAGTGATATTCAAACCATTATTGCTTTAGTTGCTGCTGGAGCAGGGATCAGTTTATTACCGTATAGCGCTCGACATATTAGCCATCACGATATCCACTTTATTCCTCTTGAAGATAAACCATTTTCGACTTGGCCGATTGATGTAGCTTGGCTCTCATCACATTCAGCCCATTTACAACATATAATAACAACTTTACTTGAAGAAACAGTCCATCACTTCAATCAAGGGTCCCCTGTTTAAATAGCAGCATTTATCCTATATGACAGGTAAAGGAACTCTGCTATTTATATACTCTAAATAATTCGCGACGCAGCTAGGCAACAACCCTGCATCTTGAAGTATGACGAATATAATGATTTATAAAGGTAAGTCTCACGATGCCTAATGGCCTAACTCCAATAAAAATTATTTCATCAGGCATTGCGCTTCCTGAAAATAAAATAGAATCATGGCAGTTGGATATTAAACTCAACAAACCAAAAGGTTATGTTGCTAAACGCTCCGGTATTGAACATCGCTTCCATGCGAAAGATAACGACTCCCAAGCTGAACTAGCCGCCAAGGCAATCCATCACGCGCTAGAAACCCAACACATTGTGCCACACAGCATTGATATGCTGATTTCAGCATCAGCGATTTCCGTACAAGCACTGCCTTGCACCGCCGCGCATATTCTTGAGCAATCTTCGTTGAAACAAGGTATTGCTTGCTTTGATGTGAATGCCAGCTGTGTCAGCTTTATCACTGCACTGCAAGTTGCAGCAGGCTTTCTTGCCACTAGCCAATATCAACGCATTGCGATTGTTTCGGCAGATTTGGCCTCTCGCGGTATTGATTGGCAAGACCAAGAATCCTCATTAATTTTTGGTGATGGTGCCGCATGCATGATTGTCGAAAAAGGGGATGGCACCAGCGGAATTATCACTTATCACCATGAAACACATACTAAAGGCATCGAGCTGTGCGAGATCCGCGCGGGGGGAACACGTAAAAACCCACGCGCAGGCATGACTGACGATGACTTTTTATTTCATATGCAAGGCAAAAAGCTATTCCGCATGGCATCTTCATTGGTAGAAGATTTTATGCAGCAGGTATTAACTGACTCAAAGTTACAGCTTAATCAGATTGGTACCGTCGTTCCCCACCAAGCGAGCCACTTATCCCTTGAACATATGCGGCAACGCTTAGGAGTTAAATCAGAACAATTAATTGATATTTATCGTTTTCGCGGCAATCAAGTCGCGGCGTCGATCCCTTCGGCACTCCATGAAGCAATCATCAGTGGGCGTTTTTATGGACAACCTAATGTCATGCTGATTGGTACCGCTGCTGGGTTAGCTTTTTGCTCTATGGTGCTGATCCCATGAAAATTTTAGTGACTGGCGCAACCAGCGGCCTTGGTCGTAATGCTGTTGATGGCCTCCTTCAACAGGGACACCAAGTGGTGGCTTGTGGGAGAAATCAAGAAATCGGTACTTTGCTTACCCAACAAGGCGCACAATTTTTCCCTTGTGATCTTGCTAATTTATCGAGTACAGATGCCAAAACCATGATGCACGATTGTGATGCTGTTTGGCATTGTGCTGCGCTATCATCCCCTTGGGGGAAATATGATGATTTCGCTCGCATCAATTATTATGCAACACAAATGTTAGCCGATACCGCAGGTGAACAGCAGATTTCGCGATTTATTCATATCTCAACCCCCGCGATTTATTTTAATTTCACACATCAGCAAAATATTCCTGAATCACAAGCCAATTTCCGTTTCGCCAATCACTACGCAAGAACCAAATATTTAGCGGAAACCGCTATTGCTCGTAGTGTTGCTTACTATCCGCAAACCCGTTATACCATTCTTCGGCCTAGAGGGTTGTTTGGTCCTTATGATCGCGTGCTGTTGCCACGTTTATTGGCGCAAATAAAATCCAGAAATGGCAAACTCATTCTACCTGATGGTGGAAAAAACGCCTTTGATTTAACCTACGTTGGCAATGTTGTGCACAGCATGATGTTGGCCACAACTCAAGACAAACTCACGAGTGGTGCTTCTTATAATATAACGAACCAGCAACCTCAACCACTCAGGCAAACCTTAGAGCAATTATTTAATGAGTTACAATTAGATTGTCAGATAAGCGCTGCACCCTATCCCGTGTTATTCACACTAGCGACATTGCTGGAGGGTGTTTCTCACCTCACCAAAAAAGAGCCATTGCTCACTCGCTATAGTTTAGGTGCGGCGTATTTCACCATGACACTTGATAACCGTAAAGCACAGCAAGAGTTAGGCTATACCCCTATTTTTGATATGGAAGAAGGGATCCATTTAACTGCACAATGGCTCCGTCAGCAGGAGAAATGATGTTAACTATCCAGCAATTCGAAGTCGGATACTGTACTCACCCCGGTTGCGTAGCGCTCAAAGGAGCCAGTTTTAAGGCATGTAAATTTCCTGCTAGGGCATGGCTCATACATAATGAAAAGCAGCGTTGGCTATTTGATACGGGTTATGCAAACCACTTTTATGAAAGTACCCGTAATGGCATCATGCGTTTATACCGTACTGTCACACCTGTCTATTTTGACCCTAAAGATGCACTCATTAACCAACTTGCTCGTGAAGGGATCACCCCTAGCGATCTCAATGGCATTATTTTGTCACATTTTCATGGTGATCATATTGCAGGTCTCCGTGATTTCCCCGATGTGCCGCTTCTCTGTTCAGGCGATGGCTGGCAAAAAACACGCGGACTAACTGGCTTTGCAGCGCTTAAAGGGGCTTTTGTTCGCGGTTTGATCCCAGAGGACTTTGAACAACGCGCACAGTTTTATGAAGGTTTTGAAGCCGTTGATCTGCCCGCTGAATTACAAATCTTAGGTCAAGGCTTCGCTGTCAACTCACAAAAAACATTATTGATTGTTCCACTACCGGGACATGCCCCAGGGCATATCGGCCTATGCGTCCTCACTGAGCATGGCTGGGTATTGCTGGCAGGGGATGCCGCTTGGTCCCCAACCAATTACCGTGAGTTACGTGGCCCAATGGCGATTGCACATATCATCATGGATAATAAACAAGCTTATTATCAAACTCTGAATAAATTACATGAACTTGATAAGCAAAATATTGCCATTCAGCTGTGTCACGAAGGGGAGTTAATTTGATAGTCGCAATGCTATGGCATTATTGGCGTACTCGCCATCGCCATTTTAAAAGTAGAGCTGAACTAGAAGCTTATCAGCAAAAACAGCTTACGGCTTTCAAACATAAGGTATTGCGTAAAAGCCCCTATTTTAGAGCCTTTATTGATCGCCCTCTTGAACAATTTCCCATTATGAATAAACAAATCATGATGGATCACTTCGATCAAATGAATACCGCAGGTTTATCTAGCCAAGTACTATTCCATTGTGCTCAGCAAAGCGAACAATCACGTGATTTTGCCCCCAAAGTTGGCAAGTACAGTGTTGGGCTGTCCTCTGGAACCTCTGGGCGTCGTGGGTTGTTTGTCGTCAGCCCTCAAGAGCAGCATATCTGGTCAGGTAGCATGTTAGCCAAAATGTTGCCAAATGGCTTATTCAAGGGTGAGCGCGTGGCCTTGTTTTTACGTGCTAATAATAACCTATATGAGAGTGTGAATAACCGTTGGATCTCACTGCGTTTCTACGATCTCTATGCAGATTTTTGCCAGCAACTACAGGCATTGGAACGTTATCAGCCATCCATCATTGTCGCCCCAGCTCAAGTATTATGTGCAATTGCTCAAGCGGTAGAAGAGCAGCGTATACAGCTTAATGTCAATCAAGTCATTTCCGTTGCCGAGGTTTTACAACCCCATGATAAGCAACGGTTGCAGCAATGCTTTCCCCATGTCGCTGAAGTGTATCAAGCGACAGAAGGTTTTTTAGGCTGCACATGTCCGCATGGGACGATGCATCTCAATGAGGCTTTTTTGCATATTGAACCACATTGGTTAGATGAACGGCGTTTTTCACCAATCATTACCGATTTTACTCGTAAAACACAGCCAATCGTTCGTTATCAACTCGATGATATTTTAGTCGTACGAGATACACCTTGTCCTTGCGGTGATCCTCAATTAGCTATTGAGCAAATAGAAGGCCGTTGTGACGATCAACTTTTATTACCTGATCATGATGGTAATTTAGTCACACTGTTTGCCGATCCCGTTGCGCGTATTATCGTGAATCAATTACCCATCACGGCTGATTTTAGGCTACTCCAAAAAGGTAACCACCTGACATTACAGAGTGAATGCTCTGCGCATCAATTAACCCAGTGCCAGCGCCATCTAGTAGCTTATTTTGCAAAACAGCATATTGATACCGATAAGCTTTCTTGGACTCTCACCGTTGACCCCGTGTTACCGTCTTTTGCCGTAAAGCGCAGAAGGATCACGCGTGAAGGTGCTGAATGAATTTTAATCATATTTTCTTACGCTTGCTTTCTTGCCTGATTGGCTGGGGAACTGTCGGCATTGTGTATAACTTCACCGGCAAAATCAGTGATCATGCGACGTTATTGTCCCCAAGTTGGGTTGATAATACTGTCGCATACAGTACCAATGCAATATGGGTTTATCTGTCTTTTTTCCTATTTATCCCTTTCGGTTACTTATTTAGCGCCTACCATCGTATACGCTCTTTAATGTTAGCCATGATAGTCTGTGCTTTAGTTTCGGGGGCTGTTTATCTGATTTATCCAACCACCATGCATTATCCATTTATTGAATGTATTTCACTGTCTGAACGAGCACTGTGTGATTTGATAAGTGTCGATAGCCCACAAAACTTATTACCTTCTCTACATGTCTCATTGACTCTTGTCGTGCTCAGTGCATTATGGTCACAACACCACAAATTTCGTACGACTCTCTATTTATTATGGGCCGCTGCTATCTGTTTTTCTGTTTTAGTATTGAAGCGCCATCTATTTATTGATGTAGTCACAGGGGCTATCACAGCAATCGCGGCACTATATATTGCCCGCTGGATACAAAACCGTTTGCCCCATGGAGAAAGCGCTAGTGAATGAATTAACTTTTCCTATTATCTTCATGTTGCTGGTTGTGACTCTTGAGGGAGTCATTATTGTGAAAACTCAGAAAGGTTCAATTAGCTGGCAAGAATGGGTATTTAACCTCAATTCAGGCCATATCATGTTGTGGCTATTTCGTGGATTAGAATTATTTTGCTACGGTTTTGTGGTTAGCCACTTTTCATTGGGTGTCGTGGATCATTGGCCTATCGCCTTAGTCTGGATTTTTACCTTATTTGCTTGGGATTTCGGCTTCTATTGGTTACACCGTTTACACCATAAATTCCGTTTATTGTGGGCCGTCCATGTGGTACACCATCAAGGTGAACACTTTAACCTCTCACTGGGTGTGCGCAATTCATGGTATTCATCATTAACCTCAATTCCCTTTTTTATGGTATTAGCGCTACTTGGAGTGCCGTTAGAGATTTTTATCACCATTTCGATCCTGCACTATAGCATCCAGTTTTTTAACCATAGTGCCTTGATACCACATCTCGGTTGGTGGGAGAAAATCATGGTTACCCCACTTCACCATCGCGTTCACCATGTAAAAGAAGGCCATTATTCAAATCGTAACTTTGGCGGTAGTTTTATTTTTTGGGATAAATGGTTCGGCACATTTTCTGCCCTTCCTGATACCGAGTACCACTATGGCATCAAAGGTGAACCCGCAACTGAAAATCCGTTTATTGATAATAACCGTCCATTTTGGCGCATATTCAAGGGCAAACCACAGTCGATTAAGCAAAAGGTTTCACAGTATCAAATCAACCAATGGCAGCTTGTCTTGGGGACACTGTTACTTTTCACATTAGTGATTGGCTATGTGTATTTATATGGTTATGGCTACCAAGGAACCACTCTCCAGCAAGTCATTCTATTTGTGCTACTTGCCTCGGGTACTTTAGCTTTATCGGGGCTTTCTGACGGCAGTACAACCGGCCTATGGAGCTGGTTCACCATTGCTTCTATATTATTTGTTTGCGTGTTATTTATTTGGCAATGGCTTAGCCCATTTTGGCTAATCTTTACTGCGGCTCTTTGGCTACATAGTCTACTATTACTGTTTGGCATAGGCCGACAGCCTAAGCAGGTTAAGCATGCGTCCTGAACCACTTAGGCCGCTTGGCTATCAACAACGCCTTGATCAAGCGTTTCGCCAAGCATTGATGAAGGCAGCGAACCACTATTTGCAACAGCATGGCGATCACCGTTTTGCTGACAGTCAATTTTACCTAAAAAGCATCTTGCTGATGAGTTGTTGCTTGGGGTGTTATGCTGCTGCATTGTGGTTAAATAGTACATGGACTTTTTTTGTATTTTATCCGCTATTTATCTGCTTTGCCTTACTACTTGCAATCAATCTTGTTCATGATGCCTCTCACAATGCGATTTTCAAACAGGCGAAAGCTAATCGCTGGCTTAATTTTTGGGTCACCATCCCTCTAGGCCTCGATCCTGAATGTTGGCGAGTACGACATATTATTTTCCATCATGCTCACACCAATATTCGCCATTATGATCTGGATATTGAAGAAAACTTTGTATTACGACAAACACCTCACCAACGTTGGTACCCTTTTATGAGGGCGCAACATCTTTATTGGCCACTTGTTGCAGCATTAACCTTCCCAGCGCTGATTTGGTTATTTGATTGGTTAGACCGATTCCACTTTACGCGAGTCGCTCCACATATGCGCCATCAAGGGCAACGCGGCATCATGGCATTTTTATTGGCCAAACTGCTGCATATTGTCGTGGCGATTGTTATTCCATTTTACGCCCTTGCCGATAAACACATTGGCCTTGGAACCCTATTACTGATCTATTTATTGAGTCAAATGTTGGCTTCTTTGGTGTTTGTCGTCTTGATATTGGGAACTCACTGGGCAAAAGCCACCTTCTATACACCACCAGAACAAGGCAATATGCCACATGGGTTTTACCATCATACTTTTTCAACCACTTACGATTGGCATACCACACCCCGCTGGTTAACTTATTGGTTAGGTGGCTTGAACTTACATTTAACCCATCATTTATTTCCAAATTGGAATCATCGTCATTATCCAGCTTTAGCATTAATCATTGAAGATACCGCCAAACAATTCTCAATGGATTATCATTGTATTTCTTCTAAAGAATTATTTAGTTACCAGCAACGATTCTTAAAAGAAATGGGGCAAGGTAAAAAATAAATCACAAAGACTTAATCCTTGTGATTTATTGTCTGAATATGATATTTAAACGTATCAATTAAATCTTACTATCTATCTACCACAATGTTTTGATTGATAATTTCATCACCACTATTACCAACCATTTGGGCAAATTTCTCAATGGGATCTGTTTTCAGTGCATAAAGTCTTTTTAGCGCAAATGGATTATCACCTAAATGAACCTTACCTTGAATTGTTGTCACAGCAAGGCCTAGCCCCGCTTGTTTTGCCGCTATCATGGCAGTTTGATTAAAACCACCAAATGGGTAAGCTAAATAACGTTGGTTTGGCTCAAACTTCTGTAATACCCGCATAGAACGTTGGAAATCGAGAAAAATAGTATGTTCCTTGCGGCTAAATAGAATTGGGCTATTGCGGTAATCTAACTTATGTAAAAAATGCGTATGCGACTGAATATTAAAGACATCTTGGCTGGTTTTAATTTCTTGTTTACTCATAAATTGCAACCCATCTGGGCTCCATTTTTGAGGAATTGTTTTGACTCGTGATGAAATCACAAATAAGGTCGCCTGCTGCTGATTATTTTTTAAAATCGGATACGCATAGCGATAAACTGACTTTAAGCCATCATCAAAAGTAAGCACGACCGATTTGGCGGGTAAATTCACAGACTTATTTAGATAACCTTCAATATCTTCCAAAGCTAATGTCTGGTAACCCGCTTGCTTCAAATAATTCATTTGCGTTTGAAATGCTTCAACTGAAGTCGTCGTCGAAGTATGCTGAAATTTTTTATTTTCGCTGTTTCTTAATAGATGGTGATAGGTCAAAATTGGGATCCCTTTATCCATCTCAACATCCGCTAATTTGATATAGCCTAAGCGATCTCCTAAACGAATAATCAGCCATGCTATCTTCTGCCCCCCTTTTTCCGTTTTGATCATACGATCTAACACTGGGTAGCGCAGATTACTGAACAACATCGCGATTGGCTGGTTGCTTTCTTTAGCGGAACGGTAAACCGGGGTATTTTGCGTTGTCAGTAAATAATCATAAATTGGATTATTTAAATCATTCAGCCGATCATCTACAGGGGCTAAGCGTGGTTTTTGAGTCGATATTGCGTCGACATTCACGTAAGCATAATCATTACCGAATTGCATCGGTCGGTAATCACCTGCGGGACTATACAAATAAAAGCCATGTTCTGCATAAAGCTCCGCTACTGCCTTCATTTCACCCGCAATCGGAGCAAAAATAGCCTCATCTTGTTTGACTTGCATAAGTGTTGGAGGGATGTCTGCAAGTTGCCAATCCTTGGTACTATGTGGCAATACCTGTGCATACGATTTCGGTATCAATAAAAAAATAAAAGCAACGACCAACATCCACAACTGATTGCGCATATCCTACCTATTATGACTATTCAAACACAGTTTATACTCTCAATCATACGAGGAGTAGCTAAGCAATCAGCAAACAAGCCACTAGCGCTGGCAAACTATATGTTCAATAGCGAACACGATAATTCAACAAGTTGTGCTACAACCTCGAAATAAGACAAATAGATTTTAAACCGACTCTTTGATTCCCCCTATACCCCGAAGAAAAAATAATCGGATATGGCCTCCCTATTTCCGTCAAATTGGTATCACAACTGATATATTTTCCATCATGGCCAGACAAAACAACTCAACCTAACTCAAATTTATAAACCTCATTCTTAAACACCGCATATACAGAAAATAAAATTATCGTGAAACGATAATTTTTTTCTTTACTACGATAATTTTTTATTATAATTTGATAATTAATGTACTAACGCAAGGTCTATGTGGATAAACGGAAATGAGCAAAAGTAAGAAAAAATTATTTTTTTATTCTAAATCAGTCGCTTTTATAATTTGGATAATGGCAATCGCAGATCTAGTTTGTGATTACTATTTTTGGGCAACTCAAAAAGAACAAATGTTGTACGGGATAATCGAAAACATTGATCCGACGTTGTTAGACAAGAGTATCGAACTAAGTTCCATAAGTGTAATATTACTAATGCTACTAACACATATTCCTGTTTTAATTTCTTCTATAAGCCTATTTTTTGTTGGTTATTTCTTTTTTGAAGCATCAAAAGGCGAAATTTGGACACAACGAAATATCAAAACACTCTTTATTGGTGGAATATTAGCAGTCATAACACCTATCGTGAATGGCATGTTAGGCTCATTAACAAGTTTAGCATTATCAATAAGTTTACCGCCTGGTGAACGCATTTTTGTCTTTTATTTAGGGTTTTCTTTAAATGCAATGCGTGAGATAATTTACGGCATTATGATCCTCTCTCTCGCACTAATAATGAAAGAAGCAAAAAAAATTAGTGATGAAAATCAACAGTATATATAACTATGCCTATAATAATAACTCTAGATGTTTTGATGGTTGAGAAAAAAATAAAATCAAAGGATTTAGCTTTAGAGCTAGGTATCACCGAGGCAAACTTATCCTTGCTCAAAAATGGGAAAATAAAAGGAATTAAATTTTCCACACTAGAAAAACTATGCGAAATTTTAGATTGTCAGCCTGGAGATATTATTAAATATACTTAAACCTTTATTAAGATTATTGATAAAAATTACTTACAAAAAATGATGGTACAATAAAAAATCACCATATATCAAATAGTTAAACCAAACAACTCGTTTATAAAAATAACAAAATTAAATAAAAATGCTATCTTATACATATCGTTAATAAGCTTTTAAAAATGAAAATAAAATACTTTATTTTTGCACTGTTTTTATACTTATCATATTATTCGTTAGGTAGCTACATTTTGAATTACAATACATCTAACTATATTTCAAACGGAGATATTATCTCTCATTTAAAATATAAAAATAATTCTGAGGGCTTATATTTAACAATAAAAAAATCAATAGAAAAAATTTATTACAGCCGCTTAATTTAATTGCGTTATTAAACTAAAAACACACTACATTCTAACCCAAGTTGATATGAGACTTTAAACATGATTAAATTACTATTTATTTTCATGACCTTTCTTATTCCAGTTCATAGCTTTGCTTTGAATGATTTAAACAATAATAATGAATTAATTTATAACTATATTTACCCAAAGAAAGACCCCTTGATTTTCAATGGGAAGCTCGGTGAGTCACCATCCAACAACTACATGATTAAAAACACAAATCAATCAAAATACTTTAATTTTAATGTAACTAATAACCAAGAATACAGACAATATCTTGATGACCGACAAGAGCAATTTTATCAAGGGGGAACTCGAGCATTGAATCACTATTCAGATAACTTGGGTATAATAATTCCATTTAATTAATAGCTGTATCAATATTTTTCACTTCAAAAATGTTGAATTAGAAAAGCCATTATTTCAAATAACAAACGTTATTATTTAATAACAATGACGATATAGCCATTAAAATGGCTATATCGTTCACTCATATTTTCTAGCGGAAAAAGATCTCTTTGTCGGCCACATCAATCTTTAATGAATTCTGCCAACCTGTCAGCGTCAATTGCGCTAACTCTGCCAACCCCACATAAAATGGAAAATTGGCATTAGCTTGCAGTTTATTGAGATAATGAAACGCCCAAGGCAATAAATGCTGAGCTAATAACTCATTTAATTTAAGCGGCTCATTCTCAGCAACCCATGCCACCATCATCAACATCAAACCAAAATGATCTTCAGGTTCATTTTGCGTTAAACAAATATCAATGTGATTATGTTGCATCCATTCACGTAATTGCAGTGTGGAATCACCAAAAATGACATTTTCTTTATCTAGCCACACAGAACCCCATGGCGGTGATGGCAATGCGTAAGGGCCAATAAATAGCCGCTGATAAGCTTCATCTAAGATTTCATTATCTGTCTGCAAAACAGCTAATTGACGGCCAATAGTCTGTTTTTGCTCTGCCGAACCATATGGCCAATCTTCAGCCCATTGAGGTGATGACAGTAAGCCAATAATGTCTTGCACCTCATTTGGCGAATAATAGAACGCGGCGCCAAGAACCCGCGCCGTCAAAGAAATATTGTTCAAAGATTGTTCGTTCATGATGTGCTTCTATTCACTTTTTATATAACTATTAATAATAAAAGGGATTATACTCTAAATAATTCGAGTTGCAGGTAGGCGACAAACGAAAATAGTCGGGAGCTTAGTCCCTTATGCCTTAACGAAAAATCCTACAACTTGAAAGATAACGGATATATATCCCCTAAAACCTATAACTATGTGACTGATGTGAGAGAATACAGGCTTAGCAACAAGATTGCTAAGCCTAAGAGTATATTAATTAACAGCCATACCCACCGTCATATGCAGACCATAGAAAACACCGCGTCCGACAATTTCCCCTACAAATACGAATAAAAAACCTATTATCATATTCAGAACGGAGGGATTACGTCTTGCCACTAACGGCATGATCCAGCAGCCCAACCCCATTGCAATTGCGACGATCTTAATATCCATCAAGATCCCGTAATCAGGAACCAAATCAACCGCTCTTTGTACTGGCGTTTCAATACTAGCCAGATCAAAGCCTTGTGAAATAGCCACTGCTACACTCACTAACAATGCCACAATACTTAACGCAGGCACGCGACGGATACATTGTAAGTCGAATCTAGCAATTCGCAGTAAGAGTGCAGCTAATATTGGCCCACCAAGGAATGCCGTTAATACAAAGTTGATTATGGTGTAGCTATTATTCCATGTTGGCACCGTTTCGATTTGGTAAACACGTGGTATGGCTACAATAAATACGGCTGCTAAAACCATTACCACGATCAACCATAGCTTACCCAATGCGGCTGGCATTTTATTCAACACCGCTAATAACCAATACAGGCCACCTAATGCAAAGAATAAAGCTCCGCTGGCAATTTCATTACTTAGCGAAGACGCTCCTAAGCGGTTAAATGCATTAAAAGCGCGTAATGGGCTCCCCATATGGATAGTCGATAATAAGAAACCAATGCCCATCAATAGCCAGAGTCCAAACATGCTGTAATGTACCCTGCGATTTAGATCAGCCGATAACTTTCCACTCAATAGTACCGCTGCCATCATGACAAAAGCACCCGCGACACTTTGGCCTATAACAGTAAAAAACATTAATGGCCATTCATGAATTCCCGATCCCATATTATACCTCCTCCGGGTTAGCCAGATGCCCGGTGGTATCACCGACAGGACGACTATTGGCATTCAATTTTAAAACAATGTTTGGATGAGTATATTCCGCAGATGGCAACGGTGCGATTTCGGCCAAATTACCATATTTTGCCCGTAGCTCTTCGATTGGCGCCAAATCTAATGCACGCAATGGGCAAGACTCGACACAAATTGGCTTTTTACCTTCAGCAACACGCTCATAGCAGCCATCACATTTGGTCATATGACCTTTCACTTCATCGAATTGCGGTGCGCCATAAGGGCAAGCCATACTGCAATAACGACAACCAATACAAACTTCTTCGTCAACGACCACGAAACCGTCTTCGCGTTTATGCATGGCCCCACTTGGGCATACTTTTGCACAGGCAGGATCGTCGCAGTGATTACAGGAAATCGACAAATAATAAGCAAATACGTTTTGCCCATATACGCCATCCTGCTCTGTCCAATCACCACCCGCATATTCATAAATACGACGGAAATTAACTTCCGGAGATAAATTTTTAAAGTCCTTACACGCTAGCTCACAGGTTTTGCAGCCAGTGCAACGACTTGAATCGATATAAAAACCATATTGCGTTGACATAACTGGCATCCTTAAGCTTTCACAACTTCAACAAGATTAGAGTGTGATGGGTTACCTTTCGCCAAAGGCGATGGACGTTGCGTGGTTAATACATTAATACTTCCTGCATGATCCACTCGATTCCCATCAGGGTCATACCAAGCACCTTCACCGAGACCTACAACGCCTGGCAGAATACGCGGTGTCACTTTAACTTTAACGCGAACCTCACCACGATCATTAAATATACGCACTAAATCGCCATGTTTTACATCGCGTTTTGCCGCATCTTGAGGGTTAATCCATAGCTCTTGAGGACATGCCGCTTTTAATACATCAACGTTACCGTACGTCGAGTGTGTACGTGACTTATAATGAAAACCGGTTAACTGTAATGGGTATTTCTCCATTAATGGGTCGCCGTACTGCTCAAAGCCAACGGAATATATTGGTAATGGATGTATTTCATCCCCTGCATTCAGCTCCCATGTCTTTTGCAGTTCCGCCAGCTGTGCTGAATAAATTTCAATTTTGCCGGAAGGTGTGGTTAGTGGATTGGCAACAGGATCTTCACGGAAGCTCTGATAAGCCACATGATGGCCGTTAGGGTCACGTTTTTTGAAAATACCTTGCGCACGGAACTCTTCAAATGTTGGTAGCTCAGGCAATGCAGCGCGAGACTGCTCATACAGGTGGCGTAACCACTCTTCTTGGGTACGATTTTCAGTAAACTGCTCACCAACGCCCATACGTTTAGCAATTTCACTGGTCATTTCATAGATATTGCGGCTTTCAAAACGCGGTTTAATTGCCTGATCGGCAAAAATGACATAGGACATGTTGCCAGCAGAAGCATCCATACAAAAATCCATCTGTTCTGATGCTGTACAATCAGGTAGTAGGATATCGGCATATTTTGCAGACGCTGTCATATGGTTATCAATCACCACAATCATCTCGCACTTCGACTCATCTTGTAAGATGTCATGAGTACGGTTAATTTCCGAGTGCTGATTAACCAAACAGTTGCCTGCATAGTTCCATACCATTTTAATTGGCACATCTAGTTTATCTTTACCACGAACACCATCACGAGTCGCCGTCATTTCAGGGCCACGTAAAATTGCATCCGTCCACATAAACATAGAGATACTGGTCGTCACTGGATTAGTTAATGTAGGCATACGAACAAAAGGAATGCTATACGATCCTTCACGAGCGCCCGTATTACCGCCATTAATACCAATATTGCCCGTCAGAATTGCTAACATTGAAATCGCGCGAGAAGCTAATTCACCATTAGAGCGACGTTGTGGACCCCAACCTTGCACAATATAAGCAGGTTTTGCTGTACCAATTTCACGCGCTAATTTTACGATCCGTGATGCGGGGATCCCCGTGATCGCAGCCGCCCACTCAGGCGTTTTTGGTTGACCATCAGGCCCATCGCCAAGAATGTAAGCTTTGTAGTGCGCATTTTCAGGTGCGCCTGCGGGCATTGTTGTTTCGTCATAACCGACACAATATTTATCAAGAAACGGCTTATCAATTAAATTTTCTTGGATCATGACATAAGCAAGCGCACTGACTAATGCCGCATCAGTTCCTGGGCGAATAGGGATCCATTCATCTTCACGACCAGCACCTGTGTCGGTATAACGAGGATCGATGATGATCATTTTAGCATTGGATTTTTCGCGAGCCTGTTCAACATAATAAGTCACCCCGCCGCCACTCATACGTGTTTCACCGGGGTTATTACCAAACATCACGACCAATTTAGAATTTTCAATATCAGAAGGGCTATTACCATCAGCCCAGCCGCCATAGGTATAATTTAAACCTGCGGCGATTTGTGCGGTACTGTAGTCACCATAATGGTTTAAATAGCCACCACAACAATTCATTAATCGGGCGATCAAGGTAGCTCCTGGCGGCCATGATTTGGTCATGGTGCCACCCAAGGTACCAGTACCGTAATTGAGGTAAATAGACTCATTGCCATAGTCTTTAATTAAACGTTTCATGTTGTCGGCAATGACATCAAAAGCCTCATCCCAACTGATCCGTTTGAATTTACCTTCGCCACGTTTACCTACACGCATCATTGGATAGCGTAGACGGTCAGGATTATAAACACGGCGACGCATAGAGCGCCCACGTAAACACGCACGCACTTGATGCAACTCTTCATAAACATCATCACCTGTATTATCGGTTTCGACGTATTTGATTTCGCCATCAACCACATGCATGCGCAATGGACAGCGGCTGCCGCAGTTTACAGTACATGCACTCCAAACGACTTTTTCATCTGCTATTGGAGTTGCTACTTTTTGCTCTGTCGCTGCTGAAGCGCGAAATGGAAGAGAAAATCCCCCAGCCGCCGCAGCCAAACCCGTGATCGTACTTGCCTTAACAAATCCTCGACGGGTCAGAGGAGCAAAAACCGATGCTTTCTCTTTCATATTTGCCATACATAACTCACTCAATTAATTTTTTTAAAGTGTTAGAAGTAGCGATTTCTATCAAATATGATGCGTGCTATTCTCAATAAAACGATTGCCCGCATAATTGAAGGTAATTAAATTTTGATATGATTAATAATACCTATCATTAAATTTAAGAGATTGTCTTACATCAATAAATGCACCGATTATAAAGTCAATGAATCACACAAAATCATTGACTTAACATATCAATTATCAATGTTATTTATATAATAAAATATATAGCGCGTGTTTTTATAAAAAAAAGAAATGATAAATTGATGCTAGGAGATAACAATATACAAGGAAAACAGCTTCTGATTTAATATATCATGATATGCGCAAAAACTTGATGTTAACAAATATTCACATATCAATTAGCTAACAAAAACTTAATAAAAGGTATTTAAATAGAAATAATTTCCATTTTCATTCCCTAGCTTAAATGTTCTATTTTCTCCTTAAATAAACTTAATTAGATTTAACCCTCTCTTTTCCCTTGCGCTATAAGGCCGTTAGTGTTTTCCGTCAAACAAAATCTTATTTAGACTTATCTATAGATTTATAGACAACCTATTAGGATTAATCCAATTTTATCTGCTTAAAGTCTGAGCAAATTAAATTTAGAATAACAACTAAATAAAACACTTAAAAAAACCTTTTAAAACACAGAGTTACTATTAAAATTAAACACTATGATTTATCTAAAAGAGACATTAAAAACAGGATGTTGATCTCAATATTTAATTTAATGAGCGGTCAAATATTGACTCGATAAGTGAATATCGCTATTAGTTAAATTATTGTTAATTTTGTTGCGGTGGTGATAAATTGGAAATATCTCAAGTTGGTGCAAAAAAAGCCGATGCCTCGTTAGATGCAAACGCAAAAGCAAAATGTATTCGTGGGATCGTTGGGGCAGCTTCGGGCAACTTGGTTGAATGGTTTGATTTTTATATTTATGCCGTGTTTGCTGCATATTTTACCAAAGCACTCACCCCACAAACGATGGAACCGCTCACTCAATCTATTTATGTTTGGGGAGTATTCGCTGCAAGTTTCTTTATGCGCCCGATTGGTAGTTGGTTATTTGGGCGTATCGCCGATCGACATGGCAGAAAGCGCTCAATGGTCGCTTCAATCTATTTAATGGGCTTCAGTTCTTTCCTGTTTGCTGCTCTCCCAACTTATGCACAGGTCGGTATGTTAGCGCCTCTTTTATTGTTGTTAGTACGCCTACTGCAAGGTTTATCTGTTGGCGGTGAATATGGTGCTGTTGCAACCTATATGAGCGAACTCGGTCTTAAAGGGCAACGGGGCTTTTTTGCATCATTCCAATATGTCACTCTGTCTGGCGGGCAATTACTTGCCAGTTTGCTCAGTGTCATCATGTTAGCATTTCTCAGCGAACAACAATTGCATGATGGCGCTTGGCGGATCCCGTTTGTTCTTGGCGGCTTTGCAGCTATTGTGTCGCTGATTGCGAGAAAACGGTTAGATGAAACATTAAGTAATGATGCATCAGAATCTAAAGAATCCGGATCTTTAATTGCCCTACTAAAACAGCATTGGCAATCCTTTATATTAGTTATTGGCTATACTGCGGCAGGATCTTTATGCTTTTATATTATTACCGTTTACTCAAAAACCTATCTCACCAACATCGGTATTGATAGTAAAGTCGTCGGCTATATCATGACCACCTCATTGTTTGTCTTCATGATATCTCAACCATTATTTGGTATCATTTCCGATAAAATAGGTCGCCGCGCAGCTATGATCACTTTCACATTGTCGATGATTATATTTATCTATCCGGTGATGGTATTAGGCATGCGCCATTTCGCTCAATCCCCTATCATTATCGCCTTACTGTTAATATTTTTAATGATGTTACTCAGCTTCTATACGTCGATTAGTGGGTTGGTAAAAGCAGAAATGTTTCCCCCTCACTTACGTGCGCTAGGGGTCGGTGTTTCCTATGCTATTGGTAATGCAATATTTGGCGGCTCAGCCCCGTCTGTTGCATTACAATTTAAAGCCAGTGGCGCAGAAAATGCATTCTTTATTTATGTCATGGTCGTACTCGTTATCTGTTTGTTATGTTGCTTTAAATTACCTAAAGAACCTAAATATTTAAATGATAAACACTAGGTAGCTTAAAAAGGGTTTATAGCAATATTTCGCTATAAACCTTTTAATTTATTTTTTAAAACGTCCAGTTAATCCCAAGAGCAACATTATTATCTTGATAGTTTGAAGATAAGCTTCCTGAATAATCTAAATATATCTTAGCATTTTTGCTCATGAACAAATCAGCACCAACGTTTACTACAGCACCATTTCTTGAGGCAGGGACACTACTCACAGTAAAATGTTGATTTGATCCTTTCAGTACCAAAGACATATCTCGATTAACATTATCAAGTTGGTGCTGCCAACCCAATTCATTATGAAGATTTAAGTACAATGATTGCCCTATTGGTAATTCAGTTTCCGCTCTTAATCCTAATATCGATATTTTAGCATCTGCACTTTGTTTATTTTCATGCAATGCTGTAATCCCTCCCATCTCGTTAATATCAGTACTTCGCATATTCACATAAGCCAGATTAAAAAAAGGCTCTATGTTCACATTGTTAAAGGTAGTCTTCTGTGCCACCTCAATAAATATTTGCGAGACATTTGCTGAATAATTACCTGTTAAATAATCCTGTTGTTCGTAGTACTGAATAGAACGTTGAGTATCTATATTATATAAAGAGTATGTCGCACCAGAACGTATCATCACATTATCAAAATTTTTACTGCCATAAACACCGATATGATATTGATGAGCTTCGGCATTCGTACGATAGCCATTGTCAACTGTTGCTTGTGTATAGCCGGTTACTATCCCCCCTTGCCAGCCATGATCAAAAACGGAATCAATACCTAATAACACACCATAATTTGATGTTCGATAACCTCTTGAATTCGAAGTTCCTGAAGCATGTCCCCAAGCACGATGTATTTTAGCCCAAGCACCACTTGAGTTTACTTTAATATCCGGTGCGACGTTACGACCACTGGATTGCAATAGCCGCTGATTGAGTGTGTCACGTAAATAGTAGCTATCATTAATCATTGCAGAAGTGATATCCGCATAAATTTGACCTGATAATTGATGGTATATGTCTCTAACCTCATTTTCATTAGTTAGTATCAACATACTTTCATAGATAGGATGACCGGCAGCCATTGAATCAATAGCGCTAGCAATAGAACGCTCATTTTTAGTCAAAGCGATATCGGTAAAGAGAACATCATTACGTTTAAAATTTAATATGACAGAGTTCTCTGTGTAATTTAATGACGAGTCTAGAAATAAAGAATAAGGTTCTAACTGATTAAATTCACCACTTAGCCCCTTCAGCGCTGTTAAAATAGTCATCTCTTGATTAAGAAAGCTATTAACATTGTTATATTGCAGTAAATTACCCCATTCAGAGAGAGAAATAATAAGGTCAGCATTATTAATTTGTGCCATACCATCGCTTTGAATTAAATCATTCCCTCCATCAAGGGAATATTGCATTAAATAGAAAGCGCCTTCATCAAATATCACATCCCCCTTCACAGATAAAGTGCCAATACTATTACCCGGAGCAATGACTGCGCCTTTTTCAACATTCAATGCACCTATGGTGCCAGTGCCTGAAAGGATCCCATTATCTTGAACATTAACGAGTGAATTACCATGGTAGCCATTAATAATTAGGCCACCTTCCATAACTGTTGTCGTTCCTGAAAAACTATTGTTACCAGTCAGTTCAAGAGCACCTGATCCATCTTTAATAAAGTGTCCATCACCAGTAATATCATTTCCCCATACATCATAGGCATTAAAACCACCTTTACTGCTATCCATGATGATATGGATATCACCATTAAATGCTCCATAACCGTCCACGGCTGCATATAAATTTAACCTAGCCCAACCAGAACCATCATCTAGGGCGTGGCCTGATTCAATTTCAGTTGTCGCCAAAACATCTCGCCTTTGTTCATTAGTTAAATAAGGAAACCGAGTTGCAAGCAATATTTCAGCACCTTCAGGAACAACAGGAGCTAAATCTGTTGGGCCAATCGCAGATAAACCATAAGTTAAGCTCCATGTATATTGTTCTTTTTTCTTTTGCAACTCATCAGCAGTACTGTTATCGACAATACAGTCAGCGATAGTGCTATTACATCCCATTTCAAGTAGTGAGCGCAGATCCAATTGTGCATCTGCTATTAATGATTGAAAATCATTTGATGTTGTTACAGTTTGCCCTAACAACGATACGGTATCTTGATTTAAATAATCAGGGTTGTTATTCAATAGTTGCGTTAACGTATAGAGTGTCATTATACGCGCTCCAATGACATCTAGAGGATAATGCACTCCCAACACTACACGGCTGTTAGCATACTCAGCCCCACGATATAAAAATGCTTGAAATAATTCAGGGATCATTTCAGCAAACAGTAACGTTGTCGTAAAACCAAATGTTGAGTGGCCGCTAGGGAAGGCGGCATTACTGACCACCGTAGATAAAATATCATTTTGTCCATCAACCACATGACCAAAAAAATCTATACCATCAAAACTTTCGATATTATCAGCAGAGACTTGAACTGGACGAGAGTTCCCCACTGTATTTTTATGTTCATTATCCGGTTGGTAAGCAATATCATAAATATTATAAAAACCATCTTCAGGCAATGTAATATCCGTTGCGAGATTATTAAGATCGCCATCAATACTCCCATTGGCATAAAAATTTTTAGCAAAGGTCGTATTTTCCTGAGTCAGTGTATTAGCTTCAAATAATAGTTTTTCGAAACTTGATGAGAATATTGAAGCACTATACATGTTCTCATTAATACTATTATTTTTAGCAAATATCTGACTCATTGTTTCCCCTAAAGCATCAGAAACCAGTAAGCCATTTGACATAGAACCAAACAATGCAGCAATGGTATTATCATAAATCGCTTGTTGGCGTAGTTCTTCAGTAGAAGAGTTATTGATAGAGATAACTGTTGCAATATTTTGACTTAAAATATTTTTTCCTGCATCGGTATTATTTAATTGACTAAAACTAATAATTAATTCGGTTGCGTTTATGATCCGTTCTTCGACTGCATAAGCAGGTGCTAATGCACCTAACACTAACATAAGTAAGCATTCTTTTCGTGAAATAAACATTATAAATTAGCCATATTCAGATATTGTAGGTGCAAAACAATATCGTCGAAATATGACTAAAAAATTAAATAACGTGGTACATGAAAAATTATTGCTACAAAAGCACAAAAAGCCTATCCACTTTGCGTCTCCCTCTTTTTAGCCTCACAAAAATCATTTCAATTAGTAATAAATTGAAACAAAATGATTCAAAAATTTAATATCGAACAAAAGAAAATTAAAGATCGATTACATTAATTTTAAAACCATAATTAGAATTTAAGATAAAAACAACTCCTAAAATGACTATTTTTATCATATATTTAACCTTTCAATAAACAAAAAAAATGAGATTACACAAACCATTTACATCGAAAAAAACGATCGAAAATACATGTATGATAGAATTAACCTATCAAAAATCACCATCTAATTAGATACAAACATTTTTACATCCGGTATTAACTCGCTATAGTAAATGCTATATATAGCCAACCATGACATTACCTTCACACAGAAAATTTGATAGAAACTGAATATGGAAGAAAATAGACTGACTGCATTAGCAGGTCTTTTTTTACGCAAAGCAAGAAAAGAAAAAAACATCACGGGTAAACAACTCGCAAAGTTAATGGGAATTAGCCAACAACAAATTTCTCGTTATGAGAATGGCATAACACCATTAACACTTGATCTATTACACCGATTCTTATTAACCCTAGATCAGGATGGATTAACTTTCATGCAAAAAATTTTCCACGAGTACCATGGTAGTATTAGCAATAAACCAGAAACACTATCCAGCCCACCACCGCTAAGCCAATACATTAAACACTTTATTAAAGATAAAAGCTGTTAAATACGATTAATTATTCCGCGTACTTTTGTTCATAAATTCATTTTTATTGCGACAGCAAAATAATAAACCAATATAGAACAAATCTATGTTTATTCATCGCTATTTTGCACCGCGAATTCGACAAAAAGGCTTTAAATGAAAGTATTTTCCCAAAAATCACTCACAGTAGGGAGTATCATTAATTTCCTCGCGAATTAGCTTAGTTTAGATACAATATTTACTCAAAAAACAAGCGAAATTAATATTGGAATAAAAAGGTTGTTTCCAATATTAATGAATTTGGTACTCACAATAACCCCAAATAAATTGTTAGTATATTTTACAGAATGAGTTAACAACTAGATTCAAATTTAATAAATTTATCAGTAAAAATGACTAACCACGTACTTAAACAAAATAAGAAAACAACAACCAATTGTATATAAAGGAAAAAATTATGATAAATATATTTATCTATTTTATTAAAAAATAGTGTAAACAACATGTGACGCTATTTAAATATAAAAACAAGACAAAACCAAAATATCATTTTAAATAAGTAAAACCACATAAATAGTGATATTTAGAAAACCTTATGCAATAGAAAGTTATTTTTCAACCACACCATCAATCCATAAGGCAAATTAAATTCATTGAAGCCGCAAATTTATTACGTTATTTATCAAACCTTATCGATTAAACACATAATAAAAAACTGAACATTATTTGGCTAATTTAAGTATTTTTGTTTATTACTTACCAAATGAAACTAATTTTAACTTTACTTTAGTCAGAAAAATAATGACTGTACACTTAATCTGACATTAACCTGCGTTTTTTCCTTCCTTAAAATAGCCCTTTTTATCAAGAAACCGCGTAAAGCCTTTACAGGCTTGACTATATTCGGTTACGAATATTAGCATTTCACTTAATATCATTAACAAATAATACCCCTAATTAACAATACAGTGAATTATGGTAATATGATTATCTTAAATTGTAATAATTTACTATATAAAAACTAAGGTTATTATTGAGGTTATAGATGAAAATCTCGAGAAGAAAACTACTTTTAGGGGTCGGTGCTGCGGGTGTTCTCGCAGGGGGTGCTGCGGTTGTTCCAATGATCCGCAGAGAAGGTCGTTTTGAAACTACTAAATCTCGTGTTCCTGCGGTAGCAGGTACTGAAGGCGCATTACCAAAAGCTGCTGATGCCGTAGTTATCGGTGCCGGCCTTCAAGGAATAATGACTGCAATTAATCTTACAGAAAGAGGAATGAATGTTGTTATTTGCGAGAAAGGCGTTGTAGGTGGCGAGCAATCAGGCCGTGCCTATAGCCAAATTATTAGCTACAAAACCTCGCCAGAGATTTTTCCATTACACCACTATGGAAAAATTTTATGGAATGGCATGAATGAAAAAATTGGTGCTGACACCAGTTTCCGTGTTCAAGGCCGTGTAGAGGTTCCTTCTAGTGAAGAAGACTTAGAAATCTCAAGAGAGTGGATCAGAAAAACAGCGGAAAATCCAGGTTTCGACACTCCACTTAGAACCCGTATGATCGAAGGTGATGAGCTAGCTCAACGCCTTGCCGGTGCTCAAACACCTTGGAAAATCGCTGGCTTTGAAGAAGACTCAGGTAGCCTTGACCCTGAAGTTGTGACACCAACGATGGCTAACTACGCAAAATCATTGGGTATCCGCATCTACACTAATTGTGCAGTACGCGGTATTGAAACAGCTGGCGGCAAAATCTCTGATGTTGTCACCGAAAAAGGCTCAATCAAAACCTCTAACGTTGTTCTGACCGGCGGTATCTGGTCTCGCCTATTTATGGGCAACCTTGGTATTGATGTTCCAACACTGAACGTTTATCTGTCTCAGCAACGCATTACTGGCGTACCTGGTGCACCAAAAGGTAACGTACACTTACCAAATGGTATCCACTTCCGTGAACAAGCTGATGGGACTTATGCAGTTGCTCCTCGCATCTTCACCAGCTCAATTGTTAAAGATAGCTTCCTGCTAGGGCCACGCTTTATGCACCTGCTACAAGGTGGTGAGCTGCCATTAGAATTCTCTATCGGTAAAGATCTCTTTAACTCATTTACCATGGCAACTTCATGGCAATTAGATGAGAAGACACCATTTGAAGAGTTCCGTACCGCAACCAATACACCAAATACTGAACATCTTGATGGAGTACTGGAACGACTGAGAAAAGAATTCCCAGTATTTAAAGAGTCTAAAGTAGTTGAACGTTGGGGTGGTACCGTTAGCCCAACAGATGATGAAATACCAATCATCTCTAAAATTGAACAATACCCGGGCCTTGTTATCAATACAGCAACAGGTTGGGGTATGACAGAAAGCCCTGCGTCTGGTCAACTGACTGCGGATCTATTAATGGATACCAAACCCGTTATCGATCCACATCCATACAGGCTATCTCGTTTTACTGAGTAATAAGAACGCTTTTTTTACGAGTATTTATACACTTAATGTACTCTAAATAATTCGAGGTGCAGCTAGGTGACTAGTGTGAGTCAACGATGTCACTCCCTATATGGGAAAGGCTGCAACTTGAATTATGAAGAGTATATAATTTTGATAATGTTAAGGAGCTTACATGCGCTATAAAACTTTACTGCTTTCCCTTCCGTTGATTTTGGGTGTAGCAAGTGCAAATGCTGAAGGTGTTAAAACCCATAAGCTACAAGGAATGCCTATCGCTGAATCCGTAGAAATTAGCGCTAACAATGATATCATTTTCCTAAGCGGGAAAGTTCCTACTAAGATCTCTAAAGATGCACCTGAAGGTGTTTTAGAGTCTTACGGTAACACTGAAGTTCAGACTGTTAACATCATGAATCAAATCAAAGACCACTTAGAAAAATTAGGTCTGACCATGAATGATGTTGTCAAAATGCAAGTTTTCTTGGTCGGTGGTGATGAAACCCAAGGAAATATGGATTTTGCTGGCTTTATGGCTGGATATTCAAAATTCTATAATGACAAATCAGAGAATCTACCTGCTCGTTCAACATTCCAAGTGGCTAAATTAGCAAATCCAGCTTGGCGTGTAGAGATCGAAGTGACTGCTGTTCGCCCTAAGAAATAATTTTATAAAGCCGCTTCAAGATATTGAACGCGGCTTTATCCTTAACTTATCTAGGTGGCAAGCCTATTTCCTTTGACTAAAATGGCTTTAATTCACATCAAAACTTACCTGCAAAGATAAATACCCCCCTAGTAATACATCGCAATTAACTTATTATCGACGGATTTTACTTCGATCGGCGTGTCAAAAATATCTTCGATAATTTCTGCTTTCATAATGTCATTCGGCGCACCGTGATAAGCCAATCTCCCCGCTCTCATCGCGATGATATGATCTGAATAAACTGACGCAAAGTTAATATCGTGGATCACTAAGATAATCGTTTTACCTAATTCATCTGCGGCACGGCGTAACAACTTCATCATAATCACTGCATGCTTCATATCTAGGTTGTTAAGTGGCTCGTCCAGTAGCACATATTCCGTGTCTTGGCACAGTACCATTGCGACATAAGCACGTTGGCGTTGTCCCCCTGATAATTCATCCAAATAACGATAACGCAAATTAGATAAATTTAAAAAATTGAGTGACTCATCAATTTTCTTTTTATCATCAATAGTTAAGCGCCCTTTAGTATAAGGAAAGCGCCCAAACCCCACCAGCTCTTCGACGGTTAATCGGCTGGCAAATTGGTTCTCTTGACGCAACACCGATAAATACGTCGCTAATTTATCACTTGGCGTCTTTACAACATCTAATTCATTGACTTTTACATGCCCCGAGTCTGCGGTGAGCAGACGCCCAATGATTGACAATAGCGTTGATTTACCCGCCCCATTAGGCCCTATAATCGAGGTAATGCCACTATTTTTAATGGTGGTCGTGATGTTATCTAAGACCTTAGTATCCTGATAACTTTTCGATATCTGATTAATTTCAATCATACTAAAACCTTCTTAACACCATATAAATAAAGAATATGCCACCGATAAACTCAATCACGACAGAGAGCGTACCTGCCATATTTAGGCCATAATCGAGGATCAATTGCCCGCCAATCAATGCAATCACACCTAATAAAAAGGAGACAGGTAATAGATAACGATGTTGGCTGCTACCACTGATGAAATAGGCTAGGTTAGCGACCATTAAACCTAAAAAAGTCAACGGTCCAACTAAGGCTGTAGACACCGCCACTAAAATAGAAATAAGTAATAAAATCACCGTCACTTTTTGGCGATAATTAATACCTAAATTAATTGCATTCGCTTGCCCTAATGCCAAAACATCAAAGCAATAACGCATGCGCCACAACAAGATACCGACAACCAAGGTAATAACAAGGGTAAATAAAATTAACTCAGGTGTTGCTCGAGTAAAAGTGGCAAACATACGACTTTGTAGGATCGAAAATTCATTAGGATCCATCAAACGTTGCAACAAAGTCGCTGTACTTTGGAACAAGGTTCCTAAAATAATACCGACCATCAGTACTAGATTAATATTCAGTTTTGCAGATACGAACAACCAGCGGTATAGCAGCACAGAAAATAATACTAATAGAGAGGATTCTAATAAAAATTTACCAATATTCAGTAACCAAGACGCAGGCAGACTATCGGTATAAAACACGAAAATAGTCTGTAATAAAATGAATAACGCTTCTAGCCCCATAATAGAGGGAGTTAAAATTTTATTATTAGCGATAGTTTGGAACAGTACCGTCGAAACCCCTGAAGCAAATGCCACAAGTATCATCGTCAGTACCATATAACCTCGATGAGGTAGAATATAAGCCAGATTATTACCAAGGTTAATCGTCATAAACAGGACAATAGCGATAATTGATAACCCTAATAACAGCCATATTCTTTGTAATGGTGTCATACTTTTTTTAGGTAACACCACTGACGCATTAACTTTTTGCATAACGTTGCTGCTTCAACAATAAAAAAAGGAAAATAACCGCACCAATCACACCTAAAACCACACTAGCTGGGATCTCAAAGGGATAACGAACCAAGCGACCAATAATGTCACAGAGTAAAACTAGTCCGCCGCCCGCAATACAAATCCAAGGCAGTGTTTTACGAATATTATCCCCCATCACTAAGCTGACAAGGTTTGGAATAATCAATCCTAAGAACGGCAACGCACCTACCACCACAACCACGACACCACTAATTAATGCGATTATTGATAGGCCAATCGTCATCACTTTGCGGTAATTTAAACCGACGTTGACTGCAAATTCACGCCCCATACCTGCAACAGTAAAACTATCGGCAATCCAACAGGCTAATAATGTCAGTAATCCAACTAGCCATAACAGCTCATAACGGCCTTGGATAACGCTAGAAAAATCACCGCTCATCCAAGCACCTAAAGATTGTAATAAATCGAAAGAGTAGGCTGTGAAGATAGTCAGTGCACTGATTACAGCGCCAAGCATGATACCAACGAGTGGGACGATTAAGGCTGATTTTAAGATTACTCTACGTAGCAGCAACATAAACAACATGGTGCCTAGCAAAGCAAAACCACTTGCCACCACCATTTTAGTCATAATACCTGCCGCTGGGAAAAGCACCATCACAAATAACAAGCCTAAGCTCGCTGATTGTGTTGTTCCCGCTAACGAAGGCTCAACAAAACGGTTTTGAGTAAGCAGTTGCATGATCAACCCTGCTACGCTCATCGCGCTACCCGCAAGGATTAAAGAAACGGTTCGAGGAATTCGGCTGATAAAAAAGATATCTTGCATCTCTGGATCAGTGAAAAGCGAAACGGGTGACACGTCACCCGCTCCGATAAACAAACTAATCACGGCTAATACCAATAATGCGATAATTCCAAAAAAGAGATAAAGCGTTTTCATTGATTAATTTGTTTGGCTTTTTTCTAATGCGTTATTAACATCGTCCATTAATTGAGAGTATGTTTGGATCCCACCCGCAATATAAACCGCTGTTGGATCAAGGTAAGTCACTTGTTGTTTATTCCATGCAGACGTTTTTCTCACTAATGCATTATCCAAGACTTGCGCTGCTGGCTGAGCATCAGTTCGGCCGATTGCACTATCACGATCAATCACAAATAGCCAATCAGGGTTTAACTTGACTAACAGCTCTGCGTTGACAATATTACCATGTCTGCCAGTATCATCAGGGAACACGTAAGCAGGTTCGAAACCTAATTCATCAAAGATAAAACCAAAACGAGAACCTGGGCCGTAAGCAGAAATCTTGCCACCACTAACCAAGATCACCATCGCTTTTCCTGCATTAGGTGTTTTTTGTTTAATTTTAGCTATTTTATCTTTGAAATCAGCAACCAGTTGCTCGGCTTGCTGCTCTTTTCCAAACAACACACCAAGTTCGCTAGTACGCTCATTTAAGCTATCAATAAAATGCTTATTATCAATATCCATTGAAATTGTTGGTGCGATTGCACTCAATTTGTCATACGCATCACGAGCACGGCTGCCACCTAAAATTAGATCTGGTTGAGCGTTACTAATCGTTTCGTAAGCCGGTTCGAACAGCGTCCCTGCGTTGATATATTCGGTCCCGCTGTATTTAGAAAGAAACTTAGGAAGATGAACGTTTGTTTGTGGTAGGCCTGCAACAGGAACACCTAATGCATCCATGATATCGAGCGTTTCCATATTCATTACAAACACTTTTTCAGGGTGACGCGGTACTTCTGTTTTACCTTGCGCATGTTCAATTGTCATCACCTGCTTCTCAGCAGGTGCGGACGTTGTTGTCGTTTCTTTCGATTGATCACAACCCGCTAATACCAACGCCGATAACAATACCAACCCTGATGTTAATGATTTTACAAACATCCAATAACCTCCGTCTTTTTCATTCAATAAACACAACGGTTAGCATCATCGTTCACAACCTAGGTTGAGTGCTAATTGTGCCCATAATACAAATAATGGCGTCTATACTCTAAATAATTCGAGATGCAGCTAAGCGACAAGTGAACGAATCGCTAGGAGCATAGAAAACTATGTGACTGCACGAGTGAGCGTAGTCAACAACGCTGCAACTTGAAGTATGACGGGTATATATTACCTTGTCATTAGCACAAATGATATTAGTTTGCATTTGCATTCGCGAAAAATGTAATCACACGCACATATTGCTAAATGAATTATTGATTGTAAAACGTTTGTGCTGCCCACTATTTCATTAAATTTATCAAGGCTATTAAGAAGTCCCTTATCCATATTCTATGTAATCAATTATGATAGTTCAGGCTACAATACTAACGTCTCTGACTGCTCTAACCATTCGTATTGACCAAATACATTCCGCCCTCTTAGCCAACGTAACAACATATCCAGCATCAACATCACACTCACATCCTGTTTTATTTTAGTACTATGGTTACTTGGCATATAACGAACACGCTGTGCATAGCTTTGTTGTGGAGTATATAACGCTAAGTTTAAACAGCCATCATAATGACCACCGACAGCCAAGCCAATTTGTGCATCCTCTTGCTTAGCCATCGTGCTGGCACGTGTTATCAAGGCAACTAAACTTTGATCTTCTTGCTGGTTGAGCACACTGCTGCCATTAAGGGGAGCCGATACAGAATTCAATGTCCAAGTCAATAACCCCGCACTAAACTCCTCACTGATTGCTACACGTAATTGTTGTTGATTTAAATCGTGACAGATAACGTTAGGTAAGCCTTCGGTTCCCTCAAAAATCAGGTTTTCATTCACCTCAGACTTAATAGTTTGCCACTGCGATAACATTAACTGCTTTTGTATTGCCGGCCCCGTCAACTTCAATTCAATAATTGGCATGGAAGAACGATAGCCAAGTACGCAACTTTCAGGCAGAGATAACGGATCAAACTGTGTTGCTAAGCTACTTTCACTACGGCCGAAGGTGGTTAAACGTAAACACAAAGGTGGCTCACTAAGTGGGTACCGTTGACGTAGCCGTGGCAAAATTTGTCCATCGACCATTACTTTAAATTCAGATGGAACACCAGGAGTGAAAAATAACCAACAACCATTGAGCTCCATGGCAAAACCGCATGCCGTACCTACTGGATTATCAATTAATTCAGCCCCTTCTGGTAACAATGCTTGTTTACGGTTGGTTTCCGGCATCACTCGCTCCCTTGAAGCAAAGTAACGTTCCATTACTGCAATCCATTCCACATGTTCGACCAAAGGAACACCCGCTGCTGTCGCAGCAGCTAATGCACTCAAATCATCACTGGTTGGTCCAAGCCCGCCGTTAACAATCAAAATATCGGCATGTTGACTGCGTTCGCACAGTGTCTTAACCAAGTCATCTAAGTTATCACCGGTCGTCGTTCGTCCATTTAAAGGAAAACCTTCTTGGAAAAAACAATCTGCCAACCAAGCTGCATTGGTATCGATGATCTGCCCATGCAGTACTTCATCCCCTGTACTTAACATTTCAACAATTGGCATTGAGGAACCTCAGTTTGTCATTAATAAATGTAGTTAGACTAATCTAACTTAATTAAGCACACTTTTCCTGTAGCAATTCACCATCGCTTCCGGTAAAGTTTGCCGCCTTTTTCAGCAATACAAAGAGACGAGGAGGTGAAATGTTTATTGGCTTTGACTATGGTACATCAAACTGTGCTGTTGCAATTATGGATCAAGGTAAACCGACCCTACTACCATTAGAAGGTCATAGCACCTACATACCTTCTACTCTATGCGCCCCCACTCGCGAATCGGTTTCTGAGCATTTGTTTCGCCACTTAAATATTGCACCGTCCGACGTGGTTGGTGAGCAAATTCTTAGACGCTCAATAGCTTATAACCGCGAAGAAGGTATTGAGCTAGTACCGGAAGACATCGTGTTCGGCCAAGCTGCATTAGATCTGTACCTTAAAGATCCACGTGATGTTTATTATGTCAAATCTCCAAAATCCTTTCTTGGGGCATCTGGTCTACATGAAGTGCAGATTAGTTTTTTTGAAGATCTTGTTTGCGCGATGATGGCCAATATTAAACACACCGCAGAGCAACAGCTTCAGCACACCATCACAGATACAGTGATTGGTCGCCCTATCAACTTCCACGGTCGCGGTGGTGATCTCGCCAATCAACAAGCTGAAGCTATCTTAATTAAAGCAGCAAAGCGGGCTGGTTTTAGGCATATTGAATTTCAATTTGAGCCTGTTGCCGCAGGCCTTGAATATGAAGCCGCGTTAGCACAAGACCAAACCGTGCTGGTCGTCGATATTGGCGGTGGAACCACCGACTGCTCATTAATCAAAATGGGCCCTAGCTACAGAGGAAAAACGGATAGAGCCGACAGCTTATTAGCACATAGCGGCCAACGTGTTGGTGGGAACGATCTTGATATTTATTTAGCATTAAAGAAATTGATGGATCACTTTGGCATGAGTAGCCAAATGGTATCGGGGATCAAAATGCCAATCAGCCAATTTTGGAACCCAATTGCTATTAATAATGTTGAAGCACAAAAAGATTTCTATGCAAAACAAAATCTTGCAGCTCTTAATCGCTTACGCCAAGACGCACAAGAGCCTGAGAAGCTATTACGTTTAATCGAAGTCTATAATGAAACATTAGGCTATAGCCTTGTTCGTCGTGCAGAAGAGGCTAAAATCGCGCTTTCTAAAGACGATAATTACTTGGTACGCATCGCATTACTCAATGAAATATTGGAAGTTGATATTAGCCGAGCACAAATGGTCGATGCAATTGAATCGCCGAAAAGCAAAATGATTGAGTTAGTCAAAGAAGCAGTAAGCCAAGGAGGGGTTCAACCCGATGCTATTTTTATGACTGGCGGATCAGCGCAATCGCCTGTGTTATGTCAGGCGATTGAACAACAGTTGCCTAATATCCCGATTGTACGTGGTAATGATTTCGGCTCAGTGACCGCAGGCCTCACTCGTTGGGCTGAGATTTGCTTTAAATAATCAATATAGACTCCAAATAATTCGAGATGCAGCTAGGTGACCAGTGAATGAGTATAGTCACCATACCTTAACGGAAGGTGCTGCAACTTGAAGTATCACCAATATAAATGGTTTGACATGTCACGTCTCCGCTTCTTTAGACTCATTACCTAAATGCACCGCCACATATCGCTGATAACGTGTTGGTTTTAACTTAGTGAGATCCACCAGCACCAATCCGTCTATACAGTTGTTAAACGCAGGATCAGTACCAAAATCAATAAACTGTACTCCACCGGGTTCACACAGCTCGGTATACTGCTTATACAATGTTGGGATTGAGCTGCCAATATTGCTCAATAAGCTTTTCAACCTAATTAAGTCATCTTGATAATTATCACCAGAAAACTGTGCCAGCACCTGTGGTAATGATGCTGGATAAGGCTGTCGAGATTGTGCCATGGCATGTTCAGGGGAAAAATAGAGGCGATAAAAGGCAATTAATAGGTCACGCGCTGCAATTGGCATGGTTCCTGACATTGAAACGGGACCAAATAAGTAACGATATTGCGGATATTTTGCTAAATATGCCCCGATCCCTAACCACAAATAGTCGAGACCACGTTTTCCCCAATAAGCAGGTTGGATAAAACTCCGCCCTAACTCAATACCTTGCTCAAGGATCGGGCGCATTTCTTGATCGTAATGAAACAAAGTATAACTATAGATACTTTCAATACCTTTATTCGTTAATTGCTCCGAGGTGGGTATAAAGCGATAAGCACCTACAATTTCTAATTCTTCTTCATCCCATAATACCAAGTGATAATAGTCATCATCATAACTATCTAAATCACGCCGCCTACCAGAACCTTCACCAACCGCACGAAACGCAATTTCACGTAAGCGACCTAACTCTCTTAAAATCGGTGCTCTTGCTTCATTTTTGCGACGATACAGAAAAATTGCCTTACCATCGGGTGCGGTACCGAGCCGCTCACATGCCATTAATGCTTTTTTCAACTCAAGGCGATCTTCAGGCAAGGCAATCGGCGCTTCGCTAGTAAACAAACCACTTTTACCTTGTCCTAATAAATAGACATGACGTCGAAAACGCTCAGCGAGATCATGAGCTCGAGTATGGCCATCGTGCCAATGTGCAAATGGAATACGACCGCCAATACGAATTTTGATCCGCCCACCTTGATGCTTAAACATTTCACGCACTAATAATAGCGTCGACAATGGGCGGTAAATAAATGAAGTCATATAAAATAAGTGGCTATTACGACCACTAATATGAATGGGAACAATTGGTGCTCGCGCTTTCGCGGCTAAACGTAAAAAACCAGTATGCCAATGACTATCACGGATCCCTTTAGCCGTTAAACGCGAAACCTCACCAGCCGGAAATAAAATCAAGGCACCTTGCCGCTCTAAATGCGTTTGCATGGCTTCAATTTGCTTTCGACTAGTACGGTTATTTAAATTATCTACAGGAACAAATAAATGACTGAGTGGTTCAATATAACTTAGAAGCTGATTAGCGACGACTTTTACATCAGGCCTAATGGTTGCAACAGTACGTAATAGAGCCAAGCCATCTAATGAACCGATCGGATGATTGGCTACTAACATCACTGGCCCTTGTGAAGGAATATTTTCGAGATCGCCCTCCACCAGTTCACAACTAATATTAAAATTCTCGACTACTTGCTCAATTAAATCCAAACCTTTCAGATGCGGATAATCTTCAGCAAATTGTTTAAATTCTTTTTCAAATAGCAGGCTTCTGAGTAATTTACGTTGCCAAGCGGGAGGCGCTCGGTCTGGGAATGCATCTTGCAGCAGAGTATCCAAACTAAACATTATCATATCTCCTAGCTTAGTTATTGCAAAACTAAGCCAAAGTAATGACGCTAGCATGTCAGTTTAATGACAGAATAATGAAGTTATTCAATAAATGACAACCCAATCTTATTTTCCCCCTAACACTATATTAGGTTAGGTTAGGGATTAAATAAGAGAGACATTTATAGTGTAGTCTAAATAATTTGAGATGCTTAATAGGCACTCAATACACTATAAGTAAATAGCTGGGATGAGTACTCTCTATACCATCACGAAAAATGAAGTATGACGAACACATACTCTAAATAATTCAAGGTGCAACTAGGCGACCAGTGAGCGAGGCGCTAGGAGCATACATTAGTATGTGACTGGCGCGAGTGAATGCAGTCACTTGTACCTCAACGAACAGTGTTGTAACTTGAAGTCTCCCCCCCTACACATACTCTAAATAATTCAAGGTGCAACTAGGCGACCAGTGAGCGAGACGCTAGGAGCATACATTAGTATGTGACTGGCTCGAGTGAACGCAGTCACTTATACCTCAACGAACAGTGTTGTAACTTGAAGTCCGCCCAACACATACTCTAAATAATTCGAGGTGCAACTAGGCGACCAGTGAGCGAGACGCTAGGAGCATACATTAGTATGTGACTGGCGCGAGTGAACGCAGTCAACAACGTTGCAACTTGAAGTATGACGAGTATGTCAGTCAAATGTAGCTATAAGCCAAGCCGATCCACTATACTCGCCGGCAACCGCGTTGCTGCCATGAAGATGACTGCGGATTTTTATTGTTCTTACATTTTGAATTTGCACTTTGAAATCTTTACCTGATTGTCCTGTCACATCATCAAGTAGCTCTAATTCACTGTAGATTTTATTATTACTATCAAGGCTATTGGTCATGGGCAAGCGCTGTTTTGGATCATCATCAGTGGTGTAATCTAAACGTAGTCTCACTGATGTTGATTCCGCAAATTTACAGTTATAAGTGACATTTTCCGTGACTGTGCTGTCATAGTTAATGGTATTTAATGCCCCATGCCGCAGATTAAGTGTACTCGGTAACCCTGTACTGGTTGTGGTTGTACAGAGCTCAGCGATATTCAATTGCGAAGCTGATATTCTGATGGGTACCGTCGACTCACCAATTGACCAAGTCGTATCAAGTGGAGCACTGTTTTCGCCCGTAAAAGCACGTACATAACTCGCTAAATCCATTGCTGGAATGATAATTTGCCCATCAATAATCCTATTTCGAACATAAAAGGTGATGGTAATTTGTCGTGGGGTATAAAACGATGACGCATTTACCGTATCCCCAGGTTTCGCATTTGAGCAAGCCTGAGAATCTGATAACAATCGCCAAATATCAATAAAACTACTTTCAATAGTCATATACACATTGGTATTAATATCATAGAGTTTTTTACCATTAATATTTGCGCCAGTTTCAGGTGCATAAACAAATAAACGGTGATATGCATTTGTACCAAGTTGCGTATTAGTCTTATCTCCCCATTCGCGCCCAATGCAGTTAACTCTCCCTCTTACACTGACAATAGAGTTATCATTAACCACTGATATTGGATTACCAACTTGGTAGTATTCTCTGCCATCACTGCCATAAATTGGAGTTTGCGCTACAGTACTGCTGTTAGTTAACCTTAAATAATAGCCATCACTTGGATTTATTATCTTTGCCGCATAGTCTGCTTGAGCATAAAAACTATAAGATATCAGGCCACTACAAATATAGAACAATGATAACCTTTGACGGCTCATCATTATTGCTCGCCAAATTAAACTAAAAAAATTAAACATGGTGGGAAATCCTATTAATAATAAGTCACAGAAAAGGTTACTGCGGAGGTAAATTTCCCCACGTCCAATTTCTCTAGAGGTACTGCGCTCACTAACTTAGCTTGCAGATCAATACGATATTTTGTGTCTTCAACACGCGCTGGATAAATTTGTTGGGTCTTACCAATCTCTAATACACTATTACTATCACCCGTTGTTTCAGCGAATTCGATACCTAATCCATCGATACTGGTTGCTAAAATATTTTTTCCTTCATAGGGCAACGAATTGGTTCCTTTTGGATTCAAAGAAATCGCCAGTGTGCGATTAAAATTACACCCAGAGATATATAAGGAAAAATCTTGTGTCGCATCCACCGTATTAAGGGCTTCCGTTTTGAGTACACCAAAGTTTATTTTTAATGGGGAGCTATTGTCTTGGCTACGCAAATCACAAATCGGATCGACCATAGTTGCCGTTACATTAACTTCAATATCGGCTTGGCTAATTAAAGGAACAAGCACCAATAAACTGTAACAATAGTGGCGTATTTGATTATTAAGTTTCATTACTCATACTCCACAGCAAAAGTCACCGTACCAACAAAATCGCCTACCTTCGCATCCGCTGTTGCTGGTTTACGCACAAAAACACCGAAATCAAATTGCTGCATATTATTAACAACAGAAACCACCCCAAGTGATATTGGTTTGTTTAATTCAATGATTTTATCGTCCTTATCAACAAGGCCTAATAAAATGCCACTATCTCCCTTAGTTGCTATATAGTTCTCATCTCCAATATTAACTAACTGATTACTTTGCCAAGTTAATTTAATGCTCTTCTGTAAATCTGTTTCACTACATTTATTAATCGCAATGGAAAAAGGAGTTATTGCACTTTTTTCATTTTCATTTATAAATTGCCAGCGCAAGTTATAAAGGGTAATTTTTTGTTTTAATGAATCAGGTGCAACTTGGCATGCAGTGCTTACTAGTTCCCCATTAAACTCAACATCTAAGCTATTTGATGCCAATGTTATTGGGCTTATTACTAGCAACGGCAGCAATAATATGAAATTAGAAACAACTTTATTATTCATATCCTACCTCAAGCCTAAGTAATCGATATTTATTTGCTGCCCATGGAATACGGATCTTATTATTACCATCAATGAGTTGCAGAAAATGAAGAGGAAAAAAATGACCTCGTTGTATGTCATAAAATTGCACAGTAGCTGGTGTGGTACTTACACCTACAAACTCAGCCCCAGCACCACACTTGGTCAACAAAATATGTTCGACGCCTTGCCAAGACCAATTACAGGGAGAATTAAAGACAATTGCATTTACCTGTATCTGCCCTGAATGTATCGATTCATAATCCATTTGATTAACGGGGGTATTAGCAACTGGTGTCGCTGCAATGGTATATTGACTAGCCAATATGCATAACAACCACCATATCGATTTCTTTTTCATTTCACTGCCCTCTCATGACTTGGATATAAACTATTTTTCACCAGTCACAGAACAAGTATCCCCTTGGCAATTAAATACCAATGTTGGTTTTCCACCATAATCATTGATATAAGTGAGATAAGGTGTCGCCAATGCCGCAGAAGAAAGCTCATGAGTCGATTTAGGGGGCAACATTACCACATCAAATGCACTCTTCTCTGACTGTGATTTACTACCACCAAAACCAATAACCGTTAAATTAAACGGGGTCGTATTATTCAATCGATAGCCTTTAGCTGTTTTCGTTAGAGTGACTTTATGAGCCCATTTAGTTTCTGATTCAGGCAAAATACTGCTTGGGCGATAGAACAATTTCACCCGCGATTGCAAAGCAATTTGTAATGTATTTCCTTCATTAGATTTAGGTGGGACTTCACGTAAATTGAAATAAAACACCGATTCCCTATCTTGAGGTAATTTACTGACTTCTGGGGTCACACTTAAACGCACAAGGCTATTACTATTAGGCTCAATACGTTGTAAAGGAGGTGTTGCTAATATCGCTCCCTTAGTTAATTTATTACCTTGTAGATCTTCAATCCAGCTTTGTGCTAAATAAGCTTCTTCAGGATTATCATTAGAAATAGTCACATTAATAGAAGGTTTAGAACCTGGAAAAATAATTCGTGTTCTATCGAGTGTCACGGCACTATATGCATTCGAACTCATAAATAACATGGTATAAATAACAGCAGTCATTAGACCATTACGTAAACTTAAAATATTTAATTTCATAAAATCTAATCTCATCAATATTAATTAACACTTAATATAATTTTAAATGACATGGACTCAGCTAAGGCTGAATAGTCGCTATTACATCATCATTAATTGTTGAACATGGCAGCAATAACATGCTACTTGAGGTATCTAAGTTTGCGGGAAGATGTAATCCACATTGCGGTTTACCACCCCAATAAACAGAAAGTGTTTCCTGCGGTGAAATGCCGACTAACCAAGTCACGCCATCTTCACCAACAATGCCTAATTCGCGGTTATCAGCATTGCGTACACTCGCACCAAAAGGCGGGTTTTTACCGTTACTCAACGCTAAAATGGCAAATAATTTTTCACCTTTCATAACAGATAAGCTACGGTATCCGATTGCCCCTTTTGTTAAAGTGACATCGGTCGTTGAATCTAAAGTGTCTAAATTATCGGGTAATTGACTCGTATTAATCGACGCAACAGACTTGCGGTAGCTATTGATATTAGGAAGTACCGCCAAACCAAATCGATTGGTTTTAATAACACCATTATCAAGTGGTACATCACCAATCCCAGAAGTATCAATCATCAGACGTGTGTCACCATTTGCACTTCGGTGCATCGCAACACCGTGTGCTGTCGCAGTGAATCCACTATTAATCGAACCACCAATACTGCGATACTGCTGCGGAACGTAGCTGGCATTCACAGAAACATTGGCCTGAGAAAGATCGCGTGAATAGTAGCCACTAACACTCGATTCACTGTCTCGGTTTTGTCCGTGGTTGTAACCAACATTGACGCTATAACTGTCATTGTCGCCGTAGCCGCTATAACCAATATTGTGGTTATATTGACTACTCCCTCCTGAACGTGAATACGACTCAGAGAATGTCACGCTATGACCACTATAAAATGGCACGGTTAAATAGAGGTTGATGGAATCATCTTTATAACCCTTGTCGCGCTCCGTACGAGTTGCCGACAACGATAATGTGGCATTTTGTTGTGACAAACCTGGGATACTAATATTAGTACTTGCATATAAGCCATATTGTGTTTGTGGTTTGTCCTGCCAATAAGTACTGTATTGATAATTCAATGAAAGATTAAAATCATCAAAATACTTATTAAGATAAATTTGATAGTTTTCTTTTGCTGTCCGTGGCTGATATCCCGTTCGCTCCTGCTCCATAAATTGGCTTAACGTACGATAGTTTCGATCTGCAAAGCGATATCCAGCAAAAGTAATATCAGTACGGATCTCATCAAATGATTTAGCATAATTCAGTCTATATGAACGACCTTGTAATGTTTCATGTGTTAAATGAGCAATAGATTGAGTGATATCTACAGAAAGTGCACCAAAAGCAAATAGATCACGGCCAATACCCAATGCAGCAGTTTGGTAATCACCATTTAATTGTGAGCCACCATATAATGACCATTCGTTAGATATGCCATAAGAAATCTCGCCACCAACAACGGGGTCACCAGTAAGATCATGACCGTTATAACGTGTTTTACCCGCCACTAATTTATAAGTAAATCGGCCTGGGCGTGTTAAGTAAGGCAGTGACGCTGTATTGATGCTAAATTTTTTCTCTTCGCCATTTTCTTCACGGACGGTGACATCTAATACTCCACGTACTCCACTATCCAATGTCTGAATACGAAAAGGGCCAGCAGGAACTGTCGTTTCTAAAAGCACACGATCTTTACTGCGAACTGTCACGGTCGCATTAGTATTGGCAATACCAACAATTTCTGGTGCATAGCCCACTAATTTAGGCGGGAGCATACGATCATCACTTTCTAATGAGATCCCACTGTATTGCCATGATTCAAATACATCTGAATAAAAATAATTTTCACCAATCGTTAAGATCGAAGCAAGATTCTTGAGGGAAGTGAACGCATATAGCCGACTAAAATCAAACTGATGTGTTTCTTGTGTGTTGTTGCCACCATGCTGTTTTTGATAAGAAGTGTTAAAGTCGCCACGCAAACGCCAAGCACCAAAATTTAGCCCTGCTGTACCATTAGCAGATAAATAAACACGCTTATCACCGCTATTTTCTTCGGTCGCAGAGGCATTGGCATTGTAATCAAAAAATGCACCATTAATCCCTTCTTCCCACAATGCGGGAGGCACCCAATAAGGATCACGGTATTCCATCCACGCTTGAGGAATAACGACTTTAAGAGATAGTGTCGATAGTTCAATAGTCAGCTGAGTGCCTGTCAATGCAGTAAAATCCAGACATTGATTATCATGAAAAAATATCACTTTTTCTTTCGCTTCAGACGTCAAGCCAAACAAATCAAGCATATCCGTTGGTATACAAACAGCTTGTAGTAAATTTTGTTCATGATTGTTTTGTTCAAGAACTTCGATCTCTCGTGCCATACCTAAACGTTGGCCATTAACAAAAACGGTTAAAAAATAGTGACCAGGGGGTACATACCCAGCAATGGCAAATTGACTCATATCAACGTTCTCAATATCTTCCGCATCTAATACATCCGTATTAAATTCAGTCGCATACGCTGTACATGTCGTAATACTAAATGCCCATAAAATGGCTTGCCTGAGTTTGCTAAGTTTGAACATCATGCCTGTACCATCCCAAACGCTACAAAAATGCCCTTTCAATGCTGAGCGCATTGCGGCTACTTTTATTTGTTTTTATTGATAATCGATAAAAAAACGAACCAGTCCTTGATAGCTTCCTGCTTGGATGGGTTCACCAGTCAGTTCTAACTGCAAGAAGTAACGTAAAAAAAGTGTTTGCTCTAATTTATCTTGCCGTAACACACTGTCATACAAAGGATAATTTTGACCTGGAGTTAGTACTTGCTTACTATCGTCCAACACCGAAACGCCTAACCCTTGTGATGGACCATGTAAAACAAACGCATTGACATTTGTTGCGCTCTGCCCATCAAACTTTATTGACCATGCCTTACTGTCAATGAGGGAATAAAGACTCCCACAATCACGTAACTCAATGTCAAATGGCTGAGAGTGTTGCTCTCGAAAATTTTTCGACGATAATGCGGTTAATGTTAATGACGAAAAATCCACTGTTTGATAACGATCTTTCATTACAATTGAACACGGTGTTGAAATAACACTTCCGACAAGTTGAGCGTTCCCTTCATGACGCATACCATTTTCATTTGCGCCATAAGTAATAGAAGCTCCACCATGAAAGACGAAAAAACCGCTAATTAACTGAAGAATAAAGCACTGACAACTGCTCATTATTTTCTCTTTTATGCGATTAAAGAACCGCCAGAAAATACTGGCGGCAATGCAATGTACTGATACTTACTCGTAAGTAATACGGAAGTTTGAAATAGCGCTGAATTTACCTTCAACAATATCTTTAGATGCATCAACAGCTTTAGCTAATGCTTTAAAAGTCAATGTAATGTCACCTTGTGTATTGCCATTTGGTAATACATTTTTAGCCTTACCAAATTCAAAACCATCGATAGCAATACCTAAGTTATTTGTATTACCAACAGAAGTTGTAAGTAGTGTATTTTTATCATCTGCATAATTTTGACCAGTGAATACCAATTGCATTGATTTCACAGCAACAGGTTTATTTTCATCATCTTTATCAAAATTATTAAAATCGCAGCCAACAAACTTAATATCGAAATCGGCTTCAGCGACATTACCGCCTTCTAACGCTTTACGAGAAAGCTGTCCAAAATCGACAGTTTGTTTTAGCGATGATTGCTCAATATTACATGGGGTATTCACTACTGAACCAACAAACTCAACAGAGCCTGTATTATCGGCCATTGAATTAAATGACACTACAGATGCAAAAAATGCAGAAGCAATCGCTAATTTAGAACATTTCATATTATTTCCTTAGGATAAAAGTAATTTGAAATAATACATAACGTATATCTACGCCATGCTAATTTCAGATTTATTGACTAAATAACTCTCAATTAAATCATCCTTAATTTATTAAATTCCATTTAATAGTTAACACATAACCGATGGCTATGGATATAAAACCCAACCATATTATAAAATAGTAAAACTCACTCAAACATCTTTAACTTATAAACTTCATCCGCATGATTTGCTATTACTGAAAAGAAGAAATCCACCCAGTTTTTATCTAAAGCCTTAAGCATAAGATCTAATAATTCAATACTTATACCCGTTTCACCACGTTCATAACGTGATATTTGCTGCTGACTAACATTTAATAACTTCCCTAATTCCAAACCAGTTAATGACTTATTTATCCGAGATTTCCTTAGGAATAAACCAATATCTATCCTTAATGAATTCTTACTCTTCATAATATTAAAACCAATGATTGACAGTTTGAAACCCACATAACTAATCATATTATATTAATAAGGCATGAAGTCCCCTTATCAAATAAAAATAACAAGTGTCTGAATCAAATTTGATTTGAAATATAGGGTGATAAAATCATACTGTAAATACATTTAAAACAATCAAATCACTGGTTATTAATAAGTAAAATCTATCAAAAACGCCTTTTTACTCACCAGAGGAGCAAGAACAACCTATATAATGATAAAACTATCAATAAATTATAAAAATCAACTCAAATAAGCAATATTGAAAATACTATTTAGACCAGTTAAATATTTACTGGTTTAGATAGTACCACCACTATCCATTACTAATTTGTTACAATTCAAATCATTTTGAAAAAATAATTCTAAAAAAATACCATGAGAAATACTTTTTAAATTAGTAAAAATATAATTTATATAGCCGATATAAACTCATATCTTTATATATAGCCAAAAGTAACATTATAACTTTTTTTGACTAGTTGAGTTTTAAAAGTATAACGAGTAGAAGTTCAAGTCATCAAAAATAATTATCAAGAGGAAAAGAACCGTAAATAGTAAAATTTTTATTTTAGATATTCCTTTTTCAAGGAAAAATACTTTTCATAACAACCATCAGAAACAAACATTTAGAAACACTAATAATTAACTTTGCAACAAAAAAAGTATTGAAGATAAACAAATAATATGAATTTAAATTTCAAAATAGTTAATCACGGTAGTTATAAATTTATAAAAAGCTTCATTTACCTTTAATTACGGAAAAAACATCATATATTATAAAGATAATTTACGCACAATAAGAGTTAAAGTAGATTTAAAATCTATATTTTTTGTATATGTAGAGTATTTTTCTATAATTACAACTTTTGTAATTATATACTTTCGTTTTAAAAAAATCCCTCTTAAAATTACTCCACTGAGTTGTATTTTGAATATTGTTTGCTCATTTCTTACCTTAATATTAACTAAAGCTATAGAGCAAAGTTTAGATATAGCTATAAGTATAAAAAAACTGCTTAGCCCACAAGGAGTGTCAGAAAAAGAAGTGATTATGCAATAATTAAGTTCCCCTCGTTATTAGGAAAGATAAAACTTGAAGACATAAACATTATAGCGCTAAAAATGATTATTGTTTATTGATTTTTATACACTACGGACCAATCTATTTATTGGCAGTAAATAGTGTCAATTAGCTATAGACATTCTGTCATAGAATGGAAGCACTGACATCAATTTTATAGCCTGTAATTCTATTTTTATGCATATAAATTTATAAATTATGCAATAGATTGAGTTTGTTAATCACACCTAAAAAGAGTAAAATAGTACTATGAAGAATGGGTATTTAAAGGCAAAAAATGATTTACACAATTAATAGCCAATTAAAATATAATTCTGAGGATGGTAGCATCTATGGTTTAGATAATCTTTCTGAGCCTATTGCAACATTAACACCTGTGCTAAATAGAATTTTAAAAGTTCTAATAGAGAATAAGTCACAAGTTATGCCTAGAGATAGGATACTAGAATTGGTATGGGATAAACATGGGTTAGTGAGTTCATCAAACACCCTAAACCAATACATAAGTATGTTAAGAAAACTGTTCTCTCAGTACCTTAATGTTGATAATGCAATTTTAACGATCCCTAAAAAAGGAATGATGTTGTCATCTGAGCTTTTAATAGAGAAAGAAGAATCAAAAACCTCAGATAAGATATTAGAAGAAAGCACAAAGCATACCGCTAAACCTAGCCACACCATAGATCGTAAAAAAATCAGTGTGTATGCCTTATGTTGTATTTTAATTTTTATTTGTATTTCCATGGGGTTATACATAGTCATACAAAAAAATTCATTTCAATCTATTGGTTTTTATCAGCTCAGTAAAATAAATACATGCCCAGTTTATGCATTCAAGGAGTACAGCGATAAGGCACAAGTAATCAGTACGATTAAAAGGCAAGTCGCTAGATTTAATATTACTTGTAAAAATGGTGATTACTTTTATTACTATGACAACAATGAAAGTACCGATTATATTAAACATGACTTCCTTGCAAAATGTAATGATAACACTTGTGTTACAACGAGGTTTAATTTTTGAGGTTAATATGAAAGCAAAATTATTTTTACTAGTACTATTGCTTGTATGTTTACCAATATTATCCTACTACTTTTTATTTTATCCAAAAACTATTTATTGTAATGCCAAAATAGACTCTGAGTTTGTTAATTCCGCTGACTCATATCAATTAGACTATAGGATAGTCTATAAAAAAAATAAAACAGGCTATTTCCGTATTACAGGCTATGTACATGATGAGAAAAAGAGCGCCATATACAGGGTGATGAATTTCAAGGTATTAGAAAAAAATAATGATTTGCTAACATTAAAGATAACATCCATCAGAAAATCACCACAAGATAACATCTCTGATGAATTATTTAACAAATATTTTAAAGTTGTATCTGATGATAGCATCATGTATTTAAATATCAGCTCACTAAAAGATGGGGACTATCTCATTTCAGGTACATTAGGACCATACTTTATCTGTAAGTCAGAGTAGTGACTTAACATATTTGAGCGAATGAAAAGCTCTACTATATTACAATTTTATCTCATAAATTTAGATATTTGCTAGAATAGGAGTAATTATGGACATCACTAAAGCATTAAACGAAAATCCACAAAAAACATCACTAGCAGTTGGAAAAATACTAAAAAACGCAAGAAAATCAAAAAAATATACAGGTATAGAACTCGGTAAAAAAATTAACATCTCACAACAACAAATTTCCAGTTATGAACGAGGTGTTAATAATATTAGCTTAAAGTTGCTATTCACTATACTGATAGAATTAGATTTAAATCTTAATGATTTTATTTTCATGTTGAATAAAGAGCTTAATAGAGATAATGGATACTATCATTATTAAATTAGGCCATAAAACTTAACAAAAATAGTAATAAAAATCATTACTAAACACCTATACTTTCAAAAAATAACGCAATATCAATCGTTATTTATGCTTTACTATTAAATTTTTATATCGATAAGCAATGGCAGCCATAGTCAAAATAGCATATAAAATAGGCTCTGGCGTCATTGTTTTCATCGATAAAACATAGTGGAAAATAATCATTAATAATGTTGGATAAAGCAAATAATGGATCCTTTTCCACCACATCCCTAGTCGTGATCGAATACAGCCAAATGAACTTATCGCCATTATAAATAAGCTCAACCAACATACAGCGCCTATTACTAAATATAAATGTGAAAAAACTTCAGAGAAAAACAATGACAGATTATTCCAGCCAATCTCTAGTAATAAATAACTGCATAAATGCAATAGAGCCCAAACAAAACACCATAATCCAAGTAATTTACGCGTCTGAAAAAGCGTATTAAATCGCAAAAAATGAGCCAATATTGGGATCAGTGCAACCGTAATCAATAAACGCAATGCAATGAGCCCAGTAAAATGTTGAATATCTTTCGTGGGTTCAGCTCCTAAAGCCTGACTATTTATTGCATAAACCAACCATAGTAAAGGCAATAATGCCGCAGTATGAGCAATAACTTTAGTGATCAAAACAGCTGCACGATTTTCTGTCAGCATTAAAAATATCTCCGTAGATCCATCCCTTTATAGAGATCAGCGACCTGCTCACCATACCCATTGAACAATAATGTTGGCTGCCGATTTACTTGTCCAAAGCCACCTGAACCAATAAAACGTTCAGTTGCTTGAGACCAACGTGGGTGGTTTACCTGTGGATTTACATTTGCATAAAATCCATATTCACTTGGTGCAGAAAGATTCCATGTTGTTGGCGGAATATCGCTAGTTAAACGAATTTTTACAATTGATTTAATACCTTTGAATCCATATTTCCATGGCACAACCAGACGAATAGGAGCACCATTTTGATTTGGTAATGATTTTCCATACACTCCAGTTGCTAATAATGTCAGTGGATTCATCGCCTCATCAATCCGTAAGCCTTCAACATAAGGGTAATCTAATCCACCGCCAATAAAACGACTTTTTTGACCGGGCATTTCTTCGGGTGCATAACGTGTTTCAAACGCAACATACTTCGCATGACTTGTTGGCTCAGCAAGTGCTAATAACTTCGCTAATGGAAAACCAACCCAAGGGATCACCATCGACCAAGCCTCAACACAACGCATACGGTAAATACGTTCTTCTAAAGTGAATTTATTTTGAATATCATCTAGATTTAACGTCATTGGTCGGTTCACTTCTCCTTCAACAGTCACCGTCCATTCATCTGTTTTCATCGTATGTGCATATTCAGCAGGATCTGATTTATTCAATCCAAACTCATAGAAATTATTATAACCAGTCACTTTATCTTCTGGTGTCAATATCAAGGATGATTGATATTCTTCAGGTTGAATAAATGTTAAGACCTTTCTATCTACCTGCGGAACCGTAGATTTATCATCACTAAACCATGAAAATAAATCCGCTTTAACTGCGGATGATAATGCAATTCCCGACACTCCAACCCCTAACAATTTAAGTAGTTTTCTACGTTTCATAAAAAATACAGATTCAGGGGTAATTTGTGACGAAGAAATTTTATCTCGTTTTTTCATGGTGCTCTCCATTACTCAAAAACATGGGCCGTGGTTTAAAAAGAAAAAATGTTCTTTCTATATCATGCCTGTTATACCTGAAGAAAAAGAGAAAACACTGACATTAAGATGACAAATTTGTCATCTTAATCATTATCATAAGGAAAATTCAAAATGAGCGTACTTTGCCCTGCCTGATGCCTAAAAGCGACGCAACCACCATGCAACTCAATAATCGCTTTAACAATTGATAGCCCTAACCCGCTACCTTCAGAAGTTCGTGAATTATCTCCTCGCCAAAAACGTGTAAAAATTTCTTCGCTATCTGGCAGCACTTCGCCATGATTCACAATACTAATAGATAGCGTATTGTGCTTTGCTGAGATATTAGTGATTACCTGAGTATGAGGCTGGGCATATTTAACTGCATTCGAAATGACATTTATTAATACTCGAACCAACAACACGCGATCTGCATTAAGACTTAGTTTTGATGGATGACATAACAAAACAATATTTTTTTCTTCAGCGTAAACAGAAAATAGCTCATAAACTTCATTAACCAGATCAAACAGCGGCAGTACTTCTCGTTTTAGTGCAATATTTCTATTTTCCGCACGAGCGATAAACAAAATACTTTGAATTATCTGTGCTAATTTATCTAACTCTTCAATATTACTGGCAATCACCGATTCATATTCACTAACACTGCGTGAGCGCTGAAGAACAATTTCATTTTGCACCCGAATAGCATTAATGGGTGTTCTAAGCTCATGAGCGAGATCATCAGCAAGCTGAGTTAACTTAACAAAATCTCCCTTCAATCTTGACCGCATAATGTTAAGTGATTCCCCGAGCTCTTTTAACTCCTTCGGAAGCTGTGCGATTTCGATTGAATGATTTAATGACTGAAGATCGGTATTGGCCGTTGTTTGACTAAGGAACTGTATATCACGTAGCCCTTTTTTAATTAACCAAAGACTTAATAGCCCCATTAAAATAATTGAGATCAATGAGATCACTAAACTTTGTGTCAAATACTTAGCTAACACACTATCACGATCCACTGATGCCTTAGCTAATACGATATTCAAACGACCTATCGGTGAATCAATATTAAAATTTACGGCGGAAATAGGGATCCCTGAAGATGTTCGCCAATGAGAAATATTATTTGAATCAAGAGTCTCTAACTGTACTAATTTTAGATGTCCTGAAGCCAACATATCAGCATTTGTCGCAACAATAATCTGATTTTCAGCATTTTTTATTTGGATAATGTCTTGTCTCATATCCATCATGCGCTGGAAATACATCGGTAGTGTTTTGATATCTATACCGCTTGCGATCAACTTTGCCAATTGATCTGTACGATTGATAAGTAAGTTATCATCTCGCTCGATCAATTCATTTTTCAAGGAATGATAAAGTACCCAAGTCACCAATCCTGCATTGACAATCATCAGTAAAATAAAAGAAAGAATGAGCTGAAAGCGGAGTGATTTTTTCTTCATACACTTGGCCTATTACATCGATATCCCATACCACGGATGGTTTCTATTAATTTAACGTCATAATCATCATCAATTTTTTTTCTTAATCGCCTGATAGCAACATCAATGATATTTGTATCGCTTTCAAAATCGATTCCCCATACCTCACTCGCAATCAGCGTTCTTGGTAATATTTCATCAGCATGCAAGACAAAGAAAAGTAGTAATGAATACTCTTGGCGAGTCAAAATAATCTTATTTCCTCCACGCTCAACATCATGGCGAGTAAGATCTATTTTTAAATCAGCTAATTCGATATGAGTCGAAGAATGTTGGTTAACTTTAAGTTGATTTTTAACCCTTGCTAATAATTCAGAAAAAGAAAAAGGTTTAACCAAATAATCATTAGCACCTAATTCAAGCCCTTTAACCCTGTCATCAACCGCATCCCTTGCCGTTAAACAAATTACAGGCACCGATTTAGAAGTACGTAATATTTTTAAAATATCCCAGCCATTCATCCCCGGTAGCATAATATCTAATATTACCAACTGATAATCGTTTTCGAGCGCAAAATAGAGGCCATCTCTGCCGTCTGATGCAATATCAACAACAAAACCCGCTTCTTCTAATCCTTTTTTAACCCAACTTTGGGTTTTAATATGATCTTCAATCAATAGTATCTTCATGCTACCCCCAAGTTACTGTGAACACTAATTTACCTGAAGAGCAAAAACGATACTAACAACTTATCCTAAATTAATTAGATTCCCATTGCGAAACATAAGATATCGCCACTATTTGTAAATAGCAGCAAATAGCTCAGATGACATGTAAACTACCGAATAAATAACTCAATAAGACAAAAGTCATGTGCTGTTTGAGAACCAATAACGTATTGCAATGACTTTCCATCATTTTCAACCAATGCAGTTTCAAATAGCGTTAATTGGCGCTGCTCATCATTAACATAAAGATCAAGTTGATCCGTAGCATTAAAAATAATTACCCGATCGGCATCACTTATCCATGAGGACATAGCTTGGGCATTGATCCACTGTAACCGAGCACAATATCTATCAGGATTATAAATTAGGTTAAAGTCACGAATTGGCTCATCAAGTAACTCCGCATAAACATCACTTTCACCATCAAAAGAAAAAAACTGTTTTTGATGCAGAGTAACAGGTGCTTTTTGATCAACATTTAATATTAGCCCAGCACCACCATCAAGAACACCTATGATCCGTTTTCTATTTGGAAAATACGAAAACGCGCCTGCTGATTTCACATCTGCAATAGAGATACGCCAATCGAAGTCAGAAAGCCCTGTACCATGACTACGAGCAATTTCTAAAGTAAAACCTTGGCCATTTTTCCATGGCATTTTTTTATAATTTTCAACAGCTAATACTTGGATCATAGATACATCAACCTTGGTTTAATGGTGGTTATAACTATCTATCTATTTTTTGTTAAATAAGAAAATGGACGATATTCAACACTCTAACATAACTTATTAAAACAAAACGTAGCCTCTTATGGTAGATCAACGTGAGCGAAGCATGTTGAGTGTTTCCTTCTACAGGCTCTAACACAATCTAAATTCTTGCATACTCGTTATACTGCAAGTTGCGAGGGTATTGCTAGCCAAGTCACATAGTTTATCTATGCTCCCCCTATCTTCGCTTGTCGCCTACCTGCACCTCGAACTATTTTGAGTATATCTCAACCTATTATTGTGATCGAATTCATAACAAATTGTACATTTGCACAATTATATTCATTATTAGCGCATGAAAACTAGTCATCCTAACAATGCCTTACCAATAGCTGAATTATATAATTCTATTAAATAAAAAAGGCTCACCAGCATTCATTTTTATTAATTAATTGGGTGGTAATAAGAATGACAGTTAATATCGTATTTCTCGATCATGATACCTTCCCTGAAGGCATTAATATTAAGAAAATAAACAAAGAATATAACTTAAGTTTATATGGAAAAACACAAGATAGTGACGTTATTGAACGGGTAAAAGATGCAGATGTGATTATTACTAATAAAGTAAAAATCACCAAAGAAATTATTGAATCTGCAAAGCGATTAAAGTTTATTTCAGTAGCGGCAACGGGAACCGATATAATTGATATTGATGCCTGCAATGAGCATAACATTTTAGTTTCCAATATCAGAAATTATGCCGTCAATACCGTACCTGAACATACCTTTGCCCTAATCTTAGCCTTGCGTCGTAGCTTACTCCCCTACACGCAATCCGTCCAAAATGGCCGTTGGCAAGAGTCGGGGCAATTTTGTTATTTTGATTATAAAATTAATAATTTAGCAGGCTCAACTCTAGGTATCATTGGTGATGGCGTTTTAGGGAAAGCAGTGGCTGATATTGCAAAAGCCTTTGGTATGAAAGTGCTATTTTCTAGCTACAAAGGTACTAATAATATGGGGCCTTTATATACGCCATTTGAAGAGGTTATTGCAAACAGTGATATTATTTCGATTCATTGCCCATTATTAAAATCAACAAAAGATTTAATTAGCTTCCCCGAATTCGAAAAAATGAAACCCTCTTGTATTTTAATTAATACGGCTAGAGGTGGGATTGTTAATGAATCTGCATTATATAACGCACTTATCAACAATAAGATATTAGGGGCAGGATTTGATGTTTGTATTTCAGAACCACCGGAAAAAGATAGCGATGTAATGAAAATGACTCAATTACCAAATTTCATTCTTACTCCACATATTTCATGGGCAAGTTTTGAAGCTATACAAACATTATCAGATATGATGATGGATAACATCGAAGCCTTTTTATCCGGTCATCCCAAGAATCTAGTTAATTAATTTACTCATTGATTTAAAAGAGGTCATTAATATGTTTTTAGGAAAAGAAATTCGTTTAAAAAGATTATTAAATAAAAAATCGGGTCGCCTTCTTGCTATTACTATGGATCATCCAATTACGCGCGGTGTATTACCTGGAATTGGCGATATTAAATCAGTGATGAAACAAGTTGTGGCAGGAGAGCCTGATGCTATTACCATGCATAAAGGCATTATTGAAAAAGTCTATCCTCCGTATGTTGCTTCTGATGTTTCTATCATCATGAAAGCGACTAGCTACTCAATTCCTTACCATGAAGCCTATGACACGCCAGTTGCGGATGTGGAAGAAGCCATTCGTTTAGGAGCGGATGCGATTTCAGTTGGTTGTATTATGGGAGGTCCAGAACAAGCACAACAACTCACATTCTTAGGCCAAGTATCTAAAGCCGCGGCTTCTGCGGGTCTACCTTTAGTTGCGCATATTTATCCAAAAGGCCCAATGATTGAAGACAGTTTTGATGCTAAAAACTTAGCCTATTGTGTCCGTGCAGGCGCAGAGCTAGGCGTTGATATTATCAAAACGCTATGGTCAGGCTCTCCTGAAACATTTAAATCTGTAGTCGATAGCTGCCCTGCAATGGTCGCTTTAGCAGGGGGTGATATGGGTAATGACCTCGTAAGCTTTTTAACCAATACCCGTAAAGCACTCGATATTGGTGTGGGTGGTGTGACATACGGTCGCTTTGTATGGCAACACGAAAACCCAACAGCTGTGATTAAGGCTTTGAATGCACTTATTAATGATGATTGTTCAGTTGAGCAAGCTATCGCTGAATATAAGCAAGCAGGCGGAAAATAATCCACATTCATCACGACAGTGCATAGGGAGGAAAAAATGAAAGCAGCGGTATTGTATGCACCCAATGAACTCAAAGTGGCTGAAATTAAATATCCACAAGTTGGTAAGGGTGATGTCGTCATTAAAGTTAAAGCAGCCGCGATTTGTGGAACCGATGGACGAATTATTTCAGGTAAAAAAACCAAAGGTGTACGTTATCCCTCTGTGATAGGCCATGAATTTTCAGGAGAAATCGTTGAGGTCGGCGAAAATGTAACTGACCTTAAAGTAGGAGATGCAATTGCGGTTGACCCTGTTGTACCGTGCCGTTCTTGTATTTACTGCCGCATAGGTAAAGAAAATGTCTGTTTAAATCGCCAAGCTATCGGCTATGAATTTGATGGTGCTTTTGCAGAATATGTACGAATACCTGAAGCCGCTTTGTCATCCGGCAATGTCTTTAAAATCCCTCAAGGGATGTCTTTTGAAGCCGCAGCATTAGCAGAACCATTAGCTTGCTGCATCAATGGGCAGAAAAATGTGGGTATTGAGCTTGGAGATACGGTGGTAATTATTGGTGCAGGACCAATCGGATTAATGCATGTACTACTCGCTCGTTTCTCTGGTGCAACAAATATTATTGTCAGTGAACTCAATGAGCAACGCCAACAAGCTGCATTAAATTGTGGTGCCACACGCGTCGTTAATAGCCAGCAAGAAAACTTGCTAGAGGTTGTGAAAGGCTTAACAGAAGGCGTTGGTGCAGATGTTGTAATTATTGCGATAGGGATCCCTGCATTAGTCAATCCAGCCTTAGAGCTCGCTAGAAAAGGTGGGCGCGTTAACCTGTTTGCCGGTTTCTCAAAAGATGATATGGCACAAGTGGATGTCAATATTATCCACTATAACGAGCTCATTTTGACTGGTGCCAGTGCTTTAAGTCGCGAGGGATATCAGCAAGCATTAACACTGATTTCTTCTGGATTAATTGATATTGAGAAATTGGTGACACATCGATTCGCACTAGATGACATTAATGAAGCAATGGTAACCGCCCAAAAAGGTGACGCGATTAAAATTATTATACATAACAATTAAAAACAGGCGTTGGAGGCAACATGATGGACAGTGTCTATTTGGGAATTGATGCGGGCAGCAGTAGTGTAAAAGTATGCGCTTTTAATTTTCATGGCGAATTACTGGCAAAGGCTTCTCGCGACACCAATATTATTTCCAAATCTCCCAAAAACCATGAAATTGACTTAAATGACTTTTGGAAAAAGACCGCAGACGCAGTCAAAGAAATCACGACTCAAGTGAAGAATATTGTTTCTGTGAGCTTCTCTGTTGCTTGTCCAACGCTGGTTTTATTAGATAAAAATCATAAACCTGTCGCAAATGGTATTACGTATCTTGATGGGCGTTCTGAAAGTTTTATACAGCAAACACTCGGGGAAAATTTAACGCATGTTCGGGCACTTTCTTGTAATAGTCCAAGTCCATCTGCATGCTGGGTAGGTACATTGGGTTGGCTGCAACAACAACACCCCGAACTCATGCAGAAAGTGCATAAAGTTGTCCTACTCAATAGTTTTTTATCCTTAAAGTTAGGCAGTAAGAAAGCGGCCATTGACCCGACTCAAGCTGCCTATTCAGGGGCTGTAGTACTGGCCAAGGCACCTAAGTGGTCAAAGGAATTATTAAAATATTGGAAGTTTAACCACGATATTTTACCACCTATTTATCAGTGTACTTCTGTTGTAGGGAAAGTGAGCCATGAAGCTGCTCAAGAAACGGGACTACAAGAAAATACACCGATTATTTTAGGCTCAGCAGATACAGCAGCAGCTGCATTTGCAGTTGGGTTACTTGATCCTGAAACCGCATTTGAATCAACAGGAACATCTGGGGTGATTACGTTTTGCCTAGAAGAGCCAAACTTTGATCCCCGCTTTATGAATCGCTACCACATTGTGCCAAATCAGTGGTTAGCGCATGGGGCAATGTCGACAACAGGAGGAACTTTTAACTGGTTAAATCAAGCTATTTGGCCTGAGGTAAATGACCATGAGCAATTAGAAATATTTTCGAAATCATCAGTGCCTGGCGCAAATGGATTAATTTATTTGCCTTATTTAGCTGGAGAACGTAGCCCTATTTGGGATGTGAATGCATCAGGTGCTTGGATTGGCCTACGCTTGAATCATACTCGTGATGATATGGTTAGAGCCGCTTTTGAAGGTACTGCGTATGGTTTAAAACAAATTTTGAATATTGCTAATGAAAAATGGGGAGTCGTATTGGATGAGCTACTGAGTGTCGGAGGAGGATCACGCAATACGTTATGGACTCAAATTAAAGCGGATATTCTTCAGGTTGAATACAATATTGCTCAAACAGCAGATGCAGCGGCTTTTGGTGCTGCAATGGTTGGTGCAACTGGCGCCGGTTTTTTCTGTGGTATTAATGATCCAGACTTACCGATTATAAAAACTGAAGATATTACCTTCGCACCAAATCAAGATAAGAAAATACAAGATACTTATCACAAACAATTTACGATTTATAATGAACTGTATCCATTATTAAAAGAAACAATGCATAGATTGTCGAATAAATAGATTCATTACATAGATTTTAAACTAAAAAAATTCTTAATGTTAATTTATTAATTAACAGGAATTGTCTCATTCTAAAAAAAGCAGGTAATAAAACGTGTATTAAATAATAAGCTGCTCTGGAGCGAAAATAATGATAAATTCAAATCCGATTAAACCAAAGACGAATTATCGTTGGGTTGTATTAGCCCTGATTTTTATCGTCTATGCTGTAAATTATGCAGATAGAAGTAATATTGGTGCTGTTTTACCTTTTATTACAGATGAGTTTAAATTAACTAACCTCGAAGCCGGCTCTCTAGCCAGTATGTTTTTTCTCGGTTATGCGTTATGCCAAATACCCGCAGGTTTTTGGATGGCGAAACGCGGGATAAGGGGTATGGTATCGTTATCTATACTCGGTTTCTCAGCCATGACTTGGTTTATTGGTCTAGCACAATCAGCCTTTGCCATTAAATGGTTACGCCTAGGTTTAGGTATGACAGAAGCACCAACGCCCGTTGGGCTAACATCGACGATTAACAACTGGTTTCCAGCAAAAGAAAAGGCGACAGCAACAGGGGTTTATATCGCCTCAACAATGTTTGCACCAATTATTGTTCCCCCTTTAGTCGTTTGGATTGCATTAACTTATGGTTGGCGTTGGGTCTTTATTCTATTTGCTATTCCAGGTATTTTCCTTGCAATTATTTGGTATTTATTTGTTAGAACAAAACCAGAAGAAAGTCGTTTTGTTTCACAGAGTGAATTAGATTATATTCGTGCAGATAATTCAGAAATTGCAGAAAAGAAAGTAGAAGGAAATATCGTTCTTAACCCTAAATTTAATACGTTGGATAAATTCATTCGTGTTAAATCAGTTACACCATTAAATTCCGCATCTCAAGTATTTAAATCGAAAAATATTTGGTGTAATACCATTTCTTATTTCATGATGGTCAGTATTCTCTATGGAATTTTAACGTGGATCCCTTCTTATCTGGTAAATGAAAAAGGATTTTCATTTATGAAAATGGGATTTGTTGCTTCCATGCCATTTATCGGCGGGTTTATTGGCTCCATATTTGGCGGTTGGATCTCCGATAAAGTTTTTGGTCGTCGTCGTAAACCAACCATGCTATTCACCGCCGTTGCTACCATCGCCATGATGTTAGTCATGCTGAATGTTCCTGAAAGTACCACCGCCGTTGCAGTCGCTTTGTTCTCTGTTGGTCTATTTCTCAATATTGGTTGGCCTGCATTTACCGCCTATCCAATGGGAGTGGCTGATAATAACAACTACCCAATTGCGATATCAGTAGTCAATAGTGGTGGGAACTTGGGCGGTTTTGTTTCCCCTATGATGGCTGGGCTGTTATTAGACATGACAGGTAAATTTGACGCAGTCTTCTCCTACTTTGGTATTTGTGCGGTGATTGGCTTAATTATGATCCTATTACTTGATGAACCTAAATAATCAAAAGCCGTCTCAGGTGAGTAGCTAACACTCACCTGAATTTTAAAATTATTGAACATAAAATTTCAAAAGGATTATTTGTATGAAAATAGTCATTGCACCTGACTCATTTAAAGAGAGTTTATCTGCATTGAAAGTCGCAACGATTATTGAAGACGGGTTCAAAGAGGTATTTCCTCAAGCTACTTATATTAAATGCCCTATCGCTGATGGTGGAGAAGGAACGGTAGTAACGATGATTGAGGCAACGGATGGGGAAATACGATTTATTGATGTGATAGGCCCATTAGGAACTAGTGTTCAAGCGTTTTATGGATTATCCCAAAATAAACAACAGGCGTTTATTGAAATGGCTGCGGCCAGCGGTCTAGAACTGGTACCTGTTGAATTAAGAAATCCTTTATTAACAACCTCTTATGGCACTGGTGAGTTAATAAAAGCCTGCCTAGATACTGGGGTAAAGCAAATTATTATTGGTATAGGTGGAAGTGCAACTAATGATGGTGGTGCAGGAATGTTGCAGGCTCTAGGAGCCAAATTGTTGGATTCACATGGGCAACAAATTAAACTTGGGGGGTTAGCACTAGCTGATTTAGCTCACATTGATGTGAGTATGATGGATCCTAGGATAAAAGAGTGCCAATTCAGTATTGCTTGTGATGTTTCTAACCCATTAATTGGTAAAAATGGAGCATCCGTTATATTCGGCCCTCAAAAAGGTGCGACAGATGAGCATATCCAAATATTGGACAAAAATTTAGAACATTTTGCCGACATCATTAAGCGCGATTTACATGTTGAAGTTCACTACATTGCAGGTGCAGGCGCAGCAGGTGGAATGGGCGCTGCATTGCTGGCTTTCTTTCAAGCAGAATTAAAGCCAGGATTTGATATTATCGCAAAAACACTAGACCTTGAGTCGAAAATCAAAAAGGCGAATTTAGTTATCACTGGAGAAGGAAGATTAGATAGCCAAAGTTTAAATGGTAAGGTCCCTTTTGGTGTCGCTCAATTAGCGAAAAAACATCACATCCCCGTGATTGCTATTGTCGGAAGCCTTGGCGATGATCTCTGTCATTTACAACAATATGGTATTGATGCCGCATTTAGCATTTTACATAAAGTCAGTACGCTACCAGAAGCGCTAAATAGCGCTGAAAGTAATTTATTTAATTGCACTAAAAACATTGCGAACACATTGAATATTAAAATAAGTGACATGATCTGAAGTGACACACTTAAAATTTAACTTTATCTACTATATTTTAAACTGAGTTTATTTCTCTTGATTTTTTTAATAGTTATTGAATACTGAAGTTATTAAATTAAAAAATAAATATTATTAAAACTTATGATTTAAAAATTGATTTCTATTTTACAGCACCAGTAAAGAGGTTGAAATATGTATGATTATTGTCTTACCTCCCAATTAGCTCAAGAAATCGTTGATAGAACAATGAACATTATTGATTGCAATATTAATGTTATGGATGAGAACGGATGTATAATAGGAAGTGGAGATAGTAATAGATTAGGTGAATTTCATGAAGGAGCTTTGCTCGCAATCAAACAAAAACGAACAGTTGTTATTGATGAAGCGATGGCAAATCATTTACATGGTGTTAGGCCAGGTATTAATTTGCCGCTTTATTTGAACAGTAAAATTGTTGGTGTGATTGGTTTAACCGGAGAACCTACACAGATTAAACAATTTGGTGAACTTGTTTCTATGACTGCGGTTATGATGCTAGAACAGGCAGAGATTTATAATCATTTAAATTTAAATGACCGTTTTAAAGAAGAGATTATTCTCGCTTATATCGACAATGGCACTATACCCGATAACATAACTGAATGGTCTAAAAAACTTAATATTAATTTTTCTATCCCAAGAGTTGCTTTCATTATTGAGGTTGATAGTGGTCAATTAGGGGTAAATAGTGCATTTAGTGAATTACAGGAAATTAAAAAATTAATTGAATATAATAATTCAGATAATTTAGTCGCCATTCAATCACTGACTGAGATTATCTGCTTAAGCCCAGCATTAAATAAATTTAATCGTTGGGATATTGAAGAGAAAAAAAAGAAAATTTTCAGTCTAGAATCTGATATCCAAAGGTTGTTTAAATTACAAGTAAAAATCGCATTGGGTAATTTTTTCTTTGAATCACCAGAAGAAGCAATAAAAAAATCTTATGAAACAGCCAAAATAACCCTTCAGGTAGGAAAAGCTAAAAAACCAAAATTAAGGGTTTATTGCTACCAAGATATCATGTTACCTGTTTTATTATATGGCCTAAATTTCAAATGGTCATCAGAAGAACTATTAAAGCCGCTAAATATATTACTACATGAAGATGCAAATGGTGTCTTAATTAAAACATTAACAATATGGTTTAAAAACAATTTAATCATGAGTGAGACTGCTAAAGAATTATTCATTCATCGCAATACATTAGATTACCGACTAAAAAGAATATCAGATATCACAAAGTTAGATTTATTGACCATTGAAAGTAAAGTTTTATTGTATGTTGCGCTACAGCTGAAAAATTAATTCAATAATGGCTTAGGACGAAAATATCGTTTTCTCCTAAGCTATAATGCCATCACCAAACGGATATCCTTCATAAATTTTCAACAATAATGGCGGTTTTTCGGATAGGATGGGTAGTGTTGTGGTATTAGCTAAGCTTGATGATGTGATAATAGTACCGAGAAGGCACTTAACAACTATAAATGTTCTCTCGTCACGATAAAACAAGCACCTAAAATACAATGAGGTTCACGTAATGTATCAAGAGGTCAAAAGAGTAGATAAGTCTAGAACGATCTTCCATAAAGGAATAAATTTTGAATTAATGTACAATCATACTTCAAAAATTTGCTTCTTAAATTCATAGCAAATCTTATGGTTAACATAAGATTCCATTACTCCTATAGGCTCGCAGTAATGGCAATAAATTACTGGATACTCTAATTCGCCAATAAATAAATCTGTTCCCCCTTGTCCTCTTTTTCCAACATGAGCCGATATTAATTTTTGTTCTGCTCCAGGAAATACAAAGTGAGTTGTAACTTTAACATCTCTACTTACTGTAGATTTGACAGCTTTTTCATAAAAATATTGCTTAACTAAATCAGGCCAACCAGGAGCATCTTTTGGTGTCAAAGCGGAATAATATTTAGCATCGACGACAGCAACCCGTTGATTAGACTTGTCACTAATGACTATATCAGTTCTTTGTCCTTTTTCTGCAACCTCATGATATTTAGAGTTTTGTAGATAATAAGGAACAGGTAATTTTTGATTGTATGCTTTTTCTCCGAGTAGCACTTTATGTAGCATGCTCTCCCACACATTCTGAAAATGACGAGTACCTATTATCAATATGTTATTGTTTATACCATCTATGCTTTCAATATATCGTTTTAATAATCTGATTAAGTTAATATCTCGTTCAGAATAACTTAAAGAGAGTTCACGATTTAAATGAGCGAGTTGAGTTTCTTGGTCGCCGGAGGGTACTGGCATTTCCTCTAGATTTACATCAAAATGAATCTCTTCACCATTTATAAGCACACCAAATTTTTTCTTAATGTCTCTAATGATTGCAGCATGGATCCTAGCGGTTTCACTATCTGATATATTCTTTATCTGAGATGATTCAAGTTCTAAATAAACAGGAGATGAGTCGGATATAAATGGTATATGTCGAGATACTGTACGGGACCAGTTTGTTTTACCTTTATTAACTGACTGAATTTTATGTCTCCTAACATATAAACCATTTGTTATATAGTCTTCAAATAAACTGATTGAAGTAAAAATTAAATTACCCCCAATCAATGAATCACCATCAGTATCTTGTATACCTGTTAATTTATCTGAATAGTAACGATTTAGTGACTGAAACAAATAATGAGCGGCTAACTCTCCATTATCTGTTAGCACGCTGTTTACCGGTAGGAAAACTGCTGTAGTCCCAGACCAAGAAAAGAAACCACAAAAACGAATCCTATAATGATCTGGGGCTATTAATCCCATTTCACGCATCTTACAAGACAATTCATCAGGTAACTGGCTGATGATAGAACGATCTCTGTAAAATTGAAAGCTACTCATCTCCTTCCGCAACTCCTGTACTATCATCAACTGTGTTACCATTCGAGATAATTAGCGATTCAACTATCTCGCTGAAAACAGATTTTTTTCCCCCAATAAACTGTTCATGCAATTCACCAAATGTACCAATACTTTTATCAAAAATAATATTCCGCCCCTTATGACGTAATACATCATCCCAAAGATACACAAATAATTTTCCGCTGATTGCTTCATGAGATGTTTCACTATTTGATAATTCAGTACTATTAAGAAAAAATGGGCCAATTAAGCGATCTTCTGGAACTTTCATTTCTTTAAGTTGATGATTGATCACTTTATTAGCGAAATTTTTCCAAGTAATATCATAAGCACCTTGACTAGTCATAATTCGCAGCCTTTGTAAACTAACTGCAGGATTATCAAAATCAAGCTTTATATATCTAAACGACCAACGTCTTTTGAATGCAGTATCCAAAGGCATAACCGCTTGGTCGCTGCTATTCATAGTTGCAAGTAAAGACAAATTTGCAGGTATTGATAATTTTGGAAGATAGCCTAAACCCGCGGCTTTAAGTTGCTCATTAATGTAAGCCTGCATATCAGGATCAGTGAAATCAATTTCGTACTTGCTTGCTCCGTTTTCTCTATCCAAGAGTTGAAATAACTCACCAAATACCGCAGCAGCAGGTGCTCGATTAATCTCCTCAATAACTAGGTAAACATTTTGTTCTGGATTCTTTAGTGCTTCAAGTAATGCTGTGGTAAAAGGGCCGGGCCTGAAAGCATAAGTAACAGCACCACTTACATTCGTTGGTTTCAAAGAACCAATAAAATCTGAATTTTGAGTATCAGGATGGAAAACGGTAACAATTTTTCTATCACCTTCTGTTAGCTCATTAAGCTGGTGGCTTTTACCTGTACCAGGTGCTCCATAATAGATATAGTTACATCCTATTTTAGCAGGTTTAGTAGGAGCCAAATGTATTATGCTTGAAGTATCTTCGTCTAAGTATTTTACTGGCTCTTTACTCAGAGTTTCAAAATAACGCCTTAAATCTCCAGATGCTGTAAAAGCCTTAACAATAGTTAAAAGCCGTGATGAATTGGCAACAATAACTCGAGCAGCTAAATCAAAAGATGATTGAAATACATCACCTCTATCCAATGTTTTACCATTCATTTGATCTGTTTTTTTAAGAGGTTGAAACCACCAGTCTCGATCCGTTAAAAACCGTTCAAATAATATAGCATCACTAGGCTCCATAGCCCTCAAGAATAATTTAGTATCGTTAGCAATTTCAGATGTATTATTAAGTTCTTCAGATGGCAACTTATTTAAGAACTCTTTGATCGAGACACTACTATGCTCTTTATTTTTTAAAAACTCTCTGAGTTCTTTAATTTTTTGCTGATATTCACACAACGCTTCATCTAATTCCCAGAAGGTTGCTCCATACCAAAGCAAGGAAGAAGGTAAATCTGTACGGAGACCATTCTCATTTATTAATAGTATTGAAAATGGCTGAATCTCAAATGAAGATCTCGGTTCAACTTCCGCTAATGCATTCTTCAAAAGTGATGCTAAAACCAAATCTATGTGTATATCACTACGATGGTTTAAGTTATCAAAAGACTCTCGACATTGATGGATTACATCATTTAAATTTTTTAGCACAATTCACCTTGCCTGTTTAGATATACAGTGCTAGTATCACCGGGAGTAAAACCGGATAAGTAGACACCTATGACAATTGAAATCCTAGATAAAGCAGAATATATCAGACTATTGAGAAAAAAACTTGGATTAGGCCCAACAGAAATGGCAAATCTTCTAGGCATGAATGCAACAGGAGAAAGAACTATACGTGGTTGGGAAAATGGTGAACATACTCCAACACCTGCAAAATGGCAGAGCATACTTGATTTAGAAAAATCCTTAGCCAAACATTCAAAAAATGCACCATTCAAACAAAAATCTTTAGAAGAAGCTGATTTTACTTTTATTGATTTATTCGCAGGGATCGGTGGGATACGGTTACCATTCCAAAATCTTAATGGGCACTGTGTATTTTCATCCGAATGGGATAAATTTTCTCAAAAAACGTATTTAACGAATTATGGAGAAATGCCGAACGGAGATATTACTCAAATCTCAGCAAAAGATATACCTGACCATGATATTTTATTAGGTGGCTTCCCTTGTCAAGCATTCTCACAAGCTGGATTAAAACAAGGTTTTAATGATACTCGAGGAACAATGTTTTTTGAGATACAGCGGATACTTGCAGAAAAAAAGCCTAAAGCATTCCTCTTAGAAAATGTAAAACAACTTCAAGGGCACGACAAAGGCCGAACACTACAAACCATCATTAACATATTACAAGGGAAGCATAATCAAGGTATACCTAACGAGATTCCAATGAGTGAAGAAGCGCGCCATGCTCTCTCAGTAAAACTTAATTATTGGGTTGATTTTAAAATACTTCGCGCTGCAGATTTTGGTATTCCTCAAAATAGAGAACGTATTTTTATCGTTGGATATGATCGAGATTATTTTAAAGGTATCGATTTTGATAGCTTGTTTAAATGGCCTATCCCACCAAAATCAGACACTCGAGTTGGCGATATTCTTCAACCACAGGAAGAATTAGAAGCCGAGATCAAAAAAACAGGTAAAGACAAATATACTATTTCTGACCAACTATGGCATGGACATAAAAAAAGAAAAGAAGAGCATAAGATAAAAGGAAATGGTTTCGGATATACATTATTTAACTCGAAAAGTGAATATACTAATACAATCAGTGCCCGCTATTATAAAGATGGCTCAGAGATCTTGATTGACCAAAGTCATCTTGGTAAAAATCCAAGAAAACTAACGCCTAGAGAATGTGCGAATCTCCAAGGTTTCCCCAAAAACTACATTGTTGATGCTGTATCACAAGGACAAATTTATAAACAGTTCGGTAATTCTGTATGTGTTAAAGTGGTAGAAGCAGTAGCTACAAAAATGATTGATACGCTATTAGTTCTTTCAAAAAAGAATTGATTTTTACAGAACTTTGGTGAGATATACTTACATAGCTCACCAATGAATTAATGTGTTTCAATATAATTTGTTTTTTCTGATCTATAAAATCAGTTCTGCCCAAAACTGGTTATCACGACCAATTCCAAAAACTAATGTACTCCCCTCTCTAGCCATACTCATCACTGTATTGGTTTGAAAATAAAGTCGGTATTCAGAACGAGAAACATGATTCTCTCTAGCATCATACCAAGTGACTCTAGATTCTACATACCCATCTTTTCCCCTAAGAGAAAATTTAACATTAAAAGTTTTTCTATCAAGACCTAATATATTCTTTAATTCAGAAACCCCATTCAATTCATGCTGATTTGAGCTAGAAGGAAGGGCTTCTACCGCTGATAAAGTTTTCACACACGAAGGACTTAAATTTAACGCACCTATCATAAAAAACCTTTTTTAAATTCAGATAAAGTGAATATATTAAACAGGATTCATAATATTTCTCAGATCATTATCAAAAATCTGTAAAAATAACCTATGAGTATATAAATTTTGATTATGTCTTTTCAATGAAAATTCAAACTTTATTGGGTAAAACTACTTTGAGTAGAATGATTACTTCAATGCTACTGAATACATATTAGGGGGGGGGGAGCATATTACTCCCAATAGTACTATATTTTTACGACTGTATCTCGTACTACTTACCATATCCTATTGCCCTATTGTAAGTTTCATAAATTTGTGATCATTTTATAAAAAATACCCCCATACAATTTATCCGTGTAATCCGTATACTACTACGTCAATACTCTACACCCATCCATATACTGAATACTGAATACTGAATACTGAATACTGAACGTGATTATACATACCACAAATCGCATACCTATCGATATACCCAGCTCAGCCCATGTAAAGTTATATCCCTTCTCATGCAAAATTGATCTCATCATAGGGCGAAAACCATACCGAGTAAGCTTTCCTTTATATCCCAACAATTCAATTATCTAATTTAGATTGTATTTAATGGATTACCCAATTTAGCAAAACTAAACGGCGAAATCTCCTTATCCCTATTCGCATCCAAATAATCCGCCCACCACTGCACCATCAGCCGCCTTTCCTCAATGTGTTCTGCCTTATGAATATAAGCCGCTCTCACTGAGTTGCGTTCTTGGTGGCTCATCTGGCGTTCTACTGCGTCCTTCGACCATAACCCTGACTCGAGCAACGAGCTACATGCCATTGTTCTAAAACCATGCCCACACACTTCCGTCTTGGTGTCATATCCCATCACACCTAATGCATTGTTTACTGTGTTTTCATTCATTAGTTTTCTTGGATTATGATCGTCGATAAATATCAGATCGTGATTAAAAATAAATTGATGAACCTATTTTAAGCTTTCAATGACTATGACTCTCTGAGCACTTCTTATTGGTCGCATGCCAATCGCGAGCTACCTTCTCAAAGGTGTTAAATTCCTTTTGCTGTTCTTCCTTTAATTCTTTCTTGAGTTCGCGTGGGTCGATACCTAAAGCAACTTGCTTTCTGGCAGCATCCCTTCTTTCTCTCGCATCCGCTAAGGAGATTTCAGGATATATACCAAAGGCCATTAAATGTTGTTTACCACCAAAGCGAAAACGGAAACGCCAATATTTAGAGCCATTGGGGTGAATATAAAGAAACAAGCCATCACTGTCTGTCAGTGTATAAGCTTTCTCGTCTGGTTTAGCTGCACGAACTTTCGTATCGGTTAATGCCATATTCTTTGTCCTCTCACCTTTGAGCAAGCATATACTCTAAATAATTCGGATTACATGTAGGCGGCAAGTGAAGATAGCCGAGGAGCATAGATAACTATGTGACTCGGATAGCTGAACGAAGCCAACACCCATGTAATTCGAAGTATGACGAGTATACATTCATTATCGAAGCGACGTATATACTCAGTTATATACTCACTCGGAGGTTGATGTGGGTTGAGTTAGATTGACATGCATTGACTAAAAACGCAGGGAAAGCCTTGCAAACACTGGATTTCAGACACAAAAAAAGACGTCGGTTGACGTCTCTTGATGTTCTTATGGTGCCGAAGGCCGGACTCGAACCGGCACACCCGAAGGCGGTTGATTTTGAATCAACTGCGTCTACCAATTCCGCCACTCCGGCACGAAGTGATGTATTCCTTGGAAAACGTGGCTATTATACTTGCCTTGTCTCGACTAGCAACATATATCTTGATTATTCAGTTTGTTCGCTTAAAAAAAAAGCATGTACTTACATCGATTATGATTTTGTCTATATATTCGTCATACTTCAAGTTGCAGCGTTGTTGACTACGTTCACTCATGCCAGTCACAGAGTTTTCTATGCGCCTAGCGATTCGTTCACTTGTCGCCTAGCTGTACCTCGGATTATTTAGAGTACATATCCCTCAAATACTTTAACCTTCCAGTTATTGGCGAATTAATACTTTTTGTTTATTTATCAGCCTAGTCGTATGTTACTTTAGTCAAATATTTGATTTAATTGTTCACCTCATCAAGGCTGCTGGCGACTTACAATAATTTTTGCTAGCGTATGTTCATTACGAAACGATTGAAGGGCTTAATACATGGGTTTTCTAGGGTGGATAGCGGTAGGACTGGTTATTGGGATCTTAATTGGCGCTTTGATGAAGGTTTTCTCGAAGAAAAAATAACGTAGATCCGTTGGATCATATGCAAAATTACACATCGGCTGGCTTCTAAACATGAAGAAATCATTTCTAAAAATTCTGTCAGTATCTGCGTTGTCTCTCGCATTAGCGGCCTGCTCAACAACGACTGAGAAACAACCTAAGTTTTTACAAGGCAACAACAATGATGCCGAATCTAGTGACTGGAAAGTGTTCGAAGGGGATCGAAGAACTTACGAGCGCGTTGCTAAGATTGTCGATTTGTATGCAAACCGTATTTTTAATGAAAGTGATGCCCGCGGTATGGCTATCATTGTTATTGATAATAACCAAGCATTGTCACGCTACTATGGTGAAACTGCGCCGGGAAATGGAATAAAACCGGGGCCACATTCACTGGTTCGAATTGCTTCTATATCAAAATTAATGACCAGCGAAATTTTGATAAAGTTAGAGCAAGACAAAAAATTGTTGATTACCGATCCGTTGCAGCAATATAGCTACCATGGCGTAACTGTGCCCGATAACAATAGTGGACAACCTATCCGCTTATATCATTTAGCGAGTCATACAAGTGGCCTTCCAAGAGAACAGCCTGGTGGAAAATGGGGTCGACCTGTGTTTATTTGGCCTACACAAGATAACCGCTGGACTTGGCTAAAAAATGGTAAGCTTGATGCTACACCGGGTACAGAAGCGTCATACTCCAACCTTGCTTACGATCTTCTTGCTGATGCTATGATTAAAGCATCGGGGTTGTCTTATCCACAGTTATTTCATCGCTATGTCACTTCACCGGCCAAAATGACAGAAACAACCTACACCCCGAATGCATCACAATGCTCCCGTTTAATGATAGGGGCTAAACCAAGTCCGTGTCATAACACGCTAGCAGCAGCTGGAAGTGGCGGTGTGTATTCAACGCCCGCTGATATGCAAAAGTGGATGCAGCAATTTTTATCAACGGATAAAAACCTCAGAAAAGCCACCGCTGCACGCGAGCAAGGTATTTATTTCCCAAGAGAAAAATTGATTGATGTAAAAGGAATGGATGTTGCTGGTAATGCTGATGGATTAGGACTTGGCTGGGTTTATATGAAACCACAAAACGGTCGTCCGGGCATTTATCAAAAGACCGGTGGCGGCGGTGGCTTTAATAGCTATATGGCGATGATCCCCCAGCAAAATATTGGTGTTTTTGTGGTAATGACGCGTAAAGATAGCAGTAAATTTAGTAAACTGACTATTGGAGTGAACGACATGGTTGCCGCATTATCCGCTAACCATGCATATGGAAAACATTGAAGGAGTACCACCAACGCAGTTAATGCACTGGTGAGCTACACCCCAACCCTAACCCGTGGCTTTGTTCGCGCACTCACATTATTCTCTATAGCTGCCTGATAAATTCAGGCAGTTTTCTAGAAGTTAACTGCTTTTTATGCAATTTTTTAGTTATCCCACCCGCTATGCTTAGTGCCTATTGTTTAAATAGCATAATAAATAAAGGGGCTAAGATGAAAATATCACATTACAGACACACATTACGCTTCATATATTCAGATAAAAATCAGTTTTCCTATGAATTCGCACAACAAATATTAAGAGCAAAAAATCAGTCTACCTCCCCTTTTCCCTCAGAAAAATCTAAGTGTGATACCAAACAAAAAATAATTAAAAAAATAAAAAAGCATGCCGGTCTTATTGAAAAGTCATACAGTGCAAATGGAGGATATTTTTCTTACGCACAGCAAATAGCTAATAGAACAAGATGCGGTGTAATAGGGGTTATTGGTATACACACCTCAGAGACTAAAGGCAAAAAGAGACAACTAATTTTATTTAAACCACAGGGAAAAATTAAAGCCATATTCAGTAAGATGGGGAATCATATTCTCAGTATAAAATATATATCTCGTTGATAAAAGGTTGTAAAATCATTTGATTCTACAACCTTTGTGATCGTTGATAACGACGGCTTATTTACGTTTCACCAATAGAACAATGCTGACACCAAGGAATAGTATACTTGGCAGTAACGCCGCGATAACTGGTGGTACGGAATAGACCAAGCTCCAATTACCAAAGCCTTGGTTTAAAATATAGAATAAGAAACCGCCGACGATCCCTGACACAACACGTACCCCCATTGGTACGGTACGCAAAGGACCAAAAATAAACGATACCGCCATTAGCATCATAACCGCAGCAGAGAGTGGTGCTAAGATCTTCTTCCACATACTCAGTTGGTAAACCGCAGCAACTTGCCCACTCTCTTTCAAATAAGAGATATATTGATAAAGACCACGAATAGAAAGTGAATCTGCATTGAGAGAAACAATACCCAATTTTTCAGGGGTAAGGTTGGTTTTCCAATCGTAAGTTAAACGTTGGGAGCCCGTAATTTTTTTCTCACTGCTCAAAATAGATTCATCAACTTGAGATAATACCCATAGTTTGTTGTCTTTATCATAAGCGCCACTTGAAGCAAACATCACGGATTTAAGTTTATGTTGTTCATCAAAACGGTAAATCGAGATTTCTTGAATCGATGTGGTATCGGCAATGCGTTGAATATGAATAAAATCACGTCCGTCTTTCGCCCACATACCTTCATTGGTGACAACTAATGAATTACCCACAATTTTCTCTGCACGATAATTTCTTGCCCATTGATCACCAGCAGGAGCAACCCACTCCCCGATAAACATCGCAACAATCACCAGAGGGATCGCGGTTTTCATCACCGAAAGCGCAATTTGTAAACGTGTGAAGCCAGAAGCTTGCATCACGACCAATTCACTGCGCGACGCTAATGCACCTAGTCCTAGCAAAGCACCTAACAAAGCGGCCATTGGGAAGAAGATATCAATATCTTTGGGGATACTTAACAATGTAAATACCCCTGCACCTAACGCAGTATAGTCGCCATCGCCTACCTTACGCAGCTGCTCAACAAACTTAATGATCCCTGAAAGGGATACCAGTAGGAACAAGGTCATTAAAATAGAGTTGAGGATCGTGCGTCCAATATATCTGTCTAAAACACCAAACATTAGGCAGCCCCTCTATTAAATCTGACACGTAAACGGCGCATTGGTACGGTATTCCATAAGTTAAGAATTACCGCAAGAGCAAGGTAACCTAAGTTAACCGCCCATAAGGCATATTTCGGGTCGACATCACCTTTTTCTGCACTGTTGCGTAGCGTACTTTGTAACAGAAAGAATATAAGATACAACAACATCGCAGGGAGCATACTAAGCACTCTCCCCTGACGAGGGTTGACTTCACTAAGAGGTACAACCATCAGTGCCATTACCACCACAGAGAATACGATGGTTAAACGCCAATGAAATTCTGCATTCGAGTCAGGATCATTGGCTTTCCAAAGCTCGAACATCGTTTTCTGTTCAACTTTGTCATTACTGGTATCACTGGTTTTATGATCGATAACCGCTTGGTAGTTTTCGAAATCGGTAATACGGAAGTCACGTAATAATGCCGTTCCTTCGTAGCGAGTCCCTTCATCCAGTACCACTACTTGGCGGCCATCAGCATCTTCTTTCATGTAGCCGCTGTCGGCCACCACGACTGATGGGCGCTGTTCATTAGCAGTGCGTAATTGAGCTAGAAAGACATTTTTAAAATCATTGCCTTTAACTTCACCAATATACAGCACGATGTTGCGGTCTTTGGTGGTTTTAAATTGCCCTTCCACCATCGCAGCTAGGCCTGGGTTAGCTTTCGCATCAGCAAGTACTTGTTCCTGATATTGAGAGGACCAAGGCAGCATCCATGTAATATTGCCGATTGCAACCAACGCGGTCAGGGTGGCAAGCACCAAAGCGGCTTTAACCAACACGCTTTTTCCTAATCCGCAAGCGTGCATAACCGTAATTTCACTTTCGGTATATAGCTTACTGTATGTCATTAACAGCCCAAGAAATAGGCTCAAAGGGAGGATCAACTGCGCCATTTCAGGCACACCTAATCCCAGCAAAGGTAACACTAAGTTTGAAGGAATATTACCCTGTACCGCAGCCCCGAGGATATCGATGGACTTTTGGCTGAAAAAAATCAACATTAGCACAAAAAGAATAGCTAGCTGACTTTTCAGGGTCTCCCGTACCAAATATCTAATAATGATCACGCTTATACGCCTGTGAAAACTTGTCTTTTGGGTGGAAAATGGCTAAGTTCGTTCAATATCTACCATTTGTTAACATATACTCTGGCTCATTGTATGGCTAGAATGATATAAAAGCATTCTCTATACTCTTCATACTTCAAGTTGCAGGGCTGTTTGTTAAGGTATGGTGACTACGCTTAGCTAGCCGAGTCATAGCGTTTATCTATGCTCTTCGTCTATCTTCACTTGTCGCCTACCTGCAACTGGTATTATTTTGAGTATATACTGATTACCCAATCAGAAGATGCTTAATATTGTTGAAAAACCAGATATCCGCTCAGTTTAACATAAAGAGTTCATACTCTATGAGGTAGATTAATGCGGTACGCTAATAATTTTAGCGGGAGCATGGGCCTTTGTCTTTAAGATTCAGGAGAACGCATGGAGTTTAGTGTAAAAAGTGGTAGCCCGGAAAAACAACGCAGCGCATGTATCGTTGTCGGAGTCTTTGAACCACGCCGTCTGTCCCCTATAGCTGAACAGCTGGACAAAATAAGCGACGGATATATCAGCGCCCTGCTGCGCCGCGGGGAACTTGAAGGTAAAGTAGGCCAGTCCCTACTACTCCATCATGTACCAAATGTCCTGTCTGAACGTATTCTACTCATTGGCTGTGGTAAAGAGCGTGAGCTGGATGAACGTCAGTTTAAGCAAATCATTCAGAAAACAATTAGTACACTGAATGAAACAGGTTCTATGGAAGCAGTTTGCTTCTTGACTGAACTACATGTCAAAGGCCGTAATAACTACTGGAAAGTACGCCAAGCTGTTGAAACAGCAAAAGAGTCTCTCTACGTCTTTGATCAACTAAAAAGTAATAAAACCGAGCACCGCCGTCCACTACGTAAATTGGTCTTCAATGTACCAACACGCCGTGAATTGCCAAGTGGTGAACGCGCAATTGCGCATGGTCTAGCGATTGCATCGGGTGTGAAGGCAGCGAAAGATCTCGGTAATATGCCACCCAATATCTGTAATGCAGCTTACTTAGCGTCTCAAGCGCGCCAACTGGCTGATATTTCAGATAATAGGTTAACAACTCGCGTTATCGGCGAAGAGCAAATGAAAGAGTTAGGCATGAATGCCTACCTTGCTGTTGGGCAAGGCTCTCAAAATGAGTCTCTGATGTCTATTATGGAGTACAAAGGTAGCGCTGATCCTGAAGCAAAACCTATTGTATTACTCGGTAAAGGGCTGACATTCGACTCAGGTGGTATTTCTATCAAGCCAGCCGATGGCATGGATGAGATGAAATATGACATGTGTGGTGCTGCAACCGTTTATGGTGTAATGCGCTTTATTACCGAACTACAGCTACCGATTAACGTGGTTGGTGTTCTAGCCGGCTGTGAAAACATGCCCGGTGGTCGTGCTTATCGTCCGGGTGATATCCTTACCACGATGTCAGGCCAAACGGTTGAAGTATTAAATACAGATGCAGAAGGCCGCTTAGTATTGTGTGATGCGCTAACTTATGTTGAACGCTTTGATCCTGAATTAGTTATTGATATTGCAACGCTAACAGGGGCTTGTGTCATCGCATTAGGTAGCCACTATACTGGTTTGATGTCTAATCACAACCCGCTAGCTCACGAGCTATTGAATGCGTCGGAGCAATCTGGTGACCGAGCATGGCGCTTACCATTAGCTGACGAATATTTTGATCAAATTACACCTAATTTTGCAGATTTAGCGAATACAGGCGGGCGTCCTGCTGGTGCAATCACCGCAGGCTGTTTCCTATCGCGCTTCGCAACTAAGTATAATTGGGCACACTTGGACATCGCAGGTACAGCATGGCGTTCAGGTAAAGCAAAAGGAGCAACGGGTCGCCCAGTCTCCTTGCTGTCACAATTTTTACTGAACCGCGTCGGTTTGAATGGTGACGATTAATCTAAATTGATTATTGTTCCTGAAAAATAAGCGTGCTCCCGAATCATGGCTATCCGTGATTCGGGATGTTATTTTTTAGGACAGTCAATTAAGCTCAACATAATCGATATAACTACCAACCGATTTTGAACCAGCAGCAAAACCAGTTATAATTCAGAAAGATTTCTGTAAATACAACATTTACGAAAGGATACTGAGTCGCTAGGCGCATACATAAGTATGTGATGAGTAGTGAATGAACGTAGTCAACAATGCTACGGCGCGAAGTATGACGGAATACATCCCCTAAATAATTCGTGTTGTAACTAGGCGACAAGTGAATGAGTCGCTAGGCGCATATACAAGTATGTAATGAGTAGTGAATAAACGTAGTCAACAACACTACGGTGCAAAGTATAACGGGGATCCAATGAAAAACGCCACATTTTATCAACTACCCCCCACCCCCGCTGAACAGGATGAACTTGAAGCTCATGAGTGGTTGGCTTGCGAACTTGCAGCACAGATGTGGCGTAATGGTAAGCGTATATTGCTTGCGTGTGAAACTGCTGAGCAAGCAGAAAAACTCGATGAGGCACTTTGGCAAAGAGATCCCCATCAGTTCGTTCCTCATAACCTTGCGGGTGAAGGCCCTCGTTATGGTGCGCCAATTGAGATTTGCTGGCCGGGGAAACGAGGCAATGCACAACGCGATGTATTAATTAATCTGCAAAACCAATTCGCAGATTTTGCCACCGCATTCCATGAAGTGATAGACTTTGTGCCTATCGATGAAACTTTAAAACAGTTGGCGCGTGAACGGTATAAAATTTACCGCAGCGTCGGCTTCAACTTGACTATGGCGACGCCGCCAACTAACTGAATACGATATTAAAGATGGACAAAAAACCAGAGAATGCAATTGCCGAGCCTTCGCTCGATAAAACTTATAATCCTGCTGAGATTGAGCAGTCACGCTACGCTCATTGGGAAAAAAGCGGTTATTTCAAACCAAATGGTGATACTAGCAAAGACAGCTTCTGTGTCGTGATCCCACCACCAAACGTCACAGGCAGCCTGCACATGGGTCACGCCTTCCAGCAAACCATCATGGATACCATGATCCGTTACCAACGTATGCAAGGTAAAAATACCTTATGGCAAACGGGGACTGACCATGCAGGTATCGCGACTCAAATGGTTGTAGAGCGTAAAATTGCCGCTGAAGAGAACAAAACCCGTTATGATTACGGCCGTGAAGCATTCATCGATAAGATCTGGCAGTGGAAAGCTGAGTCTGGTGGCAATATTTCTCAACAAATGCGCCGTTTGGGTGACTCTGTTGATTGGGAACGTGAACGTTTTACCATGGATGAAGGCCTATCCAAAGCAGTTAAAGAAGCGTTCGTGCGCCTATATAAAGATAATCTTATTTATCGTGGCAAACGCCTTGTTAACTGGGATCCCAAACTGCATACCGCAATTTCTGATCTGGAAGTTGAAAACCGTGAAGTTAAAGGTTCAATGTGGCACCTGCGTTACCCATTAGCAGATGGCGTGAAAACAGCAGAAGGTAAGGACTACCTCGTTGTCGCCACAACGCGCCCTGAAACCATGCTTGGCGACACGGGTGTCGCAGTTAACCCTGAAGATCCACGTTACAAAGACTTAATTGGCAAAGAAATCATTCTGCCGATCGTCAACCGCCGCATTCCAATTGTTGGTGATGAACACGCCGATATGGAAAAAGGGACTGGTTGTGTGAAAATCACCCCAGCTCATGACTTTAACGACTATGAAGTAGGTAAACGACACCAGTTACCAATGGTCAATATGTTGGATCTGGATGGTAATGTTCGCCAAGAAGCGGAAGTTTTTGATACCCACGGTAATCCGTCAACCGTTTACAGCAGCGAAATTCCTGAAGCCTATCGTGGTATGGAACGTTTTGCAGCACGTAAAGCACTCGTGGCTGATTTCGAACAATTAGGTTTGTTGGTCGAAGTGAAGCCTCACGATTTGACCGTACCTTACGGTGACCGTGGCGGCGTAGTTATTGAGCCAATGCTGACTGACCAATGGTATGTTCGTACTAAACCACTGGCTGAAAACGCCATCAAAGCGGTTGAAGACGGTCGCATTCAATTTGTCCCTCGTCAATATGAAAATATGTACTACTCTTGGATGCGTGATATTCAAGACTGGTGTATTTCTCGCCAATTGTGGTGGGGTCATCGTATCCCTGCATGGTATGACGACAAAGGTAATGTGTACGTAGGCCGCGATGAAGAAGAGGTACGCCGCGAAAATAACCTTGGTGCTGATATTGCACTACGTCAAGATGATGACGTATTAGATACTTGGTTCTCTTCTGGTTTATGGACTTTCTCAACATTAGGTTGGCCTGAAAATACCGAAGCACTAAAAACATTCCACCCAACTGATGTATTGGTCAGTGGCTTCGATATTATTTTCTTCTGGATCGCCCGCATGATCATGCTAACCATGCATTTCATCAAAGATGAAAATGGTGTTCCACAAGTGCCGTTTAAGACGGTATATATGACAGGTCTGATCCGTGATGAAGAAGGCCAGAAAATGTCGAAATCCAAAGGGAACGTTATCGACCCATTGGATATGATCGACGGTATTTCACTGGAAGACTTATTAGAAAAACGCACTGGTAACATGATGCAGCCGCAATTGGCTGAAAAAATTGCCAAACGTACCCGTAAAGAGTACCCGGATGGTATTGAAGCACATGGTACCGATGCATTGCGCTTCACCTTGGCTGCATTAGCCTCAACTGGTCGTGATATAAATTGGGATATGAAACGTCTGTCTGGCTACCGTAACTTCTGTAATAAGTTATGGAACGCAAGTCGCTTTGTGTTGATGAACACAGAGAACCAAGACTGCGGTCAAAATGGCGGTGAAATGAGCTTCTCTTTGGCTGACCGTTGGATCATGGCGCAATTTAACCAAACCATCAAAGCCTACCGTGAAGCACTTGATACTTATCGCTATGATATTGCTGCGGGTATCTTGTATGACTTCACATGGAACGAATTCTGTGACTGGTACTTGGAGCTCTCCAAACCAGCCGTTCATAAAGGTAATGAAGCACAAGTTCGTGCAGCTCGCTTTACCTTGATTGAAGTTCTTGAAGGCTTACTGCGTTTAGCGCACCCTATCATTCCATTTATCACCGAAACCATCTGGCAACGAGTGAAAGTGGTGAAAGGGATTGATGCAGATACTATCATGTTGCAGCCATTCCCTGAGTTTGACGCGGCGAAAGTTGATGAGCTGGCGTCAAGTGACTTAGAGTGGATCAAGGAAGCTATCATTGCAGTTCGTAATATTCGCGCTGAAATGAATATTTCTCCAGGTAAACCACTTGATGTCATGCTGCGTGGCGCTTCTGAAGATGCAAAACGTCGCGTTGCAGAAAACGAAAACTTCATCAAATCAATGGCGCGTTTGGCAAGTATTCGTGTACTTACTGAAGGTGAAGAAGCACCTGTCTCCGTCACTAAATTAGTTAGTGGCACTGAGCTACTGATCCCAATGGCAGGCCTGATTGATAAAGATGCTGAACTAGCTCGTTTAGATAAAGAGCTAGATAAAGTAAGTAAAGAAATCGAAGGCATTGAAAGCAAGCTAGCTAATGAAGGCTTTGTAAGCCGTGCGCCTGCTGCTGTTGTTGAGAAAGAGCGTGAACGTTTAGCTGCTAACATTGAAGCTAAAGGTAAACTAGAAGCTCAAAAAGTCACTATCGCATCACTGTAATTGATTGCTTTGAAATAATGACAAGCCCTTATTGACTCCATCAATAAGGGCTTTCTTTTAAAGTGATTAAAATTCGATTATCATTAATTTACTGCATTCGCAGTTCTCAGATTGAAGTTCCCTTCTGGTTCTCTCGCACTGAGTTGTAAAAATAAAAATAATGAGAGTCTGTCATGACAACAAACACAAACCACACTATTCGTTTAATCGAACAAAAAGATAATGCAGGGATTGCCGCGGTGATCCGTGAAGTTTCCGCAGAACATGGGTTAACCGCGGATAAAGGTTTTGCCGTCGCTGATCCTATTTTAGACACCCTCTATGAAGTCTACAGTAAGCCACGTAGCGCTTATTGGGTAGTTGAAATGGATGGGCAAATTGTTGGTGGAGGCGGGGTCTCGCAAGTGGCTGGTGGTGATAGTGAAACCGCGGAACTGCAAAAAATGTACCTATCCTCAGCACTCAGAGGTAAAGGCGTCGCTAAACAAATAGTACTGATGTCATTAGAATTTGCCAAATCACAAGGCTATAGCCGCTGCTATCTAGAAACAACCGCAGAATTACAAGCGGCTATTAAGTTGTATGAGAAGCTAGGCTTTGAGTTTATTGATGAACCATTGGGCAATACAGGCCACAGTGACTGTGAAATTCGGATGTTAAAAACATTATAGCCATCAATTCACAGAGGATAGCACATAGCTACCCTCTGGTTATCAGTTCTGATTAGTGAATACGCATCTCTCGATATATTCAACAAAGACAATCCAGTCAGCTACATCATAGATAATGGTATAATTTTAAAGTAGCCCCACTTCGTCCATTGATAAATCATTTCAGGATATCAATACACACTGTTCGGACATCTAAATCAGTACCATTTTCAATCTAAATTAGTGTAAATAACATCAACCATTCATATTTCTACAAAACTTCTTTATGCACTTTAGTTCTTATCACTAGGCCAAAAAACTCAGCTTGTTACTCACAGATATAGACTCTCTACTTATTTAACATCTAAATATGACTTATTAAAATTGAAAAAATATCGTAATATGATAACTATGAAAACTTGACTATATTTTTCTGAGTAATTAAATACAAATTTGGCCTCTGAGTTGTTCATTTACCATCAGTAACCTTAGTATAAATAGGGACAAAAATTATAACATCACTTAACATTCAAAATTTTTTGCTCATTTATCCTTAACGTTTCAAAATGTTAATAAAAAATTTATTTTTGTTAACAAAAACAAAAATCATTAAAGTTATTTATATAAAAATAAAAAAACAAATCAAAAAAATATAAAAATATCGCATAAATATTTACCTCATTAAATAAAATTCACCTTAATAGAATACAATATCAAATCAGAATAACTGTCTATATATTTACTTAAAAAAAACTGATAGTAAAAAAATACGCATTTAAATTTTATATTTAAAATTACATGACGTGCAGAACGTATAGATTTATTCATTAAATGAATAAATCTATACATGAATACCAAACACTATTAGCTCATAAAACAAACAAATAGGAAAGGAACATTAAAATAAAATAAGCAACACTATTCACAGGCAATATAAATTATCATTAGAATATTTAATTTTTCATTAGATAAATAAAAAAAAATAGACAATCAAGTACTAAAAAAATAATTATTATCCTTTTAAAAAATCACAACATATTGATTTAATTATTGATTAAATTGGACAAGATTAAATAAATGGCTTGCTAAACTTAATTTAATATAACTATGTCATTATATTAATTGCAGTTCTTTATTTTATTTTATTATCTTATACAGACTAAAAATCAACACGTTAAACCATTCAAAATAGATAATCCATTTTTGATTAACCAATGCAAATCCTTATTCCATCTATATTTTATAGAAAAAAACATACTTTAAAATAGCTAGTAAAAACGCTTATTATTAAGTTTTTTTCACTTTCACCATTGCTTGACACTAAATATCCAAACTCTTAATATACACGAATTCGGAGTATTAAGTGACTAACAAAGTCACATATAACCCAAATTAAAGGTATCAAAATTGATCTATACACACACGATCTGAAATAAATAAAGCGATTGTGTAAGGAACTTTTTAGTGAACAAAATTAGTAACAAAAATCTATCTGAGAATGACACTCAAAACCTATTTCTAAATGCTATTGGTAAAGAAATTTATCGATTAAGAAAAATAAAGTCGATGACAGGAGCAGAGCTAGCTAGTCATATAGGTATATCACAACAACAACTATCCCGTTATGAGTGTGGTGTTTGTAACATTAGTGCTAGTAAGCTAATTCAACTACTATTAACTCTTGATACATCAGCAGAATCATTCTTTAAAAATGTATTCATAAATATTTTTGAAAAAAATAGAGAAGTAGCAAAATTGTATAGCAATATATTTATATCTAGATATGACAATGAAGCAGAATTGAAATTACCCTATGACAACAAATTAGAACAGAATATTTTTTACTAATATATAAGACTAAATATCTTTTAACACTAAGAATCCTTACCTATATAAATTATTATTCAAAAAATGAATAATTAGCTAAACGTAATTAAACGTTTATAAATTATATCACCTAAGCAAAATATGTATAAACACTAAAATATTAGAGGACATCCATGAAATTAAGTAATAAAGCAATTTTAGCACCAATTGCAGCAGTTGTACTATTTGCATCTGTTGCTCATGCAAACAATAAAATGACCGTTGATTTTACTGGGCAAATTAGCTCAGCAACTTGTGATGTCGATCTGGGTATTTCTGGTGAAACCAGTGTTGATCTAGGTTGGATCCCTATGTCTGATTTTTCTATGGGTCAATCAAACTATTTAGAAGGCGGTAATAAAAGCTTTGAAATCGCTTTGACCCAATGTCAGTATGGCACTCAAATTGAAGTGGGTGAAGATGGCCAACCACAAACAGTCTCAGTGGAAGGTAAAGGCGATGCAGAGTTAAAAGTTACAGGTACAACATTATCAGGTACTAATGAAATTTTCAGCTCAGCTTCAACAGGTAGTAACGGTGTTATTTTATATGAAGTAGCTAATTCCAATACACCAGTTACAAATAATCAAGGTATCAAATTATCTAACACAGGTACTAAGCAAACTGTTGCTTTCACAGCAAAATTAGCATCTAAAGCAAAAGAAAATTTTGCTATTCCATCAAGTGATGTTAAAGCGCCAATCACATTCACTTATACCTATAACTAATTTATAAGTGTTTCATGAGCTGGCGAGATCGCCAGCTTTCACATAATATATTAAGAAATATCAGTGAGTTGCAAAATGTTTAAATATATTTCAGCTATTATACTTATGTCAATTACCTCTTATGCGTTTTCCGCAGGTTTTGGCATTAATGCAACTCGCATTATTTATAATGAAAATGACAAAACGAAAACTGTTGGTATAAGAAATACAACCAAAGATATTGCTTACCTAGTTCAAACTAAAGTTTTAACGCCAGATGATAAGCAATCGCCATTTGAAACTATACCACCAATATTCAGACTAGAACCGGGTAATACAAACCAAGTTAAAATAATTAAAAACAATAATGTTAATTTACCAAAGAACCAAGAATCGCTTTTCTATTTCATTGGAACAGCAATTCCTTCAGGAAAACTAGGTAATGAAAATAATAATAATACGGTTAGTGGAGCGATAAACATTGCGATTGCAAATAAAATAAAATTATTTTATAGACCGAGTAATTTAGCTTCAACACCAGAAGAAGCCCAAAAAGGATTAACTTTTAAGTCAACCTCAAAAGGCATCGAAATGATTAATAATTCGCCGTACTACGTAAGTATCTCGAGTTTAAATATCGCTGGTAAAAAAGTTAAAGTTTCTGTTGAAGAAGGTAATTCAATGATAGCGCCCTATAGTCAGCAGACATATAACGTTAAAGCCTCTACTGGAAAAGTATATTGGATAGCAATTAATGATATAGGTGGTGAAAATGTTTATAGCTCAAGCATTCAAAAATAGAACTTTATCCGTCCTATTATTATTTATATCGCTTAATAGCTACTCAGATGAAGGAATAGAATTTAAAGCAGAAATCATTAAAGGTGCTTGCTCATTTAGTACTGTGAGTAATATTGATTTTGGAGATATTTATCTTGGTGACTTTATTGAAAATGCAAATTTAGCAGCTAGAGTTAAGCCTTTAAAAATATTATATGAATGCGAAGGTTTCGCAGAAGGAATAAATCCCTCGATAAAAGTTAATGGGATCACACCAGATAATGATCCAGAAACTTTTTTCACATCAGGTACAGCAGAAGGGGTTGGTTTTCAAATAAAAAATGGTGACATCACACCTTTAGAATTTAATGAAAATAAAAGCAAACCATTAAAAGATAATAGTGAGATAGAAATAGAACCCACAGAAAAGCTAATCAATATGACCGTGGGTTTTGTATTACAAAACGCAGCAAAGAAAATATCAAGTGGTTCAGCTACTGCAACTATTACTTTTGATTTTATTTACCCTTAAGAGATATCCCATGAAATTTATAAAGAAAACTTGTCAAGTATCTCCATTACTATTACTAATATCGGCATACTCTTATTCTGCTGATACAGCAAAAATCCAGTTCAAAGCAACATTTGTTGCAGCTTCTTGCAATATTTCAGTTTTTAATGATAAAAAAGTAAAAGGTGATGTCGATTTTGGAAAAGTAATCACCACAAATATTATTTATGAACGCGTTTCCCCTAAAGAAATAACATTACAGTTAAGTAACTGTCAAAATATTGATCTTGTTACCCCCTCAATCAAACTATCAGGCACAACATTATCTGGTGACAATACTCTATTTAATAACCTTGTCGATCAGAACATCGGCGTTGCACTTTTGAAAGACAATGGTGAACGATTTAAACCAGGGGACATTGTATGGACAGGAAAGGATGATGGCACTACTGATTATTCAGAAAAAACATTTGAATCGAATATCTTCTGTATAAATTGTCAAAAAAGTGCAGATATAAAGGCAACAGAACTTAATGCGACGATGACTTTTCAAGTTGAGTATCGGTAATTTCTATGTTTACTCTATTAAAAAAAATTATCTTTTTATCATTATCAATGCTTATAATGGCAGAAAGCTATGCAGTTTCTGGTGTTGCTCTAGGGCAAACACGCATTGTATATAATGAAGGTAATAAAGAACAAACAATCACAATCATTAATAATGATGATAAAGCTTACTTAGTTCAAGCAGGTGTATATGTTTCACCTAATGGAATATTAGATGACAATTTTTATGTTATCCCGCCATTATTTAGATTAGAGCCAAATAAAGAAAATACTATAAAGATAATTTTAAAATCAAAAAAATCACTACCTAGTGATAAAGAGTCTATTGCTTATTTTTCTGCAAATGTTATCCCTTCAAGTCAAAAAACCAATAATGGAAGTGAAGATAATAGTATGCAAGCAAAAATTACAATTTCAACCCGAAGTGTAATCAAGCTATTTTATCGTCCTGAAAATTTACCCATCAGTTATAAAAAATCCGAAAGTGATTTGAAATTTAAATTAATAAATGACAATAAATTAGAGGTTTATAATCCATCGCCTTATTACTTAACGTTTGCTAGCCTTAAGGTAAATAATAAGTCAATATCCAATTTCGATACCCTAATTGGTCCTAATGAGAAAAAAATAATATCAATTTATAATAAAGCAAACACTATCGAATGGTCATTAATCAACGATTACGGCGGCATTAGTGATAATTATCAATATGTATTCAAAAAGTAGGCTTAAGATATGCGATTGATTGCATTTTTATTTGTGCTTTTTTTGTCTATAAATGCGTCAAATGCAAATGACGTTAACAGCGGGTTTGATTTTTATAGCACTAGACTGATTTATAATGAATCAGATAAGTCAGGGATTAGTTTCTCAATAAAAAATAACTCTAAGAATAATTATTTAATGCAGGCATGGATTTCAGAAACATCTCCAATGTCAATTAAAGATAGTACTGATGATTATAAGTATAAAGACTCACCTTTTATCATATTACCTCCATTAAAAAAAATTAATGGCTATGAAAAAATGAGTTGGAGAATAATTCAAAAAGACAGAATCCTTAATAGGAAAAATGAGAGTGTTTATTATATATATATAAAAGCAATACCTTCATTTAATGAAGATGAAAATAGTAAAATAGCGATAAACACAGTATTATCTTTTAAACTTTTTTATAGACCAAATGACTTAGAGATAAAAAAAATTAATAAAACCTTCGATATGCTGGAATTCCAAAAAGAGGGAGAGAGTTTAATCGTAAGAAACAATTCACCTTTATATGTAACCTTTGATTCTATATCTATCGGTAACAAAAAAATATCTGAAGATGAATTAATGAGAATGGTACCACCTAATGATAGTCAGAAATACCTACTACCTAAAAATGCATCAGGAAAAATTCAATGGTCATTAATTAATGACTTATCCGGAAAAACAGAATCTATAGAGCAAGATTTTTAAATGCGGCTAAAATAAGAAAACATTATTATGAAGAAAATTTTGGTTACTAGAAAAAGCAAGGTTTTATTTTTACATAAAAAAAGTATTGTCGCATTACTTGTCTCAATGACATTTTCAAGTTTTGCAGAGGACTACTTTGATCCCAATTTATTGTCATTCCCTAATGGTAGTGATCGTGATAATATTGATTTAAGTATTTTCTCTAAATCCGGCGCGATATCTCCTGGACATTATTTAGTCACTGTTTATATTAACCAACAGGAGTCGGGTGTAAAAGAGATTAATTTCATTGAAAATAATGATGGTAAAGTTTATCCCGAATTAACTAAAGAGAATTTAGATGAACTAGGTGTTAATACTCAAATTATTAAAGGGTTATCATCATTAAAAGGTAATGAAATTGTTTCGGATATTAATGAGTTCATTCCTGATTTTTCCTATAGATTTGATCTTGCTAAATTAAGTTTGTACTTAAGCATTCCACAAATTGATATGAAGCATCAAGTAGGTGGATATATTGATCCTAATCTATTTAGTGAAGGCGTTCCTGCTGCTATTTTTAACTATCAATTTAGTGGTGGAAAAAATTGGCAAGATGGCAATCGCTACTCAAAAAAATCATCAAGTGATAATTTTTATGCAACTGCTAATGGCGGTATAAATTTAGGAGCTTGGCGATTACGCTCAACTGCAACTTATACAAGAAATACATTTGATCGCGCAGATTCAAAAACGACAGATTCAAAAACGAAATTTTCAAATAGCTATGTAATGAGAGAAATTAGAAAATGGCGTTCGGAACTATTCATTGGAGAAACCAACACAGGTAGTGAAATATTTGATAGTATTCCCTTTAAAGGGATAAAAATTAATTCAAATGAACAAATGCTACCAAGCAGTTTAAGAGGATTTGCACCAGAGATTAATGGGATAGCTCAGTCGAATGCACGCATCAGCATTTCTCAGAATGGAACGATTATTTACCAAACTTATGTAGCCCCAGGCCCTTTTAGCATACGTGATTTATATCCTACTAATATGGGTGGTGACTTAGTTATTACAATTACAGAAGAAGATGGTACAATAAAAACCTTTAACCAACCTTATTCAGCTTTACCAGTTATGGTTAGAAGTGGCCAAATGAAATATGAAATTTCTTCTGGCCAATATAATGGTGAAATTACAAATGGTTCCCGGAAAAGTAATTTTATATTAGGTACTCTAATTTATGGATTGCCTAAAAATTTAACCCTATATGGTGGTACATTACTCGCTGAAAAATATATGTCAGGTACATTAGGTACTGGTTTTTCTATCGGGGTATTTGGGGCTTTTTCTGCTGATATCACTGTATCGTCGGCTAAATTTAATCATCAGGATACCAAAACTGGGCAATCATATCGTGTTCGTTATTCAAAAAGTTTGTTATCCACTGGTACCTCCGTTGATTTGACAGCATTAAGATATTCAACAAAAAACTACTATAGTTTTAGTGATTTCAATAATACTGGATATGATATCAACCAAGGAATTATGCCATGGTTATCATCGCGTAAAAAAAATAGCTTCCAAACCTCCCTTAGCCAATCAATTGGTAAGTATGGTAGCGTTTCCTTGATGGCATCTCGTGATGATTTTTGGGATCGTAATGAAACAGTCACAAACTTATCTTTGTCCTATAATACGAATATTAAAGGAGTCAATGTTAATACTGCTTATTCAATTAGCCGTACCGATGATACAAATGGAAAATGGCCTGAAAATAAACAGCTATCGTTAAGTATCCAAGTACCATTTAGTTTATTTAGTCAATCAGAGCTAGCGGAAAACATTTATTCTAATTACCAATTATCTCATTCTAATAATGGAAAAGTTTCGCAGTCTATTGGACTTAGTGGAAACGCATTGAATAATGCTTTATCTTATAGTATTAATCAAAGTTGGGGTAATAAAGACCAAGACTACGGTGGTTCATTGAATGCAAGTTATACTGGTAATAAAGGAAATATTTCGTCCGGCTATAATTATACGGAGAGTAACCGTAGCGTAAACCTTAGTGGTAATGGTGGCGTTGTTATACATAAAAATGGGATAATATTATCGCCGACACTTGGCTCTTCAATTGCTATTGTTGAAGCTCAAGATGCTAAAGGCGCTAAAGTTGAGAATGGCAATACAGTAAATTCTGATGGATATGCTGTTTCATCCTATTTATCTGATTATAACAAAAATATTGTAAGTATTAACCCTACAACATTACCAGAAAATACAACACTTATCGATACATCAGTCAATGTTTATCCAACTAAAGGTGCTGTAGTAAAAGCTCAATTTAAAACTAATGTCGGCTATCAAGCATTATTAACCGTCAATTATAATGGTGGTTTTGTTCCTTTTGGGGCTATTGCTACCATTATTGATAATAACAAAGAGTTTTCTACATCAGACTCAAGTATTGTCGGCGAATTAGGTCAATTATATTTAAGCGGCTTACAAGAAAAAGGAATTATTTCAGTAAAATGGGGCAATAAAGAAGAACAACAATGTACTGCTTCTTATCAATTACCAAATAATTTACCTTCAGATGAACTTATTAAACAATTGAGCATTAATTGTATTTAAACTAATTTATGGTGTCTTATGGCTATCTCCAGAGTAAAATATTTATTAGCTTTAAAAAGAATAATTATTGGTTTTACCCTATTTTCAAGCTTCTCTTTTGCAGAAACAATTGATGTAGGTTCTGTCGTTAGAGAAGGGTTTATTACACCTGAACTTTCAATAAGTGATATCACAACTTACGCCACAGTGAATGGTAATAACTGTGCACAGTCTATGGGATATGGGGGATGTAATCGGTTTTTAACTTCATTAGAGTTAGAAGGCTCTAAATACATAGGTTCACCTAGTCAATATTATGGTGTCCCACTCATTAATGTGGAGTCACCCAGTTCTCCTACTACATTATATTTGGTTATTGTTTCTGGTAGCATCTCTCTAAATATTGACGGGAATAATCAGAATAAAGTAATAACAGCAAATAAGCCTCCTAGTGATACTTTCAATAAATACTACAGTAACTCTATTTTTAGTGGGGTAAGCTCAACTCAAAAAGCATCAGGTTTAAAATATAGAATATATAATAGTGGGTCAGCATATGTAAAACCAGGCCTTTATTCGATTTCATCTGATAATAGCTTGACTTTCAAAAGTTTTGCTAATGCATTTCATCCAGGTGGAGCTGCTAGCGGATGGTCGACGATTAAATCTACAAGAATAATTCCTAGTTTTTTAGTTCGCCCTGCATGCACTATCAATACTCCAGCCGTCGTAGAATGGAAAAATGCTGCAATTAAACCCGTTCAAGGAACCACCTATGGCACTAAATCAACTACACTTAATTATAGTTGTGAAACAGGGCTGAATGCGATTTCAGTTTTTTCTAAGGTATCCTCTGGTATCACAGATATCAACAAGAAAAAATTATTTCTAAATAACGTGCAAACAGGGCCTTATATCACTGGTAGTTTAAAAAACACGCCTCCTGGTTGTAGCGGTGGTGACTTTCTATTCGATGGTGAAACACCATTTGTAGGTAGTAATACGGGGAGTCTCATCATGCAGTGGGATCTTTGTAGTGATGGACGGCCTGAAGCAGGTAAAGCTTATTCAGGCGCCATTGATGTCTTTATACTGGCTAAGTAAATAGCGAGTAATTTAGGGTATAAGAGGGCTTATTTCACGAATAAATCGACTTTCAAAAATGAAATAGATCACTTCAAAGCAGAGAGCAGGTGATAAACTATTTTATAATTGAGGTCACTATCACTTTTAATCAGCAGATTTGGTAACAAACCTATATACAGCATGATTTACATGCCCGATTAAAAAATCATAGCTTATTAAAACCCCAGAGGATAGCCCATAGCTATCCTCTGGTTATCAGCTCTGATTAGTGAATGCGTTCGCCTTCTTCTTCATCGTCAGCGTCTTCGTCATCATACTCTGCGTCAGGATCCTCAAAATAAGTTCCCCACCCATCGTAATTAATACCGATTTTTTCTGCCAGTTTCATTAGCTGATCAACTTGCGCATCGATCAATTCTGCATTTAATGCACTTTCGCTGATCACATCGCAACACATCAGTGTTACGCCATTTTCAACTTCGAGTTCTTCAGCATCAGTGACTTCATAACCTAATTTAAAGGCTTCTACTGCGGCTTTTTCGAGTAGTTCAAAATTATCAGCAGAGAAATGGTGTTCAATTGCATATAATGCATCTGGATCACTACCGTCTTCCAGTAACTCTTCAATAATTAAACGAGTTTCTTCGTATTGAGCTTCTTGTTCAGCTTTATCCACCATGTCCACACCCCTTTTATCATTATTGCTAGTCTCAAACTCATTCTCCCATAGGGTAGCCAGTGAAACCATACTTATATGAATAATTTCTTTTCTATAAGGGGTTGATTTTGAATTTTTATGAATATAAATTGAATATTAATTCAATAAAAAAAGGCTATATTCTATGAACCCCTTCTATAAAAAGCACTTTCTAAGGTTACTTGATTTTACGCCCAGTGAAATTCATTCACTATTAAAACTATCAGCATGGCTGAAAGCACAGAAGAAAGCAGGTCTTGAACAACCCCTGCTAGCAGGTAAAAATATCGCGTTAATTTTTGAAAAAGATTCCACCCGTACCCGCTGTGCTTTTGAAGTGGGCGCATTTGATCAAGGTGCTCGTGTTACCTATCTTGGTCCATCAGGTAGCCAAATCGGTCATAAAGAAACCATGAAAGATACCGCTCGTGTTCTCGGCCGAATGTATGATGGTATTCAGTATCGGGGATTCAGCCAATCTAATGTTGAAATGCTGGCTGCTCATTCGGGAGTGCCTGTATGGAATGGATTAACCAATGAATTCCATCCCACACAGTTATTGGCCGATCTGCTGACAATTCAAGAACACCAACCAAACAAGCCATTGTCTGAAGTTAAATTTGCCTATCTGGGTGATGCACGTAATAACATGGGGAACTCCATGTTAGAAGCAGCCGCGTTAACAGGGATGGATATTCGCTTAGTCGCACCAAAAAGTTGCTGGCCAGAGCAAGAGTTAGTTGAAATTTGCCAACAAGCAGCACACAAAACAGGCGGTAAAATAACCTTAACCGAAGATGTCGCTGAAGGGGTAAAAGATACTGATTTTCTTTACACCGATGTGTGGGTTTCAATGGGAGAGCCAAAAGCGGTTTGGGCTGAGCGGATCAAATTGCTCAAACCTTATCAAGTCAATATGGATGTGATTAAACTAACTGGCAACCCTGATGTAAAATTCCTACATTGCTTACCTGCATTCCATAATGAAGATACGACACTAGGCGCACAACTTGCTGAGGAGTTTGATATGTGGGGTGGATTAGAGGTTACTGAAGAGGTTTTTGAGTCTCCGTACAGCATTGTATTTGATGAAGCAGAAAACCGATTACACACAATCAAAGCAGTTATGGTCGCAACATTAGCGCCTGAGCTGCCAAAAGATGTCATTTGATCCTGCCATATTTGCAAACATCACCCTGATTGTGATGTTTGCAAACATAATTAATAATAAATAATTAAAGATATCATTAATCAATAACTACTTCATTAAGCATGTAGGTAACATCCACTCTAAAAACAGATGGATATTTTAAATATAAAACAATGCTAATTACTATAAATAATAATAATTAATAATGATTGAACATAACCAAAATACATCTCTTCAATGTCACAACAACAAACTTTTTGAAGACAAAAAACAACCTCATAAAAAATGAGAATAAAGAATAGAACGATATTTTTACATTCCATCTAATATATAACATAATTGAAATCACTCTACTTTATCGCTTCGTCAACACAATCATGTCAATTTAACGAAAAATCCCCTCAAAACAAAAAACACAAATATATTAATCAGTTAATGAGTTCCAAGAACGATAAACAACTACATTTAGATAATGATTATCAATAAAAATTATAGTAAATACTGTAATATTATTTATTTCACATCAATAGCAATTTATAATTAATTTAATTTATTTAACTTCTTATTATATTAATCAAACGATTAACATGATAATAGCATACTCAACAACAAAATTGTTATTGAGGCTTCATTTAAATAAAGTTAGAATTATTGTTACTATCATCATTGGTTAAATACGCTTTCTTTGAATTTTTATTTAAAATATACCTTATATTATTTTATAGATGATAACCCTATAACTTCATCATTTATTTATATGAAATAACACCAGTTATATTGCAAGAATGAGCCTAACGATATGGATAAAATAAAACACGCTTTGCAATCTCAACAACAACGTCAATCTCAGCAGGAATACTATCGCCAGAGACGGCAAAATCATTTGACGCAGCTATATCAAGAAGTTTCACAATGGTTAACGACATCTAAAACAGTAGAAACATTGACTAACCATGTCAGCGGCCCTGATCGCCTTCTTCATCTTCATTATCCTAATGAACATACGATAGTTTTACGTTTTTCACCTCAATGGGATAAAAAATCAGAAAAAATTAAAATTGCTTTATTTATTTTTGATATCACTACGCCCAAATTTCGCACACAACTACAATTATTGTGGGAAGCCAAGCAGCAACAATGGCGAATAACAAGACTAAAGCGCTGTGTTTTTCGTTTCCGTAGCTTCTTTTATAAACGTTTTTTTCAAAAAAATGAGCTTGAGCAATACCTTCTCGATTTTTTTAATCGCACAGGAACCATTCATTAATGATAGCTACTAACTGTACGTTGTCACCACGGTGCTCTCTCTTTCATTGATGTTAGACGTGGCTTACACACTTTGAGCCACCTAAAAAATATGAAGAGTCAGAGGCAATTAGCGCTTGTTATACACAACTTATAATATGAATTTACCTTGAAATAACAGCCTATTTGGCCTACTTAATCCAATTTGAAGATCAAATCAAAGTAAGCCAATCATACTGATAAAAATAATTAACAAAGCAATAATAAAAACTAAGGTCTTTCGCCCTTCGCTAACCGCTTATTGATTTGTTCAATAACATCAGGTAAATCCGCTAAGGTATCCACGACGTAATGGGCACCCGCAGTAAATAATTTATCGGCTGCATGTTGCCGTAGCCGATCCACTGCATCAGCGGACATGTTCTGATATTCATCCCATGTTTTGCCGAACTCATTACCTGATAATGCTAGCCCAACGCTCCACATACCTGCGTTACGGCCTTCTTCAATTCCCGGTACCGCATCGTCGACTTTCACACAATGGAAAACAGCATCAACGCCCAATTCAATCACGTTTTTTAACGCCATCCAAGGCCCTGGGCGGCCACCAGCCGCAAGCTCATCACTAGCAATCCAATAATCAGGCTTGTAGCCTAACTGCTCTGCTGCGGGTACTAATTTTTCCATCACGGCCCGTGGGTAACCAGAGCATGAACCAATTTTGATCCCTGAAGAGCGGAGTGTTTTGATGGTATCAATAACACCATCGATAGGAGCTGCAAAATCAATGACTTTGGCGATTTGCAATGGCATAAAGGCTTCATAAATAGCATCAATGTCATCATGAGACATTGAACGTCCAAATTTCTGCTGCCAGCGCTCATCAATTGCCGCTAGCTTGCCTAATGCTTCAATATGTTGCCATTTACCCAGCCCCATAGGTATACGTGCTTCAGCAAGGGTAATATCAATATCAAACACACGATGAAATGCTTCAATAAAAATTTGGGTTGGTGCAAAAGAGCCGAAATCTACCGTTGTACCCGCCCAATCAAGGATCACTGCATTAATACGACTCATCATTATTCCTCATTTTTCCAATACATAGCCTTCTCGATCGCCAACAATAGAGCAGCAATATCTTGTTGATAAACTTCACCAATATTACCGATACGGAAACAATCACTTTGTGAAACTTTCCCCGGATAGATAACAAATCCTTGGGCTTTTAGCCGCTCATAAAATGATTTAAAGCGGTAATGTGGGTTTTTAGGTGAATAAAATGCAGTAATAATTGGCGATTGCATTGCCTCATCAAGTAAAGTTTCAAAGCCTAGCTCTCGCATACCAGCAACCAATTTGATTTGATTTTGTGAATAACGATGATGGCGAGCAGTTATTCCCCCTTCATGTTCCAACTCTTGTAAAGCTTGTGCAAATGCCAATACAGTATGTGTCGGGGAAGTAAAACGCCATTTACCATGATATTGCTCCATACATTGCCACTGAGCATACAGATCCAAAGACAATGAACGAGAGCGATTTTCACATTGCTCCAATTCATTCACCCTAGCAATAACAAAAGCAAAGCCTGGCACACCTTGAATACATTTATTGGCAGAACTGATCATAAAATCAATATTAAGTTGAGCGATATCCATTGGAATACCACCAAAACTACTCATTGCATCAACTAGATAACGCTTATTATAGCGTTTAGCCAATTCCCCCACTGAGGCGATAGGATTCAAGATCCCTGTCGTTGTTTCGCAATGCACCATCGCAATATGCGTAATATTTTGATCTCGCTGTAATAACTGCTCGATATGATGAAGGTCGGGTAGCGCCACTTCACCACAATCATATAAATGATGGGATAACCCCATACGCTGAGCCATTTCGGCCATACGTCTACCATATGCGCCATTGCTAATGATCAGTAGCTTGTGCTGCGAACTAATCGCACTCCCTAATAACGCCTCAACAGCAAAACTACCGCTACCTTGAATTAAAACTGACGTGTATCCAGCCGCTGCGGTCGCTAAAGAGACTAATTTCTGACGAACTTGCTGTACTACACCAAGGTTATAGTCATCATCCCATGTACAACTATCAAACAGCATGGCTTGTTTTACCGTTTGTGATGTCGTCAAAGGACCGGGGGTTAATAACAAATAATTACGATCAGACATTCAACTCACCTATTGGTCTATACCAGATAGGCATTATAATGCGTATAGTTAACTTAAAAGGTCAAAGGAAAAGTCACTCTGCAACAAAAAATTCATATAACTCTGTATAATGTGCTGGATAACTAACGTGGTGAAAATTTATGAAATCGACGACTGAAGAGCTTCCGCAATACCGGTTGATCACCGCGCAATTGCAAGCAAAAATCGAAAATGGCAGCTTAAAGAGTGGTGACAAACTGCCTTCAGAGCGTGAGTTGTGCTCGATATACCACACCACTCGTATCACCATTCGTGAAAGTTTGATGCAGCTAGAGTCCAGTGGTTTGATTTACCGTTCCGAGCGACGCGGCTGGTTTGTCACACCTGAACGCTTATGGCTCAACCCAACCCAAAACACTAACTTCCATAAATTGTGCCTTGAGCAAGGTCGTCAGCCTAAAACAGAATTATTGGATGGTCGTGTTGTCACCGTACCAAACCAAGTTGCCAAGCCATTGCTGCTAGAGCCTTTTGAAAAAATCTATTTACTCACTCGATTACGTTTTGCAGATGATCGCGCTATTTGTTATTGCGAAAACCATTGTTTACCTGCTCGCGTCCCCGAATTACTCAGTCATGATCTGAATGGCAGCCTCACTGAAGTGTATGAAACGCACTACAACCTGATTTACACCAGTATGCACCTATCATTTTACCCAACCGCGATGCCTGAGCCGGCCGCTAATGCATTAGGCGTCACAGTCGGCCGTCCCGCGCTCTTATTACAACGCTTAAACTATGACCAATATGGGCGCATACTGGATTATGATGTGGAATATTGGCGTCATGATAGCCTGCGTATTGAGGTTGATACCTTGTAGCACGGTTCATGAAAATAGATTTTTCGAAAAAAAATAGATTTTCATCTTTCTGTCATAATCTCTCTTTAGCGTAAAGCCAACTGGTATATACCAGAAAACTTTCGCTAACAGGAGATCACCATGAAACTTTCTCGCCTTTCTTGCTTATTAATGGCTACACTATGTTCCGCTCCCGCGCTAACGGCACCCGTTGTCACAGTTTATTCCGCCGATGGCCTGCACGATGGCAACAACAGCTGGTATCAAAACCAATTTAATGAATTTACCCAACAAACTGGTATCAAAGTACAATATGTAGAAAGTGGATCGGGGGCTATTGTCGAGCGTCTCGCCAAAGAACGTACAAACCCGCAAGCTGATGTGTTGGTCACTATACCGCCTTTTATTCAACGCGCAGCCACTAGCAAGCTACTCGCTGAATTTACTCCTGATGCCGCAACAACGATTCCCAATTCAACCAAATATTACACTCCTATCGTCAATAATTATCTGACATTCATCTATAACGATAAATTGTTAAAAGCTCCCCCTAAAAATTGGGATTCATTACTCGATAGCCGCTTTAAAAATAAACTTCAGTACTCGACCCCGGGTCAAGCTGGAGATGGAACCGCTGTCATGCTACAGGTGTTTCATAACTTTGGCAGCAAACAAGCGGGGCTAGATTATTTAGGTAAGTTGCAAGCGAACAATGTTGGCCCTTCCGCATCAACAGGTAAGTTGACTGCACTGGTTAACAAGGGAGAGCTATACGTTGCTAATGGCGATTTACAAATGAACCTATCGCAAATGGAGCGTAATCCGAATGTCAAAATCTTTTGGCCTGAAGATAAGCAGGGGCAACGTTCTACTTTGATCCTGCCTTATGTGGTTGGTTTAGTTGAAGGTGGTCCTGAAACCGAAAATGGTAAAAAACTCATTAATTTTTTATTAAGTCAACAATCACAAAGCCGAGTCAGTGAGCTTTCATGGGGGATCCCAGTACGCACCGATATTACCCCAACTGATGAAAAATATCGTACCGCAATCAAAACCATGGAAGGCGTGAAAAGTTGGCAACCTAATTGGGATGAAGTTGCCGTTGCACTTTCGGACGATATTGCACGTTGGCACAAAGCCACTGAAAGTGAGTAATACAGATATGTTGATGAAAAAAATGACTAATTCAACGATACAAACGGCGGCACATTCAGGGATCACCCTTGATTCATTAAGAGTGTCCTATCATGACAACGTGGTACTTAAACCGTTATCACTGACCATCGAGCCCGGTGAAATTTTAGTGCTTATCGGACCATCTGGCTCAGGGAAAACGACTGTTTTACGCGCTATTGCCGGCTTTGCACAACCAGACAGCGGACGTATTTTACTGGGTGATACGGATATCACCCATCTTCCACCTTATCAAAGAGGGCTTGGTATGGTGGTACAAAACTATGCCTTATTCCCTCATATGAAAGTTGAAGATAATGTTGCCTTTGGGCTACGAGCGCAAAAACAGCCTAAATCGTTGGTCAATGAACGTGTGATTGAAGCACTGAAAATTGTAGGTATGACTGACTATGCGACACGGTATCCACATCAACTTTCTGGTGGCCAACAACAGCGTGTCGCTATCGCTCGCGCCATTGCAGTACGGCCTCGGGTATTACTACTTGATGAACCCTTATCTGCTCTCGATGCACAAATTCGCCACAATATGGTCGAAGAAATCGCACGTTTACATCGTGAATTACCTGAATTAACTATCCTTTATGTTACTCATGATCAGACCGAAGCTCTCGCGTTGGGGGATAAAATTGGCATAATGAAAGAGGGATATATGGTCGCGCATGGTGAAAAAAACACCCTTTATCACCAGCCTCCTAATCGTTTTGCGGCAGAGTTTTTAGGCCGAGCCAATATCCTACCCGCAACCGCACTTGGGGATATCCCGCCTTCTGGGCAAATGACGGTCAGTTGTTTAGGCGCACTGATTGAAGCACAAACCTCAGCTGTACGCTCTAGTGGCCATAAACTGGTTTGCGTGCGTCCGCAACATATTAGCTTGTCACCACGCCCAGAAACGACCAATCACTTAAATGCCACTTTACGTTCTATTAATTGGAAAGGCGATCTTACCCATTTGATCTGTGACATAGCCAATGAAACGATAAGTGTTGCTGTCACTCACTTGCATCCAAGCCCACAAATTGGCGATCCACTAACTTTATGGTTTTCACCCGCAAATACGATTTTAATTGAGGCGTGACATGTCACAAGCAATAGAAACAGATCGTCGTCCTATCAAGATATCCCCCTATTTATGGGTACTATTGCCATTATTAGTACTCGCTACGCTGTTCTTTTACCCATTGTTGTTGATTGCAGAACAAGCGTTACAAAATGAGTCTGGGCAATGGGGTTTAACCACGTTTTGGGAAGTGGTTGAGTCACGTCGCTTTATCAATGGCTTAAGCAATACACTGTACATTGCCGTTTTTGCAACACTGGGTTGTTTGATCATTGGTAGTATTCTCTCTGTGATATTGGTTTTTATCCCTTTTACGGGCAGCCGATTTATCACACAAGTAATTGATACGTTTATTGCACTACCCACCTTTTTGATCACCCTCGCCTTTACCTTTATCTATGGCTCCGCTGGGTTACTAAATGGCACACTCATGGCGTTATTTGATTTTGAACTCCCCCCCGTTGATTTTCTTTACTCCGTTAATGGCGTCATTTTGGCTGAAATTACCGTTTTCACTCCGTTAATTATGCGACCACTGATGGCGGCTCTGCGTCAAATCGATAAAAGCCAACTCGAAGCCGCTAGCGTACTTGGTGCACATCCTGCTCGTGTGATCCGCCAAGTCATTTTTCCCGCTGCATTACCTGCTTTGCTTGCTGGGGGAAGCCTATGTTTACTGCTCACCACCAATGAATTCGGCATTGTGCTATTTATTGGCGCCAAAGGGGTCAATACATTGCCGATGATGGTCTATAGTAAGGCCATTCTTGAATCGAATTACACCGTTGCCTGCATGATAGCGTTAATTAATATTTTACTGTCACTCGGTTTATTCTCTTTATATCGAATGGCTACGGGTCGCATCAATACGAGGAAATCATCATGCTAATATGGTCATCAAAAAGCCGTGTCATTGCCGCGACAATCGCTATCTGCTTATTTAGCGTGATTTTTTTGCTGCCACTCGTCATCATCCTGATGTCCAGTTTTAGCCAGCAATGGAATGGAATATTACCTTCAGGGTTTACTTTTATTCACTTCGTTAATGCCTTTCGAGGCCCTGCGTGGGATGCCATTTTATCTAGTCTGGTAATTGGCTTTAGCGCCAGCCTATTTGCTTTAATCTGTGGATTATGCGCCGCTTTAGCGCTACGCCGTCATTCTCCCAAAATACAAAAATACTTAGGCATTGCCTTCTATTTACCCAGTGCGATCCCTTCCGTCTCGATCGGGCTAGGCATATTGGTTGCTTTCAGCCAAGGCTATTTGCAGATGAACGGTACATTTTGGATTATTTTCTCTGCACATTTCGTGCTGATAAGCGCATTTACCTTTAGTAATGTATCAACAGGTCTAGCGCGTATCTCTCCTGATATCGAAAATGTTGCTTTTAGCTTAGGTGCATCGCCTTGGTATCGCTTATGCCATGTCACATTGCCATTATTAATGCCGTGGATGATATCTGCATTAGCATTGAGCCTATCATTATCTTTAGGGGAGCTAGGCGCAACCATGATGCTTTATCCTCCAGGATGGGCAACACTGCCAGTATCTATTTTTAGTTTAACCGACCGAGGAAATATTGCTGATGGCTCAGCACTAACGGTTATTTTAGTCGGAATGACATTGCTGCTGATGATCCAATTGGAACGTATCGCCAAACGACTAAGCAGCCGATAAATATCTCACTGATTTCTCTCTTTTTACGCAGAATTGTATGAGAGTCGATAGCGCGAAATAACAAAAAAATTTTATTTTTTCTGCATGCAAACGCTTGCGTCGTGAAAAGACACGCGTATAATGCGCCACAATTTGTCAGGAGAAAACATGAACGCTGTCGCTCTATTTGTTACAGAGAACACCTCCACTACACTGCCATCTGGCGGTCTGGAGAGCCTGTTTTTCCCCTCCGTATTTGATAGAAAGCCCCTCATTGAGGGGCTTTTTTTTGGCCTTTTACCTAAAACATCTTGCTGACACAGGAGAACAACGATGCCGAACCCTTTATACCATCGCGACATAATTTCAATTAATGATTTAGATCGCACCGACCTTGAGCTAGTACTCAAAGTGGCTGCTTCTCTAAAACAGCAACAACAGCCTGAATTTCTGAAACATAAAGTTATCGCAAGTTGTTTCTTTGAAGCATCAACCCGTACACGCCTCTCCTTTGAGACTGCAATTCATCGCTTAGGTGCCTCGGTCGTCGGCTTTTCGGATAGCACTAATACATCTTTAGGTAAAAAAGGTGAAACCCTCGCAGATACTATTTCGGTTATCAGCCAATATGTAGATGCAATTGTGATGCGCCACCCACAAGAAGGTGCCGCACGCCTTGCCAGTCAATTTGCAGGTCATATCCCTGTCATCAATGCGGGCGATGGATCCAACCAACACCCAACGCAAACGTTGTTGGATCTGTTTACCATTCAAGAAACACAAGGCCGTTTAGAAAATCTGCAAGTTGCGATGGTTGGTGACCTAAAATATGGCAGAACTGTCCACTCGCTAACGCAAGCACTGTCTAAGTTTGAAGGAAATCACTTTTACTTTATCGCACCAGATGCGTTATCCATGCCAGTGCATATTCTGCATCTACTGGAAGAGAAAGGCTCTACCTATAGCCTACATAATAATATTGATGAAGTAATGCCTGAGCTCGATATTCTCTATATGACACGGGTACAAAAAGAACGTTTAGACCCTTCTGAATATGCCAATGTGAAGGCACAATTTGTGTTGCGAGCGGTTGATTTACACGTTGCAAAGCCAAACCTGAAGGTACTACACCCACTACCACGTATCGATGAAATCACCGTCGATGTTGATAGCACACCTTACGCCTACTATTTTCAACAAGCAGGTAATGGTATTTATGCACGACAAGCCTTGCTATCACTGGTGTTAAATAAAGAACTGGCAATCTGAGGAGAAATCAATCATGACACACGATCATAAACTACAAGTAGAAGCTATCAGCTGCGGTACTGTCATCGACCACATTCCTGCTCAAATTGGTTTCAAATTACTGAGCTTATTTAAGCTCACACTTACCGATGAGCGCATCACTATTGGGTTAAATTTACCGTCGAATAACTTGGGTAAAAAAGACTTAATCAAAATCGAAAATACGTTTTTAACCCCAGAACAAGCAAACCAACTGGCAATGTACGCTCCAGAAGCGACAGTGAATCGTATTGAAGATTACCAAGTGGTTGAGAAACTTGAATTAAGATTACCCGAGCATATCGACAATGTACTCGTCTGCCCAAACAGTAATTGCATTAGCCACAATGAGCCTGTTTCAAGTGGATTTAAAGTGAAAAAAGTTGGCAAAGAAGTCGCACTAACCTGTAAATTCTGTGAGAAAGAGTTTGATAGAGACGCCGTGATCAATAATCAATAATCAATATCAGCGTAGACTGCGGTTTTGTATGAGCTTTGTATGTCAGCGACAAAGCTTTTATACTGTCCCTTATATAATGCTAATTTTACCTGATTAAACGGAGTAGTTATGTCATACGAAATCAGTACAGAAAATGCACCAGCGGCTATCGGTCCTTACGTTCAAGGCGTTGATTTAGGTAGTATGGTGATCACCTCTGGTCAGATCCCTGTAAACCCAAAAACGGGTGAAGTTCCTGAAGATATCGCAGCACAAACTCGCCAGTCACTGGCAAATGTGGCGGCAATCTTAGAAAAAGCAGGTTTAACGGCGGCGAATATCGTGAAAACCACAGTATTCGTGAAAGACTTAAATGACTTCGCGACGGTAAATGCAACTTATGAAGAATTCTTCAAGCAGCATAATGCCCCATTCCCAGCGCGTTCTTGCGTTGAGGTAGCTCGCTTACCAAAAGATGTAAAAATCGAAATCGAAGCGATCGCTGTTCGTAAATAGTACTTATATTATAAAGAGGGAAATATATCGCTTTTCCCTCTTTATATAATCAATTCTTAATTAATACGCCCCGCAATAAGCTAAATCCACACTTCACGTGCTTTACAATGATGAGCAACCTTAATTTCTTACTTACAACATATTTATTAAAGCATATTGTTATTTTGTTAGCATTCCTGCATAGTTGAGCCGGCTCCCTACCATTCATTGATCTAAAATATAAATTTAAGTTAAGGAGGTTATCATGCATAACAAAAAACTAAATATATTCACCACCTATTCTATTCATTTATAATTTAGAGAAGATGTACTTCTCTAAATAGGAGAAGTTAATGGTAACGCTCGTTAAGCTAGATAAAAACAACTGGGAAGATTGCGCCGATTTACAAGTTTCAGAAACACAATCCCAATTTATTGCATCCAACTTATATTCAATTGCTGAAGTTCAATTTTTACCTAATTTCACGGTTAAAGGGATCCAGCACGAAGAGGTACTCATTGGATTAGTCATGTATGGCATTGATCCTGATGATGGAAACTATTGGATTTATCGTTTCATGATAGATAAAAATTATCAACGCTTAGGCTATGGGCGGCAGGCAATGGCCTTAATAATTGATGAGATCAAATTATCAAATCAAGATAAAATTCCAACCATGATGATTGGGTATCATACTAATAATCTTGAAGCACACCTCTTCTATCAAAGTGTTGGTTTCGAATTTCAAGGTTTAGCAGATTGGGGAGAATATTTAGCAAAATTTGACCTGTTAAAATAATACGCTGTTATTCCTGATAAGGTATGAGGCTGTTGCCAAGTAGAATACACACGGCAACAGCTATTATCTCTTTTAAAATAAACGAAAAATTAATTAATCTTCTATTCAGCATGATTATCATCATCAAATGCCCTCCTCGATACCCTGCATCTCTTTATCGCTCCCAATAACTTTTTTTATTTTCGTTCCTCTGCTTTTGATATTCATACAATTTATTTTTTTCCTTGTTTTGGATCAAAATAAGAGTAGCTAAAAAAAAGCAATAACCTATATATTGTGCTTTAATTACACCAAGACACTACATATAGTATTTATTCACAGTTTTATCCACAATATCCTAATCAGTGCCACGATCACCTATTTCGTGCCATTTAAGCTTGTGGATAACTCAATAAGGAGCATTACAGTGAAAACGGTTGTAATTAAACGTGACGGTTGTCAGGTGAATTTTGACCTCCAGAGAATTCAGGAAGCCATAAAACGTGCGGCGGCGGCGGTGAATATTCAGGATGATGACTACTCTCTTCAAGTTGCAACAACTGTCACAGAGTTACTTGGCAACCGTGAAAAAGTGGATATCGCTCTGATCCAAGATGCTGTTGAAAACCAACTCATGTCTGGCCCCTATAAGAACCTAGCTCGTGCATATATCGAATACCGCCATGACCGAGATAATGAACGCGAAAAACGTAGCCAACTGACCCATGATATTCGCGGTCTGATTGAACAAAGCAATGTTTCATTACTCAATGAAAATGCAAACAAAGACAGCAAAGTGATCCCTACCCAACGTGATTTGCTCGCAGGCATTGTCGCAAAGCATTACGCTAAACAACATATTTTGCCACGTGATGTGGTTATTGCTCACGAACGCGGTGAAATTCATTATCACGATCTCGATTATGCGCCATTTTTCCCCATGTTTAACTGTATGCTGATTGATCTTGAAGGCATGTTAACTAATGGGTTTAAAATGGGTAATGCCGAAATAGAGCCTCCTAAATCAATTTCCACTGCCACCGCAGTGACAGCCCAAATTATCGCTCAAGTAGCTAGCCATATTTATGGTGGCACCACTATCAACCGCATTGATGAAATCCTTGCTCCTTATGTCCACATCAGCTATGAAAAACATCTAAAAACAGCGATCAATTGGGGCATTGAAGATGCGAAAGGCTATGCTGATAGCCAAACCGAAAAAGAATGTTACGATGCCTTCCAATCCCTTGAATACGAAGTGAACACACTGCATACCGCCAATGGTCAAACCCCCTTCGTAACCTTTGGGTTTGGTTTAGGCACATCGCAAGAAGCACGCTTGATCCAACAATCCATTCTAAAAAACCGTATCGCTGGGTTAGGTAAAAATCGTAAAACTGCCGTTTTCCCTAAATTAGTGTTTGCTATTAAAAAAGGCCTTAATCACCAATATGGTGATCCTAACTATGATATCAAACAGTTAGCATTAGAGTGTGCGAGCAAACGCATGTACCCCGACATCTTAAACTATGACAAAGTTGTCGATGTAACGGGCTCGTTTAAAACGCCAATGGGCTGCCGCAGCTTCTTAGGTGTCTACGAAGAAAATGGCCAACAAATTCATGATGGTCGTAATAATTTAGGTGTCATTAGCCTTAACCTGCCGCGTATTGCCATTGAAGCGCAAGGCAATGAAGACGCGTTTTGGCAACGACTCGAAGAACGCCTAGCGATCGCCAAAAAAGCCTTGATGACACGCATTGCACGCCTAGAAAATGTCAAAGCACGCGTTGCACCTATCCTATATATGGAAGGCGCCTGCGGAGTACGACTCAAAGCAGATGATAGTGTGGCGGAGATCTTTAAAAATGGTCGCGCATCCATTTCATTAGGCTATATTGGCTTACATGAAACAATCAATGCACTATTTGGTACACAACAGCATGTGTACGACAACCCATTATTAAGAGAAAAAGCTATCGCGATTGTAGATCGCCTACGCCAAGCGACCGATGAATGGAAAGCAGAAACAGGCTATGGTTTTAGCCTTTATAGCACCCCAAGTGAAAACTTGTGTGATCGTTTCTGTCGCCTTGATACTGCTGAGTTTGGGGTTATCGAAGGTGTTACGGAAAAAGGTTACTACACCAACAGTTTCCACCTTGATGTTGAAAAACGCGTTAACCCATACGATAAGATTGATTTTGAACAGCCATACCCCGCTCTCGCAAATGGCGGTTTTATTTGCTACGGCGAGTATCCAAACTTACAGCACAACTTGAAAGCACTTGAAGACGTTTGGGACTACAGCTATGAACATGTACCTTATTATGGAACCAACACGCCTATTGATGAATGTTATGAATGTGGATTTACCGGTGAATTTAACTGTACCAGTAAAGGTTTTGTGTGCCCACGTTGTGGTAACCATGACACCAACCGTGTCTCCGTGATCCGCAGAGTGTGTGGTTATCTAGGTAGCCCAGATGCTCGACCATTTAACGCGGGTAAACAAGAAGAAGTCAAACGACGCATTAAACATTTAGGCAACGGCCAGCTGGGTTAATGCGATGAATTACCATCAATACTACCCAGTTGATGTGGTGAATGGCCCAGGAACACGCTGTACACTGTTTGTTTCTGGCTGCATCCACCAATGCAAAGGTTGCTACAACCAAAGTACATGGCGAATTGATTCAGGTCTTCCCTTCACACAAGTAATGGAAGACCAAATCATCCAAGATCTGCAAGATCCACGTATCCGTCGGCAAGGGTTATCCATTTCCGGCGGGGATCCACTACACCCCGCAAACCTACCTGCCATTTTGAAATTAGTACAACGTGTAAAAACGGTGTGCCCTGATAAAGATATTTGGCTATGGACGGGTTATCTATTTGCAGATCTCACCCTCGAACAGCAGAAAGTGGTGAGTTTCATCAACGTGTTAGTGGATGGGAAATTTGTTCAAGAATTGCATGATCCCGCTTTGCTTTGGCGAGGAAGCAGTAATCAAGTGATCCACCGGCTACGCTAACTATCACGCAGCCAATACAATTTGCTACCAAAGCCTAATTGATTATTCACCATTTTGACTTCTTGCAAATCTAATCGCCATACAGGCAACTTTGCTGTTAACGCCACAGGGAAGCGGCGACAGTAGAAATCACGGGCGGTTTGCTGTGCCGCTTCGACAATAGCAACCACCTCACCAATAAATTGGATCCCTTGGATTTGACTAACGACTTTCGTTTGTGCGGAGACTGTGCCAGCAACACGGCTGTTTTGAAGCATTAATTGACCATGACGCGAGTTCGCATCAGTCATAAAAAACAGGCTCATCTGATTAGCATCAAATGCATAATAGCAACTGGCAGGCCAGATATCATTATCTTGATAAGTAAATAGTGAAAAGACGTGTTGGCGAGAAAAATAACGCTGGATATGTTGTAAGGATTGTTGGGTATTCATCGCAAAAACCTAAGTTAGCCGTTCAGAACACGCTCTTTATACACTATTTCATGTCATCGAGCGTGCTTAAGCTGTTCTGAACGTTTAGAAATGGGTAATTTGCTAACCACTATAACCTATATGGTTCATATCGTCACAGTATGACGAATACTACTATTTATAGATTGCAGCAACACCATTCATTGAGTTTTCACCACCAGCAGAAATTACGCGGAATGAACTTGCACCAGCTTCATCAGCTTTTTTGGCCAATTGTGCGGTCAGATCATTTACACTTACAGCGCCTGTTACTGAAACATAACCTGCGGCTGGTTGGCTAGAATGTTGAACTTCTTCAGCAGCCATTGTTCCAAATGAAATAGCACTTAAAGCTAAAGTTGCAGCAACTAATGTTGATTTTTTCATAATGTGTTCCTCATTGAGATTCAGTTTTTATCAGGGAATTTTATTGTCCCCCTGTGATATGGATCATATTATGCACTTTAATTGATAATGAAAATTAGCTAATTTTGCTGTTATCATTCAAATTATTTGATCTAGATGGATGGTATTGATGACAAATTCATGAACACTGCGTGTCATTTTTTGTTTATAATTTAGTATGTTACATTTATCTTTATTCGATAACCTTTCACATTTTGGCATCTTTTTTCTCCTTTGATTTCAGCACAGAAAGATAAAAATAGGGCAACAAAAGCAAATGAATACGCAAAAAATTTGGCACATCTACCTAATTAGAGAGAAAAATAACAGGTTATATTGTGGGATCACCACGGATGTCCAACGCCGTTTTACACAACATCAAGAAGGAAAAGGTGCAAAAGCACTGAAAGGTAAATTACCACTGACTTTAGTGTTTAATGGTGCGGTGGGGGATCGCTCGGCAGCATCTAAATTGGAATTTCAGATCAAAAGACTCAGCAAACAGGCAAAAGAAAGGCTGGTACTCGACCAGCCTAGTGATATCGTTGACTACTTATTCATTCAAACAGCATCAAAGTGCGCAGAGTAAGTCACTCTCCCTTGGTGATCACTCAATGTGCCATTCTCTAATCCACAAATCATAAAATGCTCTTGTAAGTCAGGCCATGGACAAACAACATTATGCTTAGAAGCGGGTTCGAAGCCAAAACGACGATAATACTGGCTATCTCCTAATACCACGACGGCACCATAACCGAACTCATTCAGGCTATCTAACCCTTCGTAGATCAACTGCCCACCGATACCTTGCCTCTGAAATTCTTTTCTCACCGCCAGAGGCGCTAGACCAACCCATTGGACATCTTCATCATTGACGTCAACAGGGGTGAATCCTACATAGCCAATAACTTCGCCATCATCATTGGTTGCAACAACACCAAGGGTTAATAGGCCGTCTTCACGTAGTTTTTGCACTAAATTAGCTTCTGCCTCAGTTGGGAATGCCTCACGCAGCAGCTTATCAATACCCATGGCATCAACGGGGATCTCAACACGAATTAGCATGAAACAACCACAGAGCTTTTAGACTCAGTGTCCTCATCTTGTTGGGCAGCTTTGATAAAGTCCGCCAGTTGTAATAATGCAAAACGTAGTGGCGCTGGCATATTTTCTAGCTCAAACGCATCCATTAGGTTTTTGACGTATAAACCTAGCTCCGTATCACCTTCAATCACCAATCGACGTTGGAAAAACAACGTATCAGGATCTTCTTTACGTGCCGCAATCAGGATCAGATCATTCGCCGCTGCACACACATGCACATCGGCTTGCTCATCAGAGCGCACCACCAATATGCCATTTTGTAGACTAATGAACCAAACTAAGTTAAGGTCACTGACTTCAACTTTCAGCCATTTACCCTCAAGAAAATCCAACTCTCCTTCTTTGACCGACTCACGAAACTGCCAGCTAAGCAGCTGTTCTAACACTTGACGCTGTATGGCGAATGGGGTCATTTTTAAAGGCAACTTCAGTAATGAAGGACCTTTTGAAATAAGTTGAGAACGAATTTTTCCTAACATAGTACGACTCCCTTATCATTTTTGCCTATCTGCTAACAGTTACGCACTTCTATAAAGCAACCAACAGAAATCAATAGCGGTATACCTGATTATATACAGACCATATAAACTCTAAATAATTCGAGATGCAACTAGGCGATAAATAAATGCGCTGCAAGAAACATACATCAATGTGACTCGCGCGAATCAACCTAGTCAACAACGCTGCAACTTGAAATATGATATGTATATTGACAGAAAATAGATTTATTCATTTGATCCTATATCAAGATTTACACATACGACCAGTATTAATTTGTGAAAATCACCAATTAATCATCACAACCACACCGTAATCCGCACAAAATATCAACAATTGCTGTTGAAAATAACCACAGATTTATAATGGTTTAATCCCTCATTCACTGCCTTAAATCAAAATGTAGACCTGATGAGTTGACTACAATGCTAAATTGTCGAATTTCTACTCTGGAACAATTCTCATGGAATTACTCTGCCCAGCTGGCAACTTACCCGCCCTCAAAGCGGCTGTAGATAATGGTGCTGATGCTGTCTACATCGGCCTAAAAAATGATACTAATGCACGCCACTTCGCAGGACTTAACTTTACTGAAAAAAAACTTCATGAAGCCGAGCGCTACATTCACAGCCGTAAACGTAAACTTCATATTGCGATCAACACCTTTGCTCATCCTAATGGCTTTCAGCGCTGGAAAGATTCTGTTGATCTCGCTGCATCACTCGGTGCTGATGCGCTGATCCTCGCCGATCTGGCCATGTTGGAATATGCAGCGAACAAATATCCACATATAGAGCGCCACGTTTCAGTACAAGCTTCGGCCACTAATACAGAGGCAATCCGTTTCTATGCACGCAACTTTGAAGTGCATAGAGTTGTATTACCTCGTGTGTTATCCATTCACCAAGTCAAACAATTAGCAAAAAGTAGCCCTGTGCCTTTAGAGGTTTTTGCCTTTGGTAGCCTATGCATTATGGCTGAAGGACGCTGCTATCTGTCATCTTACCTTACGGGCGAATCACCCAATACGGTTGGAGCTTGCTCACCAGCGCGCTTTGTTCGTTGGCAACGAACCCCACGCGGGATGGAATCACGCCTTAATGAAGTGCTAATCGACAACTATCAAGGCAATGAAAATGCGGGCTATCCTACACTCTGTAAAGGCCGTTATTTAGTCGATGGCCATAAGTACCATGTGCTTGAAGAACCCACAAGCCTCAATACTATTGAGCTATTGCCTGACCTAATGGCTGCTAATATTGCCTCAGTGAAAATTGAAGGTCGCCAAAGAAGTCCTGCTTATGTCACTGAAGTAACACGCATTTGGCGGCAGGCCATCGATAAATACAATGCTAATCCAACCGCATTTATGGCAGAGCCTCAATGGCTAAAAACACTCGGGGATCTTTCTGAAGGCAGCCAAACTACGCTGGGTGCCTATCACCGTGAATGGCAATAAAAGGAGTCAAATATGCAGTATTCATTAGGATCAGTGCTGTATTACTGGCCCAAACACAAACTTTACGAATTTTATCAATTAGCCGCCCAAAGTGATGCAGATATTATCTATCTAGGTGAAACCGTTTGTAGCAAACGGCGTGCAATGAAGCCCGCAGATTGGATTGATCTTGCAAAACAGCTCTCCACAAGTGGCAAACAAATTATTTTAAGTACATTAGCGCTATTACAAGCACCTTCTGAACTTAAAGAGATCAGCAAATTAGTTGATAACGGTGATTTTCTCGTTGAAGCACATGATTTTGGTGTCGTTAACATGCTAGCTGAACGCAAACTGCCTTTTATTGCTGGTCATGGACTGAATTGCTATAACGCCCAAGCACTGAATATCTTATTACGCCAAGGTATGATGCGTTGGTGTATGCCTGTCGAGCTATCTAGAGATTGGCTCATTAATTTGCTAAATCAATGTGATGAATTAAAAATCCGCAATAAGTTTGAAGTTGAAGTAATGAGCTATGGGTACCTTCCACTGGCTTATTCGGCTCGTTGTTTCACCGCACGTTCAGAAAACAGGGCTAAAGATGATTGTGAGACTTGTTGTATTCATTACCCACAAGGCCGCAAGGTATTATCTCAAGAGCAACAGCAAGTCTTCACCCTCAATGGTCTGCAAACACAAAGTGGTTATTGCTACAATTTAGGTAATGAGCAAACGTCAATGAACGATTTAGTGGATATTGTGCGTATTTCCCCTGACAGTATCGATTCACTGGCAGTACTGACCCAATTTAAAGCCAATCAAACAGGGAAAGCCCCTCTCCCTATTGATGATAAAGATTGTAATGGTTACTGGCGACAAGTTGCAGGGTTAGAGATGGTGGATTAGGGGTATTATTTTATGGGGTGTGAGTGCCGTATTCACACCCTATAAAAATACAGACATCGGTTTCAATCCAATTATTTTACAATATCTATTTATATAAGAACTTAATTCACTCATATATCTATCAATAGTGGAATTCGTGAATCCTTTACCCCAAAGCCGACATCAATACCCCATAAATGGGAACAGTAAACATTTGATGAGTTATTATCGTTATACAAGAGATGAGACATCTTGCTAGTCAAATACGATAAGAAAAAACCAAATATATGCAAATTACAGTATCACGTAATTAATTAACCCATAATATAATGCGGAACAAAGCGAGACGTGTCTTTGGTAATTAATGATCTATCTTCTCGAATGCCTATTCCTGCTGGCTCATCACCAATGACCCAACTGCCTATTAATGTATAGTCAGAGCCAAATTTAGGTAATAATGCACTGGCTTGATAAATTCGCGGTTCATGTGCATATTCACCAAATTCTTCCGTTATAACCTCATTTTCGTGATTAAGGAATAGAGAAACATTGGCGCCTTCACGTGAAAATAGTGGCTTTGTGGTAAAACCTTGCCAATTATTACCCATGTCTTGTTTAAGTTTGCCGACAATATTAATCTGCTCATCGGCAAAATAAGCCGGTAATAAATTAGAATGGTTAGGAAAATAACGCCATAATAAAGGCAATAACCCTTTATTACTTAAAATCGATTTCCACAAGGGTTCAACCCATTCTGTACGCTGACTACGCAATACGGGCCCATAATCATCCTGAAACATCCACTCATAAGGGTATAATTTAAAACCTTGATGGATGATTTGATCTTGCAGATCAGTAAAAACCCCACCAACCCCTAAACCAACCTCTTCCATATACAGAAACTGAGTTTGTAACCCTGCTTGGCTAGCACAATCTTCCAAATATAGAACCGTTCCTCTGTCTTCAATCGAATCTTCACAGCAACAAAAATAGAATGGGTATTCATTTCGCCACAGTAAAAAACGCTGGATCAGTTTTTCTTGAATGGAATTAAATTGATCTGCATTAGTCGGTAATAAACCACATGCCGTCATCTCAGACAGCCATTGCCATTGAAAGAATGCAGATTCATAAAGCGATGTTGGTGTATCTGCATTATATTCCAGTAGTTTTGCAGTACTATAACCATTCCATGAGAAATCCATTCGCCCATAAAGTGAAGATTTATTCGTCTTCCAACTATCGGCTATTGCATCCCAATACAATTCAGGGATCGCCAATTGATTGAGAACCAACTCATCATTGATTGCTGTATCAACAACCTCTAAGCACATTTGATGTAATTCAGCGGTGGGATCTTCAATACCCGTTTCAATCTGATCTAATGTAAAACAATAGGCGTGTGATTCATCCCAATAGATTTCATCATCAATAATATGAAAGTTAAAACCATAATCTTCAGCTATCTGATTTAAATTCTCTCTAGGTTTAAGTGGTATTCTTAACATAATTACCCACCCTTACTTTTCGATTTGTTCCCGAAACCACCTCGAGATGTCGTGCGGGTTGAATTATGATGATAATTAGCAGGTTTTAACTTATTTGAACCATCGGAAAGCCACTTTTCTGATGACCCCACTTCACGGTAAACATTAGGCTCATATCGAGTAGAATAAAATGGACGAGCTCTAGAAAAATAATAGCTCCCCGATGAGTGAGTATGTGTTGAGCTATAGCGTTGCACTGCTTCAGGAGATTCATCAATTGAAAACCCAGCCAGTTTAGGGCCATAAACATCCTGCTCACTCAAACGATCACAATATTCGGGGGTAGCATTTTCCGCCAAACATTGATCATACTGTAAGCGGCTTAATTTACGCTTACTCTGTATACAATTGCCTATACCGTATAAATTTTCGCAAACATCGAGCTGGCTATATGTCGCCATATTTCGTATTAATTCTTGCTGCGCTTCCTCTTGTTTTTGTGCACAAAAAGAAAGGTTATATCCCGCTTGCACGCAGTCATTGGTATCCTTAAATAGCGTGATTTTAGGCGCTTCCGACTCTTGATCGCAGCTGCGTAAACCAAAAAATACCGCTCCACTCATAATAACTAGTGTCAATAACCCTGATCCTTTCCGCTCCTCTTTAGTACTCACACCAACTCGTTTAAGCTGTGGATACCCCTTATAGCCGGCCTTCTTTTTTCGCTTATGATATTTCGTTTTATTTTTCTTATTCATAGTGCATTTTTTTGATTAATAACTCATGCTGACAGCGTTCAAAATACCAAATCCAAGCGATGTCCCACCTAAAAATAAACCAGCAGAGATATTATTTTGTTCAATTTTTTCGCTAATTTTAGGCATATATATTTTGGTTGCACCGAGTACTAATAATTGAACCAATAAAGCAATAACGCCCCAAATAACGCAATCCAAAATACTCACCGAATGAGATATCGCGCTCGATAAAGGCGTGATATAGCCGATCATCGCACCAATAAACGCAATACCTGCGGCTGTATTGTTTTGCTTAATCAACACCCACTCATTATGTCGAGAAATACGCGTATAAATAAACAGAAATACCAGTACCATAATAGTACCAATGAAAAAGTAGCTGATAAAAGAAAGTAATGCTGAAAGTATAATAGAAACGTCCATAAATGCCCCTTTTAATTAAGGGCTGAAATTTATATCAATCTATTTTAAAAATAAACTCAATTAAATAAGTTCTTACAAAATGATTAATCATCATTCTTAATATGATTAAAAAATTAATTAAATACTACAATATAGAGTATATTTTAACTTTGAATTAAATAAACTTAAAATAACAACTCCACTCTATTTTTAATCATGAAGATTACGACGCAAAAAAAACGGGACTGCGCCCGTTTTTCGATTATTCATGATGCTGTTTGCGCCAACGATGAATAATATGAGAGATATGACGTAGCTCACCATCCCGCAACATGCCAATAAACACACCGATGACGGTATAAATCACACCAAGCACTAACATCATGACAATATCCATTAGCACCCCACTGAACGGAAGCCCCATTTGGTTGATACCAGCCATGGCACTCGTAGCCCAAGTAGACGGTAAAGCGTAAGCGATCATTCGTACCCACTCAGGCATCGCTTGTAATGGCCAAATTGTCCCTGACATATAAAATACAGGTGTCGTAATAAATGCCAGCGTCAGATAAATCATTTCAACACTACGTAGACACTCAGTCACTAACTTGCCGAGCCCTAATACGGCAAGTAAGAATGGGAAAGTCAGCATCCACAGCTGGTATAATGGTGCTTCTTGCCGATATCCAAGGATCCATGGCCATAAGGCAAAAAATACTGTCGATAAAAATAGCCATATTGGGATCAGCGCTGAAAGTGCGCCTAAATACACGGCCAGCGGTGGCTTACCCTTAGGTGTTCCACGGATCGCAATACTGACACGTACGCAAGCAATCAACAATGAGTGCTGTAATAGCATAACTAACAGCCCTGGAAACACAATCGCCGCAAAACTGACTCCAGGGTTATAAAGAGGCTCAGTTACACTTCGAATTGGCGTAATAATCACTTCTGCTTGTTGCTTACTATAACCTGAATCCACCAGCAGCTGAGTGTTATAGCTATTCAACAACGTTTGGTAAGCACTTACTAACTCTTGTTGGATCTGACCACTGGCTAAGCGGTTCGTCGCATCACCATAGACAGGTACGGTGATATTTTTTCCATTGAGTAAGAATTTTTCAAAATCTGTTGGGATAATAATGATGGCAAACAATTTCCGGTCAATCATGTCTTTGCGCGCTTGAGCCAAATTGTCATAGCTGTGCAACACGACCTTAGGTGCTGCATCTAAATCACGAATTAATGCACGGCTCGCAACACTATGATCCTGATCGATAACCGCAACGGGCAAATCCCACAAAACCGGTTTTGCATACACCAAACTCATTACGCATAAAGAAACCAGCAATAATAACCACATTGGTTTATCCAACATACCGAGCAACACTTTGCGGAAGGTTGCAAAATACATTTGCATTAGAGTTCCCCCCCTTGAGCTGCAATTCGTTTAGGTAATCGCTTACGGATCAAAAAAGCGGTGACGATTGGATAAATCAGTAAAAACAAACACACTTCCACAATTCGCATGAATGAAATTTCACGTAAGAAAATATCAAACATGGCGTTAAGTGTATGCGTCAGTGGCTCAATGTTGGAAATGATTTGAGCAGGTAAAATCATTGATAATTCAGGTACCGCCATACCTGAAAAGGCCAAGGCGATACTGACTAACATCCCAATTAAGCTGTAGGCCATAATCGCACTAGAGGTGAAGCTAAACAGTAATAAACCGATACTTTGCGCCGCTATCACATAAAAAAAGCCAACCATTATCATGTATAAAGGATTACCCACCACCTTAGCATCAAAAATGCTCACTAACGCGGCCAATTCCACCACTAATAATGTAGTAAAAAATAGCGTATAAGGTGCCATTTTCCCTAAAACTGCCATCGAAAACGGTTTCACACTTTGTAATATAGAGCTACGCGATAACGTATAGATGGTGCAAGTCACCACAAATAGCTGCAACATATGGATCGTCGCTGCAAATTGCTGATAATAGATATAACTACCACTTGGATTAAATAAGCTATCGTAGGAAAGTGTCACTTGTGCCAATTGCGGCAATGCTTTCCCCATGGAGCTCGCTAATTGAGTACGATATTTCGCATTCAGTTCAGCGACTAATCCACTAAAATCTTGAATGGCATAACTGCCTGAAGCATAGAATAACGCATTGTAGTACATACGTAGTTCGGGCTGACGCCCACGCAACACGTCTGCTTCAAAATTGGTTGGAATATATAGCAGTGCATAATCTTTCGCACTCGCCAAGCGTTTTAATGACGTATTGAGGTTATTATCAATCGCTTTAACGTCTGCATGAGGCCCTGCATTTAAGTCTCTCACCACGAGTCTTGAGGCTGGGCTGATATCGTTATCCACCACAGAAACGGGGAGATCCATCAGTGTGCCTTCTGAAAAGTTAGCACTTACCAACGTAAATAGCATCAGCGGAAATAACCAGCTTAACCAATGAAAAACTGGACTACGAATGGCGGCTTGTGTTTCTCGACTAAAAGCATGTTCAAAACCATGCCAAGCGAATTTTAATTTCATATTCGCGCCTTTTATTTATCCCAACGCCATAACACGCTCATACCAGGTCTTAGGCCATCAATGGATTCCAACGGATACAAACGGACTTCAAAGGTTTTCAAGTCAAAATCACCTGTGGCTCGAGTTGCCCTTTTCGTTGCGTAATCCCCTTTCGGCGCAATGTAACGCACTTCCGCTTCAATCTTTTTATCACCTAACGCAGGCACATCAAGCTGAACCTTATCGCCTTTTTTCACATCAACAAGGATGTCTTCACGTAAGTTATAAATAAAATACGCTTGGGGGATGCGGACCATGGTGAGTAATGGACTACCTGCATTGAAAATTTCCCCCACTTCAGCGGGAATTGGACCAACTTCACCATCGACAGGAGCTTTGACTTGTAAATCATCGAGTTGTACTTGTAGTTCAGCTAATTTTTGCTCTGCCTCATTGAGCTCTGCCTGATATTTTTGGCGCAGTTCAATGCGGTCACCGTTTTTCGCCTCTTCAAGTTGTGCTTTAGCGCCTTGAACTTGCTGAAAAGCCACATCTTTAGCTTTACGTGAGCTATCAAGCTCATTAGCTGACACGTATCCTTTACCCGATAAATTGCTTAAACGGTTATATTCACGAGTGGCATTCTGATACTGAGATTCCGCTTGCGATAATGATGCTTGTAAATTACGGATGGTCTCTTCACGAGTTCCATGAAGTGATTGATCGAGTTGCGCCTGAGCTTGATCTCTTGCGGCTTTCAGTGCCGCATACTGGGCTGCTAGCTCAGGACTTTCTAATGTAATTAACAGCTGCCCTTTTTTAACATCATCTCCGCGCTCGACATGACGTTCAATCACTCGCCCTTTAGCTTTCGATGTCACCATAACTTCAGGTGCGTCAACTTCACCTTGTAATAATAAAAATTGGTTATGGGAATGAAAAAGTGCCGCCGCCGCTATCAAAATCAGCATCAACAAAATCAGTGCTATTGTTCTTTTTTTCATTATTAGTAAAACCTTAAATAATCACGGAGGAAACTATGGCAATAAAATTATCGCAGTAATTGCCGATACAGCGTTAATAAATTTGTGCGCAAGGTCACACATAGAAGGGGAAAACGTCTATTATTGAACCAATTACAGTCTTATGTCAAATATACTCTACATAATGCAAAGTACAGTTGAACATCGTTAACATCTCTATAAGAGGCATTATATACTCTAAATAATTCGAGGTGCAGCTAGGCGACAAGTGAACCAATCGCTAGGCGCATAGAAAACCATATGACTGGCGTGAGTGAACGTAGTCAACAACGCTGCAATTTGAAGTATGACGAGTATAACCAGTATAAAGATAGCATAGCTTGACCAAATCACTATTCTCCTATCAGCCCATTACGCTACAATCGCTATCAGTCGGTTACACAACAATCGCCCTCTTAAAGCAGCAAAACTGGAAACCTTAATGTACGAGTTCGATCTGATCCTGCTGCTCTTGCAGCAGATGTGTGTTTATTTAGTCATAGCATGGGCACTGAGTAAAACCCCACTTGTCATCCCTTTATTAAAAGTGACAATTCGTCTACCACATAAAGTGATGTGTTACGTCATTTTCTCAGTTTTTTGTGTGATGGGAACCTATTTTGGTTTACACATTAATGATTCAATCGCTAACACACGTGCTATCGGCTCAGTCCTTGGCGGTCTGCTCGGTGGACCTGCTGTTGGCTTTGCCGTCGGTTTTACAGGCGGCCTACACCGATATTCTCTAGGAGGAATGACCGCCTTCAGCTGTATGGTATCAACAATTGCTGAAGGGCTGATTGGTGGACTGGTACATCGCTACTACATGAAGCGTGGACAAATAGATAAAATATTTAACCCTCTCACCGCTAGCTGTGTCACCTTTGTGGCTGAAATCATCCAAATGCTCATTATTTTATTATTAGCACGCCCTTTCGACGAAGCCTTAGAGCTGGTTAAAAATATCGCAGCGCCCATGGTCATTGCTAATACGATTGGTGCGGCAATGTTTATTCGTATTTTGCTCGACCGCCGTGCCATTGTTGAAAAATATACCACTGCATTTTCAGCCCAAGCCTTAAAAATTGCGCTCTGTACTGATGGGATCTTACGTAAGGGGTTTAATGCAGATAACAGCATGAAAGTCGCTAAAATTATCTATCAAGAACTCGAAATTGGTGCCGTTGCCATCACGGATAGAGAGAAGATTTTAGCCTTTATTGGTATTGGTGCTGATCATCATTGTCCAGGAACGCCTATTGCCTCAGAGCAATCGAGGCGAGCTATTGATAACAATGAAGTGGTTTATGCAGATGGTAATGAAACACCTTATAAATGTTCTTTAAGCCCCACATGTAAGCTTGGATCCGCACTTGTTATCCCACTTAGAGGTGAAAATGAACGCGTTATTGGTACCATTAAACTTTATGAAGCGAAGAATCGGCTATTCAGTTCTATTAACCGGACACTGGGTGAAGGTATCGCCAGTTTGTTTTCGGCTCAGATCCTCGCGGGGCAATATGAACGTAATAAACAATCTTTATTACAATCTGAAGTGAAGCTATTACATGCACAGGTTAATCCACACTTTTTATTTAATGTCTTAAATACATTGCAAGCAGTTATTCGCCGAGATAGCCAGCAAGCAGGTCAACTCGTTCAGTATATTTCGACCTTCTTTAGAAATAACCTCAAGCGTCCAGAGCAAGGCGCCACATTAGGCGAAGAATTAGAACATGTGAATGCTTACTTACAGATAGAAAAAGCACGTTTCCAAGAAAAATTACATATAGAGCTAGATATACCAGAACACTTAAAACAAGTTAAATTGCCTGCCTTTTCACTACAACCCATTGTAGAGAATGCAATTAAACACGGTACTTCACAGTTATTAGATACTGGATATATTACAATAAGAAGTTATATACGCGGTGAGCAAGTATATATTGAGATAGAAGACAATGCCGGCTGCTATCAACCCACTACACAAAGTGATGGATTGGGTATGAGCCTAGTCGATAAGCGCCTTAAACTTAAATATGGCGAACAATATGGTGTGAGTGTGGAATATGAGCCAGAGCAATTTACACGCGTACAGTTACGATTGCCTTACGTTTTAACATGTACTCTAAATAATCCAAATTGCAGGTAAGCGACAAGCGAAGATTGACGAGAAGCATAGATAAACGCTATGACTCGGCGAGCGTAGTCACCATACCTTAACAAAAGGCGCTGCAACTTGAAGTATCACGAATATAATAAAAAGATTGAATACTTATGAACGTACTAATTGTTGATGATGAACCATTTGCACGGGAAAACTTGCGCTGTTTGCTTGAAGAACATGATGATATTGAAATTATGGATGAATGCGCCAATGCAATTGAAGCAATCGGTGTGATCCACAAAAAGAAACCCGATGTGGTATTTCTTGATATTCAAATGCCTCGTATCACTGGCCTTGAGATGGTACGCATGCTTGATCCTGAAGATCGTCCCTATATCGTTTTTTTAACTGCTTTTAATGAATTCGCCATACAAGCCTTTGAAGAACACGCATTTGATTATTTATTAAAACCACTCGAAAGCGATCGACTGAATAAAACACTCACTCGCCTACGCCAAGGCCAACAAAAACAAGATCTTGAAATCTTAAGTGATCACGAGCCATTAAAATTTATTCCTTGTACCGGCCATAGCCGCATTTGGCTGATGAAATTGGATGAAGTGCAGTATGTCACTTCGCGCATGAGTGGCGTTTATGTGATGAGCACACAAGGCCAAGAAGGCTTTACAGAGCTGACTCTCAGAACACTAGAGTTACGCACCTCATTAGTGCGCTGCCATCGTCAATATTTAGTTAACATGACGCAATTAAGTGAAATTTTGTTTGGTGATAATGGGCAAGCAGAGCTAGTCTTAAGCTCAGGGGAACATATCCCAGTAAGCCGCCGCTACTTAAAGCCGTTAAAAGAAGCACTAGGGCTCATTTAGAGTATTTATTTAAAAGATGACGCGTATAGGGAGATGATACATGGCCGACTTCTACTTACAACTTCGCACCAACTCAATGACCTTAAAAAACCTAGAGACCCATGAAGAATATACCGCAAAAGGTGATTTCTCATCGTCTCGGCTGATCATTGGTGATTTTTACGTCGCCCAAAGCCTTCTAGTGCAACTTATTGACACAATGAAACTGAGTGTTCGGCTTCCATTAACGCCACATCATCGCATTATTGTGCAAGCTTTAGAAAAAAATGAAGGCGGCTTAAGTCCTGTTGAAGTCAGACTACTCGAAGAGATCACTGTGGCAGCTTTTAACCATAAGCTTAAAAAAGTGATCGTCAGTCATGACACTCTCCCCATGCCACAAAAACATGCAGAAGAGTTATTGGATAGGAAATAATCCAAGGGCCATTAAGCCCCTCAAACTGCTGACAGACGTATTCTGTTTGCCGGCAGTGGCTAAAGTTTTTGAAATAAATGAGCAAAACCAATTCATTGATTTTCGGCTGATAATACGGAGTAGGAAAAACCATATTTTTATTCTGCTTCGTCAACAATCTCAGGAGCCATTAACTCCTTTCTCTCATACATCCTATGTCTACCATCTAACTTTACAAATAAAATTCTTGTCGTTTTTTGAAAGAAGATGACTACTCAAGAAAAAGATACACTTATTTATCCTAAAATAAATAAGTGGCAAGCAAATGCGATAGAACTACACTGCCGGATAAAACCTGTGGAGAACATGGAAAAACGAATTGGTAGAGGTGGTAGAAGTCACGTCTATCATGACAGCCAATTTGTCATAAAACAGCTTAAAAAGTTCAATTTAGGTGAGGCTAAACATGAGGTTACTATGTGTAATGCATATAGAGATAAAACCCATAGCATATCTCCAAATGCATTTATCATTGGAGAAAGAATTACAATGCCATTTGTTCATGGCCAAACACCTAATAAAATAGAAACGCTCAGTGGGATAAAAGATCTCTATGATAAAGGTTTTTTAATGGCTGACGCTAAACCTGAAAATTTTTTGAAAATAGAAACAGGACAAATAGTCCCTATTGATTTTGGCCTTATATTTTAGCCTAATAACCTATCTTCTATAGATCAAAGTGTCAAAATAGAAATAATCAGAGATTACATTAAGGGCGGATACCATTATATTCCATCAAGTTTGAAATCTGAATAGACCTCTCATATAAAAGCATTAGACTCGATGCTAGGTTCTGCAAGCCAAATGCGATACATAAATACTAAAGAGCTAAGCAATGCAGGAGTATTTACGATAAATAGAAAATAATGCAATGAATATTAACTTTCTCCAATAAAAAACCCGCAGTCCAATTGGAAGCGGGTTTTGTATTTTAACCAGTGCCGGTTTAATCAAGGCACTTAGGCATTTAATTATGCGTTATGGCTAGTGCTGCGACGACGTGGTGCCGCAGTATTATGATCTTCATTACGACCACGTGGAGCGCTGCTATTACCACGATCACGGTTTCCACCACGGCGGTTACCGCCCGCATTATCACGATCACCACCACTACGACGGTTTCCACCTTCGCGGTCGTTACGACGGCCTGCACCAAAACCACCTTCGCTACCACCTTCGCGACGTGGACCACCACGACGCTCACGACGTTCAAATGGTTGCGCATCGCCAATCAGTTGCATCTGAGTTGGTTTGTTCAGAATACGTGCACGGCTTAAATGGGTTAATACGTCAGTTGGCATGCCTTTTGGTAATTCAATGGTAGAGTGGGTACCATACAATTTAATATTACCAATATAACGGCTGCTGATGTCAGCTTCGTTCGCAATCGCACCAACAATGTGACGAACTTCTACACCATCATCGCGGCCAACTTCGATACGGTACATTTCCATATCACCAACATCACGACGCTCACGACGAGCACTACCGCCACGCTCTGCACGCTCAAAACCATTGCCATTGCTGTTATTGCGATCACGGCGACGATCATCACGGTCGTTAAACTCACGACGTGGACGACGTGGAGCATCAGGTGGCAGGATCAGGGCACGTTCACCTTGAGCCATTTTCAGCAGTGCTGCTGCTAATGTTTCCATATCTACATCTTCTGATGGAGACAGCTTAGCCAACAGTGCACGGTATTGATCTAAATCGCTGCTTTCAAATTGCTGTTGAATTTTTTCAGCAAATTTCGCCTGACGACGTTCACTTAATAGCTGAGAATCTGGCAGTTCCACCTCTGGAATAGTCAGCTTCATGGTGCGTTCAACGTTACGCAGCAAACGACGCTCACGATTCTCAACGAATAATAATGCGCGACCCGCACGGCCCGCACGGCCAGTACGACCGATACGGTGAACGTAAGATTCTGCATCCATTGGAATATCATAGTTAACAACTAGGCTGATACGCTCAACGTCAAGACCGCGAGCCGCAACGTCAGTTGCAATCAATATATCCAAACGACCATCTTTTAAACGCTCTAAGGTTTGTTCACGCAGTGCTTGGTTCATATCACCATTCAGTGCCGCACTGTTGTAACCATTACGCTCAAGCGCTTCAGCGACTTCCAATGTTGCGTTTTTAGTACGCACAAAGATGATTGCAGCATCGAAATCTTCAGCTTCTAAGAAACGAACTAATGCTTCGTTCTTACGCATGCCATACACAGTCCAATAGCTTTGAGCAATATCTGGACGTGTTGTAATGCTAGCTTGAATGCGGATCTCTTTAGGCTCTTTCATGAAACGGCGTGTAATACGACGAATTGGCTCAGGCATAGTCGCAGAGAACAACGCAGTTTGATGATCAGCTGGAATTTGGCTCATGATGTTTTCAACATCTTCAATAAAGCCCATACGTAGCATTTCATCGGCTTCGTCTAATACGAGGCCTTTCAATTTAGAAAGATCCAAAGTACCACGTTTTAGATGGTCAAGTAGGCGGCCAGGCGTACCGACAACCACTTGCGGGCCTTGGCGCAGAGCACGTAATTGTACGTCATAGCGTTGGCCACCATACAGAGCAACAACATTAACGCGGCTCATGTGTTTAGAGAAATCGCCCATCGCTTCAGCAACTTGAACAGCCAACTCACGAGTTGGAGCAAGAACCAAAATTTGTGGGGCTTTTAAATCAGGATCGATGTTATGGAGTAACGGCAAACTAAAAGCAGCAGTTTTACCACTACCTGTTTGGGCCATCCCCAGCACATCATTACCTTCCATCAACAATGGGATACATTGCTGCTGGATCGGTGAAGGTTTTTCGTATCCCAGGTCGTTTAGTGCAGTCAAAATAGACGCTGATAAACCTAAATCAGCGAAAGAGATATCAGTCTCGGTGGTCATGTAAAGGTGCCTCATACTTAATGGCGGCCAGTTTACATAACCGTACGAAATTCATTTCGGTCATTTTCATTTAAAATGTGAACTGGCTCAAATTGTGTTATTAAACGAACAAATAGGCCGTCACCCCTAAAGATGATGGCTCAAAAAATAGTCATGAAATGTTCGTCAGCTATTGCTGGCCCGATTCTAAAAGGTCGTCTTGTTCTTGGCCTAACAGCGCCAATTCCAACAATGCATAGCGGTGTTCAACAAAGCTGTGAGCGTTGTTAGCCACCGTCAGTTTGAATAACGCAGTTGCGCTATCCTTATCCCCCAGACTTAGGTAATGCTTACCTAAATAGAAGTTAGTTTCACTGAGATGCTCAGCGAGCGAAGTGTTATCCGTAAAAGTTTCTTTCAAACGCGTCATCAATGTATTTTCACTGATGTCACCTAAATAAAACTCTACGATATTCCAGCCCCATTGCCCCTTCTCCGCACGATTATAGCGAGCAGCAAGATTTTCTTGCGCTATACGCGGGTCTATGTCTTTTTCAACAAGATAAAGCCATAGAGAACGAAAAGGATCATTTGGATCTATCTGATAATACGCCAGCAGATCATCCTGCGCTAATTTATGACGGCCACCGTAATATAATGCGATGCCACGGTTCATACGCGCGAAATTGTAAGTTGGATCAAGCTCTAATACAGAATCAAACGCTTCATAGGCGGCATCATAATTGCCAGCCTGCGTAAAATATATTCCTAAAAAGTTAAAGATTTCAGGAATATCAGGGCGGATCGCTAACGCAGTTGAAAAATCATTGCGCGCTAATGCCCTCAAACCGAGACTATCATACAACACTCCGCGCTCATATAAAAGCTGGGCGTATTCATCATCGGTTAAAGATCGGCTCGCAAGGATTTGTTCCATACGAGCCAATATCACTTCTTGCTGTAATGATGGTTGCAAAGGAACAGCAAATACCTCGTTTTTACGCCAATCTTTGCTACTACATCCAAGTAGTACAAAAAAGATAAGCGCAGAGACTACACGAGTAAACGTGTTTAAATCCCTAAACCGAAGACAGATACTGTTCAGCATACTCCGTCCTTACATTACCACTAGTTCAGCAAATTACGGCTAAATGTGCCTTCATACAAAAGGCGCTGTTTCAGTATCAGCCTACTCTGCTGAGTCCTGTTGCTGTGCTGGAACTTCTTCCGTTGCCACAGCTTCTTTCATGCTTAGGCGGATACGGCCTTGACGGTCGATTTCCAATACCTTAACGGGTACTTCTTGACCCATTTGCAGGTAGTCAGTCACTTTCTCAACACGCTTATCAGCGATTTGAGAAATATGAACTAAACCTTCTTTACCACCACCGATAGCAACGAATGCACCGAAGTCAACGATACGAGTGACCTTACCTTGATAGATACGGCCAACTTCAACTTCAGCAGTAATTTCTTCGATGCGACGAATCGCTTCTTTCGCTTTCAGGCCATCAGTTGCAGCAATCTTCACAGTACCATCATCTTCAATTTCAATGGTTGTACCGGTTTCTTCAGTCAGTGCACGGATCACTGAACCACCTTTACCGATAACATCTTTGATCTTGTCTGGATTGATACGGATAGTGTAGATACGTGGTGCGAACTCAGAGATCTCTTCACGAGGGCTGTTAATCGCTTGTTCCATCGTACCTAAAATGTGTAGACGAGCACCTTTCGCTTGATTCAATGCAACTTGCATGATTTCGCGAGTGATACCTTCAATTTTAATGTCCATTTGCAGTGCACTGATACCATCACGGCTACCAGCTACTTTAAAGTCCATATCACCTAAGTGGTCTTCGTCACCTAGAATGTCAGAAAGTACAACGAAATCGTCGCCTTCTTTAACCAGACCCATTGCAATACCAGCAACAGCCGCTTTAATTGGTACACCAGCATCCATCAGAGCCAGAGAAGCACCACATACAGAAGCCATTGAAGATGAACCATTTGATTCAGTGATTTCAGATACAACACGTACCGTGTATGGGAAATCAGCGTGGTTTGGCATAACAGCCAGAACACCACGTTTTGCTAAACGGCCATGACCAATTTCACGACGTTTAGGTGAACCTACCATACCAGTTTCACCAACAGAGTATGGAGGGAAGTTATAGTGGAACAAGAAGCGGTCAGTGTACTCGCCCATTAGTTGGTCGATTACCTGCGCATCACGTTCAGTACCAAGTGTTGCCGTTACCAGTGCTTGAGTTTCACCACGAGTAAACAGTGCCGAACCATGGGTGCGTGGCAGAACACCTGTACGTACGTCTAACGCACGAACCATGTCTTTCTCACGACCATCAATACGTGGCTCACCACGGATAACACGGCTACGTACAACTTGTTTTTCTAAGTTAGCAAGAATATCTGCAATTTCAGAAGTATCGACGTTTTCGTCTTCAGCAACAATTGCCGCGGTGACTTCATCTTTAATCAAGTCAACTTGTGCGTAACGCTCTTGTTTCTCAGTGATACGGTATGCATCGCCCATACGGCTTTCAGCCAAGGCAGCAACTTTATCTTGCAGAGCTTGGTTAACTGGCTCAGGTTGCCAATCCCATTTTTCTTTGCCTGCTTCTTTTACTAATTCATTAATTTCATTGATAACAACTTGTTGTTGGTCATGACCAAAAACAACGGCACCAAGCATTTGCTCTTCGCTTAACAGCTCAGCTTCTGATTCAACCATCAGAACAGCACTTTCAGTTCCTGCAACCACTAAATCAAGGCGGCTTGATTTCAATTCGTCAGCAGTTGGGTTCAATACATATTCATCATTGATAAAACCAACACGAGCTGCGCCGATTGGGCCATTGAAAGGAACACCTGACAGAGCTAATGCAGCTGATGCACCGATCATTGCAACGATATCTGGGTTAACTTGTGGGTTAACAGACACCACAGTAGCGATGATTTGGATTTCGTTCAGGAAGCCTTCTGGGAACAGTGGGCGTAGTGGACGGTCAATCAGGCGAGCGATCAGGGTTTCACCTTCGCCAGGGCGACCTTCACGACGGAAGAAACTACCTGGGATACGACCAGCGGCATAGGTACGCTCTTGATAGTTAACCGTCAGAGGGAAAAAGTCTTGCCCTTCTTTAACTTTTTTCTGAGCTACCGCAGTAACGAAAACCGCAGTATCATCCATATTCACCATTACCGCGGCTGTCGCTTGGCGAGCGATCATACCAGTTTCAATGGATACAGTGTGCTGACCGTATTGGAATTTGCGAACGATAGGATTTAACAAAATATTACCCTTCATTTTTAGGCCGCTGGAGCTTTTCTAGCGACATTGGCTTTCTCTTCCTACCACAGCCTCGCGACTAATGAGAACACTGATGTTCATGTTATCAATTTTCTCATTAGCCGCGCGAATCGGTGTAGCTGAAGAGGCGTTAATAAAACAATTAATTACGGATCATAGCTTAGCATTTAAGTTAAGTATAATTCGAGTATTACTTCAACTTTAATATAACTTTTAGAAGAAAAGGGGCCGGTGGCCCCTTTTCACTGAAACTGACGATACTCGTCCTACTTCAAGTCACAGCGTTGTTAACTCTATTCACTCGCACTAGTCACATACTGATGTATGCGCTTAGTATCTCACTCATTTGTCGCCTAGCTGCGCCTCGAATTATTTAGAGTAAAGACTAGCGACGCAGGCCTAAACGCTCGATAAGAGCGGTATAACGCGCGATGTCTTTGCCTTTCAAGTAAGCTTGCAATCTACGACGCTGAGCAACCATACGCAGCAGACCACGACGGCTGTGGTGATCTTTTTTATGCTCTGAAAAGTGGCTTTGCAGATGGTTGATTTGAGCAGTTAACAGAGCGATTTGAACTTCGCTTGAACCAGTGTCGTTTTCACCGCGGCCGAATTCAGCAACGATTTTTGCTTTCGCTTCAGTACTTAGAGACATAATAAACTCCAAATGTATAAATGTATGTAATGAGAGCCAATCTCTAATTTAGCATCTCACAGATTAAGCGCCGCTATTCTACGCTGCTTAACGGCGCAAAGCAATAAGTGCCGCGATGCGGATTATTCATTTTCGACGACTAAACGTCGCGGCGCAACCCGAAGATCTTCACTGATCACCGCAATCCCAATAAAGCATTGAGAGTCACCTCGAGTCACTCTGATCATCGTACCTTCAGCTAATCCACCAATATCGGCTCTAACTGGTTGACCTTGCTTAAAATAAGCGGCTGTTTCTTCAGTTAAATTGACCGCTGGAAAATGCACGACAGCGGTATCCATCGGTAACAATAAACTATCGAGTAATGACTCAAAAGAGCCCTCACCTGCATCGACTCTTGCTCTTAGCTCTGCTAACTGTTCCAATGTCACCATCCGTTCGTACGGATAATTTGCCACTTGAACTCGGCGCAAATAGGTCACATGAGCACCACAGCCTAACATTTCACCTAAATCATCAATGATGGTTCGAATATAAGTGCCTTTAGAACAGTGGATTTCCAGCTCAAGCTCATTACCTTCTAAGCGAATAAACTGTAACTCATAGACTGTAATTGGGCGGGCTTCGCGCTCTACGGTGATCCCCTTTCGTGCATACTCATACAGAGGGCGTCCTTGATGTTTCAATGCGGAATACATTGAGGGAACTTGCAAAGTATCACCACGAAAGTGCTCTAAAGCCTCATCAAGCTGAGCTTGTGTAAACTCAATGTTACGCTCACTGATGATTTCTCCGTGAGAGTCAGAAGTGTCGGTACGTTGCCCCAAGCGAGCAATTACACGATAACGTTTATCTGAATCAAGTAAAAACTGAGAGAATTTGGTTGCTTCACCAAGACACACTGGGAGCATCCCTGTTGCAAGTGGATCTAACGCACCGGTGTGGCCCGCTTTATTTGCATTGAAGAAGCGCCGCACTTTTTGCAGCGCATCATTTGAAGAAATATCAGTAGGTTTATCCAGCAGCACAACGCCATCTATATTACGGCCGCTACGACGACGCCCCATTATTTTTCCTCTTTATCGTCCGCATTTGCACGGCGTATTTCATCATTACGAATAACATTAGAAACTAAGTTAGACATACGCATACCATCAACCAATGAGCTATCGTAAGAGAACGTTAACTCAGGAATGACACGTAAACGCATTGCTTTTCCGAGTAAAGAACGAATAAAGCCTGAAGCTTCATTTAGCGCTTTAATACCATCTTGAACCATTTGTGACTCATGTTCTTCATGAGAAATGTTTAAGAAAGTGACAAATACTTTTCCGTAGGCCAAGTCTCTTGATAATTCAACACCCGAAACGGTTGCCATACCAATGCGAGGATCTTTCACTTCGCGCTGCAAGATAATTGCAATTTCTTTTTGCATTTCTTGTGCTACACGCTGAGAACGACTAAATTCTCTTGCCATATCCATATCTCCGATACATAGGGGGGCATAAGCCCCCCTAGGAATATATCAATGAGCTCCACACATATTAGATGTGTGATTACTCGTGAAATTAACCGTCAATTGAACGTTTAATTTCAATTACTTCAAAGACTTCGATCATATCGCCAACGCGGACATCGTTGTAGTTCTTAACACCGATACCACATTCCATGCCATTACGCACTTCGTTGACGTCATCTTTAAAGCGACGCAGTGACTCCAACTCACCTTCGTAAATAACCACGTTATCACGTAGAACACGGATTGGGTTATTACGTTTGATAGTTCCTTCAGTCACCATACAACCAGCGATTGCACCAAATTTCGGTGATTTGAATACATCACGAACTTCTGCAAGACCCATGATTTGCTGCTTGTATTCAGGCGCTAACATACCGCTCATTGCTTGTTTGATTTCATCAATCAGGCTATAGATAACGGAGTAGTAACGCAGGTCAACGCTTTCACTTTCAATAACACGGCGAGCAGAAGCATCAGCACGTACGTTAAAGCCAAGAATGATTGCGTTAGACGCCGCTGCCAGAGTAGCATCAGTTTCAGTGATACCACCAACGCCAGAACCGATGATTTTAATTTTAACTTCATCAGTTGACAGTTTCATCAGTGAGTCAGTGATCGCTTCACAGGTACCTTGAACATCTGTTTTCAGAACGATGTTCAATTCAGAAACCTTACCGTCTTCCATGTTAGCAAACATGTTTTCCAGTTTAGATTTCTGTTGGCGAGCCAGTTTAACATCACGGAATTTGCCCTGACGATACAAAGCAACTTCACGCGCTTTCTTCTCATCACGAACAACTGTCGCTTCATCACCCGCTGATGGAACGTTTGATAGACCGAGGATCTCTACAGGCATTGATGGGCCAGCAGATTGAACTTCTTTACCTAATTCGTTACGCATCGCACGAATACGGCCGTATTCAAAGCCACAAAGCACGATATCGCCTTTGTTCAATGTACCTTCTTGGACAAGGATAGTGGCTACTGGACCACGGCCTTTATCAAGGTAAGATTCAACAACAACACCGCTTGCCATACCTGCATAAACCGCTTTCAGCTCTAAGACTTCAGCTTGCAGTAGGATAGCGTCGAGCAGGTCATCAATACCTGTTCCTTTTTTCGCAGATACACTGATAAACTGAGTATCACCACCCCAATCTTCAGAAATAACGCCATATTGAGACAGTTCGTTTCTGACACGATCTGGGTCCGCTTCTGGTTTATCAATTTTGTTCACAGCAACAACGATCGGTACGCCAGCTGCTTTCGCATGTTGGATAGCTTCGATAGTTTGTGGCATCACGCCATCATCCGCTGCAACAACCAGAACAACGATATCCGTTGCCTGTGCACCACGAGCACGCATCGAGGTAAACGCGGCGTGACCAGGGGTATCTAGGAAGGTGATCATACCTTTGTCAGTCTGCACATGGTATGCACCAATGTGCTGGGTGATACCACCCGCTTCGCCTGAAGCAACTTTGGTTGAACGAATATAGTCAAGTAGTGACGTTTTACCGTGGTCAACGTGACCCATAATTGTCACAACAGGTGCACGTGGCTCTTCCATTGCAGAGCCAGTGTCACGATCATTCATTACAGCTTCTTCAAGCTCGTTTTCACGACGCAGAATAACTTTATGGCCCATTTCTTCTGCAACAAGTTGTGCAGTTTCTTGGTCAATGACTTGGTTGATAGTCGCCATAGCGCCCATCTTCATCATTGTTTTAATCACTTGTGAGCCTTTAACAGCCATTTTGTTAGCTAATTCGCCAACAGTGATCGTTTCGCCGATAATAACATCACGGTTTACTGCTGCGGCAGGCTTAGTAAAGCCTTGTTGCAGTGAGCTACCCTTACGTTGTTTACCTTTAACGCGACCAGAACGGCCAGCAGCACGTTCTTCTTCACGATCGGCTTTCTCAGAAAGTTTATTGCCTTTCTTTTGGCGAGGTGCTTTCGCACTACGGTTACGAGAACGACGGCCTTCTTCTTTCTCATCACTCTCATCTTCCGCTGCACGCGCATGTTGAGAGGTTGTGGTGTGATAGTCACTATCTTCTTCAGATTTTGCATCACTCGTCCACTTTTCACCGTTTTCTTCGGCCATTTTACGAGCTTCTTCTGCAACACGTTTAGCTTCAGCTTCAACTTTACGTTGAGTTTCTTCTTCCGCTTTACGTTTCAGAGCGGCTGCCTCGGCTTCAAGGCGCTGTTTTTCAGAATTGCTCTCACCGGCTTTGCCAGCTTTTTGATGATTTTCGCTTGGTTTCACTTTTTCTCTTTCCGCTACTTCGCGCGTAGCTTTTTCAGCTGCTTCACGTTTTGCTTTTTCTTCGGCATCACGTTTTGCTTGTGCTTCTTGTTTCGCTTTTTCTTCTGCGATACGTTTAGCTTCAGCTTCACGTTTTGCCAGTTCTTCAGCTTCGCGCTGTGCCTGCTCTTCCGCTTCACGCTTCGCCTGCTCTTCCGCTTGCGCTTGCTCAGCGTCACGGTTCACATAAGTGCGTTTTTTGCGGACTTCTACATTTACCGATTTACTTTTACCACCGGTAACTGGAACACTCAACGTACTACGCGTTTTACGTTGCAATGTTAACTTACTCGGCTGTCCCGCCGAGCCGCCGTGTTCACGATTTAAGTGCCCCAGCAATGTTTCTTTTTCTGACTGACTAACAGAGTCATTCTCACCTTTTTTGATCCCTGCTTCAGCAAATTGCTGTACCAGGCGCTCAACTGTGGTTTGAATTTCTGCTGCCAATGATTTTACAGTTTCTGTCATGCCGTTCCTTCCTGCTACAGTGTTTACGCATCGTTACCGAACCAGCAAATATTACGTGCAGCCATGATGAGTGCTCCTGCTTTCTCACCATCCAGACCTTCAATATCAATCAGGTCGTCGATGCCCTGCTCAGCAAGATCTTCCAGTGTACAGATACCATGAGTAGCTAAATTATAAGCTAGAGTATTATCCATACCTTCCAGATTCAATAAATCTTCTGCTGGCTGATTATCACCTAGGCTCTCTTTTTGAGCCAATTCAATCGTAGTGAGGGCCGCTTTTGCTCTTTCACGTAGAACTTCAACAGTATCGGAGTCGAGACCGTCAATTTCCAGAAGCTCTTTAATAGGCACGTAGGCCAGTTCTTCTAACGTCGAGAAGCCTTCTTCAACAAGTGCAGTGGCGAACTCTTCATCAATATCAAGATGCTTGGTGAATGTGTCAATAGAAGCATGTGCTTCTGCCTGATGTTTTGCATTCAGCTCTTCTGCGGTCATGACATTCAGTTCCCATTTGTCATCACCACGGTGTTTTTTCAGTAATTGTGCCGCTAAGCGAACGTTTTGACCATTACGGCCAATCGCTTGAGCCAAGTTACTACTTTCTACGGCAACATCCATCGTACATTTGTCTTCATCGACGACAATAGATGCCACATCAGCCGGAGCCATTGCATTAATAACGAATTGAGCAGGGTTATCATCCCATAACACAATATCAATTCGCTCGCCGCCTAATTCACTAGAAACGGCTTGAACCCGTGCACCGCGCATACCTACGCAAGCACCAACTGGGTCAATACGCTTATCGTTAGTTTTTACTGCGATCTTAGCGCGAGAACCTGGATCACGAGCAGCAGCTTTGATTTCGATGATCTCTTCACCAATTTCAGGTACTTCAATGCGGAATAATTCAACCAGCATTTCAGGACGAGAACGAGTAACAAAAAGCTGCGCACCGCGTGCTTCAGGACGAACATCATACAGGACTCCGCGGATGCGGTCACCTGGACGGAAGTTTTCACGTGGTAACATGTCTTCACGTAAAATAACGGCTTCAGCATTGTTACCAAGATCTAACGTGATATTTTCACGATTCACTTTCTTCACTTGAGCAGTGATGATTTCACCTTGTTGCTCACGGAATTGGTCAACAACCATCGCACGTTCAGCTTCGCGAACTTTTTGAACGATAACTTGTTTCGCCGTTTGCGTGGTAATACGGTCAAAAACAACTGATTCAATTTGATCTTCAACATACTCACCCAGTTTCAACTCTGGATTTTCATATTGTGCCGCTTCTAACGTGATTTCACGTGTTGGCATAGTCACTTCATCAACGATCAACCAACGGCGGAACGTATCAAAGTCACCTGATTTACGGTCGATTTCGACACGAACATCGATCTCTTGCTCATATTTCTTTTTGGTTGCTGTCGCCAGTGCCGTTTCCAGAGCCTCGAAGATTTTTTCACGAGGGAGGGATTTTTCGTTAGAAACCGCTTCAACAACAGCCAGAATTTCTTTGTTCATCCTAGTTGCCTCATTGAACTTAATTAAAAGTGGGGTACCAAGTTAGCTTTCTGGATGTTGCCAAGGGCGAACACTTCATCCTTACCATCCACAGTAACCGTTATCATTTCACCTTCGACAGCTTTAATAATACCTTGCCATCTCCGGCGGTTCTGCATCGCAATGCGCAAAGTCAGAGCCACCTCTTCACCGACAAAACGCTCATAGTGGGCGACAGTGAACAGTGGGCGTTCTAGCCCTGGTGACGAAATTTCTAGGTTATAAATGACAGAAATTGGATCTTCGACATCCAATACTGCACTCACCTGATGGCTGACATCAGCACAATCATCAACGGTGATGCCTTCTTCACTATCAATGAAAACACGCAATGTCGATGTACGCGCGCGGACAAACTCTAAGCCTACAAATTCAAAGCCAAGTGCTTCCACCGGTGCTGAAATCATCTCTGTTAATTTTTGCTCTAATGTGGACAAGCCCACCCCCAGACATAAAAAAAGGGCTATAAAAGCCCAGTTAATTCGATTGTCAAATAACAAAAAACCCCGAAATTTCGGGGCTTTATGAAACTGGACCCTGTAGTGCCAACGGGTTCACCATCTTCTTAGTATATCTTTAAAATCTAAATAAATCGATGAGAATTTACGATAAATACATCTGAAAAGATATGCTGACTAAGAATTGGTTGCGGGGGCCGGATTTGAACCGACGACCTTCGGGTTATGAGCCCGACGAGCTACCAAGCTGCTCCACCCCGCGTTCGAAAACGTGACATATTCTACACAGATAACTCATAGATCACAAGTCATCTTAAATAATGGTGCCGAGGACGGGACTTGAACCCGTACGCCCGTTTTGTAGGCACTACCACCTCAAGGTAGCGTGTATACCAATTTCACCACCTCGGCACTGAGGCGAGGTTATCCGTTTATAACAAACAATAACCTCAAATTCTTTACTTCTTTGATGATGGCTTAAATGCCTTCATCCGGGATCTTTAACACTTAACGAGGAATGTCGCTCGTTGGTGTAGCTGGTGCTGCCGGAACGTCTGTTGGTTGCTCGACTTTAGCAGGTTCACTAATGTTTTCCCACTTACTACCAGTTCCGTATTTGTTGGCAGTCATATTGCCAAGAATCAAACTGATAATGAAAAACACAGCAGCCAAGATCCCAGTCATACGGGTCATGAAGTTACCTGAACCCGATGAACCAAACAGTGTTGCAGAAGCACCCGCACCGAATGATGCACCCATGTCAGCACCTTTACCTTGCTGTAACATGATCAGACCAATTAGGCCGATTGCTGCTAGCAAGAAAATAATTAAAAGAGCTATGTACATTTGAGTTACCTATTCAGTTGCGGTTCATAGTATCTATGACCTTTATTACTGCACACCTGCTCTATTGCCCTTGAAGAATGACCTTTGCGGGAATGAGCAGGTGCGAATACTAACTAATGCTGAGCCGACAAGCAAGCCAAATTTTATTTCCTGAGCTCATTTGCAGAAAAAAACAACAATTGAGTAAAATAACTGACAGCACAGCTTTCAACTCAGCAACAAGTCTGTTTTTAAAACAGCAATCACTAATAAATTTTATCAGCCAGCCGCTTTCACTGCATCAGCAATACGATTAGCCATCGCCAATACATCCGCTTCGTTTTCCCCTTCGACCATGACACGGATCAAAGGCTCAGTACCTGATTTTCTGAGCAATACACGACCTTTACCCGCAAGTTCTTTTTCAACTTGCTCATTCGCCGCTAATACTGCCTCACTTTGTAGAGGATCATGTGTACCTGCGAAACGTACGTTAACGAGTACTTGTGGCAATAATTTCATGCCGCTACACAGATCATGTAGACTCATTTGATTACGGACCATCGCACTCAGAACTTGCAAACCAGCAACAATACCGTCACCGGTTGTCGTCTTATCTAATAAGATGATGTGACCTGAGTTTTCTGCCCCCATGCGCCAACCTTTTTCTTGCAGCTTCTCAAGAACATAACGGTCACCAACTTTTGCTCGCTCAAATGGAATACCCAATTGTTTTAGTGCGATTTCGAGACCCATGTTACTCATTAGCGTCCCGATCACGCCGCCTTTGAGTTGACCTTGACGCAATGCTTCGCGAGCAATGATATAGAGGATTTGGTCGCCATCAACCTTATTACCTTGGTGATCAACCATAATTAAACGGTCACCATCACCGTCAAATGCTAGGCCAACATCGGCTTTTTCTGCGATTACGCGCTCTTGCAGCATGCGTACATCTGTTGCACCACATTTTTCATTGATATTGATACCGTTAGGTTCGCAACCAATAGCAATAACTTCTGCCCCTAATTCGCGGAAAACGTTCGGTGCAATATGGTAAGTAGCTCCATTTGCACAATCGATAACCACTTTTAGACTAGAAAGGCTTTGTTCACTTGGGAATGTACCTTTACAAAATTCAATATAGCGACCTGCCGCATCGACAATACGGTTTGCACGGCCAAGTTCTGCCGATTCAACGCAAGTAATCGGTTTTTCCATTTCAGCTTCAATAGCTTCTTCAACTTCGTCAGGTAATTTCGTACCATCGATTGAGAAGAATTTAATCCCATTATCATCATAAGGGTTATGTGACGCTGAAATAACAATCCCTGCTTCTGCACGGAAGGTGCGAGTCAAATAAGCAACGGCTGGGGTTGGCATTGGACCTGTGAAAGAGGCTGATAGCCCCGCAGCAGCCAAACCCGCCTCTAATGATGACTCCAACATGTAGCCAGAGATACGCGTATCTTTACCAATGATAATTTTTCGCGAACCATGACGTGCCAGCACTTTTCCTGCTGCCCAACCTAATTTCAAAACAAAATCAGGTGTGATTGGGCTATCGCCCACCTTGCCACGAATACCATCGGTACCAAAATATTTACGGTTACTCATACGCTAACTTTTCCTTTTCTGACAGAGTCATCTGAACGATCTTCATTGCATCAACTGTCTCTTTAACATCATGGACACGAATAATTTGCGCTCCTTGCATCAATGCAATGGTCGCACAAGTAATGCTGCCCGCAAGCCGTTCTTGAGGTGGAACATTCAATAAGTTTCCAATCATAGATTTACGTGACATACCTGCCAATAGCGGTAATCCGAAATCATGAAACTGATCTAAATTTCCTAATAGTTGGTAATTATGCGCTAAGTTCTTACCAAAACCAAAACCTGGATCAAGTATTATCTGTTGTCGATGGATCCCTGCTGCGACACAGCGCTCAATTTCTGAATGAAAGTAATCTTTCACTTCTCGTACGACATTTTCATAATTAGGCGCTTCTTGCATCGTTCGTGGTTGACCTTGCATATGCATAAGACAGACTGGCAAGCCTGTCTTTGCCGCAACTTCTAGGCTACCCTTTTCATGTAATGAACGAATATCATTGATCAGATGCATACCAGCTTTAGCCGCTTCTGACATAACTTCTGCTTTTGAAGTATCAACAGAAATCCATACGTCAAAACGTTGTGCAATGGCTTCGACAATTGGAATAACACGCTCTAGCTCTTCATTAACTGAAACGTCAGCGGCTCCGGGGCGCGTTGATTCACCACCAATATCAATAATGGTTGCGCCTTCCTTGACCATTCTAGCAACGTGCTCAATTGCATCATGATAACGATTATGGGTGCCACCATCTGAAAATGAATCAGGAGTAACATTCAAAATCCCCATCACTTTAGGTGTTGATAAATCAAGTTCACAACCTCTAGCGCTGATTTTCATTATTATTGTGCCTCAATGTAAAAAACCCCAGTAAACTGGGGTTTGAGATTACGTGTCAAACAATAACTTACTGTGGTTTATTATCGTTTGTATTGTTTGATGAATTAGATTCATCAGTATTATCTTTTGGTTCTTCAGACGGAGAAGTATCAGTATTTGCTTCAGTTTTTGAACCACCAAAACCTGTACCAAACGAACCTGTTACATTACTCACTTTTTTGTCTTCATCCCAGCCTGCTGGCTCACGCACTGGACGTCTATTCATCAGATCATCAATCTGAGGCATATCAATCGTTTCATATTTCAATAATGCATCTTTAGTTGCATGCAAAATATCAATATTGTCAGTCAGCGTTTTATAAGCGAGCTGATAGCAGCGGTCTAGGATAATTTTGATTTCTTCATCAACAATACGTGCTGTTTCATCAGAAATACCTGAACCATTACCTGAAGAACGGCCTAAGAATGCAGGACCTTCTTCTTTAGAATACTGCATTGGGCCTAAACGGTCTGAGAAGCCCCATTGAGTTACCATGTTACGTGCGGTATTCGTAGCAAATTGAATATCCGATGAAGCACCTGTAGTGACTTTATCAGGACCATAGATCAATTCTTCCGAAATACGACCTGCGTAAGCAGTTGCAATCATACCTTCAAGTTTCAAGCGGCTACGACTCACTTCATCACCTTCAGGCAAGAAGAAAGCAACACCCAGCGCTTGTCCACGAGGAACAATGGTAACTTTGTGAACAGGATCATGCTCAGGCATCAAATGACCAACGATCATATGACCTGCTTCATGATAAGCCGTCGACTCTTTTTGCTCTTCAGTCATCATCAGAGAACGACGTTCAGCACCCATCCAAATCTTGTCACGTGCTTTTTCAAACTCAACCATTGAAACAACACGCTTATTAGCACGAGCGGCAAACAATGCAGCTTCGTTGACTAAGTTAGCCAATTCAGCCCCCGAGAAGCCCGGTGTTGCACGCGCCAAAATAAACGTATCTACGTTTGGATCAATCGGCACACGACGCATATGAACTTTCAGGATTTGCTCACGACCACGTACGTCAGGTAAACCAACCACAACTTGACGGTCGAAACGACCTGGACGTAATAATGCAGGGTCAAGAACATCTGCACGGTTAGTCGCTGCAATGACGATAATACCTTCATTGCCTTCAAAACCATCCATTTCAACCAACATTTGGTTCAATGTTTGCTCGCGTTCATCGTGACCGCCGCCTAAACCTGCGCCACGTTGACGACCGACCGCATCAATCTCATCGATAAAGATAATGCAAGGCGCTGCTTTTTTCGCTTGTTCGAACATATCACGAACACGAGATGCACCAACACCGACAAACATTTCAACGAAGTCAGAACCTGAAATAGTAAAAAATGGTACTTTTGCTTCACCAGCGATCGCTTTAGCAAGCAATGTTTTACCTGTACCCGGAGGCCCTACCATTAGGACGCCTTTAGGAATTTTACCACCCAGTTTTTGGAAACGCGCAGGTTCACGTAAGAACTCAACGATTTCGCCAACTTCTTCTTTTGCCTCATCACAACCAGCCACATCAGCAAAAGTTGTTTTGATCTGGTCTTCAGTCAGCATCCGCGCTTTGCTTTTACCGAATGACATTGCTCCTTTACCGCCACCACCTTGCATTTGGCGCATAAAGAAGATCCAGACACCAATCAACAGAAGCATTGGGAACCAGGAAATAAAAATAGATGTCAGTAAGCTAGGTTCTTCTGGTGGTTCACCAACGACAGTTACATGCTTGTTAAGCATGGTATCTAACAGCTTCTCATCCTGCATAGGAAGATAAGTTGTATAGCGGCTATTATCCGCCTTTCTGACGTTTAATTCACGACCTGTGATACGAACTTCACGTACCTGATCCTGGGCTAACTCATTGATAAACGTAGAATAATCAACTCTGCGACTATTCGAATCGCTTGGGCCAAAACTCTGGAACAAGGACATCAGAACAACTGCGATGACTAACCAGAGAATCAGGTTTTTCGCCATGTCACTCAAGGGATTAACCTCATATTACAACTGTGTTAACAAATAACGCTCAGGGTACTACAGTTTTAGCCCTGTCGCTACAATGTATACTTCACGCGATCGTGCCCGCGAAGATTCGGGTTTACGAACTTTTACCTTCGTAAATAGGGAACGGATATCCCTTAGGTACTCATCAAAGCCTTCTCCCTGAAACACTTTGACAATAAAACTTCCCCCAGGGGCCAATACTGCACGGCACATATCCAAAGCTAACTCAACCAGATACATTGATCGAGGTATATCGACCGCAGGCGTCCCGCTCATATTCGGCGCCATGTCAGACATGACCACCTGAACTTTTTTATCACCAACTCGTTCCAACAACGCTGCTAGCACTGCCTCATCGCGAAAATCACCTTGCAGGAAATCGACGCCAACAATAGGATCCATAGGTAAAATATCACATGCAATCACCCGGCCATTTTGGCCTATTTGGCTGACAACATACTGTGACCAACCTCCGGGTGCTGCACCCAAATCAACAACGGTCATACCTGGTTTAAAAATTTTATCACCTTGCTGGATTTCATCCAGTTTAAACCATGCACGCGAGCGAAGTCCTTTCTTTTGTGCTTGCTGAACATATTTATCACTAAAATGTTCTTGCAACCAACGGCTGGAGCTTGCAGAACGTTTTTTATTGGCCATTGCATTTTCCAACTATACTCATAGAAACACATCTATCCCCAAAGTTCTCCAAACAACATGCTTATTAACGCTTTGACTTACATGTGACCTGAATCTTCTGGGTATTTATTGTCACTTCTTTACCACCCGATAGAGATTAATTGATGGTGATAGATATCAGATGGCGGTAGAATAAGCCATTTTCAATACTAAAGAAGTAAAAAATCGATGAATCTTAATAAAAAACAAATTCAGCACCTGAAAAGCTTAGCTCATCACTTAAACCCTGTTGTTATGATTGGCAACAATGGTTTAACTGAAGGTGTTTTAGCTGAGATTGAGCTTTCATTAGCTCACCATGAGCTTATCAAAATCAAAATCGCAGGCGAAGACCGTGAAACTAAAAACTTGATCGCTGAAGCGATTGTTCGCGAAACAGGTGCTGCAAATGTACAAATTATAGGCAAGATACTTGTTCTTTACCGCCCATCAGCTGAGCGGAAAATTATTTTACCTAAATAATTACACTTAATTTATATAAAAATGCCATTAAAGGCAGCTTCTATATGAAGAAAAAGGCCGCTAGCGGCCTTTTTCGCTAATACCGTAAAATAATATAACCAATTCAGGGAAATAGGAATTAGATATACTCAACTTTAAGAATTTCGAACTCTACATCGCCGCCTGGTGTTTTGATAACAACAACGTCATCAACTTCTTTACCTACCAAACCACGAGCAATCGGAGAGTTAACAGAAATCAGATTAACCTTAATATCTGCTTCATCATCCCCAACAATACGATAAGTCAATTCTTCATCGGTATCGACATTCAAAACGCTGACTGTTGCACCAAAAATGACACGACCGTTATTTGCCATTTTAGTCACATCAATCACTTGAGCATGCGAAAGTTTCGATTCAATTTCTTGAATTCGGCCTTCACAGAACCCCTGTTGTTCACGAGCGGCGTGATATTCTGCGTTCTCTTTCAGGTCACCGTGTTCACGTGCTTCTGCAATCGATGCAATAATTTCCGGGCGGCGGACAGATTTAAGATACTCAAGCTCTTCTCTAAGTTTATCTGCACCAAATACCGTCATTGGAATCTGTTTCATTGATAAATACCTCTGTTTCAATCCTATCTAAAAATAAGTATCTTCCTGATTTTTGTAACAACAGTACACTAAACACCCTACAACATAAGGGGGGTGTCCAAACAATACACAGGCCGTAAATGCGTTTTGAAAATGCATTCACACACTTATCTTATCACAATGGTAACCATTCTAACGTAGACTTAATAGTCGGTCATCGTTTACTTTTTCAGGCATTACACTTTAGTATGTACAGTATGTCTACCCTAATGCGTGAAATTTATGTCGTTATTAACACTCACCAGAAAATGGATCATCACTTTAGGACTCACTTTTACAGTTGGGCAAGCGCTTGCTATTCCGATTGATGATTATAAGCAATATCTACCTGATGGTACTAACCTCGCTCTGGTTGCGCAGAAAGTCGGTAGTGACACCCCCATTATTGATTACAATGCGCAGCAAATGGCACTGCCTGCCAGTACACAAAAAGTGGTCACTGCGCTAGCTGCTCTTTTGCAACTGGGGCCTGATTATCGCTTCGTCACTAACTTCGAGACGGATGCGAAACTCAATAATAATACATTAACAGGCGATCTGGTGATCCGTTTCAGCGGTGATCCTACCCTCACTCGCCAACAAATACGCAATATGGTTAACGCGTTAAAACAAGTAGGCATTCATAAAGTCGATGGCGACTTGATCGTCGATATTTCCGCATTTACCAGCCATGATAAGGCGCCAGGTTGGGTGTGGAATGACATGACTCAATGCTTTAGCGCACCACCAGCGGCGGCGATTATTGACCGCAACTGCTTTTCTGTGTCTCTTTATCCAGCCGAAAAAGTGGGTGATATGGCCTATATCAAGTCGGCTAGCTTCTACCCCGTCAATATGTTTAGTGAAGTAAAAACGATTGCTAAAGGGGCTCCTGAAGGGCGCTATTGTGAACTTGATGTCGTTCCAGGTGAATTAAATCGCTACACGTTGACAGGCTGCTTATCTCAACGTAGTGAACCATTACCTCTTGCTTTTGCGGTACAAAATGGTGCCAGCTATTCAGGTTCGATTGTTAAAAACGAATTACTCAATGCAGGTATTGAAATTACAGGCCATGTGAAAAAACGCACCTTCCCAACGGCTCAATCACAGGTGTTGGTCAAAACAGAATCGAAGCCATTACATGACTTACTGAAAGTTATGTTGAAAAAATCTGACAACATGATCGCAGACACTGTTTTTAGAACTATCGGCCGAGATTATTATGGCGTACCGGGCACATGGCGCTCTGGATCCGATGCAGTGCGGCAAGTTTTGAAACAAAAAGCAGGAATTGATTTGGCGAATACCGTGATGGTCGACGGTTCAGGTTTATCTCGTCATAACCTCATTACCCCCGCAACCATGATGGAAGTATTGCAGTTTATCGCCAAAAACGATCAGCAGCTTGACTTTATTTCGATGCTTCCTCTTGCTGGCCATGACGGAACATTACGCTATCGTGGTGGTTTAGATGAAGCCGGTGTTAATGGCAAAGTCTCCGCTAAAACTGGTGCGCTACAAGGCGTGTATAACCTAGCAGGCTTTATCACAACAGCAAGTGGCCAACGTGTTGCTTTTGTGCAATATATTTCAGCCTATGCCGTACCTCAAAATCAACAACGGACCCGACGAGCGCCATTAGTACGTTTTGAAAGTAGGCTATATAAAGATCTTTATCAAAAGAATTGATCGTTTAAGGCTATTCAAACAACAAAAAGCTCACATGGTGGGCTCAGACTGATAACGAGCCCCCTATTTTTAGTATGGGGGCTTTTTATTTCAGCGATCGTAGGTCACAATCAAATCATCTTTGCGCTGTCTCAACAGTGAATAAGCACTTTCTTTAAACCTCTTTTGAGTGCATTCATTGTTATTTTTCGACTAAATGTATTCCTAAGCCACGTGTCTTAAAAACGCATAAAATACCATATACCACTAAAGCGTTACCTCCAAATAGCTAGCTGAGGTAATTTCCCTGCTAAATTAGAATGATTTTCCTTAACCTATTAATTTAAAAAATAAATAATATTAAGCCTATTAATACTTAGGTATCAAAAGCCCGCTTAGCTTAAAAAGCAAACAAATGTTTGCTTGACGCAGATCATGACTTATCAACAATTCTAATCGTACAAAGGTGCCAATTTAACCGTTAATCGAGGTTGTTATGGCACTCACTCAACACCCAGAAAAAATGCGTAAAGGGGTGATCGAAAATTGGGATCCTGAAAATAATGCTTTTTGGGAAAAGACTGGTCAAAAGATCGCTTCACGCAATTTATGGATTTCTGTTCCTTGTTTACTCTTATCATTCTGTGTATGGATGCTTTTTAGTGCTGTTGCAATAAATTTAAACAAAGTAGGTTTTAACTTTACCACCGACCAGTTGTTTATGTTGACTGCACTGCCTTCTGTTTCTGGTGCAATTTTACGGGTTCCTTACTCATTCGTTATCCCTATTTTTGGTGGCCGTCGCTGGACAGCAATCAGTACTGTATTTCTGATCATTCCTTGTGTTTGGCTCGGTTTTGCTGTGCAAGACACCACAACCTCTTACTCAACTTTTATTGTGATTTCACTATTATGTGGTTTTGCAGGTGCGAACTTTGCTTCAAGTATGGCCAATATCAGCTTTTTCTTCCCTAAAGCGCGCCAAGGCGGTGCATTAGGGTTAAATGGCGGATTAGGCAACCTTGGCGTTAGTGTCATGCAATTAGTTGCACCATTAGTCATTAGTGCTGGTGTTTTTGCTATGTTTAGTGGCCCCGGTGTTGTTCAACCAGATGGTTCACGTTTATGGCTAGAAAATGCAGCGTGGATTTGGGTGCCTTTCTTACTTATCCTAACATTTGCCGCATGGTTCGGTATGAATGACCTTGCTGCTAACAAAGCCTCTTTAAGGCAGCAACTGCCTGTTTTAAAACGTGGGCATCTCTGGTTATTAAGTATTTTATATCTCTGTTCTTTTGGTTCATTTATCGGTTTTTCAGCGGGTTTTGCGATGTTATCTAAAACCCAATTTCCAGATATCGTTATCTTACATTATGCATTCTTTGGCCCTTTATTAGGCGCCTTAGCTCGCCCCGTGGGTGGGATATTGTCTGATAAATTTGGCGGTATTAGAGTCACGCTGATTAACTTCATTATTATGGCGATTTTCTCAGCCCTTCTCTTTTTAACACTACCTGAAAATGATGCTGGTGGCTCATTTATCGCGTTCTATGGCGTCTTTATGGTGTTGTTTTTAACAGCCGGTTTAGGTAGTGGTTCGACATTCCAAATGATTGCTGTGGTGTTTAGAAAAATCACCATTGACCGTATGAAAGCACAAGGCGCCTCCGATGAAGCTGCTCAAAAAGAAGCGGTCACTGAAAGCGCTGCTGCACTTGGCTTTATCTCTGCAATTGGTGCCATCGGTGGCTTTTTTATTCCTAAAGCCTTCGGTACATCGCTAGCTATGACTGGCTCGCCTGCCGGTGCAATGAAAATCTTTGTTCTATTTTATATCACTTGCGTCTTGATCACTTGGTTGGTCTATGGACGTAAACACAATAAACAATAATGACGAATTATACGCAATGTGAGAGCGCTCACGCGCATTGGGAGAGTATCTGATGAGTAAGTTTCTCGATAGATTCCGCTATTTTAAGCAGCTTGGTGATACCTTTTCAGAGGATCATGGCCAAGAGCTGAATGTTAACCGTGACTGGGAAGATGGTTACCGTAGTCGTTGGCAACACGACAAAATTGTCCGCTCTACTCATGGTGTCAACTGTACTGGCTCTTGCAGCTGGAAAATTTATGTCAAAAATGGGCTAGTGACATGGGAAACTCAGCAAACTGACTATCCACGTACACGCCCTGATTTACCGGATCATGAACCACGTGGTTGTCCTCGTGGTGCCAGTTATTCATGGTATTTATATAGTGCGAACCGCGTTAAATACCCGATGGTACGTAAGCGTCTGATTAAATTATGGCGTGAAGCAAAGGCACAATATAGCGATCCTGTTGATGCTTGGGCTTCAATTGTCAGTTCACCAGAAAAAACAAAAAGCTATAAACAAGCGCGTGGGCGTGGTGGATTCGTACGTTCATCATGGTCTGAAGTAAATGAAATCATTGCTGCTTCTAACGTGTTTACTGCAAAAGAATTTGGCCCTGATCGTATTATCGGTTTTTCCCCCATTCCAGCGATGTCAATGGTCTCATACGCCGCAGGGGCGCGCTATTTATCTCTTATTGGTGGTGCATGTTTAAGTTTCTATGATTGGTATTGTGATTTACCGCCAGCATCGCCAATGACTTGGGGAGAGCAAACAGACGTTCCTGAATCAGCCGACTGGTATAACTCTTCTTATCTGATTGCGTGGGGCTCTAACGTACCGCAAACACGAACCCCTGATGCCCACTTTTTTACCGAAGTGCGTTATAAAGGCACTAAAACCGTCGCGGTCACCCCCGATTACGCAGAAATTGCGAAACTTTGTGACCAATGGTTAAACCCAAAACAAGGCACTGATAGTGCAATGGCTATGGCGATGGGACACGTTATTCTTAACGAATTCCATGTTCAACGCCAAGCTGAATATTTTAGTAACTATGTGCGTACATACACTGATATGCCAATGTTGGTGATGTTAGACAAACACGATTCTGGCAAGTTAGTGGCGGGTCGTATGTTGCGTGCTGCGGATCTAGTCAACAATCTTGATCAAGAGAAAAATCCTGAATGGAAAACCATTGCCATTGATGAAAAAACACAGCAATTGGTTGTGCCTCAAGGCTCAATGGGTTTTCGTTGGGAAGGTGCCGCTAAATGGAATCTTGAACCTAAAGACGGCAAAACTGGCGAAGAGGTCATCTTACAATTGGGGCTTTTAAATAACCATGATGATGTTGTAGACGTTGCATTCCCTTACTTTGGTGGGATCAAAAGTGAGTACTTTGAAGGTGTTGCCCTTGATGATGTGATAGTTCATAAGCTTCCAGCTAAACGCATTACACTTGCGAATGGCGAAGAAAAATACGTGACAACTGTTTATGATTTATTATTAGCTAACTATGGTGTTGATCGCGGTTTAAATGATGAAAACTGCGCCTCAAATTATGATGAAATCAAAGCATACTCACCCGCATGGGCTGAGAAAGTCACAGGGGTAAATCGCCAAGATATTATTCGTATTGCGCGTGAATTTGCTGATAATGCAGAAAAAACACATGGTCGTTCAATGGTGATTGTCGGTGCAGGTATTAACCATTGGTATCACATGGATATGACCTATCGTGGCATTATCAATATGCTGATTTTCTGCGGTTGTGTCGGTCAAAGTGGTGGTGGCTGGGCACACTATGTTGGACAAGAAAAACTGCGTCCACAAACAGGTTGGTTGCCATTAGCCTTTGGCCTTGATTGGCAACGCCCTCCTCGTCATATGAACAGTACATCATTTTTCTATAACCACTCAAGTCAGTGGCGTTATGAAACGGTGTCGCCAACAGAGTTATTATCGCCATTAGCCGATAAATCACGCTTTAGCGGTAGTTTGATTGATATGAATGTGCGTTCAGAACGCATGGGATGGCTGCCATCAGCTCCTCAATTAAATGTCAATCCTCTGACTATTGCCCCAAAAGCACAAGAAGCGGGGATCAGTGCAGCTGACTACACTGTTAATGCATTAAAATCAGGTGAAATTCGCTTTGCATCAGAGCAACCTGATAACCCTCAAAACTTCCCTCGCAATTTATTTATCTGGCGTTCTAACCTATTAGGCTCGGCTGGTAAAGGGCATGAATATTTATTGAAATATCTGTTGGGCACAGAGAACGGCTTACAAGGGAAAGATTTAGGTGAACAAGGCCAAGTCAAACCACAAGAGGTCGAATGGCAAGATAATGGCGGCGAAGGTAAAGTTGATTTAGTGGTGACATTAGATTTCCGTATGTCGAGCACCTGCTTATTCTCCGATATCGTTTTACCAACCGCAACTTGGTATGAAAAAGATGATATGAATACCTCGGATATGCATCCCTTTATTCATCCATTAACGGCTGCGGTTGATCCTGCTTGGGAATCTAAAACGGACTGGGAGATTTATAAAGGCATCGCTAAAACCTTCTCTAAACTTTGCGTTGGTCATTTAGGTGTCGAAACTGACTTGGTGACATTACCGATCCAGCATGACTCTGCGGCTGAAATGGCACAACCTTTTGATGTGAAAGATTGGAAAAAAGGTGAATGTGATCTTATTCCAGGGAAAACAGCACCGCACCTTATTTCAGTAGAGCGTGATTACCCGAACACCTATGCCCGATTTACGTCATTAGGACCTCTCATGGATAAACTGGGCAATGGTGGTAAAGGGATCAGCTGGAATACACAAACAGAAGTCGATTTCCTGAAAAAACTCAATCGTGTTCGTCATGACGGTACAGCAAAAGGACGCCCTGTCATTGAGACCGCAATTGATGCGGCAGAAGTTATTCTCTCTTTAGCGCCTGAAACTAACGGTCAAGTGGCGGTAAAAGCATGGGATGCACTGAGTAAAGTCACAGGGCGTGACCACACTCATTTAGCAACAGTCAAAGAAGATGAAAAAATTCGTTTCCGCGATATCGTTGCTCAGCCTCGTAAGATCATTTCAAGCCCAACATGGTCGGGTCTTGAAGATGAACATGTCTCTTATAATGCCTGCTATACCAACGTTCACGAGATGATCCCTTGGCGTACTTTGAGTGGCCGTCAACAGCTATATCAAGATCACGAGTGGATGCGTGCTTATGGCGAAAGTTTAGTGGTTTATCGCCCACCAATTGATACTAAAGCTATTGATGCAGTTAAAGGTAAGAAACCTAATGGTTTCCCTGAAAAAGCACTCAATTTCCTTACTCCTCACCAGAAATGGGGGATCCACTCAACCTATAGCGATAACTTACTCATGTTAACGCTAGGCCGTGGAGGGCCTGTGGTGTGGTTAAGTGAAGATGATGCCAAAGAGATGGGAATTAGCGATAACGATTGGGTTGAAGCCTATAACAGTAATGGGGCACTGACTGCGAGAGCGATTGTCAGTCAACGTATTCCAGACGGCATGATTTATATGTATCACGCACAAGAGCGTCAAATTAACCTGCCGGGCTCTGAAATCACAGGAATGCGTGGTGGTATTCATAACTCAGTGACCCGTGTTTGCCCTAAACCAACGCATATGATTGGTGGATACGCTCAGCTAGCTTATAGCTTTAACTACTACGGTACTGTGGGCTCTAACCGTGATGAGTTTGTTGTCGTGCGTAAAATGAGACGGGTTGATTGGCTCGATGGTGAAGGGGATGCTTATCAGCAAACCCTGAATGGACAGGAGAAGGCATAATGAAAATTCGTTCACAAGTCGGCATGGTACTGAACCTCGACAAATGTATCGGCTGTCATACCTGTTCAGTGACCTGTAAAAATGTTTGGACTAGTCGCGAAGGTGTTGAATATGCATGGTTCAATAACGTTGAAACAAAGCCGGGTATAGGCTATCCCCAAAACTGGGAAGATCAAGAAAAGTGGAAAGGTGGCTGGATCAAAAATATTAAAGGTAAGTTAGTACCAAGAATGGGGAACCGTGTTGGTCTATTATCTAAAATTTTTGCTAACCCAGATGTACCGGCCTTAGACGATTACTATGAGCCCTTTGATTATGACTATGAACATTTAAAAAATGCTCCTGAAGGCTCTTTACCGACAGCTCGCCCTCGTTCGTTGATCACCGGTCAGCGTATGACGAAAATCGAAAATGGGCCAAATTGGGAAGACGATTTAGGTGGTGAATTTAGTAAACGTGCAGCAGATAAAAACTTCGCCCATATGCAAAAAGAAATGTATGGGCAGTTTGAAAATACATTCATGATGTATTTACCACGTTTATGTGAACACTGCTTAAACCCTGCTTGTGTTGCAACCTGCCCAAGTGGTGCAATTTATAAACGCGCCGAAGATGGCATTGTATTGATAGATCAAGATAAATGCCGTGGTTGGCGCATGTGTTTAACCGGATGCCCATACAAAAAAATCTACTTTAACTGGAAAAGTGGTAAGTCAGAAAAATGTATTTTCTGCTATCCACGCATTGAAGCAGGTCAACCAACCTTGTGTTCTGAAACCTGTGTGGGGCGTATTCGTTATCTAGGTGTGATGCTGTATGACGCTGATAAAATCTCACAAGCAGCCAGTGCTGATAACGAAACAGATCTCTATCAAAGCCAATTAGATATCTTCTTAGATCCTTTCGATCCTGAAGTAATTAAAGCAGCAGAAGAGCAAGGTATTCCACTCAGTGTAATTGATGCCGCACAACGTTCGCCTGTCTATAAAATGGCGGTGGATTGGAAGTTGGCTTTACCATTACACCCTGAATATCGCACTTTACCCATGGTGTGGTATGTACCACCTCTATCGCCAATCCAATCGGCAGCAGATGCAGGTGTATTACCACATACTGGTGTGCTGCCTGATGTAGAAAGTTTACGAATTCCTGTTCAGTATTTAGCAAACTTACTGACTGCCGGTGATACTGCTCCTGTTTTATTAGCCTTAAAACGTATGTTAGCAATGCGTCATTACAAACGCGCTGAAACCGTTGAAGGAAAAACAGATCTAAGCGCATTAGAGCAAGTTGGATTAACCGAAGCACAGGCGCAAGAGATGTATCGCTATCTGGCTATCGCTAATTATGAAGATCGCTTTGTGATCCCATCAAGCCACCGTGAATTAGCCAGAGAAGCCTTCCCTGAGCGGAATGGCTGTGGTTTTAGCTTTGGTGATGGTTGTCATGGTAGCGATAGCAAATTTAATCTGTTTAATAGTCATCGTATTGATGCCATTGATATCACATCAAAAACACCTCAAGACCAACGCCGTTCAGAGGAGAAAATATAATGATCGCTCTGAAAGTTATTTCTCATCTCTTAGATTATCCCACTCAGGAGCTGTGGGATAACCGAAGTGAACTTATTGATGCATTACAGGAAGCTGATGAACTTCCTGTAACTCAAGTTGCGAAATTAATGGCCTTTATTCACCGATTAACACAACAAGAGTTATTAGATGCGCAATCTCACTACAGTGAACTTTTTGATCGAGGTAGAGCAAGATCGTTATTGTTATTTGAGCACGTTCATGGTGAATCTCGCTCCCGAGGTCAGGCAATGGTTGATCTGTTAAATCAATATCAACAAGCTGGGATCACGTTAAGCAGTCGTGAGCTTCCAGACTATTTACCGACTTATCTTGAATATTTAACACTGCTATCTACTACTGAATGCATTGAAGGATTAAATAACATTGCCCCTATTTTGGCCCTGTTGGCTGAGCGTTTAAAACAACGAGGTAGTGATTATCATACACTGTTTGATGTGTTGCTTTGTCTCTCACAAAGTGAATTAGATGCATCACAATTGGCCGCTCAGGTAGAGAAAGAGCCTTTAGATGATACTCCTGCTGCATTAGATGCTGTATGGGAAGAAGAGCAAGTGACCTTTCTTGGAGAAGGTGCGCAATGTGGCAATAACAAAATTATCCAACACCAGCGTCGCTTTGCACAAGAGACCAAAGTTCAATATTTCAACGTGGGGAATTCGTTGGGTACGGGAGCACAAAAATGAATTACATCAATATGTTATTTTTTGATATCTATCCCTATATTGCCGCTGCTGTTTTTATTATCGGTAGTTGGTTACGTTACGACTATGGTCAATATACGTGGCGTGCCGGTTCTAGCCAGATGTTAGATAAAAAAAACATGCGACTTGCTTCTAACTTGTTTCATATCGGGATCATCGGCGTTTTTGTAGGTCACTTTTTGGGCATGTTAACGCCACATTGGATGTATGAATCTTTCTTGCCCATTGAATATAAGCAGATCATGGCCATGGTCGGAGGCGGTACTTGTGGAGTATTAATGTTAATCGGTGGTGTGATGCTATTAAAACGTCGTTTAACCAATCCACGAATTAGAGCGACATCTTCATTTGGTGACATTATGATTTTAACGCTTTTAGTTATTCAGGTTGCGTTAGGTCTGCTCACGATCCCATTCTCTGCTCAACATATGGATGGCAGTGAAATGATGAAGCTAGTTGCTTGGGCACAATCAATTGTGACATTCCATGGCGGTGCTTCAGCAAACCTTGAAGGTGTTGCATGGGTATTTAAATTACACATTTTCTTAGGAATGACAATTTTCTTACTGTTCCCGTTCTGCCGGTTAGTCCATATCTGGAGCGTACCAATTGAGTATTTAACTCGTCGATATCAAATTGTCCGTAATCGCCATTAATGAATGCTCGCCTAATAGCTATTGAGAAACCTTTAACTCCCCCGTCCGCGGGGGTTTTATCTCTTTTTGTTAATAAAATATCAATACATTTTTGAATGGTTAGAATAATAAGCTTTAGATCCATTGAAGCATGACGGATCCTATATGATGATATCGACTTTACCAATCAGATGATCTTCGCAAAGCCACTTGCTTCGAACTGATACTGCTGAGGTGAGCGTTTTTTTAACGCATCGGTTAGAGCACTATTTATACTAGCTTAGCTAGATAAAAGCCCTAACTAAAAAGCTAGGGCTTTGTCCGCAATCTGAGTCCCATCTTATGGGAGTTTAGATCGTTCGATTACTTTTGATATATGATTTCAACGCCTTCGTCGTCTTCATCATCCCAGTCGTCATCCCAATCATCGTCGAGATCTTCTGCACCTTCGAGCTGCTCTTTATGATAGTCATCCCACATAAATTCAACTTTTTCAGGTTGTTTCTCGTCTTCTGTCACTGCCATATCACGAGGTTGAGTTTCCATAAACTCCATAATGTCCCAGCACAGTGCTTTGACACCTTCGTGATTTACCGCAGAGATCATATAGTATTTATCTTCCCAGCCCATTGCTTTAGCAATTTCAGCCGCACGTATAGCAGACTCTTCAGCGCCGAGAATATCCACTTTATTAAAGACTAACCAACGTGGTTTCTCTGCAAGTTTTTCGCTGTATTTTTCAAGTTCGCTAACAATGATCTTGGCGTTTTCAACAGGATCAGACTCGTCAATTGGGCAAATGTCGATTAGGTGCAATAACACCCGACAGCGCTCTAAGTGTTTAAGGAAACGGATCCCTAAACCTGCACCTTCTGCGGCCCCTTCAATCAAACCAGGGATATCTGCAACCACAAAGCTTTTTTCGTTATCCATACGTACCACGCCTAAGCTAGGCACAAGTGTTGTAAATGGATAATCGGCAACCTTTGGTTTTGCTGCTGATACTGAGCGAATAAAGGTAGATTTGCCTGCATTAGGCATTCCCAACATCCCTACATCAGCTAATAGCATCAGTTCTAGCATCAAATCGCGCGTTTCACCCGGCGTACCCATGGTACGTTGACGTGGAGCACGGTTGACAGAGGATTTAAAACGGGTATTACCTAAACCGTGAAAACCACCTTTAGCAACCATATGACGCTGTTCGTGACGCGTCATATCTCCAAGTATCTCTCCAGTACCTAAATCGCGTACACGCGTTCCTACAGGTACTTTAATCGTGATATCTTGACCACGCTTACCTGTACATTCACGACTTTGGCCGTTCTGACCGCGCTCAGCACGGAAAGACTTTTCAAAACGGTAATCGATTAGCGTATTGAGGTTCTCATCTGCTTGTAAGTAGACGTCACCGCCGTCACCGCCGTCACCGCCGTCAGGCCCGCCTTTTGGAATATATTTTTCACGGCGGAAGCTGACACAACCATTGCCACCATCTCCCGCCACAACCAATATTTTGGCTTCATCAACAAATTTCATAATTCTTTCTCCGTTTGATAGCCATATTATAGTGCTGGATGGCTGTATTACCCAGAGATGGCGTATTTTGAATATAAAAAGCCCCGCAAAAAGTTTTTGCAGGGCTTTAATTCGAATTAAAAGTCAGAAAACTTATTCAGCTTCGATGCTGATAAATTTACGATTGTTAGGACCTTTAACTTCAAATTTAACTTTACCGTCCGCTAAAGCGTACAGAGTGTGGTCACGGCCACAACCTACGTTGTTACCTGCGTGGAACTTAGTACCACGTTGACGAACGATGATGCTACCTGCTAATACAGCTTCACCACCAAAACGTTTTACACCCAGACGTTTTGCTTCTGAATCGCGACCGTTACGAGTCGAGCCGCCAGCCTTTTTGTGTGCCATTAATCTGCTCTCCTAAATCTTAAGCGATGCCAGTGATCTTAACATCAGTGAACCACTGACGGTGACCCTGTTGTTTACGGCTGTGTTTACGACGACGGAACTTAACGATTTTAACTTTATCGCCACGACCGTGAGCAACCACTTCCGCTTTAACTTTAACGCCTTCAACGACAGGAGCGCCGATTTTGATATCGTCGCCGTTAGCAACCATCAGAACGTGATCAAATTCAACAGTTTCACCTGTTGCGATGTCCAGCTTCTCTAGGCGGACAGTTTGACCTTCGCTAACTCGGTGTTGTTTACCACCACTTTGGAAAACCGCGTACATATTAACTCCGCTTTCCGCGTACCCGCTAAAAAAATTTAATGCAAGAGCACGCTATAAAATATTCACAATAGGGCGCGAATTCTACGCAAAAAAGCATCGAAACACAAGCCAATAATGCAGTTAGATCACAAAAAAACCGACTTTTTTATTCGATGCGCTAACTAACCCTTAATTTATGATGAATAACTCGAATTGTTACTTATTTAAACATTTTTTGCATTACAACTAATTATCTTAGAAATATTAATGTTATGCTTACAAGATAACTGTTCCAATGGCAGCACCCTTTTTATGAGTTGGTAGCGGCTAAAATTTAATAATATGAATAAATTACAATGAATTTAGAATCTATTGTTGAACTGACTAGCGAGGATATGTCAGCGGTAAACGAAGCGATCCTCAGTCAATTGAATTCAGACGTTGCGCTAATTAACCAGCTTGGTTATTACATTGTTAGCGGCGGCGGAAAAAGGATCCGCCCGATGATCGCAGTATTGGCTGGACGATCCCTCGGCTATTCAGGGCATAAACATATCCAAGTTGCAGCCTTGATTGAATTTATCCATACCGCAACATTATTGCATGACGATGTGGTTGATGAATCTGATATGCGGCGGGGTAAACAAACGGCGAATGCTGTCTTTGGAAATGCAGCTAGCGTTCTTGTCGGAGACTTTATTTATACGCGATCCTTTCAAATGATGACGGATCTGGATTCAATGCGTGTATTAAAGCTAATGTCAGAAGCGACTAACGTGATCGCTGAAGGTGAAGTTTTACAGCTGATGAACTGCAACGATCCCAATATTACTGAAGATAACTATATGCAGGTGATCTACAGTAAAACAGCGCGTTTATTTGAAGCTGCTGCTCATGCTTCTGCTATTTTAGCATCGGCAACGCCCGAACAAGAAAAAGCACTCCAAGACTATGGCCGCTATCTCGGCACTGCATTTCAATTAATCGATGATTTACTCGATTATGATGCAGATAACACTCAGTTAGGGAAAAATACGGGCGACGATCTTGATGAAGGAAAACCAACGCTTCCTCTTCTCCATGCCATGAATAATGGTACTGAAGAAGAATCAGCAATGATCCGCCAAGCAATTGAACAAGGTAATGGCCGCCACCTGTTAGAAGCCGTGCTTGCAACCATGAAACGTTGTGGTTCTCTTGAATATACCTATACTCGGGCACAACAAGAATCACAAAAAGCCATTGATGCTTTGAGTATCATTGATGATTCAATATACAAAGATGCGCTTATCAGCCTCGCCGAAGTCGCTATTTCACGTCACTCGTAGCCTAAACGGTGTGAGTTGAAGGGGGAATGAACCTATTCTTCCCCTTTTTCTTCTTTATCTATCTGAACCAATAATGATGACAAACCGTAACGCAGAATATATTTAACCACTTTATCTCGTTCGGTTTCTGTAAGCTGGTAATACGCTTCCGTCCAGATTTGAGAGCCATCCATTCTATGGCTTTGATAGCCAACAGTAGGTTCAGCAAGACTCAATTGGTTCTGTATTTCCCCTGGCAAGCTATCGAGATAATATTCTACCGCTTTACCTTGCACACCACGCTTACGACGATTTTTCCACCCTTCTCTTCTTGCCATTAAATTGATGCCTTGAGGAGAGGTAGGTAAGCCTTCTAAACCTGCTAATTCTTTCGCAGTGAACCACATTTTTTTCATATTATCTCTTTCGAACTTATATTATGAAATCTGCCGTTGAGGCTGTTATATCTAACGGTTATTAACCAAGAATAATGTTCTGTTATATAGATATTCTTCATTAATTACCTTCAATTCATTTTTCAGGTAAATTATTTTTTATTAATTAAATCTACTAATGCGATTACGCCTTCACGCATAATAAATGCCAATATCTTACCGCGCTCTGCTGTTGAAAGTTGGTTGTAAATCTCTTGCCAAATAAATGCACTGTCATGGTGCTTTACTTGATAAGACATAGGCGCTTCATAAACAGAGGAAGGTTCAAATAAGCCTTCTGGTAAACTATTAATATGATATTCGAGTGCTTTACCTTGGATGCCTCGCCGCTTACGGCATAGCCAATTTTCTCTACGCGCCATTGCATTAATACCTTGAGTCGTCATTGGTAATCCCTTTAAACCGACTAACTCTTTCGCTGTTAACCATTCTTTTTGCATGCCTGACCCTCCTAGTCACGATGTACAATTTAATAATAATTGCTGAAAAATGTTTTTATTTTCTCAATAACCTTATTCTCTTTTGTTTTATGAAAATTAATTATTAGTTAGTTTATGAGTTATACATGTAAAATGTATTTTAATTTCTTTTAATAACAATAAATTGGCTAAAAACTCACTGACAGTTATCTTTTTTCTCTTTATGTTGCTTCTATATTACAAATACTTTTAACTATAATCGTTAATATGCCAATTTTTACAAATAACTAAAAATAGTTAGTTTTTGTTTTCAATATCTTATATTAGCTCACAAATATAAATGCTAAATCTTTCTCATATTTCACAAAAATAAAATACCTTTCATAAAACTGAATTTTCAGAAAAAATTAGAAATACTTTTGGGAAATTTCTGTTATTTTATTTCCAATAACAGGACGATTGCAGTGAATGTATCACAATCTTCTGTTAGATGTACCACTAACTCTACATGATTCTGAGTAAAAAAAGGACTAAAAAATGATTTTACGGAAATCGGATTGGCACCCAGCAGATATTATTGCGGCTTTACGTAAGCGAGGCACAACTTTAGCCGCGATTTCTCGCCATGCGGGACTGAGTTCATCAACACTTGCTAATGCATTATCTCGTCCATGGCCAAAAGGTGAATGGATTATTGCTAATTTCCTCGAGATCCATCCCTCTGAAATATGGCCAAGTCGCTATTTCAATCCAGTTACAGGTGAATTGTTGGAAAGAAAAGTAAGAGATAAGCCACAGTTACAGAGTTGAAAGAACATAAAAAAACCGCTGTTCGACAGTCAATGTCAAATCAGCGGTTTTCATCAAACAATGATGAGGCGATTAACAGTAATTAACCGTTAATGAATTTCTCACCAAGCTCGATATCTTTTTTCAGTACTTCTAGCATCTCTTTCAGTGCTTTTTGTTCAAAGTCACTCAACTTACCGAAAGAGATATGCTCTTCAATACCATTTTTACCTAAGCGAACTGGTTGAGCGAAGAAGCGTGCGTGTTCACCATCACCTTCGGTGTAAACACACTCAATCACATTAGGTTCACCTTGCAGACCACGGATCAGGGATAGACCAAGACGTGCAGCTGCTTGGCCCATAGACAACGTTGCAGATCCGCCACCCGCTTTTGCTTCAACAACCTCGGTACCCGCATTTTGAATACGCTTAGTTAATGCAGCGACTTCTTCATCAGTGAAGTTCACACCAGGGATTTGAGATAATAAAGGTAGGATAGTCACGCCAGAGTGCCCGCCGATAACTGGCACTTCGATCTCGTGAGTTTTTTTGCCTTTCAGTTCAGCAACGAAAGTATTAGAACGAATAATATCCAGTGTTGTCACACCAAATAGACGGTTTTTGTCATATACACCTGCTTTTTTCAGTACTTCAGCAGCGATAGCAACCGTGGTGTTAACTGGGTTAGTGATAATACCGATCAATGCTTTCGGGCAAGTCACCGCAATTTGTTGCACTAAATTACGAACGATACCTGCGTTAACATTAAATAGATCTGAACGATCCATACCAGGCTTACGTGCGACACCTGCCGAGATCAGAACAACATCAGCACCTTCTAGCGCTGGAGTTGCATCTTCACCTGAGAAACCAACAACTTTAACGTCGGTAGGAATGTGGCTAAGGTCTGCGGCGACACCTGGAGTTACTGGTGCGATGTCGTAGAGAGAGAGTTCTGAACCTGCTGGGAGCTGATTTTTAAGAAGAAGGGCCAAAGCCTGACCGATACCACCTGCTGCACCGAGAACTGCAACTTTCATTCTGAAACTCCTTTATTTGTACTTTAAAAAGTATATGAATTCATCTTGTTATGTATTTAGTACATTACCGATAAAAAACAATTCATTAACAGATGCTGAAACATATTAACGCAAATATTTTTTCACATTGATTCTGTCTATTCTAAACAAAATCCTTATCTGTTAATGAGATAACGGGCACTTTTTTAACAAATAGTTTTTATCACTATTGATTTTTGCATAATAAACTGTTTTTACTGCTAATCATGACTTACTTCACAAAGTGATTAACAAAAAATTTACACCTTTTATTAGCAAATTGCATTATCTCTCTATGCGATCAGCCAAATTTTCTCACTAAAATAGGTAACTACTTAAAATAAATTACTATTTTGTTCATTTAATTCATCGCAAATTCAGTATATAAAATCATCATCACGCAATTTTGTTGCATAAAAATTCACATTTACGGATAATGCAACTCAATTTATTGTCAAAGGATGGGTTAATTATGCGTACACCGTCTAAACAAGAAGACTTGGTTAAGGCTTTTAAAGCCCTACTTAAAGAAGAGAAATTTAGTTCTCAGGCAGAGATAGTGATCGCACTGCAAGAACAAGGGTTTGAAAATATCAACCAATCTAAAATTTCCAGAATGCTAACAAAGTTCGGTGCTGTGCGCACTCGTAACGCAAAAATGGAAATGGTCTATTGCTTACCAACGGAGCCGGGCGTACCGACTGCCACTAGCCCATTAAAAAATCTTGTTCTTGATATCGACTATAACCACTCTGTGGTTGTGATTAGAACGAGTCCAGGCGCTGCACAACTAATCGCCCGTTTATTAGATTCTTTAGGCAAAGCAGAGGGGATTTTAGGAAGTATCGCGGGTGACGATACCATTTTTTCAACCCCTGCCAATAACTTCACTACAAAAGAGCTTTACGAAGCGATTCTCACTCTGTTTGATCAAGAGCTTTAATAAAAATACTCTTACAGGCGGGAGCTTCTCGCCTCCTCACTTGGATATTTTGTTGCTGACCTGTCTTTATATAGCCGGTTTATTAGCAATAGCAATGAAAAGGCAGCCTAAGCTGCCAATATATTCGTTATACTTCTAACCGTAGTGTCGTTGGCTGCACTTCAATTAGTTAGAATATAGTTTAATGAGAAAGCATTACTCTTCGTGAGCAGATTCGGCTTTCTTTTTTAGTTCTGCCAATAAATTACTATGGATCCCACCAAAGCCACCATTGCTCATGACTAAAATATGGTCACCTGGCTGTGCCGTTTCGATCACCATATTAGTCAATGTTTCAATATCAGAGCTCCAGCGCGCAGGTTGAACACAATTTTCTGCAATATCAGTGACCATCCAAGGAATATTCGGCGGTTGGAACAAGAACACTTCATCAGCACGCCCAAGCGCTGGCGCGATATCATTTTTGTTGATCCCCATCTTCATGGTATTAGAGCGAGGTTCCAGTACTGCAATAATACGCGAAGTACCACCAACTTTGCTGCGTAATGCCTCTAAAGTCGCTAAAATCGCCGTTGGGTGATGTGCAAAATCATCATAAACACTGACATCATTTTCAACACCACGTAATTCTAAGCGACGGCGGGCATTGATAAATTTATCCAATGCTCGGCAAGCTTCTTCAGCGGGAACACCAACATGATGCGCGGCGGCAATCGCCATTAACCCATTATGAATATTGTGATTACCCACTTGCGACCAGTTTACTTCACCCACTTTTTTAGTTTGGTAGAAAACTTCAAATTGGCTGCCATCATGGCTTAATTTACGAGCTTGCCACTCACCATGTTCACCAACAAGTTCTTGTTCGCTCCAGCACCCCATCCCCATTACTTGCTTTAAGTTCGAATCATTATCAGGCATAAAAATTTTGCCACTACTTGGTACAATGCGAACTAAGTGATGGAATTGCTTTTGGATCGCTTCAAGGTCATCAAAAATATCTGCATGGTCGAATTCGAGATTATTGAGCACCAATGTTCTTGGGCTGTAATGCACAAATTTCGAGCGTTTATCGAAAAATGCACAATCATATTCATCAGCTTCTATCACAAAAAATGGGCTTTCTCCCAATTGTGCGGAAACCTCAAAATTTCCTGGCACACCACCAATTAAAAACCCTGGTTTGTAGCCACAATCTTCTAAAATCCACGCTAACATACCCGCGGTTGTGGTTTTACCATGAGTCCCCGCAACGGCAAGCACCCAACGCTCAGGTAGCACATGATCATGTAGCCATTGAGGGCCAGAAGTATAAGTTAAACCTTTTTCTAATACAGCTTCTACGCATGGATTACCGCGGGTCATTGCATTGCCAATAACCACCATATCAGGTGTGGGTTCGAGCTGACTAGGATCATAACCTTGAATTAGTTCAATACCTTGTTTTTCGAGCAGCGTACTCATAGGAGGGTACACGTTTGCATCAGAGCCCGTGACTTTATGACCAAGTGAACGAGCCAGTATTGCCAAGCTTCCCATAAACGTACCGCAAATACCCAAAATATGTATGTGCATTATTTTCCATCCAATAGCATGAGGTTTGTCACTATTCTACCCATCAAATACAGGTTTATAAATGCATTAACCTATGAATCTTTTTTTAATTTAGATAAACTCCACGCGCAGGGTAAGGTACAATCCCTCCCTGCAAACCTCTGTCAATTATATTCAGGACCTTCGTCATGAAAACATTAGGCGAATTCATCGTCGATAAGCAACAAGATTTTCCTCATGCAACAGGAGAGCTGACGGCGTTACTGTCAGCAATTAAACTGGGCGCTAAAATTATCCATCGTGATATTAATAAAGCTGGACTGGTAGACATTCTTGGCACGAGCGGTGTTTCGAATGTTCAAGGTGAAGTCCAAATGAAGCTTGACCTGTATGCAAATGAAAAACTGAAAGCGGCTTTGAAAGCACGCGGAGAAGTTGCCGGTATTGCCTCTGAAGAAGAAGACGAAATTGTCATTTTCGAAGGTGACCGTGCAGAAAACGCGAAATACGTCGTTTTAATGGATCCACTGGATGGTTCTTCAAATATCGATGTAAACGTTTCCGTCGGCACAATCTTCTCAATTTACCATCGTATAACTCCAATTGGCCAACCTGTGACTGAAGCTGATTTCTTGCAGCCAGGTCATCGTCAAGTCGCCGCTGGCTATGTTGTTTATGGCTCATCAACCATGCTAGTTTATACTACGGGTTGTGGCGTGCATGCCTTCACTTATGATCCATCTCTTGGCGTATTCTGCCTATCTCATGAGAAAGTCATGTTTCCAGCAGAAGGAAAAATGTATTCAATCAACGAAGGTAACTATATCAAGTTCCCTATGGGGGTTAAAAAATACATTAAGTACTGCCAAGAACAAGATGAGGCAACTGGGCGTCCATATACGACACGTTACATTGGTTCATTAGTCGCAGATTTCCATCGTAACTTGCTAAAAGGTGGCATTTATATCTACCCAAGCACAGCAAGTCATCCAAATGGTAAACTTCGTCTATTGTACGAGTGCAACCCAATTGCTTTCCTTGCAGAGCAAGCCGGCGGTAAAGCGAGTAATGGCCGTGATCGTATCTTAGATATTATCCCAAGTGAGCTTCACCAACGAGCGCCGTTCTTTGTTGGAACTGAGTCTATGGTTGAAAAAGCAGAATCATTCATGCGTGAATTCCCTGACACTGAATAATCTGTTTCACTGAGCAAAGGCGGGAAATCTCGCCTTTTTTGTTTTGCATTCTCAGCTTTTTTTTATGAATGTCCTACCAACTAGTGAGTTTTACCCCTCTTTACGGCTATAATACCCCCCACGTTATGTATCAATCATGATAGCAGTTGTATTTTTTACGACTTAACATATTGATGACTATATTAGTTTTTAACATAAAGGATACTTTTCCATGGGCCTGAACAATGTACCGGCAGGTAAAGAACTGCCAGAAGATATCTACGTTATTATCGAAATCCCTGCTAACGCAGATCCAATCAAATATGAAGTTGATAAAGACTCTGGCGCTCTGTTTGTCGATCGTTTCATGTCTACCGCGATGTTCTATCCATGTAACTATGGTTACATCAACCACACGCTGTCTTTAGACGGTGATCCTGTTGATGTGTTAGTCCCTACCCCATACCCATTACAACCGGGTTCAGTGATCCGTTGCCGCCCAGTTGGCGTACTGAAAATGACTGATGAGTCAGGTGAAGATGCGAAACTGGTTGCAGTACCACACACAAAACTGAGCAAAGAATACGATCACATTAAAGATGTGAACGATCTGCCTGAATTACTGCGCGCACAAATCACACATTTCTTTGAACACTATAAAGATCTCGAAAAAGGTAAGTGGGTTAAAGTTGATGGTTGGGATAATGCAGCAGCCGCTAAAGCTGAAATCATCGCTTCTTTCGAACGCGCTGCGAAGAAATAATTAACCCTTTCGGGGGGATACTCTAAATAATTCGAGGTGCAGCAAGGACAAGCGAACAAATCGCTAGCAGCATAGAAAACGGTGTGACTGGCGTGAGCAAGCTAGGTCAACAACGCTGCAACTTGAAGTATGACGAGTATATAAGGCTCTAACAGGACTGTTAGAGCCTTTTTCATATCTGAAAAACGCCGATATCCTATATGAGATATCGGCATTTACTGACACTACTCTTCTTCGTGGCGTTTTAGCCAATCACCACTCTTGATGCGGTGCAAGCCGTCAACGGAATGACGATAGAGGTAAATCCAAGCATTACCATATGGCGTAGAAATTAATTCACGGACATAGTCCTGTGAGTTTTTCTTTAGCTCATCTAATTCAGTCAAAATAGAGGGATTGATACGGTAAACTTCGCATTCAATCACCCCATCTCCTTTGACAACTGCTGGATAATACCCAAGATCGTAAAGCTCATAGCCTTCTAACTTATGCTCTCCAAGTAATTGAGCATAAGTCATCCAGTGATGATTTCCCTGCTTGCGCCTTAAACTGCCATAAACAATTACACGCATATTCTAAAACTCAAATTGGTAAAGGAGATCAAGAGCCTGATTAACACCAGACACTGCTTCCAAATATAATTTAGGCATTAATCGATAACGTAATGTTAGCGTTGCCAATGAATCAAATATACCAACACCATACTTAATTTGTAGGTCGTTAGTAATTTTGCCGCTCACGACCACTTGGGATTTATCACCTACCCCTTGGGTATCGAGCGCCAGATCAGATACCCCAAATGTCTCACCAATTTTACCGACAAGCTGTCCACTTTGTGCCACACCAAGCCCAATGAGCATTGAGGTCATCTGAGAGCCATTAGCATCTCCGCTATCTAATCCTTCTCCGCGTAACAGATAGGATAGTGCTTCTTGCTGAGTTTTGGCTGGCTCAGAGAATATCTCGACTTTTGGTTTGTCTGCAAGTCCTGTGACCTTAACGCCTGCAATAACACCATCAGCCGTGTTATCTGGATTACGAATAGCCTCTAGATTCAAGAACGGCTGTTCCGGTGGCCCAGAGAACTGAATTTGCCCTTTACGTACAAGCAAATCTTGGCCGTAAGCATGGAAACGCCCTGACGGGATATCAATTTGCCCATTGAGACTCAAGCCTTGTTTGTTTTGCAACACTTTCAGCATACCCGTTAAGCGCGCTTTCAAACCAAAGGCATCCAATTGCACATCATTACCAATTTTAATATCCAAATTAGTTTGAATTGGAATTGGCGTACTAGTTTCATCAATTGGCTTCAGATCACTGTCTAACATGACCACATCAGAAGATGCCCCTACCGCTGATTCAGGGATCTCCTGTACGGTAATACGCGCCCATGGGATATTCACACTACCATTTAGCGTCAGTAGTGAAGGTGAAGCTTCAAATACAATATCAGGCTGCACATCGACTTTGATCATCGGTGGGATAGAGACACGCAGGTTATTCCCCACAGCCATCACCTTGGCTCGCCATGCATCCACTTTACGCCAATCCGCATCACCATTGATGTTGAGATAACCTTCTGGCGTATTGATTTGACCAGTCATCACCGAGCTTGTGCCATTAAAAGCAATGCCTAAATTACCACTTTTAATATCAAATGGAATTAATGACGATTTCACTTCCAATCCAGAAAGTGCCAAATTACCATTCAACAATGGATTATTGGCGCTACCACCGAGGCGTAAATTGGCATTTAAGTCACCATTTGCCACTTCTTTCTCGCCAATCAGTGGCTTAATCATGGCTAATGTAATAGCGTTGATTTCCACATTACCTGAAAGTTGACGTTTTTTCTCAATGTCAGAAACTTGGATATTACCTTTCAGTTGGCCGTTATTAGCAATTTTAAATAACCAATTCAAATTGGCTTTACCATTTTGTAATGCAGCACTGAGCGTCAGTGTTTCAAACTCCAATGGTAAACGCGTGCCATCCACCAGCTGAACGGCTTTGACACCATTACCTTTCAGATCAATTTTAGCTTGTGGCAAGCTGCCATTATCTTTCCATACTACGTTAGCCTTGCCACTGAAAACACCTTGAACACGCGTTTCATCGGTTAGGAAAGGTTTTAACATCGCCAAATCAAAGCGCTCTAACACGATGTCAGCACTACCACTTTTTCCAGCTTTGATCGGTTTTGGCACACAAAGACGTGCATTCGTATTGACCCAGCAATGGGTTCCGATCGTCACTTCTTGTGTTTGATTGGCATAATCCAATGCCATAACTTTACTCAGCTGCCATTCACCAACAGGGGTTTCAAATAGCGTATTGCTTAGGTTACCTTTCCATTGCTCTGTTTGACGATCGAAACCACCCGCTAAGGTTAAATGACCTGAAACAGGCTCACCTTTGACATCTAATTTTAAAGTGTGCTTTTTCTCGCTGCCTTTAGCGTCTAATGTCAAATTGCTGACCACAAGGTCACCTTGTTTTAACTGGCGTACAACAACGGATAAATCGCCTTTGATTTGCTCGCCAGAAGCAACATTACCTTTAATGGCCACATTATCGATAGCAAGGTCTTTTTGCCATCTAACGCCACGTGCTGTTAAATCAGCTACCACTTCAGGGGCGGTGAGATCGCCTCGTAACTTAATGTCACCAAGAATAACGCCGCCTAAGCCTGGTAGAATACCATCCAGCCCCGGCGCGTTAATTTTCGCATCTAAGTTCCATTTCTCAGCAAGATTTCCTTTCACATCCAACTGATTTTTGCCTAAGGCAAGTTTGAATTCAGGTATATCCCACTGCCCAGCCGCATTACCTGAAGCTTGGCCACGTGCTTTTAAAACGTTATTTTTCACATTGCCATCAAGGGAAATATCTGGGATTTGCATTTGCCAGCTACCGCCATACAAACTCCCTCGCGTGGCGATCTTACCATCAACCTTCGCTGGCCATTCGGGCCATTGTTTGGCGGTATTAATACCCGATAGCGTCAGCACTGCATTCCAACTGATCGCCTTACTCCAATCTGCCACCCCCGTAATATCTGCATTACCTTGCAGAGCGGCTAAGCGTAGGCGGGTAATGTTAATTTGCTCTTCATTACCTTTCGCGTCTAACATCAGAGTTGACGGTGGAATTTCTTGACCTGTAATCGCTGAACGCAGTGATAAATCATAGGCAGATGGACGCCCGTTTAAACGTAAACGCGTGCCATCCAGTTGATACTGAGCATCGCCTACCAAAGGCCATGTTAACTTTTGGCTTTCTAAGGTCAGTAAAATAGGTAGATCGGCTTGACCAAGGTCAGTTTCCGCATTCAATGTTGCATTAATGGGGCCACTAAGATTTAAAGCCAATTTTAGTTCTTCAAGCAATCCGCCTTTCAAGGATAAATCAATTTTTTGGCCATTTAGGTCATCAAGACGACTTTCCCCTGTAATCGATAGGGATACAGGCCACTTATCTTTTAAAGTTGCCGTACCTGACAAAGCAACATTGCCTTGTGGTGCATCAACAGTAAACTGTTTCAGTAAAACATTTTGCCCATCATTAGACAGCTGCAAGCGCAAATCATTGATAGATGCCTCTGTTGCACCAGAAAGTTGTAGATTCGAGCCATTGATACCTTCAACATTCAAATCAACAGGTAAAATGACCTCAGGCAATTCAGCTAATAAAGGTTTTTCAAACAATGCCTTTAACGTTTCACCTATCGGCTTCTCTTCACCCACAGGGGTTTCTGGCACTGGCTGCTCAGGCTGCTTTTCTTCACTGACAGGTAAATTAATCGCTAAATCAATAATGTCAGTCGGGGCTAATGTCAGTGCTTTTTTCTGCCAATGCAATCCCGTTTTGAACTTCGCTAAATCAATATTCGTTCCATCAACAGTCACTTTAGTTGATGTTAATTGCAGCTGATTGAGGCTGATAGTTAATGGCGCATTCAATTCCGTTAACGGCTCTGAAGGCGGAGTTTCTTCCGAAGGTGGCATTTTTGAAGTATCAACATCGACCACAACATTCTCAGTCGAAAGATCGTCAATGCACAATTCACGATGAGTTAAGCAACGTAAACGTAAAGCAAGATGGATTTTCTCTGCATTCACATCGACACCCGGCATTTGATATTTAACGCCTGCTAAGGTTAAGTCGCGAATGTCACCTTCAATAGAACGGATTTCCAGCCCCGGAACAAAGCGCGTTGCGCTATTTAGTGCAAAATGTAGGCCTGATTGCGTGCCAAGTACCCATCCCAATGCCGCAAAGACTAAGACCAGTACTAATAAAACGGCGAGACTTATCCATTTAAACCACTTCATCCATTTCATAGTTCAGTCCCCAAGCCGATATAGAATTGAATCTTATTATTATCAGGGTCACCTATCGGGGTTGCCAAATCAAACTTAATTGGCCCTACTGGTGAAACCCAACGGACACCAATCCCCGCCCCCGTTTTAAAATCACTTTTCTTAATGTCATTAACCGCTTCACCGCTATCAATGAAGGCTGCTCCCCACCAATTGCCCGTGAAGTTGTAATCATATTCGATAGAGCCTACCACCAGTTTTGATGCCCCTGTCAGCTTGCCCTTGCTATCTTCTGGTGAAATTTTTTGGTAGCCATAACCACGCACACTGCCATCCCCCCCCGCGAAGAAACGTAAATCAGGTGGCACTTTGTCAAAGTTATTGGTTTCTATCCAACCTAAATTGCCTCTGACAACAAAGCGGTGTCCTTCCCAAGGTGAACGGATCCACACTTGTTTCGTTTGCAAGACAAGAAAATCGATATCAGAACCCCAGATTTCATTAGAGTAATCGATTGAATAACGTTGGCTATCTCCCCAACTCGGCATGACCCCACCGCGCTGACGAATTCGACTTACATTTGCTCCAGGGTAAAGTAACATGGTGGTATTCGTTACATCGGCCTGCGTAAAGTGGCTCAGCATCCAACGCATATTAACGCCATACTGCCAACCACTTGAATAATCCCAGTTACGTGACACATTCAAAGTCGTTGTATCTGATTCTGTATCGTTTAAATCAGTGCGCTTATAACCCCCTTGGACCGCATAATATTGCTCAAGTGGATTCGCTTTTAGGGGGATTTTGTAGCTCGCGTCAATGATTTGCTCTGGCTGAGATAAACTAATATTGGACGTAATACTTTGCCCACGCGAGTTTACCCATGGCCGATTCCACGTCGCTTTTACTCGAGGACCAACATCTGTCGCATAGCCGCCGCCTAACTCAACAAAGTTTTTTGCCCGAGGAACCATCACGCCTTCCATCGGTAAGATGTCTGTATGGTTCTCACGCGCTTTGGCAATATTTGGCGTCACAATTGAGGAGGTAAACCAACCTGTTTCTGCAAGTCTACGGTTAAACTCAGCAAGCTGCTCTGAAGTATAGTATTCACCTTCTTTGAAAGGCGCTAAGTTGTTGAGGTAATCAGAGCGAATTTGTGAACCTTCATAGGAAATAGCACCGAAACGATAACGTTCACCACTATTAAAATCGAAATCCCAATAAGATGCATGATGATCTAATGAAATACCCAGTTGGCTTTTTTCCATAACGGCATCAAAGTAGCCTTCACGGATAGCTAAACTGCTAAATTTCCCTTTAAAACTTTCATATTCGCCATCATTTTGAATAGTCCCTATTTTAGGGGTATTATTTTTTATCATTTTGGCATAGTTGGGGTCAGTTTTTGCGCCCCCTTCTAATATCACCTTCACGCCTTGCACCGTGACCGGTTCACCTAACGTGACTTTTGCCGTTAATATTGAACGTGCGGGAGGCTTGTTTTCTTGATAACTAAACTCAATCTTAGGCTCATAATAGCCAAGTGGTCTTAGCCCTTCTTCGATCGCTTTAGTGACTCGAGCGCGAAAACGACCATTAGGAGCCACTTCATCTTGAGAAATATTGGAAAGTTGAACGCGGACGTTCTGATTTGTTTGCCCTTCAAGTCCTTCAATATTAAGGCGAAGATTTGCACCATACGCTACAGGCACAGCCGCCGTTAAGCAGAGAAAACAGATGATAGGGTATTTTGACACGCCCGCTCCTAAGATCATTGATAGTTTGACTAAACACTTAATATCAATTTATTTTGAGTAAAATAAACATTAGATACAAGTTTTTATCCTAATTTACTCTAAATAATTCAAGTTTCAGCTAGCCGACACGCGAACGAGCCGCTAGCAGCATAGAGTACTCTGTGACTGGCACGAGTGAACGTAGTCAACAACGCTACAACTTGAAATACGATGAGTATTTTTACTTAAATTGCACACCATCACTTATAAGGTTCTGTTATGTCTTCCAATAAATTACACCCAGTGAGTATTTCACAAGCATTACCCGGTCGACAATGTGCGATCCCTCATTCACCATATCATGCAGTTAACCATCATTCGATTGATAATATTCCGAACAATACTGAAACGGCTTATTTTGCTATGGGCTGCTTTTGGGGTGTAGAGCGACTATTTTGGCAACAACCGGGGGTATATTCAACATCTGTCGGCTACAGCGGGGGGATCACCCCAAACCCAACTTACGAAGAGGTTTGCACTGGCCTAACTGGCCATACAGAAATTGTCCGTGTTGTCTTTGATCCACAAGTCATTAGCTACGCTGATTTATTAACCCTATTTTGGGAGAATCATGATCCTGCCCAAGGCATGCGTCAAGGTGGCGATATTGGAACCCAATATCGTTCAGCAATCTACACAATTTCTGAATCACAGCAACAGCAAGCACAAGCCACACTGAATGCCTATCAACAAGCAATGAAGGCACAGCAAGACTCACGAACCATCACCACTGAAATTGCACCATTAGATGCGTTTTATTTTGCAGAAGACTATCATCAACAATACTTACACAAAAATCCAGCGGGCTACTGTGGATTAGGGGGGATTGGGATTTGCTTGCCGCCAAACATAAACTTATACTCTAAATAATTCGAGATGCAGCTAGGCGACAAGCGAAGATAGGCGAGGAGCATAGATAAACTCTATGACTTGGCTAGCTTAGTGCAGCCAACAACGCTACAACTTGAAGTATGACAAGTATAGGCAGATAATTTAACCTAATGCTATACTAACGTGACTAACCAAATTTTGCGCACTCCGCGCCACTTTTATCTGTGTAGTAAGGACAGTTACCTTCAGGGGATCCTACATTACCAAGGATCATATGTTCCTGAAGGTATTATCTGGATAATTTATGCTTAATAGTTTACTGATCGTTCTTTTATTATGTGCAATTAGCGCATTTTTTTCGTTGTCAGAAATTTCACTGGCAGCCTCCCGCCGCATTAAATTGAAACTGATGGCCGATGAAGGCAATATCAATGCAGCTCGCGTTCTCAAATTACAAGAAATGCCGGGTAAATTCTTTACTGTGGTACAAATCGGCCTAAATGCTGTCGCCATTTTAGCAGGTATTGTTGGTGAATCCGCCTTTTCTCCCGCACTACAGGATATTTTTATTAACTTCCTATCACCTGTTTGGGCACAACAGGTCGCCTCTATTCTGTCATTCACCATTGTCACTAGCCTATTCATTTTAGTCGCTGACTTAACGCCTAAACGTATTGGCATGGTAAAACCAGAAGCGATCGCGGTCCACATTGTCAATCCAATGCGCTTTTGCCTCGCAGTACTTAGTCCATTTGTATGGTTTTTTAATGGCCTTGCTAACCTTATCTTCAAAATTTTCAAATTGCCTACAGCACGTAATGAAGATATCACGTCTGATGATATTTTTGCGGTCGTTGAAGCAGGTGCAGTGGCAGGTGTATTACGTAAACAAGAACATGAGCTGATTGAAAACGTATTTGAATTAGAATCTCGTACAGTTCCTTCAGCAATGACGCCACGTGAAAGTATTATTTACTTTGATAAGCAAGAATCTGAAGACAGCATCAAACATAAAATATCAACAGAGCCTCATTCGAAGTTTTTGGTATGTAACGGTGACATTGACCATGTGATTGGCTATGTTGACTCAAAAGTACTGCTGAATCGCGTACTAAATGGACAAAGCCTGAATTTAAAAGATGGTGTACATATTCAGCCTGCATTAATGATCCCTGATACGCTATCGCTTTCTGATACTCTAGAGGCATTTAAAGCCAATGGTGTTGATTTTGCGGTTATTCTTAATGAATATGCCATGGTCATGGGAGTGATCACGATTAATGACGTTATGATCACATTAATGGGTGACTTACTCGGCCCCGGACAAGAAGAACAAATTGTCACACGTGACGAGAACTCATGGTTAGTCGAAGGTGGCACACCAATTGAGGATGTACAGCGTATTCTTGATATTGATGATTTCCCTGATTTCAGCAACTACGAAACCATCGCAGGGTTTATGATGTACCGCCTGAGAAAAATGCCAAAACGTACGGACTATGTGAAGTATGCAGGTTATAAATTCGAAGTGGTCGATATTGATAACTATAAGATTGACCAGCTGCTTGTGACTCGTCTAACGACACCACCAGCACCCGTTGTCGTACAAGCAGGTAAAAACAACACCGAAACGGCTAACGCAGAACAACCAACAAAAAATATCAAAGATTAATGTCTTACAGCGAAGCCGTTTCTTGTTAACGCGCCACTTTATGTGGCGCTGTTTTTAGCTCAATAGCAACACAGCATAACTATTGATACTAACAGCAATCACCCCAACTCAGTTTGCAAAACAAGAATTTGTTTGTTCACCTCACTCATCACATTGTAATGGCGTTTATCACCCACCTTAGGTGGTAAAATCTTGCCATAGTTAAATTCAAAAGCGCCAAAATCCTTAATATATAGGCGACCACGGAATAGCGTTTTAACGTAGAGTGCAATTTTGGATGGGTTATAACGGTTAAATATTTTCATTAGAACTTTTCCTTTCCTTTTGTCTGACGATACTCGTTCACTCATACCGCTCGTTAATAATAGACCAGCAATGTTTACTTTGGTTCGATTATTGCAGTTTTATTCAATTCATTTACAGAAAATGACACTGCAAACTCTCTGTCAATAACCGCAAAAACTGTGTAGTTATGCTAAATTTTGCAAAAATGTTAATTTTCATCTCACAACTCATCGGATGAGCTATGCTATAACAGTAACTACTTAGTACCTTCACCGTCACACATTGCCATTTGATGTAAGGCAATCACAAAAATGAGGTAACATAATGATTAAAAAGAATTTTTTATTTGCTTGCTTACTGGCTTTATCATCAACCGCTTTTGCAAGCCAAATCCAGCTCAATCAACCCGTTCCAGCCGTTACTGTGACAGACAAAGGTGAAATGCTCTTAAACCAAGAAGGGAAATTTTCATACCAAGAGTGGAAAAGCCAACAGTTACCGGGAAAAGTTCGGACAATTCAGCATATTGCAGGCCGCTCCTCCGCGAAAGAGCTCAATGCACCATTAATTGAAGCGATCAAAAAAGCCAGCTTCCCACATGATAGTTATCAAACGACCTCAATTATTAATGCCGATGATGCTATTTTTGGTACAGGCGTGTTTGTTAGCAATAGTGTTGAGGACAGCAAAAAAGAATTTCCTTACTCACAATTTATTGTCGATAGCGACGGTGTTGTGAAGCAAGCTTGGAGCCTCGCCCCTGAAAGCTCAGCGATTATCATATTGAACAAACAAGGCAATGTACTTTATTTTAAAGATGGCGCACTCACAGCCCCTGAAATCAATAAAGTGATTGAACTGATTAAAACTGAATTAACTAATTAGTATGACTTAACCGCTAGTACACAGTAACTGTGTACTAGCGAATAGCATAAAAATTGAAAATGTCGATTACAAAAACAGACAGTTATTCTGAATTATGTCTCAAGCGTTATGATCAACATTATGAATAATTATCCTGAATAGAGCCATAAAAAATCATCACTCTAGGTAATATCGGTGAGCTATTATTACCCTAATCAATTCCTGAGTAATAATACCTATATTCTCAGCTTGGAATTATTTTTCTATACTCGTTATACTTCAAGTTGCAGGGTTGTTGATTACACTCAGCGAGTCGAGTCATAGAGTTTATCTATGCTCCCCGCCTATCTTCACTTGTCGCCTATCTGCATCTCTAATTATTTAGAGTATATACCCCATTTTTATTTAATATTCTTAAGCTCGATAATCTAATTATATATTTAACTTAGGGTTGCGCTGTTGTATTATCTAAACTTATATTAAATTTTTATAATAGGAATACTCAAATGGCGAATATTATCTATCTTACGTTAAAAGGAAACAAGCAAGGACTAATCTCAAAGGGGTGCTCAACAATAGATTCAATTGGAAATAAATATCAAAATGGACATGAAGATGAGATCCTCATTCATGAACTATCTTCTAACTTATCAATGGATCAAAATGTGAGTTTTCAACCCATCGATATTAGAAAACCAATAGATAAATCGTCCCCACTACTCTCGCAATCTTTAGTATCTAACGAAATATTAACTTGTGACTTTGCTTTCTATAGAACATCAATGAGTGGTGGGCTAGAATTATATTACAAAATAAAATTAACAGGGGCATCAATTGTTAGTTTAAATTGCTTTTACCCTAATTCAGTTAGTCATAACCAAGCTCAACCAGAAGAATCTGTATCGATTAAGTTTCAGTCGGTCACATGGGAACATGTGATTGCAGGAACCAGTTCGTACAGCATATGGGATGAAAGGGTTTTCTAAATGTTTTCTACCCCAGAAGAAACTTTTGAATGGTATGCAAATGAGTTAAGAAAAATATCAGAACTGTCTGCAAGATATTTTCTTGATGATCCCTACTGTAAACAAGGTTACAGAAGTGAAATTAATGAAGTTATCAGATTGATTCGCGCTGATTTTAATATTGCATTATATAATAACAAAGCTAGATATCAGAGAATAGATGGTGCTAGGGATTGGGTTAAAGAAAACATGGGGTCAACAGGAAATTGGCCTGAACTTTACAAGTACACAGAAGAAATTAAGCTGGAATACGAATCAGAGAAATTAGCTTATTCACAACTAAGAAAGGCAAGTAAAGAACTGTATGATGCTACTCGATCTTATTTTGGTGAAGGGTGGCTTTTTTATAGTGACAAAAGTTTAGACATATTAGGAGGTGCAATTCAAACTACAATGGGAGCTTTTACCTTTTATGTGGGTAAAAAAATTGGAAGTAAAGGAATGAAAACATCAGGTACTATAAGTATGGCTTATGGAGGAGGACGTTTATATCAAGGTATTTCTGATATTACCTATGAGCTTAGCGATGGTGAATTAAACCTTGGAGGAGATCCAACTAAATTTTTAATAGAACAAAGTGTTTCCGCTTTAGGTGGTGATAGTATAACAGCTAAGAAAGTTTATTATGATATTGATTTTGTTAATAATATCTATGTGGGGTTTGCTGCATTTAAAATTATTGATCCAAAAAAAAAGAACTGAAATAAAAAATCTTCCAATGGAGACTCCCAATGGTTTAAGAAAAGTGGGAATTTTTGCACGTAACTTTCCTGATAATGTTGGATTTAGAATTGTTAAATGGACTAGTGAAAATTATAAAAGAAAATTAGCGCTAGGAAATAAACCAATGTTATTGTATGCAGCAACGACCTCAATAATTAAATTAAAATTAATTCTTGAATTGAATCAAGAAAAAAAATAAATTTTTAATTTGATCTTTAAATAGAAAAAAAAAGGTATTCTTTTTGTTAATGACATTATAAAAGTAAATATTATCACAGGAACTAAATATGCGATTGTTAAAGGTATTAGCGATAGAATTAATGGGGCCCCCATAAAAAAAACAAGTGTTATGTAATTTATTATAAAAATTAAAATTAATACTCTTGGTGTTTTTTTACTTGCTATTGATTCTTCAAACCATGAGTCAAAACTATCTGCAGTTCCAATAGATGAATGGATTAAACTAAGTTTGGCAATATCATCTTTACTTAACTTATCTATGTTTCGTCTTTTCACTATGGCCTCATACAATAATCTATTCTTGTTTATTATAGTAGCTGTAAATAATATAAATCATCACTTTCATTTAACTTACTTATTATTTCATTTAGTTTTTCTTTTTTAACTTTTGTTTTTTCTTCTGTTTTCATTTTTAAATTTCATATATATGGTTATTATAGTGTAGTTTATTATCAATATGTTATTTTATAGTATGATATTATATCACACTATTTTTGTTTTCTCCCAGAAAGACCGTCACACAAAATCCACCCGTTTCTCTATTAGAAAATTCAAGTCTTAAATGGTGTAACTCCGCAATACGTTTCGCAATAGAGAGGCCTAAACCGCTTCCTGTTTTTTCTTGCCCAGCAGGTCGATAGAAGCGTTCGCCTAACCGCGCTAATACCTCTTTGGTGACCCCCTCCCCATCATCTTTAATGGCAAGATAACGGTAATTCAGTTCAATATCTATTCTCCCACCCGTTTTGCCATAACGAATAGCATTATGAAGAAGATTTCGTAGCAAAATGGCTAGCAGTAACCGCTGTCCCATAATCGGTGGCGGTTCATTGAGTACTGAAACTTCAACGGTGACTTGTGCTGCTTTCGCTTCTGAGTCAGCCTCTTGTACTGATGATTCGATTAATGCAGACCATTGTAACTGCTCGATATCATCAAGCTGTGATAACGATTCTAAACGGGATAAGGTCAGCAATTGGTCAACGAGGCGTGTTGCTCGATCAATACCTTCAGATAAATTGGCCACCGCATGCTGACGGATCGCCGCATCTTGTCCTGCAATTTGCACCACCTCGGCTTGCACTTTCAACGCTGCCAATGGGCTACGTAATTCATGTGCCGCATCAGAGGTGAATTGCCGCTCTCGCGTAAACATGATTTGGATGCGCTCAAATAAGCTATTAAGCGCATCTAACAACGGTTTCACTTCTGAGGGTAATCGTTTTACGTTAACCGCATTGAGCTCATTAGGCTGCCGTCGATAGAGCTGGGCAGCCACTTGGCGTAAAGGACGAAGTGCACGGGTCAATAACCATAAAAATAAAACTAACATCACAGGTAATGCTATTAGCCAAGGTAAAAACTGGGCGACCATAATATCTTTTGCCAGATCTTGCCGATATTCCCATTCTTGCCCTACCGCAATGATGTATTGCCCGTCAGACGATTTTAGCCAAACAAATCGCCACTCATCATCGCTGCCCTTCACTTTGCCTTCGCTAAAACCTTCACGACGAAAGTCGAAGGCTATTTTTCGGCCATTGTCGCCATCATTCAGTAACATTTCACCTTGTGGGCTAAAAATAGCAAAGGCCAATGCATCATCATCTTGATTACCACGGTTTTTACGTAATATTTTCTTCGTTTTGGCTAATGAAGAGCCAGCAAAATCTAAGTCTGAAGGGAGAACAGATAAACGTTTCGCAAATACCATCTGCTGAGTATCAAATAACTCATTAATGGTCTTATAGGTTTGGTGCCACGCCAGTAAACTGGCCACTCCCCACGTCATTAACGCAAGTAGTAATAACATCAAGGTCAATTTTAAGCGCAAGCTAAAAGTTTTCATGCATTTTCACCTAAGCGGTAACCGACCCCATGGACTGTACGAATAAAGTTTGTACCTAACTTACGACGTAAATGATGAATATGGACTTCGACTGCGTTGCTTGAAACGTCATCATCCCAGTTATACAGTTTTTCTTCGATTGCTGCTCGAGACAATACTTTATTTGGATGGTGTAAAAATAGAGACAATAATGCTAATTCTTTGCTTTTTAGCTCAACCAACTCACCGTGACATGTCACGGTCATCGCTACAGGATCTAATTCAACATCACCATGCTTCAAGGTCGGTGTTAATTGACCACTACGCCGACGGATCAGAGCCTGCAAACGGGCTGCAACTTCAACTAATGCAAAAGGTTTACACAAATAATCATCGGCCCCTTGTTGTAGGCCTTGTACGCGTTGATCCAACGCATCCCTTGCGGTCAAAATTAAAACAGGTTCCTCTCGGCCTTGTTTGCGCCAATGTTTTAAAATATCCATACCATCTAAACTAGGCAAAGAGAGATCTAAGATCACGGCATCATAAGGTGCATCGAATAATGCCGTTTGCCCTTGCTTACCATCAGTAAACCAGTCAATCGTGAAGCCAAGTTGGCTTAAACCCACCTTTAAACCATCACCAATTAACCTGTCATCTTCTATCAGCAAAATACGCATGGCCATCTCCCTCATTCGAATATTAATATATTTATCTAATTAATAGGCCGATGACTAGCTATAATTAGCTAAATTAAAAAACTATTCTTTTATTACGACTTCTTAAGATCTTGTTAAGAACTTTTTGTTTTAATAGCCTCCGTCAACAAATTTAAGTAATCAATGGAGAGAACCACGATGAAAAAACTACCTATTATTGCAATGATCGCTGCTCTTGCTTCTGCACCTGTATTTGCGGCAACAGGTGGATTTGACGGCCCAGGATCAGCACAACAAACTTCATCCACTCAAGCAGGTGGCTTTAATGGCCCGAATAGCGGTGAAACTACTGTTGCCAAAGCACTTGAACTATCAGATGACAGCTGGGTGATTTTACGTGGAAACATCGTAAAACAGTTAGATCAGAAGCATTATGAATTTACTGATGGCACAGGCACTATCAATCTTGAGATTAGTCCAAAACGTTGGAACGGCCTCAATGTGACCCCAAAAGATAAAGTAGAAATCCGTGGTAAAATTGATAAAGATTGGAATTCTCGCGAAGTCGAAGTTAAGCAAATTCAAATCATTCAATAAACCTTAAAAAATACGAAGAGGGGCCTTGCCCCCTTTTCGCTAACATTTTTCCCCTCAATATTTATCATGCAAACTGTCATAGACTCTTATTTTCGGGCACTAACGATAATGTTAGATTAATTATTACCACCATTATGAAGGTAATATCATGTCCGCTAAACATCCCAAAGTGCGCAATATCCGTGAAACTTTACTCTCTGATAATTGGTACACCCTCAAGAAATACACTTATGAGCTACAACGTAGCGATGGAAACTGGCAAGAGCAGAGCCGAGAATCTTATGATAGAGGCAATGGCGCTGTCATTTTGCTCTATAATCGCAGTAAAAATACCATTGTCCTGATCCGCCAATTTCGGCTTCCTTTATATATCAGCGGCTACAATCAATTTCTTATCGAAGCTGCTGCTGGGTTACTCGACAATGCTTCCCCCGAAGAAAGAATTATCGCTGAAGCAGAAGAAGAAACTGGCTTTAAGGTACAAAAAATCGAAAAAGTTTTTGAAGCTTATATGAGCCCCGGCTCAGTCACCGAAAAGCTGTATTTTTATATTGCTGAATACCATGATCAAGATCGCTTAAATTTAGGTGGCGGACTCGCTGATGAAGGGGAAGATATTGAAGTATTAGAGTGGGAATTTCCCAGAGCATTACAAGCGATCAAAAACGGTGAAATTGTCGATGGTAAGACAATTATGCTCATACAACACGTAGCATTAAATAATATATTAAAAAACACTTAATATCACATTTTATATTTCTCTATTTTCCTTCTCGATACGAATTGAGAAGGAAAATTAAATCATGTTTATTTGGATTTATAGATTTTTCATTATGTTACATTTTTTACAAGTATGCCAATCAAGATAAATAATCATTTTGAATCAATAACATATATATTTTTCTTTTTTTTCTACCATTATCTTCTAAAAACATCCCGCTAATTACTACAGTATTTATTTTAATTAGAATAAGTTACAATGTATTAATGAATTATCTCTTTTAAAAGGTAACAAAATATATTCATTTGGCTTTTACCAATTTAGGAAATGTCTTTTTATGAATATCTTTTATCGATTTTTTATCCATTCAATAGTGCAAAATACAAAGTAAGGGGTTAATAATATGATACGTTGTGTTCGTATGTGGACCGGTGAAGATGGTAACTCTCTTTTTGAAGAAGGCACGATAGAATTAAGTGGTGAAGCAAGAGGTGACAATGAAACACCCGCGATTGCAGTGAGTGAACTTTCATTTCGCGAAACCACATCAGGCGGATCATGGGATTGGCACAAAGATCCTGTTCCACGTTATGTGCTGACTCTGACGGGTACGCTAGAATTTGAAACCAAAGATGGTTCAACATTTATCATCAAACCCGGTGATGTTTTATTAGCACAAGATAATACAGGCACTGGCCACAAATGGCGTTTAATCGGTGATGACCCATGGCGCCGTGCTTATGTTGTGTATCAAGAAGGCACTGAACTGTGTTTTAAGCCCACTAAGCAGTAGGAGTTTTTAATGAGTAAGCCTATTTCTGAACAAGTCGATATCGCGCTAATTGGTGCCGGTATCATGAGTGCAACATTGGGAACTTTTTTAAAAGAGCTCGAGCCATCACTCAACATCGCCGTATTTGAAAGACTCAATGATTGCGCACAAGAAAGTTCTCATCCATGGAACAACGCAGGTACAGGCCACGCCGCTAACTGTGAAATGAATTACACGCCACCGAATCCAGATGGTACGGTAGATATCAGTAAAGCACTTGAAGTCAATACTGAATTTGACCTCTCTCGCCAGCTTTGGTCTTATCTCGTCACCAAAGGTAAAATTAAAGATCCACGTGACTTTATTCATCCATGCCCACATATGAGCTTTGTTTGGGGCGAAGACAACGTAAAATTCTTAAAGCAACGCTACCAGCAGATGTCTGCTCACCACTGTTACCACAATATGGAATACAGTGATGATCCAAAACAGATCAATGAGTGGGCTCCACTGATCATGGAAGGCCGTGATCCTAAAGAAGCGATTGCCGTTACCCGTGTTAATACCGGTGCAGATGTCGATTACGGTGCACTAACGCATTTATTAATGGCGCAACTCAGCGAACAATCCGGTTTTTCAGTTCACTATAAACATGAAGTCATCGACGTTAAAAAAGCAGCCGATGGTAGATGGAATATTGAAGTTAAAAACCTACTTACCCATGAAAAAACCATTACCTCTGCAAAATTCGTGTTCGTAGGTGCAGGTGGCCGTGCGATCGAATTACTACAAAAATCAGGGATCCCTGAAGGCAAAGGCTATGGTGGTTTCCCAGTCAGTGGTATCTGGCTACGTTGCGACAACGAAGAAATTGCCTCTCGTCACCACGCAAAAGTGTATGGTAAAGCAGATAAAGGTTCACCACCAATGTCTGTCCCACACTTAGATACACGTATTATTGGTGGTAAGCGCTCCCTATTATTTGGACCTTATGCAGGTTTTTCGAGTAAATTCCTTAAACATGGTTCCTATTTAGATCTGTTCGAATCCGTTAAATTGAATAACCTTGAGCCAATGCTTGCGGTTGCAAAAGATAACTGGTCGCTAGCAGAATACCTAGTAGGCCAAGTGCTGCAAACATCTGCTCACCAATTTGCCATGCTGCAACAATTCTACCCAGAAGCGCAGCATGAAGACTGGAAAGAAGTGGTCGCAGGCCAGCGCGTGCAGATCATTAAACCAGATCACGACAAAAAAGGTGTTTTAGAATTTGGTACCGAACTCATCACCAGTGCCGATAAGTCATTTACTGTCTTGATGGGTGCGTCACCGGGAGCTTCTACAGCTGCCTTCATCGCCTTGAATGTATTGAAAACCTGCTTTGCAGAGCAATTAAATTCAGATGGCTGGGAAGCACGCTTGAAAGATATTATTCCAACTTATGGAATTGACTTAAAAGTTGATGCCAAAGCTTGTCTTGATATTCGAGCTGCTACGGCAAAAGTATTAAAACTGGATAATTAATTCAATAAGGGTGGAAAATAATCATTTTTCCACCCTTCTTTATTTTATCCACATCAAAACAATGTCACGCGAAACCCTGGATTTAAAAAGGATTCACGTGGTGTATAATCTAATGTCTTTCCATTCCAATCTAGCACTTTCGCTCCCGCAGCAATTGCCACTGCATGGCCCGCGGCTGTATCCCAAATATTGGTAGGCCCAAAGCGTGGATAAAGTTGTGCTTTGCCTTCAGCGACTAAGCAAAACTTTAATGATGACCCTACAGTAACGGTTTCATGGCTCCCCATTTGATTGAGGTAATCACGTAATTCACCGTCTTGATGGGAACGGCTAATGACTATTGTAGGTGGCGTCATCTCTTTGACATGAATAGATTGCTTATGGCCGCCTTCTTCCTTCCATGCTTGATTACCTTCAGCATAGTAAAGTAAGTTTTTTGCTGGTGCATAAACCACGCCCATGACAGGAACACCATTTTGAATCAATGCGATATTAACGGTAAAGTCACCATTACGGTGGATAAATTCTTTGGTACCATCTAACGGATCAATTAACCAATAACGTTGCCAATTCTTACGTTCATCCCACGATGGTGGTGCTTCTTCTGATATTTGAGGAATTTCAGGCGCGATCTGCGTTAATCCTGTTGTAATAATATTATGAGCAGCAATATCGGCAGCAGTTACAGGTGAATCATCACTTTTCCGTTCAACCTGTAGCGGCTCTTCGGCGGTATAGTAACTCATGATGGCAGAACCCGCGTCTATAGCCAGTTCGCAAATTTGTTTTAACATAATTCACCTCTCTCCCGCTAACTGTTAAAACTAGGTTAGCAGTCATAAGCCATTGATGCACCTTTTTCCTATAAACCTAAACAACAAAAAGTAGAGATAAAAAAATAGCGGGTGTTTAGACCCGCTATTTCTTAATCCAGCAATAAAACGAATTACAGGATATCTAATAATTCAACTTCAAAAACTAAAGTGCTAAATGGTGGAATAGATGCACCCGCACCACGCTCACCATAAGCGAGTTCAGAAGGAATGTAGAGCTCCCACTTAGAACCAACAGGCATCAGAGTCAAAGCTTCAATCCAACCAGGGATCACGCCACTAACAGGGAATTCGGCTGGCTGACCACGTTGTACTGAGCTATCAAATACAGTGCCATCAACCAAACGACCAGTATAGTGCACGCGAACGCGGTCGCTACGAGTCGGGATAGCCCCCTCACCTTGATTGATAACAGAGAATTGCAAACCTGAATCTGTGGTTGAAACACCTTCACGTTTTTGGTTTTCTTCTAAGAACGCACGGCCTTCGGCTGCCATTGCTTCTTGGCGAGAAACACGGACGGCATCAGCACGTTCATGAATTTCACGTAGCGCTTTATGTAGTGCTTCAACAGGAACTGAAGGCATATTACCTTCTAGTGCATCAGTCAAGCCAGCAAGGATCGCTTCAGGCACTAAGCCTTCTAAGCCTGACTCTAATAGTTGTTGGCCCACTTGTAAGCCAATCCCATAGCTTGCTTGTGCTTCTACTGAATCAAAATTTTGGTTTGCCATGAAAATACCTGTATGGTTTTAAGAAAAAACCAAGGATAACAGCCTTACACTTATGGGTAAACCTAAACGATTAGCTCATCATCTTTCATGTTGCTGCATAGTTAAGTGTTCTCTGAAAAATAACATCGAGTAATCAATTTACTAAGAATCAATGCTAGTATTCGTATAACAATATATTCAACTCACAGCTATTATTCCTCAATCAAGGAGGAGCCATGTTTAAACTTTCGGTATTTCATCGTATTGGTATCGCTATTTTAGCCATTATCATTATAGCGGCACTATTTTGGCCTACAGGTGAAAAAAACACCGAAAGCCAAATTACGCAAAATCAGCCTCAACCTATTGTTGTACCACCACCGACAACGCCTGAAATCATCGCCTCAACACCAGAAGAGCCTGTCAGTAACGGGGACTCTGATCAACCACAAATAGGCTTACCGACTGAACCTGAAATAGTTCAAGAGCCTCCAGAGGATCCTGCGCCAGTTGATACCACTCCACCAGCGACAACGACACCACCAAAACAAACGCAGCAGCCGACGACAGCATCTCAACCATCGGCAAATGAGTGGCGGAATTATCAAATACAGAAAGGAAAAACACTCGCGCAGCTATTTCGTGATAATAATTTGCAGGCTAATGATGCCTTTGTCATGGCACGAGCCGAAGGGGCAGAAAAACCCTTAAGCAACTTACATAAAGGCCAAAAAGTTCGCTTAAAAGCGAATGCCAAAGGTGAAGTAGAGGTGTTGGAGATCACCACTCCAGATGGAAAAACCTTTAGTTTTGCTCGTTTAAGCGATGGTAGTTACTACCGTACACCTTAGTTTTAGTCGAAAATCATTTATTACAGACAATAAAAAACACCGGACCAGCCGGTGTTTTTTTGTGCCATCAGTAAACTCATGGCACTACCATCATTATTGATTACTCAGCAACGATGATAACGTTCAGCTCTGCAAAAACATCGCTGTGTAACTGGAAGTGAACTTCGTGGTCACCAGTAGTACGCAGAACGCCGTTTGGCAGGCGAACTTCGCTTTTCGCGATTGCAACGCCAGCTGCAGTTACTGCATCAGCGATGTCACGAGTACCGATAGAACCGAACAGTTTACCTTCGTCACCCGCTTTAGAAGCGATAGTGACAGAACCCAGTGCAGTAACAGATGCTGCACGAGCCTGAGCTGCTGCTAGAACGTCAGCTAATTTAGCTTCCAGTTCAGCGCGGCGAGCTTCGAAGAATTCGATGTTTTTCTTAGTTGCAGGAACAGCTTTGCCCTGTGGAACTAAGTAGTTACGAGCATAGCCCGATTTAACGTTAACCTGATCACCCAGGCTACCTAGGTTAGCTACTTTATCAAGCAGAATAACTTGCATTACCTTATCCTCTTAAAGTCGTTAATGGACTGTACCAATTACTGATGACGATCAGTATATGGCAACAGAGACAGGTAGCGAGCGCGCTTGATAGCACGAGCGAGCTGACGCTGATATTTTGCACGAGTACCGGTGATACGGCTTGGTACAATTTTACCACTTTCAGTGATATAGTTTTTCAGCGTTGCGATATCTTTATAGTCGATCTCTTGAACGCCTTCCGCTGTGAAACGGCAGAACTTGCGACGACGGAAATAACGTGCCATATGGCTAGTCTCCAGAATCTATCAAATCAATCTGCTCGGCATGAAGGACCAGTTTACTTAGGCCATTGCGCCCTTGGTGGGTGCTAATAAAACCAGTGACTGTAATCCGACTGCCGACCGTTATACTGTGAGTATGGGCTTGTAAGGTTTGTCCGCTAGCAATTATGGGCATTCTGCACCATGCTTGCCGAGTCAACCCAGCTTCCTGTTGTTCCGAACGATGTTCTAAAACAAACTGGCAGTGAGGGATGCCCGATGGACTCACTTTTCGAATCAATGCTTTACAGACTGTGCCTGTGAGCACCAAACGATTAGTGAACACCTGCGCAATTACTCTTCAGAATCCCCAGCTTCTTCAGCTTCTTCATCCTGATATTCATCAGACAGGTCACGGCCACGACGTTCGTCTTTAGCTTTAACCATTGGAGAAGCTTCTGTTACTGCGTGTTTTAAGCGCATAACCATGCTGCGGATAACGGCATCGTTGAAGCGGAAGTTAGTTTCCAGCTCATCAATCGCTTCCTGTGGAGCTTCTACGTTCAGCAGAACATAGTGAGCTTTGTGCAGTTTATTGATTGGGTAAGCCAGTTGGCGACGGCCCCAGTCTTCTAGACGGTGGATTTGACCTTGTGCGTTAGTGATAACAGCACTGTAACGCTCGATCATACCCGGAACCTGTTCGCTTTGGTCAGGATGGACCATAAAAACGATTTCGTAATGACGCATTAGTAGTTGCTCCTTACGGATTATTCAGCCTCCTGTCAGGGTTAACCGCGGCCCGCGGAGGCAAGGAACTTATTGAGTGCGGCTAAAAAATTGACGCGTAACTATACCCATCCCAGAGGAAAAACTCAAGGGATGGCGGCAAATTATTTATTTTGCACTGCGCTGACGTACAGCTTCAAATAAACAAACACCTGTCGCTACAGAGACATTCAATGAAGAAACCGTGCCCGCCATTGGAATACTAATTAGCTCATCACAATGCTCACGGGTTAAACGACGCATTCCTTCACCTTCAGCGCCCATTACTAGAGCCATTGCCCCTGTCAGTTTACTTTGATAAAGCGTATGGTCTGCTTCGCCAGCAGTGCCGACAATCCAAATATTATACTCTTGCAACAAACGCAATGTTCTTGCCAAGTTAGTCACACGGAACAGTGGTACACTTTCTGCTGCACCACACGCCACTTTTTTGGCAGTTGCGTTCAATTGTGCGGATTTGTCTTTAGGCACAATCACCGCATGTACGCCTGCCGCATCGGCACTACGTAGGCAAGCACCCAAGTTATGGGGATCTGTCACACCATCTAAAATTAATAAGAATGGCGCTTCTGTACTTTCCAGAAAATCAGGTAAATCACCTTCTTGATACTGTTTACCCGGCAGCACCTTTGCAATAATGCCTTGATGCACGGCCCCTTCCGTTTGTGTATCCATCCATTGGCGATTAGCAACTTGCACAACAATGCCAAGCGCCTCGATTTCATGAATAATCGGCATCAAACGGCGATCTTCACGCCCTTTTAAAATATAAACTTCTTTGATCCGTGACGCATCACGATCAAGTAAGGCTTTCACCGCATGAATGCCGTAAATAATTTCGCTCATAAATATCTTTTTTGTTGATGGAATTCAAGGTGACATCACGTCACCTAACCTAATTTGTTGGCTCACAGTTTGGGGTAGCCTACGCTACCCCCTTTACTTATATTAGCCTGCTTGCTTCTCAGCTTTTTTTGCTGCGCGTTTTGCTTTTAATTTTGCAGTGATCTTCTTCGTCTTATCAGAGGCTTTTTTCGCTTTTGCCTTGGTATCCGCTTTTTTATCGGTTTTTTTATCCGTTTTCTTGCCTTTCTTCTCTGAACGACGGAACGCTGAATCAGGTTCAAAATTCTTTTCTTTGCTGACATCACGCTTACCACGCGCTGATTTCGTGGCATTTTTAACTTCTTTTTTCATTTTATCACGAGCTGTTTTGCCCGGATTTTTCGCCTTACGCGTTGTTGAGATCAAGGCGAAATCAATGGTGCGCTCATCCATGTGTACTGCTTCAACACGGATTTCCACTTCATCGCCAAGACGATAAGTGGTACCTGATGATTCACCAATCAAACGCTGACCGACTGCATCATAGCGATAATAATCGTTATCTAATGTCGAGACATGGACTAAACCATCAATGAATAAGTCATTAAGGCGCACAAAGAAGCCAAAACCGGTAACACTGGTGATCAAGCCTGTAAACACTTGACCCACTTGATCCTGCATAAAGTCACATTTTAACCAATCGGCGACATCGCGAGTAGCTTCATCAGCACGACGTTCAGTCATTGAGCAATGCTCACCGAGTTGTAACATGCTATCCATATCAGAATGCCAGCCACCTGTTGGTGTCCAACGATGATCCGAATGCCCCTGTTCTTTCGCCAGTAAATATTTGATCCCCCTGTGCAAAGTAAGGTCAGGGTAACGACGAATTGGTGATGTAAAGTGCGCATAGGATTTTAGTGCCAGCCCGAAGTGGCCACGATTTTCAGGATCATAAATCGCTTGTTTCATGGAGCGTAAAATCATCGTTTGCAGCAATTCATGATCAGGGCGCTCTGCCACATCATTCATCACTTGTGCATAATCTTTTGGCTCTGGTTTCATGCCACCCGGTAATGTGAGTCCCAGTTCACTGAACACCGAACGCAGGTTCATCACGCTCTCTTCTTTCGGGCGGTCATGCACACGATATAGCGCAGGTTCTTCATTTTTCTCAACAAAACGCGCTGCTGCAATGTTGGCTAAAATCATGCACTCTTCAATTAACTTGTGAGCATCGTTACGCTCGACAGGTTCAATACGTTCAATGCGTCGCTCGGCATTAAAAATAAATTTCGCCTCTTCTGATTCAAACGAAATTGCACCTCGCTCAATACGCGCAGCATCTAATGTCTTATACAGTGCATGTAGCTGCTCGATATGCGGAACTAATGTTTTGTAATGTTCACGCAGCTCTTCATCACCCTGCAAAATTTTCCAAACTTTTGTGTAAGTCAGCCTTGCATGTGAATTCATCACCGCTTCATAGAATTTAAAGGATGACAAACGCCCCGATGCTGATACGGTCATTTCACAGACCATACACAGGCGATCTACCCCTGGATTTAATGAGCAGAGGCCATTGGATAGTACCTCTGGTAACATCGGCACTACCTGTGATGGGAAATAAACGGAGTTACCACGGCTTCGAGCTTCATCATCAAGGGCTGTTTGTTGACGTACATAATAGCTAACATCCGCAATCGCGACCCATACACGCCAGCCACCACCTTTTTTCGGTGCACAATGTACTGCGTCATCAAAGTCTCTAGCATCTTCACCATCAATGGTCACTAATGGTAAATCACGCAGGTCGACTCGACCTTTTTTAGCTGACTCAGGTACATGTTCGCTTAAATCAGCAACCTGCTTCTCAACTTGAGGAGGCCATGTGTGTGGAATTTCATGGGTGCGCAAAGCGATTTCAACCGCCATACCTGTGCCCATGCTTTCACCTAAAATTTCAATAATGTTACCTACTGCTTGAGCGCGGCGCTGAGGTCTTGAAACCAGTTCAACCACCACTACATTGCCCATGCGAGCACCATTAATTTGATCTTTAGGAATTAAAATATCAAAACTTAAGCGACTATCATCAGGCACCACAAACCCCATACCTGATTCAATAAAATAGCGACCCACAATTTGATTATTACGTGGTTCAAGTACACGAACGACTCGAACTTCAGTACGCCCTTTACGATCTTGGCCATAAGCTTGCGCTAAAATGACATCACCGTGCAGGGCGCGTTTCATTTCATCTTGTGAGAGATAATAATCTTCTTTTTTACCTTCAACGCGCAAAAAACCATAACCATCACGGTGACCAATAACTTTACCTTTCAGTAGGTCTAAGCGCTCTGGTAAGGCGTAACATTGACGGCGAGTGAAGACCAATTGTCCATCGCGTTCCATTGCCCGCAAGCGGCGGCGCAAGGCTTCGAGTTCTTCTTCTGAAGAAAGGTTTAATAGCTGTGCAATTTCTTCACGTTTTGCGGGTGCAGTCCGCTTGGTCAGGAGTTCAAGAATAAACTCTCGGCTCGGAATAGGGGATTCGTATTTTTCTGCTTCTCTTTCCTGAAAAGGATCATGTGACATCGTTACCTCCGTTGTCATCAGAATTTGTTATTACTGCCTATCTAATCAAGCAGTAATTGATAAAGCGGGCTGTTGTCTTTGACCATATCAGCCAGCGTATGTTTATCAAGTTCTTGTAAAAATTGTTGTATCGCCTGATGAAGCACACCCTTCAATCGACAGGCTGGTGTTATATGACAAAATTCGCCACTACAGTTAACTAATGTTAAGGGTTCAAGTGCCCTAACAACATCGCCAATGCGTATTGTTTCTGCTGCTTGGCCTAATGTAATCCCGCCATTCTTACCACGTGTTGCTTTAATATAGCCAAGGTGACTGAGCTGATTAATGATCTTAACCATATGATTACGCGAGACACCATAAACTTCAGTGACTTCTGTGATACTGGTCATTTTCCCCTCAGGGAGCGATGCCAAGTATATCAATGCACGTAATCCATAGTCCGTAAAACTTGTTAGCTGCACAATCACCTCAAAATTTTTGGCTAGGCCAATGGCAATCTCACCATCTGTGCCTTTTCAATCTCAAATTATAGAAAAATTATTGTCGACGTGTTGCGTGAGGCCAATACCTTAATCACCACTAGACTTCACGTTATTGGTATTCGCGCTACAGTCACTCAGTATCAGTAATCCTATTCTCAAATGAATAAACTCACCCTAACAATAAGATAATGGAACTAATTTCGCTTCAATTTGACATCGCAAAATAGCGTTTAACTTAACTTATCAACAAAGAAAAATGGCTCTATCATGAGATAGTAGGATCAGCAATTACCATTATAGGGTGTTTAGTTGTCACCCTTTTTCGCTCTACCTTGACAACAAAGAATATCAAAGAACAATCGAACACATAATAGCACATATTTTTTAGCGACTCGTGTTTCTTGAGCTTACCTTAGTTTATCTATACTGTTTAGAAAGAGTCATAACGGAATAGATACTGCTGGATCCACTTTTAATATCAAATCTTTTAATTTGATCTGCTTTACAATGAACGGTTAGTACCATAAAGAGGTGACATAGGAAATTATGGAACAAATTATTGAAATATATAATTATATATCAGGGAACACCTTCTTAATGACTTCCCTTCTAGTGGCCATATTGCTACTCACATGGTTTGTTGGAAAAGTGATTTTTTTGCGGTTTGCTAGAAGATTATTACCATTACTCACTAATTTAAGTGATGATGAATTAATTGATGGAGTTGCGCGAAAAATAGCGTCGATCGTTGCTGTGACGTTGGTACTTTATATCAATCAGATGCTGCCTTCATTTTCTGATGAAGTGAACATTACCTTTAAAACTATCTGTTGGGCGCTGATTATTATTAATGTTGCCGCATTAGTGAATGATGGGCTAGATGTATTTATCCTGCGCCAATCAAAAAAAGTGCTACATCGCAATAATTCGATCAAGGGCTATATTGAAATAGCTAAAATTGTCGTTTGGATAATTTCCTTTATCTTGATCATCGCATTGATGACCGAACAATCTCCAATCATTATCATTTCCAGCTTCGGTGCTATCGCGGCAGTATTAATGTTTGTATTTCAGCATACGCTGTTATCGTTTGTCGCCAATATTTTGGTATCAAATGGAAAGGTATTAAAACTGTATGATTGGATCGAATTACCCAGCAGTAATATCAGCGGAGAAGTCATTGATATAGCACTACATACTATTACGGTTCGAAATTGGGATAACACTATTTCACGTATTCCCACCAAAGATTTTTTGACCGAAAAATATACTAACTGGCAACCGATGTTTTCTTCAGGAGGACGTCGCATTAAGCGCAGCTTTTATATTGACCAATCATCTATCTGCTTTGCAACTGAAGATCTGATCAGCGAATTAAAAAATACCACTCCGCTACGTCAGAGTATAGAAAATATGCTAGAAGAACGAGGTGATATCGGTGATATAAATGACTGGATAATGAATAATGGCGTCACTAACCTACAGCTATTTCGAAAATATATTTTGAATTGGATAAAAATGCGCGGTGATGTCAGAACCGATATGTATTTAGTCATACGTACCATGCCACCAACACCCAATGGACTACCTGTCGAAATCTATTGTTTCACCCGTTCAACCACTTGGGTTGAATATGAAGAAGTCCAATCGGAAATTTTTGAGTATGTTAATGCGTCTGCAAACTACTTTAAACTACGGATCTATCAACACCCATCCGGAAGTGACTTAGCGGGTTTAAAATATCGGTAACAAATAACAAAAAACACCGAATAAATCGGTGTTTTTTCATCTGCTTATCAGCACTTTTTAATGCATGCTTCTAGCAAGTCGCTATCTGTAGACTATACGTCAAACGGGTCACGTAGGATCATAGTCTCTGAGCGATCAGGACCTGTTGAAATAATATCAACTGGGATACCGGTTAGTTCTTCAACGCGCTTGATGTAATTCAAAGCGGCTTGAGGTAATAGCGCTCTGTCTTTAACACCAAATGTTGTTTCATTCCAACCAGGCATGACTTCATAAACTGGTTCTAAACCTTCCCACTCGTCAGCTGCTAACGGTGTGGTTTCAAGAACTTGACCATCTGGACGGCGGTAGCCTACACAGATTTTAACTTCTTTTAGACCATCTAAAACGTCCAGCTTCGTCATACAGAAACCAGACAATGAGTTGATCTGAACCGCACGGTTAATAGCAACAATGTCTAACCAACCTGTACGACGTTTACGACCAGTAGTTGCGCCAAACTCTTGGCCTTTTTCACGCAAAAACTCACCCGTTTCGTCAAACAGCTCAGTTGGGAATGGACCCGCACCAACACGCGTTGAGTAAGCTTTAATAATACCTAATACATAGCTAACATAACGTGGGCCTAAGCCTGAACCTGTTGCTACACCACCCGCAGTGGTATTTGAAGAGGTTACATATGGGTAAGTACCGTGATCGATATCCAGTAATGTACCTTGTGCACCTTCAAACATGACTAATTCATTCTTCTGATGTGCTTTATAGAGCAGATCAGAAACATCAATTACCATACCGGTTAAGATATCAGCAACTGCCATGATATCGTCGAGCGTTTTTTGATAATCAACCGCTGGCTCTTTATAGTAATTCACCAGCTGGAAGTTATGGTACTCAACGATTTCTTTTAACTTCTCGGCAAAAGCTGCTTTATCAAACAAATCGCCAACACGTAGTCCACGACGAGCAACTTTATCTTCATAAGCAGGGCCGATACCACGACCTGTTGTACCGATCGCTTTCGCACCACGTGCTTTTTCGCGCGCATTATCTAACGCAACGTGATAAGGCAGGATCAGTGGGCATGCTTCAGAAATATACAAACGTTCACGAACAGGCACACCGCGTTCTTCTAATTGCTTCATCTCTTTCATCAATGCATCAGGCGCAAGTACCACACCGTTAGCAATAATACTGATGACATTTTCACGAAGAATACCGGATGGAATTAAGTGGAGAACGGTTTTTTCACCGTTTACAACAAGAGTATGGCCAGCATTATGGCCGCCCTGATAGCGAACTACGTATTTAGCGCGCTCTGTCAGCAAGTCTACAATCTTGCCCTTCCCTTCGTCACCCCATTGGGTGCCCAGTACGACAACGTTCTTACCCATTTCGAAATACACTCGGTTGCTTAAAAATGAATTCTACCATCTAAAATAATCTGTTCCAGTGATTTTTAGCACAGTAAAAATTTTTTTGCTGGAAAGCCAAAAAGATGGCATTTTTTATTTCTGTCATAACCCAAACTGACCGTAATCTGCTTGAGCAGCATGAATTTTCCCTGAAAAATCCGAAACTTAAAATGACAGGCGAAAAAAAAGCCCGCGAAGCAGGCTTTTCTTTACTAGATTAACAGTTATTTTCAACTGTTGCACGTAACTTAAGCGATTACATGTAACTTAATCAGTCGCACGTAACTTAGTTGGTGCTTTCATAAAACGGAAGAAGTCAGTATCTGGGCTAAGCACCATAACATCATCACCATTTTTGAAGCTCTGCTCGTAAGCACGTAAGCTACGGATAAAGGCATAGAACTCAGGATCCTGATTGAAGGCATCAGCAAACAGTTTTGTTGCCATCGCATCACCTTCACCGCGCAGCGTCAATGCTGTACGCTCAGCTTCGGCTAAAGTTTCAGTTACCGTTTTATCAGCAACCGCACGGATCTTCGTCGCTTCTTCCTGACCTTGCGAACGATGTTGACGTGCAACGGCTTCACGTTCTGCACGCATACGTGCATAGATAGCCTCAGAAACTTCGTTTGGCAGTTCAATACGTTTGATTCGAACGTCAACCACTTCGATACCTAACGCAGCCATACTGTTTGCGTTAACAACCAGTGGCTTCAAGTTAGTTTCTTGTTCTACACGTGCCGCAGCAGAAGCGATAGCAGCATCAGCCTCTTCTGCTGTTCCATCAATCGCAGTGCCTTTATTCAACGCATCACGTACATCAATGGTTAAACGACCACGAGAGTCTGTGATGATATCTTTTACGCTTAAACGACCAAACTCAGAGCGTAAACGGTCACTAAACTTACGTTTTAACAGTGTTTCCGCTTGATAAGGGTTACCACCACCCGTTGCCACATAATAGCGGCTAAAGTCAGTGACGCGCCATTTCAGGTACGAATCCACCATCAAGTCTTTGTTTTCGCTAGTTAAGTAACGGTCTGCTTGAATTTCTAATGTCTGAATACGTGCATCTAGCATTTTCACCGTTTCAATAAACGGAACTTTAAAGTGCAGACCCGGCTCATAAATGATCGGTTTGTTTTCAGAGTCACGCAATACCTTACCAAAACGCAACACAATGCCACGATCAGTTTGAGGAACAATAAAGATTGATGCGTAAGCGACTGCCAAAATGGCAATAACGATAACAATTAGCGATTTACGCATGATTATTGTCTCCCTACTCTAACAGCATCACCACGAACGCCACTGCTTGGCTGTGCTGGTGCCGAACCATAAGATGATGAACTGTTAGTGTTTGGATTCATCACTTTAGGTGCTAAGCTTGATTTTGGTGCCGCACTGTTGTCACTACCACGCATTAATTGATCCAGTGGTAGAACTAACATGCTGTTGCTCTTATCATTAGCAATAATTTTACGTGTATTACTTAACACACGCTCCATGGTGTCAATGTAGAGACGCTCACGAGTGATTTCAGGTGCTGCACGATACTCAGGCAACATTTTGGCAAAGCTAGCCACCTCACCCTCTGCTTTAAACACCACACTGGCCTTATAAGCTTCAGCTTCTTCGATCAGCTTCTGCGCGTTACCTTTTGCCATTGGCAGAACTTCGTTACGGTAAGCATGCGCTTCACGAATCGTTTTTTGCTCTTCTTCCCTTGCCGCGATCACATCATCAAATGCTGCTTTAACATCTTCAGGTGGACGAGCTGCTTGGAAGTTGACGTCGAGCAATGTGATACCCATTTTGTATGGGGCAATAGTCGCTTCGAGCTCTTTTTGCGTTACATCACGAATAAATGCACGATTTGTCGTCAAGACTTGTTCCATCGCTGACTGACCAATAACACCACGTACCGCACTGTCTAAAGCTTGGCGTAAGCTGTTATCAGGGTTAGTCACACTGAACAGGTATTCAGCAGGATCGGTCACACGATACTGTACGTTCATTTCAACGCGGATCACGTTTTCATCTGATGTCAGCATCATGCCGTTAGTTGCTTGTTCGCGGACTGTTTCAACGTTAACTGGGATCACTCTATCAATAAACGTTGGTTTCCAGTTCAAACCAGGCCCTACAATACCGCTATATTCGCCAAAGCGTAGCACAACGCCTCGGTCACTTTCTTTAATGGTATAAAAACCTGAACCGGCCCATACAACGACTACCGCAGCCAGAGCCAACATACCAAGACGGCCACTGATTTGTGATGGTTGCTTATTGTCACCATCACCATTGCCGCCTTTTTTACCACCAAGCTTACTGCTCAGCTTACGAAAGAGATCGTCGAGATCAGAAGCCCCACGTTTTCGACCACCTTTATTCCCGCCAGAGTTGCCGCCTTTATTGCCGCTTCCCCACGGATCGCGGTCTTGTCCGTCATTACCGGGCTGATTCCACGCCATGTTTTAGCTCCATATCTTTATGATTGATTTTTCGGGTTAAGAGCAAAGCATTACTCTTAATATCAATTCCATCTCCTAGCGACATATTAAATCACATAGCTAGGCAATTGTTGTTCCTGTTTGCACAAACGCAGCCAATCAACCATTGGCATACGCACCTCAAGGCCAATTGAGCCGTCTTCCTCTTGCCATTCACGCTCAATAGCTTGGAGCTGATAAAAACGGCTACGTAGACGACCTGCACTTGGTGGCAAACGCATTTCAACGTGTGCGATTTCACCTGAAAGGCGTTCCGTCAGTGCTTGTAGCAACAAGGGGATACCTTCACCCGTTTGCGCTGAAACCCAGACACGAACCGGCTTGTTATCCTCATTTCTGTCGATACGCGGGACAAAATCCTCCAGCATATCCACTTTGTTCATAACTAATAGTGTCGGGATCTCATCAGCTTCAATTTCTTCCAAAACACTTTCGACCGCATGAATGTTTTCATCCAAACGGTTATCCGCTGCATCAATAACGTGTAACAATAAAGTTGCTTCACGTGTTTCCTGCAACGTTGCTTTAAAAGCCGCAACTAAATCATGTGGTAAGTGACGAATAAACCCAACTGTATCTGCAAGCACAACCGTCCCAACATCATCAACGTCAATACGCCTCAATGTTGGATCAAGTGTTGCAAACAGCTGATCAGCTGCATAAACCTCTGACGATGTCATTCGGTTAAATAAACTTGATTTACCCGCATTGGTATAACCCACTAACGATATCGTTGGGATATCTGCTTTATTACGTGCTTGCCGGCCTTGTTCTCGCTGCTTTTCGACTCGACTAAGGCGGGATAAAATCTGACTGATTTTTCCCCTTAATAACCGACGGTCAGTTTCAAGCTGAGTTTCACCAGGACCACGTAGACCGATTCCACCTTTTTGGCGCTCAAGGTGCGTCCATCCTCTCACAAGGCGAGTGGACAAGTGACGTAATTGCGCGAGTTCAACTTGCAGTTTCCCTTCGTGCGTCCGCGCCCTTTGCGCAAATATATCTAAAATCACGCCTGTACGGTCAACAACCTTACATTCGCATAGCCGTTCAAGGTTACGTTCCTGAGCAGGGCTAAGAGTATGGTTAAATAACACCACATCTGCACCACTTTCCTTTACTGCATCAGCGATTTCTTCCGCTTTCCCTTCCCCGACATAGTATTTAGGATGAGGGGACTTTCGACTGCCTGTTACTATCTGTACGGGTTTAACCCCCGCAGATGTCACGAGTGACTCAAATTCCGCCAGATTTTCAGTGTCTTTTTCTTGAGAAAAAAAGACATGTACCAATACAGCCAGCTCACCGCCTTCATACCTATCAAACAAGGGCTATAACCTCTTAGGCTTAATCACTATAAAGACAAAGGAAAAACACAGGTAAAGTCTCCCTACCTATGTTTTCCTTGAATTTTAACGTGCAACTGGTATTACTCAGCAGCTTCGCCATCCTGTTGAGCAGGAGCCCCAGCGTGATAATTACCATTGCCTGCACCACCAGCAGCGCTACCGCTATGATGAGAAACAGGACGAGCAGGGACAACAGTAGAGATAGCATGCTTATAAACCATCTGACTTACTGTATTTTTCAGTAAAATGACAAACTGGTCAAAAGATTCAATCTGCCCCTGCAATTTGATGCCGTTAACTAAATAAATTGAGACCGGAACCCTTTCACGACGTAATGCGTTCAGGAACGGATCTTGCAAAGATTGCCCCTTAGCCATTCTATGTTTTCCTTATTTTGTTGTTTTTAAATGAGAACCTTACGGCTCCAAAAAGTAACTACTCAAAAATTGCGCTTAACCGTTCTAATTGTACACAAACAATGGCTCTATGCACGTATATACTTCAAGTTACAGGGTTGTTGGCAACATTCATTTGTACCCGTTACATAGTCATTTACGTATCTAACGGCTCAGTGACTTGTTACCTAACTATACTCGTCATACCTCAAGCTACGACATGGTTGACTACGTTCACTCACACTAGTCACATAATTTTCATGCTTCTAGCGGTGCGCTCGCTTGTCGCCTCGCTGCACCTAAAATTATTAGAGTATACACCTCAAATTAATTAGCGTATGACCTGCATAACTGCCTTAAGCGCCTGCTGTGGTTGTTCACTATCTAACCAATGAACATTTTCCCAGCTTCTCAACCAGGTAATCTGGCGTTTTGCCAATTGGCGTGTTGCACAAATTCCCCGATAAACCATTTCATCATAATTTATTTCGCCTTCCAGATATGACCACATTTGTCGATAACCCACACAACGGATTGAAGGTAAATCAACATGTAAATCACCTCGTTTATAAAGAGCACGAACTTCCTCTTCAAAACCAGCGGCTAACATCTGATGAAAACGTTGTTCAATGCGCTCATGTAAAATTTTACGATCTTGGGGCGCAATAGCAAACTGAAACACATTATAAGGTAATTCTTCACCTGCTGTTTGTGTCATTTCAGTCAAAGTTTGCCCTGAAATGAGATATACCTCTAAAGCTCGGGATAATCTTTGTGGATCATTCGGATGAATCCTAGCTGCCGCAACAGGATCAACCTCAGCTAAACGGCGATGTATTTCAGTCCACCCTTGTAATTGTGCTATTTGTTCAATTTCTGCACGCACAACAGGATCTGCTGAAGGTAATGGCGAAAGACCTTCAAGCAAAGCCTTAAAATACAACATTGTGCCGCCCACTAATAATGGAATTTTACCTTGAGCGGTAATTTCATCCATTACATTTAGTGCGTCTCGCCGGAAATCGGCAGCGGAATAAGGTAAAGAAGGATCGAGAATATCGATCAGACGATGAGGTGCTTGACTCAGTTCCTCTGCATTTGGCTTCGCTGTGCCGATATCCATACCACGGTAGATCAGCGCCGAATCGACACTGATTATCTCTACAGGCAAGTGTTGACGCAAAGCAATCGCCAACGCGGTCTTACCTGAGGCCGTAGGCCCCATCAGGAATATTGCATTCGGTTTGTTTTGAGTTACCAATTCACTCATTTGTTAGCGTAGCTACCACGGGTTGTAAATTAATTAATTGTAATAATGTTGGTGACGGCTTTTTAACCTGCTGCGGGCAAAGCCGCTCAACATCAGCGAGTAACTGTACTGCTTGTGCTAAGCTCCAGCTTTCTTGCATTTTTTCTTGTGAAACTGTTTTTGCAAGCCACTGTGCAATATCTTGATGTGATAAATGCTCTTTTGACGACAAAAACGCCAGTAAATTGGCAAAAAGCTGTGATAAATTTTGCGTTCTTAACGGTAACGATACCGCATGAATAGTAACTTTTCCATGAGATATCGTGGCTTCAATACCAAATAATGTCAATTGTTCCTTATTACGCTGAAAAATCGCAATTTCATCATGACTAAGTGTCAATTTTAGCGGGATCAACAGCGGCTGAGGTTTTAACGCTTCTCCTGTTGGAGATAATTGCGCCAACTTCAACAAGTAATTTGCTTCGGTTAAGGATAACAGGATTAACCCTAATGAAGACTCAATTAATGCAAAGTTTTTTGCGTAAATTGTCAATACTTTACCAAAAGTATAGCTATTGGCATTTTCTGCAACAGACTGAGAAGAAATAACCGAGCCATCTAATGGAGGGCGAGTTGGGAATAATGGTTTTTTATCATCTTCAGCAACAGGAACTGACATTAATGCCTGATACAGTTGACCTGCTTTACGATCGTATGTTGGTGCTGTGTGTTCAAACCCACCCTTTGCTCGGTTTACATGGCCGATTGGCTCCGATGATGATGAACGTGGTTTTTCACTGTACAAATGCTCTGTTTCAGAAAGAGCCTCTCGCTCAGGCTTTATTGTCAGAGGCACTGCTGATGGGGCAAAATAATTATCACCCGCTGCGGTTCTGTTCACCACTTCATGAGTAACAGGTTCTATTCCCGGTAATTCATCCGCTTGATGTGCATTTAATAGCGCAGTCCGCACCCCTTGATAAATAAAATCATGCACTAACCGCGCTTGATGAAAACGCACTTCATGTTTAGCTGGATGCACATTAACATCAACCTGTTGAGGATCAACCGTTAAGTAAAGCACATAGGCTGGTTGCTGATTTTCATCTAGATGCCCTTCATAGGCCTGGCGAATAGCATGGTTAATCAACCTGTCCCGCATCATTCGTCCATTCACATAACAATATTGAATATCGCTAACAGACCCAGCAGAGGGCGACACGATCCAACCTTTAATACCAAGGTCACCGTGATCCCATGCAATAGCCAATGCACCTTGCATAAAACCGGTACCACACACCGCGGCTAAACGACGCTCTTGCTGCGTGTCATCTTGTGCAGCACGATATTGCTTAACTAACTTACCGTTATGATTCAAATTAATGGCGACATCAGGACGAGAAAGCGCAATACGCCGTACAATTTCATCAATATGACCAAATTCCGTTTTTTCCGTACGCATGAATTTGCGTCTTGCTGGCGTATTATAGAAAAGATCTAATACTTCAACCGTTGTTCCATTAGGGTGAGCCGCAGGCTTGACAGTCACCGCCATATCACGCCCTTCTGCATATGATTGCCAAGCTTCGCTCTGCTGCACGGGTTTTGATGTTAGAGTTAAACGCGACACTGAGCTAATACTCGCTAAGGCTTCACCACGAAACCCCATACTCACAATCGCCTCAAGATCATCCAATGTCGCAATTTTACTCGTAGCATGGCGAGCTAATGCAAGGATCAGTTCATCCTTACTGATACCACAGCCATTATCACGAATACGGATCAACTTTTCTCCACCACGCTCAATATCAATATCAATACGTGTTGCCCCCGCATCTAGGCTATTTTCAACCAGTTCTTTGACAACAGAGGCGGGACGCTCAACAACCTCACCCGCAGCAATTTGGTTGGCAAGTTGGGGAGAAAGGATCTGTATCGCCATGCCATATCTCCTTATTTAGGTGCAGCTTGCAGAGGGTTTGCTAAAAAGTATTGACGTAAACCTTGATGAATAGCTTCTGCGACTTGTTCCTGATAAGCATCCGATTTTAGTAACTGCTCTTCCGCACTGTTACTGATGAAACCGGTTTCAACAAGAATCGATGGAATATCAGGCGAACGTAGCACACCTAAACTTGCGTGTTCCGGACTACTTTTATGGATATTACCCACTTTTCGTAACTGACGTATCACATGCACAGCAACATCATAGCCAACGCGCTGTGAGTGGCCGAATTGCAAATCAAGTACCGCTTGGCTTAAATAAGGATCAGCCCCATTCAGAGCATCTCCCGCACCACCAAGCAATTCAGATTGTTTTTCACGTTGCTCTAACCAACTACCTAATTCGCTATTTGCTCGGCGGTTAGAAAGTACCCATACCGATGCACCACGAGCTCGACTATTTGGCGCAGAGTCAGCGTGAATAGACACAAGCATATTGGCATTTTTTTTACGAGCGACATCCGAACGACCACTTACCGAGATAAAATAATCACCATCACGGGTCATTGCGGGTTTAAACATGGGGTCTGCATCTAATTTCGCATATAACTTACGTGCCACACTTAAAGTAACATCTTTTTCACGGTAACCATTTTTACCGATGGCGCCAGGATCTTTGCCTCCATGGCCTGCATCGATTGCAATCACAACTTGTTTAGAACCTTTGGGCATCGTTTTATTTGTCTTCACAGGCACAGGTACCGCAGCCGACGGCGAATTCATTTTTAGCTGTTTATCTGGGACAGCATTACTTCTGCTTTGGGCAGATTGGGCGCTATTATTAAATGTAGTGGCCGAATTTCCTTTGCCTGTAGAAAGCGTAAAGACGACTTGATACTGACCAGCCACTTGTTTAAGTGATGCTTGAGCTTTTGCTGCTGCCGCTAATTCTAAAACAATACGTTTATGTTGACTTGTCGGTGGCTGACTAGCGCGGATCACTTTGACTAGATCACCCGCGGGCAATTTCATAGGTAATCCGATGATTTCACCGCTTTGTTTCAGATCAATAACCAGCCGCTCTGGCGAATGCAAAGGGAAAAATTTGTAATCAGGGCTGCCATCTGCAAATGTTAAGGTCACCTCTGCATTTGATGGACTGTTGTTTACCTGAATATTCGATAAGGTGGCTGCTTGTATAGGGCGAGCAACCAACAATAACGCAAAAATAGTCAACAATAATAAGAAGGAGAAGAAGCTCCTTTTTGTTATTTTTATTGGCAATGCATTCGTCATGAGCAATATATCCCTTAGAGTGCTTGTAATGCTTCTAACAACGACTCCCCATTTGCAGAAAAAGCAATAAAGTGAGCCTGACGACCTTCACCTTGATAAGTTAAATGCAGCTCAAGGTCAGCTTCAGGTAAAAAACCTTTGCCTTGTTGAGGCCATTCCACCAAACAGATCGACTCAGGGGAGAAATAATCACGGATCCCCATAAATTCCAGTTCTTCTGGATCAGCCAAACGGTAAAGATCAAAATGAAAAACTTGCTTACCAGGAAGATCATAGGGTTCTACAAGTGTATAAGTAGGGCTTTTCACATGCCCTTGATGCCCTAACGCTTGTAAAAAACCACGGCTAAATGTCGTTTTGCCTGCACCAAGATCGCCATATAAATTGATCACGGCCCCTTGTTTACAAGCGGCTGCGACAGCACGCCCTAGTGCTACGGTCTGTTCTTCGTTAGCAAGTTGTAAAATGCGTTCTTTCATGAATGGTTTAATCAGCTTTATAAAAAATAGATCAATTTAGTGACTATATTAACTCAAGCCACTTTATTTTCCTTAAAAATACTCTAAATAATTCGGAGTATCGCTAGGCAGCCAGTAAATAGAGCCACTCTATCTCAACAAAAAGTGCTGCAACTTGAAATATAACATTACAGAAATATTCAAATTATGGATATCAGATAACCGCTTGATCCTTATTAAGGCCAATCTTTTTGCAACGGAGATACTTTGTGAAACAGCGTTAGCGTGATAAAGTGCCGCTGCAATTATACTGAGTTTAATACCCTGATAAAATCACATGGCAACACTTCTCGATCTCAATCTTCTCGCACAAAATATCAAACAATGGGGCCTTGAATTAGGGTTTCAGCAAGTCGGTATTTGCGATACTGACTTATCATTAGAAGAGCCTAAGCTACAAGCATGGCTGGATAAGCAATATCATGGCGATATGGAGTGGATGGCACGCCATGGCATGATGCGCGCAAGACCACATGAATTACACCCCGGAACACTTCGCGTCATCAGTGTTCGAATGAACTATTTGCCTGCAAAAGCGGCCTTTGCTAGCACACTCAATAACCCCAAACTTGGCTATATCAGCCGCTATGCTTTAGGTAGAGACTATCATAAATTACTCAAGAAGCGGTTAAAACTACTCAGTGATCGCATTTTAGCATACTGCCGCGAGCACCTTTGTTCTGATGATCTTAATTTTCGCCCCTTCGTTGATTCCGCGCCTATTTTAGAGCGGCCACTTGCGGTTAAAGCGGGTTTAGGCTGGACAGGTAAACATTCCCTGATCCTCAATCGTGAGGCTGGATCTTGGTTTTTTCTTGGTGAGTTACTGGTTAATTTACCTCTTCCCGTCGATCAACCAATTGAAGAGCAGTGCGGCCGCTGTGTAGCCTGTATGACAACCTGCCCAACTGGCGCGATTGTCGAGCCTTATGTCGTTGACGCAAGACGTTGTATTTCCTATCTGACCATCGAACTTGATGGCCCTATTCCAGAAGAGTTTCGCCCATTAATGGGCAATCGTATCTATGGCTGCGATGATTGCCAGCTCATTTGTCCTTGGAACCGTTTTTCTCAATTAACAGACGAAGAAGATTTTAGTCCAAGGCGCGTATTACATACACCAGAGCTGCTTGAGCTATTTAGTTGGAGTGAAGAAACATTTTTAAAAGTCACTGAAGGCTCTGCCATCCGCCGTATTGGCTATTTGAAATGGCTGAGAAATATTAGTGTGGCATTAGGTAATGCCCCCTATCAAGACACTATCGTGACTGCACTACGTTCTCGTTTGCAATTAAATGATATGTTGGATGAGCACCTTACATGGGCAATACAACAGCAATTAAAACGCAGGGAAGAAAACCAAGTAACAATTCAAACTTCACAACAAAAACGCCTTGTACGAGCCATATCTAAAGGTTTACCAAGAGACGCTTAAAAATAATACGCCTATATAACCCAATTCAATAAAAGTCAATCTTGTGTGCATAAAATAAAAAACTGCTTAATAGACAATAGCTAAAGAATTTGCAAGTTGTGCTACCCACATTTTAAATAAAAATATTTTATTTTTAAATTCAATTATATAACTAATAACATAACGCAAGTATTTTTATGGGCACATAAAAATACCTAGCCCATCACCCTGTGGATAACTCTGTGTAATAAAGTATTACAGAGCCTTATAGGCGATATGATTTCGCGAATAGATTGTGGATAACTCGATAACAATGGGAAAATAAATAAATTGACTTTTTAACTACTCACAGAGCAAGTAAAGTTATAAAAACTTTAGATTGAAACAAGAAATTAACTGAAATAGCCAAAAATAGGCTTTTTGCTTATTGTTACAAACGAAATTATAACAATCAGGATACTTATTGATAGCCCCTATCGCTAAGGGGAGGCTATTCTATGGCGACAACCCGATGAATGCAAGCAGAAAAAACCACAAGATCGAAAAAAGATCGTAAGAAATGTGATGATCCTCATGTGTCTATTTTTTGTTCTAATATTTATAGATGACAAATCTATAAATGGCAAATATCCATAACGCATAATTTATTCACATCAAAAGAACACATAGAAAAGAAAAAGTTGAAGAGTGATAAAACGTTAAATAGAGTGGCTAGCACGCCCACCTAGCAATTAGGTCTACGCAGAGTAATCTACTTCAATGTGATATCTACCGCTTGGATTAACACAATCACATAAAACACTATGATTGATTATTGTCAGCGCTAAATTATGCTATATTTTTTTGTACGGCTATCTAACGACAGGAAAGTTATGGACATTCAGCTTGGAAAAAACGACAAACGCTATATAGAAGGCACTGATGATGTATTCGGGGTCATGTCGAAAATTTTACAGCGTGAAAATAAGATAGATCAGGAAAAGGAACATTTCTGGATCATAGGGATGAACGAAGCTGGCTTTATTCTGTATATTGAATTAATTGCACTGGGTACGGTGCGATCTGTACCTATCGAACCAATGAATGTATTTCGTGTTGCAGTCATGAAAAATGCCACACGTGTTATCGCCATCCACAACCATCCTTCAAAGCGACTGGTTCCCTCTGAGCAAGATAAAGATATTACCGATCGCTTGATCCAAGTAGGTCGTATTTTAAATATCCAACTGATTGACCATTTAATTATTAGTACAGAAGACTATCAAAGCTTTCGCGCGCTGGGACTAATGGATGAATTGGAGAACAGTTTGAAGTATGTACCAACATATCAAGCGGTGGAGAAAGTGCGTAAGGAAGAGCAGGAAATTGCCAAAAATAAGGTTAACTCCGCCAAACATGCAGAGAAAACGGCTCAAAATCAATCTAAAATTTTAGTAAATACACTGCTTAATAAAGAAATGAGTATTGAAGAAATTGCGAATATTCTTTCTATTAGCATGACTGAAGTCAAAAAGATAATTTCATCTGATTAATCTCACATCAATCTATTACCCACTTGTGTTTTTACGATACAAAATTTCAAATAGCTGCCAGCCAGTAATATAAGCATTGTAAATTTTAGATATTTAAAGATGGGATTTTTTTGAATTTTATAAAATTTTTGGAGCGGGAAACGAGACTCGAACTCGCGACCCCGACCTTGGCAAGGTCGTGCTCTACCAACTGAGCTATTCCCGCATTTGGTGGGTTACTGCACTAAAACACTAAGAGAGATTGGAGCGGGAAACGAGACTCGAACTCGCGACCCCGACCTTGGCAAGGTCGTGCTCTACCAACTGAGCTATTCCCGCAGACCGAAAATAGTGTTTTAGCTAAAACATTAAGAGAGTTTGGAGCGGGAAACGAGACTCGAACTCGCGACCCCGACCTTGGCAAGGTCGTGCTCTACCAACTGAGCTATTCCCGCAAAATACACTCTTTTTGCTTTGCCGTACTAACGAAAATCTTCATCGGTACGGGGAGCGCATTATACGAAAAATTGCACGTCAGGCAAGCCCCTTGACGCAAATTTTTTATTTTTTTGTTCGTTTGCTGATAAATTCGACATTATGATGGTTTTATCAGCATCATAAGTAAACTTTTGATTTCAATCGATTAACATTTTTCACTTTTATCGATATTGAACAGAAGAGTATAAATATTGAAGACATTCTAAATTGATATATCGCTGATGGCTGGTTGGCATAAACAAGCAACGGAGTGCCTAAATAGGCATTCCGTTAACTCGGCGGGATAGCAAAACTTATTTGTTAAGATCTGCACTCATAGTCACAAAGTTACCGACACGTGCACTTGTGATGGTGTAATTGTCTGCACCCGCATCTTTTGCTTTCTGAGCAATGATTGCTTCAGTAGAAGAAAGTGTATCGCCTGTTGCAGTAATCGTTTGAGCTGAAGCACCAAAAGCCAGTAAAGATAACAGAGAGGCTGTTGTTAGTGTTTTAATCATGTTCATAATTTTTATCCTTCATTTATTTTTTTAGACTGAGTAGATAACCGATATTATCTGCGATGGAGTTAATCTATCTCCTATCACCCACCAATGAAAGTAACTAAATTTGCCTTTGTTAGACAAAAAATTTGAAGGAACTTTTTGAGATTTAGATCACAGAGAGGAAAATTACAGTAATACTTTTAATAGCAAAACCATAGGAAAAGAAAAATTAGCCACCCGCAGGCAGCCAATGATTAGCCACACAAACACTATGAACATGATTCATGCTTTGCTAATACTAATTTTACACCTTCGTTTAATAGCTCATTAATAGACAAGCCTGAAGCCTGTGAGACTATCGTCAATGCATGGTGATCTTCAGATTTCAATCTAGCTGAAATTTTACCACTATAATTTTTATAAGGTGCGATCCCTTCTTTCTGGCATTCATCTAAAAATATAGCGAGGGATATAGCGCCTTCTTTCTTCAATTCATCAACGCTATATGCGTAGAAATCAGCACCACCATTCAAACCAATAAATTCACCTCTAAACATTTCAATTTCAGGATCAAATGTGATAACCGCCACGCATCCATCAATTGTCATTGTATTTTTTAACATGGTTTAATCCCTAGGCTATCCAGCCAGTTACGAATAGAATTAACCGCCCCTTTGTCAGTCGTTGGCCTTGGATGAGGTCTGTGAAAAATACGCTTTTCGCCTTTCAATAAAACCGCAATCCTTGATCCTTCCCTTTCATGTATTTCAGCTCCAAGAGCAATAAACAGAACCTCTATCTCTGACCACTTTATTGACCCATTAACAGGGCGAGCAAACACATCTGAAAGTGTCTTTAGATGTCGTTTATTCATACTAAAATGGTATCATTATTTAATACCATTTAAAACAACTAAAGCTTATCTGCTTATATCAAAAAAATTGGCTGCCCACTCGCAGCCAATTGCTTTAATCATTTGATTAGGTAACCACTATTTAATAAAGGTTTCGCGGTAGTAGGCTAATTCCGCAATAGATTCACGAATATCATCCAGTGCTTGGTGAGAGCCTTTTTTGGTGAAACCATCTAAGATCTCTGGTTTCCAGCGACGTGCAAGCTCTTTTAGTGTGCTCACATCAAGGTAACGATAGTGAAAATAACTTTCTAACTCAGGCATGTAGCGGAACAAAAAACGGCGATCTTGGCCAACACTATTGCCACAAATCGGTGATACGCCTTTCGGCACCCACTGCTCTAAAAATTCAATCGTAGCTAATTCAGCATCGCGCTCACTAAATTGGCTACTTTTGACACGTTCAACTAAACCGCTATTGGTGTGTGTATTCACGTTCCAATCATCCATCAAATCAAGCTGAGCTTGTGTTTGATGAACCGCTATTACGGGGCCTTGTGCTAAAATATTAAGTTGACTGTCCGTCACAATCGTCGCAATCTCGATGATACGGTCACGTTCAGGATCGAGTCCTGTCATCTCTAAATCGATCCAGATTAAATTATTCTCATTCTTTTGCATCATATGCCCTAATTTGATCCACTAAAGTTCATGCTATAATAGCGCGTTTGAGATATCGGTGCGAACGACTCAAATAAACAAAACTCAGCCAACATTATCAAGAGAGGTCAGGTGGCTAAGCAAAAACTGTCGAAAGGCCAGCAGCGCCGCGTACAAGCAAATCATCAGAAACGATTGAAAAAGCAACATGCTGTAGAAATTGATGATAGCCAACTCGGCGAAGCCCAAGAGGGGCTGGTGATCAGCCGATTCGGTCAACATGCGGATATTGAAGCAAATGATGGCACCATACAGCGTTGTAACTTACGCCGAACCATCTCATCCCTTGTGACGGGCGATCGTGTTGTTTGGCGCCCTGCGCTCAATACGCAAACTGACATTAAAATCAATGGCATTGTCGAAGCGGTACACGAGCGCCACTCAGTGCTAACTCGCCCTGATTATTATGATGGATTGAAACCGATCGCCGCAAATATTGACCAAATTGTCGTTGTTTCGGCAATTTTACCCGAGCTTTCACTGAATATTATTGACCGCTATTTAGTAGCTTGCGAAACATTAGGCATCAAACCCATCATCGTTTTAAATAAAATTGATCTATTAGATGAAGAAAACCGTGAATGGGTGAGTGATTTGATGACTATTTATAGCGATATTGGCTATCAAGTCCTCGAAGTTTCCAGTCATACCAATGAAGGAATGGAAGCACTTACTAACACGCTAGAAGGCAAAATATCGGTATTTGTCGGCCAATCTGGTGTGGGTAAATCCAGTTTACTGAATACGCTGTTGCCCCATAATGAACAAGCCATTTTAGTGAATCAGGTATCCGATAATTCAGGATTAGGCCAACACACGACCACGACCTCAAGGCTCTATCACTTCCCGCTAGGGGGTGATGTGATTGACTCACCAGGTGTACGTGAATTTGGCTTATGGCATCTTTCTACGGAACAAGTGACGAAAGGTTTTGTCGAATTTAAAGAGTACCTAGGGGGTTGCAAATTCCGTGATTGTAAACATTTAGATGATCCGGGCTGTTTAATACGCGAAGCCACCGAGCGAGGGGACATTGCTGAATCACGCTTTGAAAATTATCACCGTATTTTAGAAAGCATGGAACAAGTTAAACCACGCGGTAATTTTACAGGTAAAGAGAAATAATACTTTTTGCAGAGCAAATATAGTAAGTGAGCACTTACATTATATATTGAAAAGTCCTCACTTGATGGTAAAGATTTTTCAGTTCGTCGAAACAAAATATACTATTTAGATAGGCAAAGGTACAATGCCGGCTTGCGAAAAATAGAGTGTATTTGGCAGCCAACAGAAGTTGTGAAATTAATGGAAGGCAACCTTCTCCACCAACAATTTCAATGGCTGTTATAGGCTAATTAGCGTTTACGAATTTGAGGTTAACGTGCTAGAGAAAATTAAAATACGTTTGCAATATATGCTGCCTAAGCAAGGCCTTACTCAATTTGCTGGCTGGTTTGCTAGCCGAAATGTTGGCTTTGTTACTCAATGGGCAATAAAACTATTTGCAAAAGCATATAAGGTGAATATGAGTGAAGCACAGAAAAGTGAATTCTCCGCATATGCAACGTTTAACGATTTCTTTGTTAGACCACTAAAAGAAGAAGCGCGCCCGTTGGTTTCTGGTAATCACCAATTAGCGCAACCTGCTGATGGTGCGGTGAGTCAATTAGGCCTTATCCAAGATGACCAAATCTTCCAAGCCAAAGGCCATAATTATACTGTGGAAGCCCTGCTAGCAGGTAATTACCAATTAGCGGATAAATTCCGTAATGGTGACTTTATCACCACTTACCTGTCACCAAGTGATTACCATCGCGTCCATATGCCATGTGATGGTTTATTGACTGAAATGATTTATGTCCCAGGTGATCTGTTTTCGGTAAACCCACTGACTGCGGCCAATGTGCCTAATTTGTTTGCCCGTAATGAGCGCCTTATTTGTGTTTTCAAAACTGAAATGGGCACTATGGTACAAATTTTAGTGGGTGCCACCATTGTAGGTAGTATTGAAACAGTTTGGAGTGGGTGTGTGAATAATCAGCGTGAAGGCGTAATCAAACGCTGGACCTACCCTGAACAACTCGCTGAAAATGCAGTATTTTTGAAAAAAGGCGAAGAAATGGGCCGCTTTAAATTAGGCTCGACAGTGATCAACCTCTTCGAACCTAATACCATACGTTTTAATCCTTCGCTGATCCCTGGTTATGCAACACGTATGGGAGAATTATTAGCGGAAGTGATCGTTGATGAAACTGACACTGACTCTATTAATAGTTCGGTTGAAACTCAGTAAGATCTTATTAATTGCTTGAAGGAGCTCCTGACTGTGCGTTTGATTATCAGTTTTTTTTTCAGCCTGCTAATCGCCTTCTCTGCGGCTGGGGCTTCTAACACCACGCAGAATGAAGCACAGATTAAGCAGGAGCTAGCGCAACTTGATCCAAGCAAAAACCCCAAAGATGCTGAAATTGCTCAAGCATTGCAAGGGGCACTCAATTGGATCAATGAAGCCAATGACTCTGATGCAAAAGCAAAGTCTTATCAAGAAGCTATTGATAAGTTCCCTCAAATTATTAAAGGATTGAGGCAAGATTTGCTCAATGAGAGCGATGAACCTAATCCTATTCCTTCAAATATTGGCCTCTCTGAACTTGAACAACAAATTGTTCAAGTGAGCAGCCAACTACTGGAACAAGGCCGTAAAACCCAGCAAGAGCAAGATAAAGGCCGCGAAATCAGCGAATCACTTGGTGCATTGCCTCAGCAATTATCTGAAGCACGACGCTTACTCTCTGAAGCTTCCTTTCGCTTACAGTCGTTAAGCACACCAGCGACTCCACTTGCAGAAGCCCAAGCTATACTTGCTCAAGCCGAAGTAAGTGCTCGCAAATCAGAAGTTAATGAACTCGAAATGGCGCAGTTATCAGCCAATAATCGCCAAGAAATTTCCCGAGTCACATTAGAACTGAATAAAAAACGCTACAATCGCCTAGAGCTAGAACTCCAAAAATTACGTGAAGTTCAAAGCACCTTGCGCCAACAAAAAGCGGTATTAGCCTTAGAGCACACCGAGATGCTTGCCGAACAGGGTGAATTAACCCCTTTTCTTAAAGAGCAAATCGATATTAACCGTAAGTTATCACAAGCACTGACTGACCAAGCCGTTCGTATGAATAGTATTAGCGTCAGCCAAACCGAAATTTCTGCGGGTATACAAGATGCACGTCAAGCGTTGACAACAATCCGCGAACAAGCTCAGTGGCTAAACGGTTCCAGTACTTTAGGTGAAGCATTACGTACTCAACTATCGCGCCTACCTGAAATACCGAAAAGTCAGCAGCTTAATCGCGATATGGCTGATTTACGTGTACAACGATTAAATTATGAAGATACGCTAGAGCGCTTATCTAAATTAGATATTTCTAGTCAAGAAACTGAAAATAATTTAAACGCCGCACAAGCGCAGGTATACACCTCATTAATAAAAACGCGTAAAGAATTATTGACCGCTCTGATTTCTGGTTTTGATACCGAGATGCTGGAGCTCACAAAACTTAATGTTGCCACCAGCCAGCTCACTGATGCCTTAAAAGAAGTTAAAGACGCATCACACCGTTATCTGTTTTGGATTGCGGATGCCCCACCAGTGACGCTGCATTATCCGGTACTTTTGATCACCGATATTACCCAACTGCTTTCCTTAGATACCTTGTCACAGCTAACAGGGGCTTTAGAGGTGATGTTAACAACCCAAGATACTTTCTTATATCTGCTTGGGTCGATTATTTTAGTCATTTTCAGCATCAGTACGCGCCGCCACTATCAAGACTTTCTCGATCGTGCAAGCCTACGAATTGGTAAAGTCACTCAAGATCACTTTTATCTGACAATACGAACGATTTTTTGGTCAATCATCGTTGCATTACCTCTGCCGATGATGTGGTCAGCCATTGGTTATGGGCTGCAAAGCGCTTGGCAATATCCAATGGCCGCGGCGATTGGATACGGTGTCAGTGCCACCACGCCTGTACTATGGCTATTTATGATCAGTGAGACTTTTTCACGCCCTACCGGTTTATTTATTGCTCACTTTGGGTGGGATAAAGACGCGGTCAAACGGGCAATGCGCTACTATCGCCTCGCAATTTTCGTGATCGTCCCGTTAATGATGGCGCTGATCACCTTTGAGTATTACAGCGATAGGGAATTCGCCGCCACTATTGGCCGTTTCTGCTTCTTATTGTTGTGTGTTGCTTTAAGCTTAATGACCAACAATTTACGTCGTACCCATGTTCCGCTTTATTTAGACCGACATGGCTCAGGTGAGAATCTGATCAATAAAGCGCTATGGTGGATGTTGTTGATTGCCCCTGTTGTCGCTGCCTTTTTCTCTTTATTAGGCTATTTTTCAACATCTCAAGCCTTATTAGGCCGCTTAGAAACTTCGGTCGCAATTTGGTTTGTCTTGTTAATTGTTTATCATGCAATTCGTCGTTGGATGTCAATACAACGTCGTAAGTTAGCTTTTGAACGTGCTAAACAACGTCGTGCTGATATCTTAGCGCAACGGGCAAAGGGAGAAGAAGATTCTCCACTACCAAATGCAAGTGGCGAAGGTGCGATTGACATTGATGAGCAAGTGATTGACCTCGATGCAATTAGCGCACAATCCGTCGGGTTGGTACGTTCGATCCTAACGATGATTGCCTTAGTTTCCCTCATTTGGCTATGGTCCGAGCTACATAGCGCGTTTTCATTTCTCGAAAATATTCGTCTATGGGATGTTACCTCAACCGTTAATGGTGTGGATACCGTCCAGCCAATCACGATGGGGTCAATTTTCATTGCCATATTGATCATTATTGTCACTACGCAGTTAGTTCGTAATTTACCCGCATTGCTTGAGCTTGCGGTATTACAACATTTAGATTTAACACCGGGTACTGGCTATGCTATCAGCACATTAACCAAATATTCACTGACTATCATCGGTACCATTGTTGGTTTCTCAATGTTAGGGATTGATTGGTCTAAATTGCAATGGTTAATCGCTGCAATGGGGGTCGGTTTAGGGTTTGGTTTACAAGAGATTTTTGCCAATATTATTTCAGGTCTGATGATTTTATTCGAAAAACCGATTCGTATTGGTGATACGGTGACTATCCGCAATCTGACGGGGAGTATTACAAAAATTAATACCCGAGCAACAACGCTGACAGATTGGGATAGAAAAGAGATCATTGTGCCAAATAAAGCCTTTATTACTGAGCAGTTTATTAACTGGTCTTTGAGTGACACTATCACACGTATTGTCATGACAATTCCAGCACCTGCTGATGCAGACAGCAAACTGGTGACATCAACCATACTCAATGCAGCTGAACGCTCAACAATGATATTAGAAAACCCCAATCCTGAAGTCTATTTAGTGGATCTCCAGCAGGGTATTCAAATTTTCGAGTTGCGCGTCTATGCCGCTGAAATGGGACATCGACTGCCCGCTCGTCACGAAATCCATCAAAATATATTGGCTGCATTTGCCGAACAAGGCATTCCTCTGCCGTTCCCACCATTCCAAGCACGAGTGGATGTTCGTGATAATGCACTACAAAGTGCCACCAATAACCTTTCGAGCCGTAATCCTACACGTAAGTCTGGTGAGTTATGAAAACGGCGATAACACCAGAAGATGAGCTGACTCTGTTACGAGTCAGCCAATTTGAGAAAGTTGGCTCAATTCTATTTTTTCTTATCCCATTGGTGATATTACTCGTTGTTGGTAAATCTTTTGCTGTCAATATATTGTATTTATGGCAGTTGCTAACTCTGCTCTATATTGTTAGCTATCGCATATTGGTGAGTAAATTATCTAATCAACCGTTACAGTTGAGTGTACGTAGGGGTCGGGGATATAACCGCTTTTACCGAATGAGTTGGGCGTATCTGGTATTATCTGCAATTATCATGGTGGGATACCGAGTAATATCCCACTAATCGAATTTGCTCTTTAGCCTGCTTTAAATCCATAGGTTTGAATATAATTATCCGCTAATTTTTGCGCTTGTTTTAACTCATTGTCATTAAGCTGTGACGCAATTTTTTCTTGTAAGCGATGACTTTCTTTATTACCGCTGTATACCGCGGTGGCCAACCATGCATAAGACTGTTGAAGGTTTTTTTTCACACCTTTACCTTCAGAATACATCACCCCAAGGCGATCTTGCGCTTTTGCATCTCGCTGTTTAGCGGCTTTACGGAACCAAAAAACCGCTTTTTCATTATCCACTTCAACGCCACTACCTATCGTATACATCTGTCCAATCTGAAATTGAGCGATAGCATTACCACCCTGTGCCGCTTTTCTAAACCAATACGCAGCTTTATCGAGATCTTGAGCAACACCAAGGCCCTGAGCGTACATCATCGCCATGTTAGTTTCAGCTCGGGCGTCATTATTCTTTGCCGCTTCTTCATACCACAGCATTGCTTTATCATAATCACGGCGTACACCGAAACCATTCACATACATCGTACCTAATTGGAACTGCGCATCTGAATTGCCTCGATCTCCAGCTTTGATAAACCACTGTGCGGCTATTTTGGAATCTTGTGATACGCCTTCACCTTTAAAATAGCGTTGGCCAAGTAAGTATTGAGCATCTGCATCACCTTTCTGTGCTAGCTGTGTGATCTGCTCGATTGTCTGTTGAGTCGGAGTGGAGGTATTCGAGGTGGTGGCAAGTAATAGTGAACTATAACAAACAGAACCTAACAATAATGCTAACGCGACTTTTTTCATCCTAAACAACCCTCAACAGTGCAAAAAAACCGACTGAGAAAACAGTGTGATCCTTTGTTATCGACAAGCCACGACTATGCAATAGGGGGCTTTGTAGACAACTAGCTAATAGTTTAATGCCACTTTTACCCAGAAAGAATAGGAAAAGTAGCGTAATCTTAAAAAAAGCATTTTTCGTTGATGTAACAGTGAATATGATATGGGTTAGGTAGGAAAATGTTCACCTACCCTCACCCATTAGCGCTTCTATTGTTTAGTGAAGAATAAATCTAAACATGCAGTTGTGATCCCATGCTCATTCAGTGCTTTAAATAATCCACTTGATGATGCATTGGGGCAACCCAGTTTTTCTTTGATAGTTTGTATGCGCTGATGTTCCGTCATAATAGAACAACCTTGAATATAACTAATTTCTTTTGTTCTACATTGTGATAGCAACATACGAATTGTTAGCATCTCTTTTTGCGTTAAACGAATATTGCCAAACCGCATATGATTATGAATATTGGATAAGTCACTTGGCTGTCCATCAGCAGCAACTACTGTCGTTTCAGATGGAACAATCTTTTCTCTTAGAGGCAAATCTATATTGTCTTTTTGTTGCCAAATTTTATGTGTGAAATCAGAGATCATCGGACGTATTTTAAATAAATTTAAAATATCTTTCGCCGTCAAATCATGTTTGCTATTCAAAGAGATTAACTCATAGACATTTCCAATTCTATGGCAAATATCCACTTTCATTTTATTATTTTTTATTCTAGAAAAAGTATTCATATATGCAGGGGAATAATTACTCCAAAATTGTATATCTGATGATATTCGTTCACTTATCATGAGATCTAAATCATCAGCCCAATTCATTAGTATCCAATCATAATTACTATTGACGCTATTAATTTTTTTATTATCGAGATCAATTCTAATAAACGCCACATCATAGTCAGTAAAATAAAACACATTATTAAACTTTCTTTTAAAATTGCAACATGCATTTTCTAAAAAATCACTTTTAATATCCATAGTATATCCTTATTTAAATAGATTGCTTTATATGATAATTTTTAGTTAAGTAACCATACATAATATATGCCAAATAAATCAATGAAATAAATAACCCTATATATGCAATGCCATAGTTTTTTAGGTAATTAACCGTTAATGGAGTTAAACCACCAATACAGGTTTGTGCAATATTATTGCCTAATGCCAATACCACCACATTACCTAATGAGCCAGAGAACAATACAGAGCTTGTTGCACTTAAAATCAATGATGAGAATATGAGTAATAAAAATTGCGCAATGAAAACAAATGTAATATTAGTGCCTTCTAATAAATAGTAGAGCGGTATTGAAAGTAACATTCCGCCCCAAACTCCAACACTAAAAATTTTTTCTGGTGAACTGTATTTATCGGTCCACCAACCAATTATGATAATCAGTGAGATTAAAATACATGTAGACACAACCATGAATAAACTTTTAAAATCACCAAGATTTAAATGGGAAATAATTATTATCGAAGATATACTCTGCATATAAAAAATAACAGCACCAGGTATAGCAATAAAAATAACAGCAATAACACTTTTTATACTCAATTTATTCTTTAAGTTATTTATTGGTTGCTCTGGTAATTTAGCTCTAAACCAAAAACTAATAATAACATTAATTAACCCAAGAAATAATGGTATACGCCAACCAATAGTTTGCATTGTTTCTTGAGGTAACACCTTATCGAGTACAAATACCATACCTAAACAAATAGCAAATCCTAATAAACCACTACAAGCAATCATAGCTGAAATTTTTGCACGTTCATTTAGGCTTGAATCTTTAAATAAATATGTAACCAATGATGGGTATTCACCTGCAAAGCTAAAAGATAATGCTAATTGAATAATAAGTATGGCTATTGGTGTATATGCTCCGAGTAATTCAATGGGTAAAAATGCCATAGATAATGTGGCTAGTCCCGTAATAAAACTCATCAATATAAGAGCTGATTTCTTACCCACTTTCTCTGCATATAGACCAATAATATAACCGCCTATTGGCCTTGATAAAAAACGTAATGCAAATATTCCCCACACCATTTCAGTCGCTTGTTCATAGCCTAATCGATTTAATTCAGCACTTAAATAAGGTGAAATTGCTGCAAAGATGGCAATTTCATAAGATTCTAGTGCATTTCCCATTACAGCACCGAAGCGATATTTCCATTTCAAAATTAACCTCCATATTGTTATATTTCAAATAATTCGATTTACAGTTAGGCGACTAGCTGAGCCTAGCCCAAAATACTGTAACTTGAAGAATTTTGGGTATATGTCGATAATCATTCTATGAATATAAATACGACCTAAACTAGATAAAATATTCATCCCATTATCATTCATTAGGGCTTCTATTGTTTAGTGAAGAACAAATCTAAACATGCAGTTGTGATCCCATGCTCATTGAGAGCTTTAAATAATCCACTTGATGATGCATTGGGGCAACCCAGTTTTTCTTTGATAGTTTGTATACGTTTATGCTCTGTCATAATAGAACAACCTTGAATATAACTAATTTCTTTTGTTCTACATTGTGATAGTAACATACGAATTGTTAGCATCTCTTTTTGCGTTAAACGAATATTGCCAAACCGCATATGATTATGAATATTGAATAAGTCACTTGTCTGTCCATCAGCAGCAACCACTGTCGTTTCAGATGGAACAATCTTTTCTCTTAGAGGCAAATCTATATTGTCTTTTTGTTGCCAAATTTTATGAGTAAAATCAGAGAGCACTGGACGCATTTTAAATAAGTTTAATATATCTTTTACTCCAATATCTTTTTTAGTATTTATTGAAATAATTTCATATACAGATCCTGTCTTATGGCAAATATCCACTTTCATTTTATTATTTTTTATCCTAGAAAAAGTATTTGCGTATGCAGAGGAGTAATTACTCCAAAATTGTATACCTGAAGATATTCGTTCACTTACTAGCAAATCTAAGTCATCATCCCAATTCATTAGTAACCAATCATAGTGGCTAGAAATACCATTAATTTTTTCCCTCTCCAAATCAATACGAATTAAAGAAACATCTGTCACCTTTAAGTCAAAAAAACATTCTATTTTATTTGTAAATTGCCGACAAGCACTCTCAAGAAAATCACTTTTTACATTCATAAACTCTCCTTATTTTAAATAATTAACAAACAAATAATCACCTTAATAATAAAACCGTAATTAATAACATAATAAATAAAAAGCCAATTAAAAACGTCTACAGTTTAATTTAAACTCCACCATCTTAAAAATAGGGCATTATATTTTCGATTGTCAAATAATTTTCTCATAGCCTCAATAAGTAACTAATTAAGAAAACCATAGACTATTATCATAAAAAATAAATGTAAAATATTTTTTATATTCAAAGAAAATTGAAATAAATTAATGTAACAATAATTGTACAGAATAATATTTAGAATTAATTTATAAATAAACACCCCTTAATTTATTAACGTAGAAAGATATATCAATAACTATCATATTAAATCTTACATTATTCATATTTTTATTGGAGAAGTTATGGAAAAAGATTAGCATCCAGCAGATATCATTGCGGCTGTTCGTAAAAGAGGATCAACATTATCGCAAATATCACCTTTAGCTGGCTTAAGTTCTTCGACACTTAATAATACTTTAGTACGCCGATGGCCAAAAGGAGAGCGGATCATTGCTGAGTATTTAGAGATGAAGCCCGAGGAAATTTGGCCTTCTCGTTACAAGGAGAAAAATGATAACGGAATAAGTATTGTTCAATGATTTAATAACACATGAAAAGATATTTTATGTTTCTTGAATTTATACGAAATCGAGATAACCTTCATAATTATCTCGATTTTTTAAGGAAAGTTAATAGTAATAACTAGCCATTTAAATATTTATTTCTTAAATAATGGGCAACCGCATCATCAGCATTAGAACCAATAATTTCCAGTTGCGGTAATTCATCTTTTAACATTTGGTGTGCATTAGCCATGATGCAGCCTTTGCCTGATAGAGTCAGCATCTCTTTATCATTCATACCATCACCAAACGCGATACAATCATGGACTTGATAGCCTTGAAGTGCCGCAACTTGCTGCAACGCCTCGCCTTTAGATACAACACCTGCCATGACTTCAAGACAGCTGCGTAGTGAAAAGGTGACATTAACGCGATCTTGCCAGCGTTCACGAATACGGTTTTGTAGATCCACCAACATATCGTGATCTTCACTAGTGTAATACACTTTACAAACATCCGAAGTATCAAAGTTATTACGATCAAATAGGTTATATTGAAAAACAGACTCTTTGAAAAACTCTTTCTGCTCTGGGCTTTCACGGTTAATAAACCAGTCATCACCACCATAGTAATTGGTGACAAGATCGGGATGATCAAATTCCATTAAACACAGCTCATGAGCGATATCAGGATCAACATTATGCTTAAAAATCAGTTCACCTTTAGTGTTATGCACTCGCGCACCATTAGATGTGATCATGTAAGCATCAATACCAAGACTATCTCTAATTTGTGCCACATCAACATGGTGACGACCAGTGGCAAATACAAAGTGGATATCTTGTGTATCAACAAGTTGTTTCAATGTTTCCTTGGTGAATGCGGTTAAATCATGATTGGGAGATAAAAGTGTACCGTCCAAATCAGAGGCAACAACAGGATATTTCATACTTAATTCCTAACTAATACTGCTCAAAAAAATCACAGATAGCATTCAGAGCCATAGCTCTAAGTGCATCCACTTCAAACAGGATTTCATGGTGTGCCCCTTCGATAACGAGAGGTAATTTTTCTTCTCTTCCTGTCTGCGCTTTTTGCCGACTTTGACAAAAAGCCTGTAGCTCTCGATTGCTGACCACTTTGTCTTCGCTGGCTTCTAACAGCATCAGTGGCACATCAATTTCTCCCGCTTTAGCAATTAGCTCATCGCCAATTGCAAAACTTTCTTTTAGCCAATGGTAAGTGGGACCACCAAGGCGTAATTCAGGGTAATCGGCGTAATAGCGTAAATAACGCCGATAACGTTCTTGACTGTGTGTCAGGACATTAATTAAATAAGGTAATGGCTGCCATTTGCCTGTCGAAACGGCATAATCCGTACGTACACTAGGATGCGATTCTGCCCTTTCGACAATAAAACTTGCCAGCCAATGCGGTATTGGCAAATTAATGCCAATCATGGGTGCACACAATGCCGCTGCATCAAATGTGACCTTATCTCGCAATAAATAACCCGCAAGTATAGCACTACCCATTGAGTGAGCTAAAGCATAACATTTGAGATAATGCCGACATTGCACTTCAAGTTCAACAAACTTGGCAAAATCATCAATATAGTCAGTGAACTTTTCGACATGGCCTTTTTGGGGATCATCTAACATGCGGCCCGATCGCCCTTGGCCACGATGATCAACAATGAATACATCAAAACCTAGGTGATAGAAATCATAAGCAATTTCAGGGTATTTAACATAACTTTCGCTACGTCCAGGAGAGATAACAATGGCTTTATCATGTTGCGCTCGAGTAAAACGCACATAGCGGATCGGTAAGTCATCAACCCCTAAAAACTCAGCTTCTTCTCGCTGCTGCCAAAAATCTAAAAGAGGCCCGTTGGTAAATGCAGAAAATTGCGTTTCTCGATTTAACCAACTCTCTTTTAGCTTTTCAGGGGTCATTATGTGGTTATCCTTTCGTCATTCATAACCTTCAAGATGATCTCGGATTAATGCCATAAAAGCATCTCCAAAACGTTCAAGCTTCTTCTCTCCGACACCATTAATTAATAACAATTCCACAGGAGAAGTTGGGCAATGTTCTGCCATTTCAATCAATGTCGCATCATTAAATACAACAAATGGCGGAATATTGTCTTCATCAGCAATAGATTTACGTAGTTTGCGCAACTTAGCAAATAATTTCTTATCATAGTTGCCTCGATAAACTTTGTTTTGCTGATTACGGCTTTTTGTCACTAATACACGTGGAACAGCAAGCAATAATGTCGTTTCACCACGTAATATTGGCCTCGCAGCTTCTGTCAGCTGTAGAGCAGAAAAATGCGCGATATTCTGTGTGATCATGCCAAGATGGATTAATTGGCGGATCACGCTCACCCAATGTTCATTACTTTGATCTTTGCCTATACCATACACGGGTAATTTATCATGGCCTAAATCACGAATACGCTGATTATTTGCGCCACGTAATACTTCAACAATATAGCCAATACCGAAACGCTGACCAACACGATAAATACAGGAAAGAGCTTTTTGCGCATCCACCAGCCCATCGTATTGTTTGGGTGGATCTAAACAGATATCACAGTTACCACATGGCGTCTGTCGATTTTCGCCGAAATAATTCAGTAACACGAGGCGACGGCAAGTTTGTGCTTCTGCGAATGCTGCAATCGCATTCAGTTTATGTCGCTCAATATCCTGTTGCATACCCGCAGGTTTTTCTTCTAGGCAACGACGCAACCATGCCATATCAGCGGGATCGTAAAACAGCACCGCCTCGGCTTCGACACCATCCCGCCCTGCTCGCCCTGTTTCTTGATAGTAGGCTTCAATATTGCGCGGAATATCAAAATGGGCAACAAAACGCACATTGGATTTGTTAATCCCCATACCAAACGCAACCGTTGCCACGACGATTTGTAAATTATCTTTCAAAAAGGCGTCTTGTACCCACTCACGTTGTTGATTATCAAGCCCCGCATGATAAGCAGCAACGCTCAAACCGCGTTTTTGCAAGCGCTCTGCGGTATCTTCCACTTTACTACGGCTATTGCAGTAAACGATGCCTGCCTTGCCTTTTTGCCCTTTAATAAAAAACCATAGCTGGTCAAGTGGCTTATATTTTTCAACTAAAGTGTAACGAATATTTGGTCGATCAAAGCTGCTAACTTGAATCTGTGGATCATGAAGATCCAATAAACGAACAATATCAGCACGAGTGGTTTCATCGGCGGTTGCGGTTAGCGCCATGACAGGAACATTTGGAAAATGTTGCCTTAACTGACCTAATGCACGATATTCAGGACGAAAATCATGACCCCATTGTGAAATACAATGCGCCTCATCAACCGCTAATAAACCGATTTTCCAGCTGGCTAGCTGACTGAGAAAATAATCCGTTAATAACCGCTCTGGCGCGACATACAGTAATTTAAGTTCACCCCGTGCACATGACTCCATCACTTCCCGCTGCTCTTGAGCCGTCTGAGAGGAATTCAAGCAAGCTGCATTAATGCCATGCAAACACAATTGGTCAACCTGATCTTTCATTAATGAGATCAACGGGGAAACAACTAAAGTCACACCTTCTTTAACCAGTGCAGGCACTTGATAGCACAAAGATTTCCCGCCACCTGTTGGCATTAAAACCAAACAATCACGGTTATCTAAAATGGCATGGATCACTGCTTCCTGCCCAGGGCGGAAAGACTGATAACCGAAAGTACTGTTGAGTATGCTTTCAGCAAGTGACAATTGGGAGATCACTTCAGCAGTAGACACGCGGATCCTCAAATTACAAACAGATAGCTGCCCAATCGAGCAGCAAAATAGTAGCGGGTTCTACCCGTTATACTTCAAGTTGCAGCACCTTCCGTTAAGAAATAAGAACTGCACCTTGAAAGATTTAGGGTAGCACTTTTCAAGCATTCAACTCTATTTAAAACTTATACTTGAAGCAAAGCGGTTGTATGCTAGCAAATAACCGCTAACGACTAAAGCATATCATTCAACATTACACCAATACCAAAGCGTGTTTGTCTGTAATCGTAATCAATCATGGATTCGCCATAGCCACTAAATAATTGGGTATAAAACCTCACATGCTTAGTAATTGGATAGCTCCAGCCAAGCTCTGCGGCACCATAACCACTATTCCAGTTATAACGACCAGTTGCACTAATCACACTATCACCGAGTGCATAACCCACTTTTAAGCGGTAATAGCCCATATATTTAGTAATGTGTTTATTGTCATCACTGCTGTCACTTTCAGGAAGGCGATACCACGGTTTTAAGTCAACCTGCCAATTACCATTTTGTGCCATTGCTCGTGCATAAATACGGTTCCAGCTACGCGATGTGGGATCTGAACGTCCATTTGATTCATGGTTAAAACCTGTTTCAAACTCACGTAGTGTCCAGCCACCTAGCTGATAATCCGTCGCCCAACCAATGAAGATTTGCGGCTCATAGTTAGTTTCACGAAATGGCGAAGATTCTTTTTTATTACTTAATTGCCACCAAGAACGTTGAGTATAGGATGCAGCTAGCACTGAGTTATCCCCAGCAATCCCCCGCCATAAAGGAAAGGCTAAGCTCAATTGAAATTTTACTTCATCACGTAATGCATCTTTACCCCAATCATAACTTTTGATCGCATCTTTATTCATTGAGGAGGTATAAGTGTAAATAATGTAGTTTGATTCATAAGGGTAGAGGACAAAAGGGTTATCGTAATTTTGTAGTAACCCTGAAATGATACTTCCTCTGACAGGAGAGTTATGGTTGGCTTCTGTGGGTGATGCCATATCCGTATTTTCGGCCGCCATCAATGAAACAGACCAACAACAGAGTACAGCTCCAAGTAATTTGTAAAGAACGCGCATCCTATCATTCCTATTCTGAAGTATACCCTAGATCATTCGAGTTGCAGGTAGGCGGCTAACTAAGCGTAGTCAACACCTCTACAAATTGAAGGATGACGGATATAGACTTAAAGGTAAAGTTTGTCTCATTCTACACGCAAAATCTTAGGGTTGCTGAAAGATTATTCATTGCTTTACTAGAGACATATTTTATACATAGTGTTAACTTGTTATTTACATTTTTAAAGGATGAATAGGATTAAAGATGAATGACCGTACTTACACATTAGAAGAAGCAACCAAGCTCATGAGTGATGCGTTTATCTATAAAATGCCTTTTAATCACCTTTTGGGGATCAAATTGGCTCATATGACCGATGATTTTGTTCAATTAACCATTAATAATCGACCGGAGCTGATTGGTAATTTTACCCAAAATATCCTACATGGTGGCGTGATTGCGTCTATTCTCGATGTTGCTGGTGGAATGGTTTGTATTAATCGGATCCTTCAACGCATCACCCCTCTAGTGCATCAAGACATTGCAGATAAAATGTCTAAAATGGGCACGATTGATCTACGAGTCGATTATTTGCGCCCCGGTCGCGGTGAAACCTTTACGGCAAGTGCCAGTTTATTGCGAGATGGTAATAAAATTGCCGTCACTCGCTGTGAATTGCACAATGAACGTAACCAACATATTGCTACTGCGACAGCGACTTATCTGATTGGATGAAAATAAAAAGTAAAAATTTAGTTGCTCGGTAAACTAATAACTTGTAAAAAAAACCTCACAATGTCACATTATCGAGTCATAAATCGAGCCTATTTATATTCATGCTCGATTTATACTCGTCATATTTCAAGTTGCAGCGCTTTTCGTGAAGGTATAGTAACTACGCTCACCTGCATTAGTCACATACTTCCGAATGCTCCTAGCGGCTCATTCACTTGTCGCCTTGCTGCACCTCGAATTATTTAGGGTATAAGAACCAAATTATTTTTAGCTATTTCTTTAAATTCAAATTCAGAGTCAATAATGAGCCAGCAAAATACCACCAAAGGCGTACTATGTGCCTTGGGAGCCTATTTGATTTGGGGAGTTGCCCCCATTTATTTTAAAACGATCCAACAAGTGCCGGCAGAAGAAATCCTGACTCACCGTATTATTTGGTCATTTTTCTTTATGTTGGTTTTATTAACTGCCACAAAACACTGGAGCTACATGCGCCAAGTGTTAAAGCACCCCAAAAAAATACTCATACTGGGTGCAACAGCGGTCACCATTGCTTCCAACTGGCTAATTTATATTTGGGCCGTTAACAATGGGCACATGTTACAGGCCAGTTTAGGTTATTTTATTAACCCATTGGTTAACGTGCTGTTTGGCATGCTATTTTTGCAAGAGCGATTCCGTCGCATGCAGTGGATTGCTGTAGGATTAGCACTGACTGGTGTTTTGATCCAGTTATGGCAATTCGGCTCTGTGCCCGTGATCGGATTAAGTTTAGCCGTCACTTTTGCCACCTATGGCCTGTTACGTAAAAAATTAGGTGTTGACGCACAAATTGGGATGACCTTCGAAACATTATGGTTACTTCCTGTAGGGATCATTTTCTTACTATTCTTTGCTGATAGTCCGACAAGCAATATGATGATGAATGATTGGCATTTAAATCTTTTACTGATCCTCGCAGGGATTATCACAACTGTCCCTCTTTTGTTATTCACAGAAGCGGCGAACCACTTGCGATTATCAACACTAGGTTTCTTCCAATACCTCGGGCCAACCATTATGTTCTTGCTTGCCGTATTTATCTATGGCGAACAAATGACATCCGAGCTATTGGTAACATTTGGCTTTATTTGGGTTGCATTAATTTTGTTTACCTTAGATGCACTTTACACTCAACAAAAGCTAAGAAGAACTGCCTAATAAATCTCGTTGATTAACCAACATGGCACTTATTGTTTTAATAACGATAAGTGCCATGTTTCATTTTATGGAACAGAAGTTATTAGTTTATTTTATCTATTTTCTGAATTCATAAACTATTAATGTTAATTAAAATAACAACTTTAAACTAAATTCATTTTAAATAACTTATTTCTGATTAAAATAAATCATTATCATTTCCCTGAGAGAAATAATCTTCTGTAATTAACCTCTATTTTAGTTCCCTCCGAACAAAAAAACAATAATTCTTTATTTATCAACTTGTTAATGATGATCTATAAGTATTGATTTAATCAAAAAATTGGTTATGATGAGTTTTATCTAAAATCCGCTTCTGATTAATATCAGAAATAAAATCAACCCGTTGAATTAGCATAATATTTTTATTTTTCAAAATAAATGATTGCGTAATAAGCGCATCATCACTATATTGTACGCCGCTTGTATTCACCCCAGCGGATGGTGATGGTCCGATTCATCACTGACGTTTCATTAAAGTGCGCACGATGACATATATTAATTAGTGTCCTGGTGCGAGGTTTTCTGAAATTGGATACAGGTCGGTTCTAAAATTTAATTTAATACAATAATGTAGCACTATGACCGATGTTATAGGCCCTTCGTTATTTTGGATACAGTAAAATAATAATACTGTGATTCAAAATATACTCTAAATAATTTGAGGTTCAGGTAGGCGACAAGCGAATGAGTCGCGAGAAGCATAGAAAACTATGTGACTGGCGCAAGTGAGCGATATCCCCCCTGCCACTTGAAGTATGACGAGTATATAACGGGTCAGCTACATGCAAGGTTCACTCTTGGATATACTCTAAAGCATTCAAGATGCAGGTAGGCGACAAGTGAAGATAGGCGGGAAGCATAGATAAACTATGTGACTCGACGAGCTGAGCGTAGTCACTTATATTTCAACGAAAGTCCTGCAACTGGAAGTATGACGAGTATAAGAGTTGATGGTTGTTAAAGGCTTTTGGGAAGGGCTTAAACATGCAACAGAATACCGTTCAAATGAAACGTGTACTGACCACACCTGCGTTAGTTTTTTTCGGGTTGGCCTATATGGTGCCTCTCGGAATTTTCACCACCTATGGGCAAGTTACAGTGTTAAGTGAAGGTCATTTACCTATTGCTTACCTTGTTACATTAGCCGCTGTTCTATTTACTGCCATGAGTTATTGCCGTATGACAAGTGCACTGCCACTTGCAGGCTCCGCCTATTCATACGTACAAAAAACGTTTGGCGGCACACTGGGTTTCTTAGTCGGTTGGGCACAATTGCTTGACTACTTATTTCTACCGATTATCAACTATATCGCGATCGGGATCTTCGTTCACGAAGCTTTCCCCAATATCCCGATGCCAGTGATTATCTGTAGTACTATTGTCGTTGTCAGCCTGATGAATATCTTAGGGATCAAATTGGTTTCTTCGATGAATATGCTGATCATCGCCATGCAACTCATCTTTATTGCCGTATTTTTATACCTGAGTTTTAAGACTAACTTCGTACTCGATACTGATGCGTTATTAGCGCCTATAACGTTAGCTTCAGACCAAATGTCTGGGTTATTTGCAGGTGCCGCGGTACTCTGCCTAGCGTTTTTAGGCTTTGATGCCATTTCAACCATGGCAGAAGAAACCAAAGATGCACGTAGTGCGCTACCAAAAGCCATTATCTATACCGTATTTATTGCTGGTACACTATTTGTGGTTATCTCTTATAGCGCACATTTAAGCTATCCAATGTGGCAAGATTTCATCCCAAATACCGATGTAGCGAGCCTTGCTGTCATGAAACAGGTGGGCGGTGCAATGATGGCATCGAGTTTTATTACCGCTTATGTGATTGGTGTATTTGCTTCTGCAATGACCTCACAAGCCAGTATCGTGCGTATTTTCTATGCGATGGGACGTGATGGTGTGCTACCGCGCTCGATTTTTGCTTACTTACATCCAAGGCTGAATACGCCTGTGTATTCCATTATTTTTGTCGCAATCGCTTCACTGCTGTCTTTGGTTTTGTCATTGAGCATGGTGGCATCCATGATTAGCTTCGGCGCATTAATCGCCTTTACCTTTGTGAATTTGTCAGTCATTAAGCATTTCTACATTGACCGCAAAGAAGCCTTAGATGGGAAAAAATTAATTACTTGCCTGATTATGCCGTCAATTGGTGTCATACTGACTTTATGGCTATGGACAAGTTTAGATAAAGAAGCCTTTACCGTCGGCCTATGTTGGTTGGCAGCCGGTGCTATTTATTTAACCTTATTGACTCATGGTTTCAAACGTCGCCCTCCAGCAATTTCGGATGATGAGACGAATATGATCATTAATTAAACTCATGGCGTTACTCTAAATAATTCGAGTTGCAGCAGGGCTTAGCCAACAACGCTGCAACTTGAAGTATGACGAGTATCCCCTTTGCTATTTTGGCTCCATACAGGTTGAGCCCCTTGATAAAGACTGTGATAGAAATGAATAATAAAGTTGCTGATGTCATTTACTTCAACGGTTATATTTACACCGCCGATCAACAAGATAGCGTTGTAGATGCCATTGCCGTACAAGATGGCTATATTATCGCGAGTGGTACTTCAGAAGCGTTGCACCAGTATGTTGGGCCAGAAACCGAAAGTATCGATTTAGAAGGCAAAATGATGATGCCTGGCATCATTGATGGCCATATGCACCCATTTTGGGGAGGCATTCAGTTATTTGGTTGCCACCTCAACTATGAGTCCCTCACTATTGATCAAATCTTACAGCGCGTCCAAGACCATTTAGATAAAGATCCCCGTACAGGAGAAAATGACTGGCTAAAAGTTACTGCATGGCTGCGTCAAGGCATGTTACCTGCTGGTATTGATATGTACCGCGAAGACATGGATAAATTGAAAACTAACCGCCCTGTGGTACTGTTTTCCAATGACTGTCATACACTTCTTGCTAACAGCCGTGCGTTAGAGCTGTTTGGGATCACCAAAGAGACACCTGAGCCACCTGATGGCAAAATTGGTAAATACGATAATGGTGAACTGAATGGTATTTTAGAAGATGCTCCCGCAATGCGTGCAGCTGACAGCATTCCTTCAATCCGTGATGACCAAGCCGTTGAAGTCGCAGAGCTGGTGCAAAAAGTGCTTAACCAACAGGGCGTTACCACAGTTATGGATGCACGAGTCTCAGAGCAGCAGCTTGAAGCTTTCGCGGAATTACAACGTCGTGACGAACTCACACTGCGTTTCCAAGCCGCGCGTGAAATCACCCCTGACGATACACCAAATGTGGCTGCTGTCGCTGCTGCTGTTGATAAAGCGGTTGCTTTTGCAAAAAAATGGCACCAAGCAGATTGGACACCCAAGCCAGGCATCGGCCTGCGTAACATAAAAATGTTTGTTGATGGTGTTTTACAGTACCCAACCATGACGGCTTCATTGTTACAACCCTATCGAATCAATCAAGGCACTGACAGTGCGCCAAACTGGGTTGAAACAGATAACTACGGTGATCTCTACTTCACCGCAGAGATCCTTGATGAATTAATGGAAAAAATTGCAGCGGCTGGCTATGACCCACATTTACATACCGTTGGTGAAGGTGCTGTATCCATTGTTCTTGATGCGATTGAAAAAATGCGGGCGGCGCATCCAGAAAAAGATATCCGTCCAGGTTTAGCGCATAACGAATTAGTACATCCAAAGGACTATGAGCGTTTTGCTCGCTTAAAAACAATTGCCTGCTTATCGTTTCAATGGGCAGCTCCAACACCTGAGCTAGCGGCTTTTGAGTGCAATATGTTAGGTGAAGAACGCTTTGAACAACTAGAGCCGATCGCTAAATTTATTGATGCTGGTGCTGTTGTCGCATTTGGTAGCGATTGGCCTATTGATGATTTTGACGAATGGTACGACTTAAAAGTCGCTGCGACGCGTCGTGGCCGTGATATTAATGGTCAACCAGCGCCGCGCTTGGATAATGACCGTGATCTGACCGTGATCGAAGTCTTACGCTCAGCGACTATTGATTCTGCATTTGCCCAACATCGTGAAGACGTCATTGGATCACTCGAAGCAGGTAAATTTGCTGATATGATCGTGCTTGATCGTAATGTGTTTGAGATCCCTGCGGACGATATCGAAAATGTAAAAGTATTACGTACCATTATTGGTGGTAAAACGGTGCATATTGCTTCATAAAGGCTAATTTTTAGATTTATCCATAAGGCACAAACTTGTGCCTTATTTTTTCTATCAATCCTAAAGAAGCGGATTAATTAAAAATTTCCTTGCAATAGCCAATTCACCTCGTTATCATCCGCTCGATTTTTATTCCCTAATACCACTTATTTAACCCACAGCAAGGAGGTACATCATGACAACAATTCATCAAACTCTTTGCGGGTCTACTCAGAAATAGTTTTTTCTATCTCTCTCGTTACTGCCCGCTAAATCACCTTATTTTTTCTTAGAAATGAGTTAATAGCTTATGGGCAATACCCTTCATTCTGTCGGCGATAACGTCAGTTATATCGCAACAGAAAATACATGGATTGAAAGTAAAGCGATCCAACAATTACAAATTACGGCTAATCTGCCTGACATGGTTGCTGTCGTTGGCATGCCTGATTTACATCCAGGTCGTGGCTATCCTATTGGTGCCGCATTTTTCTCAACACAGCGTTTTTACCCTGCATTGGTAGGTAATGACATTGGCTGTGGGATGAGTTTATTTCAAACAGATATCAAAATTGCTAAGTTAAATTTAGATAAATTTGAAAAGCAATTATCAACCCTATCAGACATTGCCTCAATGGAGTGGCTGGAGGCGAATGCGCCAGAGCAAATGAAGTCACATGATTTTATCGCATCATTAGGTTCCATTGGGGGCGGCAACCACTTTGCCGAATTCCAGCACATTGATAAAATTATTGATAACGAACGTTTCAAGCAACATGGTTTTAATAAGAAACAAGCGCTACTACTGGTTCACAGTGGCTCTCGTGGGTTAGGTCAATCGGTTTTACGCCAACACGTTGAGCAGCACAACCATAGTGGTCTGCTTGAAAATACGGATGAAGCTAGCGCTTATCTACTTGCACATCAAGATGCATTGCAATTTGCAGAAACTAACCGCCAATTAATAGGCTTACGTATGCTTCAGCAAGTTAAAGCCACCGGTGAAATGCGTCTGGATATCAACCATAATCTTGTTGAACCCTACACTTTTCGCGGCATTGAAGGCTGGTTACATCGTAAAGGCGCGACTCCTTCTGATCGAGGTATGGTGGTGATCCCCGGTTCACGCGGTGATTATAGTTATCTGGTGATGCCAAACAACGATGATATCAGCCTGAATTCATTAGCGCATGGCGCTGGCCGCAAATGGATGCGTACCGAATGTAAAGGCCGCTTATCGCATAAATATACGCCATTACAATTATCACGCACATCATTAGGTAGCCGAGTCATTTGTGCTAACAAGCAATTGATCTACGAAGAAGCCCCACAATCATATAAATCTATTGATACTGTGATTGAAAGTATGGTTGCAGCTGGACTGATTGATGTTATTGCACGCTTACGGCCAGTGATAACCTATAAAACCAGTGGAGAGTGTGCATAATGTTATTACAATTCTCCTCTGCTCAAGGCCCTGAAGAATGCTGTATCGCTGTTGAAAAAGCATTAGCTTACTTTTTAAATGAAGCAAAACAATATGATGTTATTGTTGATATATTAGAGTCTTTACCATCGCAGCAAGGTTTAAAGTCTGCTTTAGTTTCACTAGAAGGTAGCGATACTGAAACGTTAGCGAATATGTGGTCTGGTACTATTCAGTGGCAATGTCAAAGCCCTATACGGCCTAAACATAAGAGAAAAAATTGGTTTCTCAGTGTAATACGTTTTTCACCTTTGCAAGCTATTGAAGACAGTGAAATTGTATTTGAGTTTATCAAATCTCAAGGACCAGGAGGGCAGCATGTCAATAAAACTTGCTCAGCCGTGAGAGCAAAACATATCGCGACGAATATCAGCGTGAAAGTACAGTCAGAACGCAGTCAACATGCGAATAAAAAATTAGCGAAACAACTTATTTTTTGGCGATTGCATGAATACCAAACACAACAAGTTTCGGCACTCGATAAGCAGAGACATGTTTCGCATTATCAAATTGAACGAGGTAATGCAAAAAAGATATTTAGTGGAAAAGAGTTTAAGCCTATATTGACTTAAATTTTAATATATTGTCATCGTCATCATTAAACCATAACCACCTGCATTAGCAGGTGGTTATATATACTTTGGATAATTCGAGATACAAGTCAACAACAAGCCAAGATAGACAGGAAGCATTAATAAACTCGCTGACTCGGTGAGCGTAATGCGGGCACCCCTGTGTTTTGCAGTATGACGAGTATATACTCATCAATCTCAATTACCCCATTATACAATCGATACTATTTCACGGCGTGGGGCTGTCATTGATAACAGATTAAGCCCTTTGTCATTTATAATTAGGTTATCCATGTTAATTCCACTACTATCCACACCTGCTCCAAAACATGATACTGCATCAATCATGCGGTTTTCTATGCTAGAAATTATTTCTGTGCCAACTGATTGTTGATTAGTTTTTAAAATAGGCGCTGACTCAGACCAATATCGCATATCTTCTAACGTATTTTCTACTCTATGTGTCAGCATCGTTGCAATGGAAATAACATCACCAGTGACCAGATCATTAATTAAAGAATTAGCATCATTAAGTAATTTTGGTTTTACATGGTATTTATATAAAGAGAGAATTTTAGGAACTACCTTATGTGCGATATCTTTAGCATCACGAAAAGCTGAAAGTAATTCGTTAGTTTTTTTGGTTAATTGATGGAACAATGGCCCCATATCACTATGATTTTCTATAGGCTCATAAAATTTTGGTGTTTCTGCTAACAATCGTTTTTCTAATATAGATATATCGCATCTAATATCTTCAGAATCAGAGATTATTGACCTTAATATGTCATTATACGAAAACATAACAGAACTCATAGAATCATATATTTCATTATAACTCTGAGCTGCATCATTAAACATATCATTAAGTGTAGACAAATAATTTTCAATATATAGGTTATTATTAGTTTTACTTAATAGTTGGTTGGCTAACTCAAGCCACTCCTGATGAATACCACTTATATTTATGATATACTCATCGAGAATATCGACCCCGTGCCAGACTTGTTCCATTATTTTCTCTGCGGGGATGCCATTAATCTTTTTATCGAAAAACTGATTTATTTCATAATCTAATATTGATTTCGTTTCTTTATTATTGTTCATAGCATTAACATCCTTATTGTTTATAAAAAATTAATTCATAATATATAAAAACACTATTATTAAGCTAAAAGTTATCAAGAACAACAAAGTCATTAGCCTCTAATTCAAGCTAATATAGAGTAAAGAAAATAACAAACTAAGATTTTATCTACTATTCCTAATAATATTTATAATATGAATATTAAAACAGCCCACCCCTATTCGGGGCGGCTTAATGGAATAAGGGTCAAAGTATTTTTTCAGTTAAAAACCAACCAGCAATACTTTCACGCTTTTTTTGGGTAGGCAAAACTTCATGAGGAAAGTTTTCGGACATAAACACAATCATCCGTCCAGCCAATGGCTCTAATCGAAATAGTTCTTGATCTTGTAAATCATACACGACCAACTCCCCACCATCACCTGATTGCCATTCTTCATTTAAATAAATCACAGTGGTGACTTTACGAATGCCTTGTCCTTGGAAGTTATCAATATGTTTTTTGTAAAATGCACCGTTAGGGTAACGACAAAAATGGGTTTCAAAATCACGCAGCCCCATATAACACTGACGATTTAACTCTTCACGGATAGCATCCATTTTATCCATATATTGTGTAATAGGCACACCCATTTCAGGTTCTAGCCATACCGTTTGATCACCGCGAATGGTTTTATTGCCTTGTAATGATGCTTTATTGCCAATACGCGCATCTTTCAAAGCAATATCTGGGATGCAATCCTTGATTGCCTGACGTTGTTCAGGAGTCACAAAGTCATCCCATACATACCAACCATTGGTGGCGAGAGAATCAATTAAGTTATTTAATGACATGATAAATACGAGAAAGGTTTTTCGGTGTGATTTTATACTTCACTGTATGGAAAAATCAAAATTAAAAACTTAAATCTTGATGATTAGACTCTTAAATCAAAGTAACCAACTATAAAAGTTACGATAAAAGATGCTCATGAAATGAATGAGCATCTTAATTTTAAATGGCTCTATCTTATTGAATAATTAATGCATTACCCTACAAATCCCAACACAGCTATATTGCTGTCGAGTTATAGATTGATCCACTTGCTTGCCAGTAAATACACTTGTGCCATTATGACCACTTTCAAACTCAGACATTTGTTGATTTAAAACATCAGCTGATGCAAGTTCAGTAGATAAGCGTGAATGATTTCCTTCCACCTGCGTAAGCTCTAATTCCAATGGTACATTTCCTTCTACATCCATCTGCTCTAAAAAAACTTCTGTTCCAGTGAGCTGAGCTTCTGGTACTACTATGTCAGATTGCTCCTCATAAAATTTTACAATTTCTGTAATCGTATCAATACGCTTACAAAGTGATGCCATAGAATCTTTATAAATTAAACTTATTTTTTTACTATGTTCATTAAACAACTCAAGTCCAGAAGCAACCTTCCCGCCAATTAGTTCATTAACTTTTTTGTATGGCAGTAACTTTTCCATATGATTCATAGTATTATTTTTCAGATTATTTAATTTCACCTGCATTTCATCTAAACTAAAATTCCCTTTAGAGTAGTCGGTAATGATGTTATGCATATTTTTTTCTGCTTTATCCATCGTGTTTCTGAAATAATGAACTGTAACCATTTGGTTAAAAGTGGCAGCGTTCATTTCCTCAGCCGTAGTTTTCAACTCAGTTAAGAGTGATTTAACTTTATTAAGACGAGATTCATAGCTTTTATATTTTGGCGAGGATTTATCTACTTTTGCCATTCGACGATTTAAAATACGAACATCTCTTTCAGCCTTTCTGACTGTAACGGATATCTCTGAACATAACCCTTCCATTTGATTATATTGTTCTTTTGCTAATTCATCTGTATCAGTTTTAAGATTTGTAATGCTTAAATTTCTATTAAAATCAATTGTATCACTTAATCTATTTTTTACATTCCATGTATTCACTTTATTAACTCCTTTTTAAACTTAATTAATATAAACTATAATAGGTATATACTCTAAATAATTCGAGATGCAGGTAGACGACAAGCGAAGATAGACGGGAAGCATAGATGAACTATGTAACTCGGCTAGCTGAGCGCAATCACCCCCCCTGTATCTTGAAGTATGACGAGTATATCTATGTTATATAAATAATGCAGTAATGAATGCTAATCTAACTTTTTGTTAGATACAAATTTTTATTACATATCATTCTGAATAAAAAATTCAATTAAAAAACAAATTTATAAATTAATTATCATTAATAATTATTTTATAACATGATTAGTTTTAATCATTATTGAATAACAACAAAAATATTTAAAAAAAATGATTTTATATCCTTAATTAATGGTATTTCACTCAGTAAAATAATTGAATGAAATACCACTAAATCATGAGTTAGACATTCTCTAGCCGTGCATAAGATGCCACCAGCCACTTAATACCTTGCCCTTGGAAGGCTATCTGCAAACGACAATGTTCGCCACTTCCTTCCAAGTTTATAATTGTACCTTCACCAAATTTAGGATGAACGACACGTTGACCTAATGCATAACCTGAGTCATTCTGAGTGATTGGTGTACCAAGGCGCTGATGATTAACAGGACGTGAAACGGTTGCACGTAAACGGACTTCTTCCACACACTCTGTGGGTAGCTCAGCAATAAAACGAGATGGCCGGTGGTAAACTTCTTTGCCATATAAACGGCGGCTTTCAGCGTATGTGATCGTGAGTTTCTGCATCGCCCGCGTAATCCCCACATAAGCTAAGCGGCGCTCTTCTTCTAAACGACCACTTTCATCCATCGACATTTGGCTTGGGAACATGCCTTCTTCCATGCCAACAATAAATACGATTGGGAATTCCAGACCTTTTGCTGAGTGCAGTGTCATTAGCTGAACGGCATCTTGATGCACATCAGCCTGACCATCACCTGATTCCAAGGCCGCATGAGAAAGAAATGCCTGTAATGGCATTAAATCTTGATCTTCGTCTTGATAGCTAAAGTCACGCGTTGCGTTGACAAGCTCTTCCAAGTTTTCGATACGTGCCTGTGCTTTCTCACCTTTTTCTTGTTCATACATTGCGCGCAAACCAGAGTCATTAATTACCCTATCCGCTTGTACATGCAATGGCATTTCTTGCGTTTCTTTGGCTAAAGCATCAACTAGCTCTAAAAAGCGCTCAATCGCTGCTGCTGCACGTCCGCCCAGAACTTGCTCACGCAATAAGTATTCACAACTTTCCCATAGGGTCAGTTGCTGATCTCGGGCGGTTTGGCGCACGGTATCTAAGGTGCGATCGCCGATACCACGCGTTGGTGTGTTGACGACGCGCTCAAAAGAAGCATCATCATTACGGTTAGCAATGAGTCTTAAATACGATAAAGCATCTTTGATCTCTTGGCGTTCGAAGAAGCGTTGCCCGCCATAAATACGGTATGGCATCGCACTCTGAATAAGCGCTTCTTCCAATACCCGTGACTGTGCGTTACTACGATATAACATGGCACAATCTTGCAATGCACCACCATTTTCTTGCCACTGTTTAATACGGCTCACTACGTAGCGTGCTTCATCTAATTCATTGAAGGCACAGTAGAGAGAAATTGGCTCGCCATCGCCGCCTTCTGTCCATAAATTTTTACCTAACCGATCGCTGTTATTAGCAATCAAGGCGTTAGCCGCCTTCAAGATATTATTGGTTGAGCGATAATTTTGCTCAAGGCGAATGGTTTCTGCTCCAGGGAAATCGTTTAAAAAGCGCTGAATATTTTCAACTTGTGCGCCACGCCAACCATAAATTGACTGATCATCATCACCAACGATCATCACTTTGCCTGTTTCACCAGCCAAAACGCGGATCCACGCATACTGAATACTGTTGGTATCCTGAAACTCATCCACTAAGATATTGGTAAAACGTTCGCGATAATGTTGTAAGACATGCGGTTTATTTAACCACAATTCATGAGCTCGTAAGAGTAATTCAGCAAAATCCACCAGCCCAGCACGATCACACGCTTCTTGATAGGCTTGATAGACCTTCAGCCATGTGCTTTCAACTGGATTACCATAGCTTTCAATATGTTGAGGACGTAACCCCTCATCTTTTTTACCGTTGATGTACCACATGCCTTGACGTGGAGGCCATTGCTTTTCATCGAGATTCATCGCTTTAAGCAAACGACGAATTAAGCGGTATTGGTCATCGCTATCTAAAATTTGAAAATCCTGTGGTAGCCCCGCATCTAAATAATGTTGACGTAATAAACGATGCGCCAGCCCGTGGAAAGTGCCAATCCACATGCCACCTTCGCTTGAACCAATCAATTGATTGATACGATGGCGCATTTCTGCTGCAGCTTTGTTGGTAAAGGTAACCGCCATGATAGAGAACGGCGATGCATGTTCAACGGCCATCAACCAAGCAATTCGGTGAACTAGCACACGTGTTTTTCCGCTCCCTGCACCTGCAAGAACCAAGAGATTAGTACGTGGAGCTGCAACCGCTTCACGCTGTTTATCATTAAGACCTTCGAGCAGATTAGAGACGTCCATAATTACCATCAAAGCAAGACAGTGGTGGTATATTTATACCACCACTGTGTTTATATACAGAAAAATGATTATACCAGTGACAATAAAGAAGCCAACCGACAAATTTCAACATGTGGCAATAAACGCACATCTTTTTCTTCCATCAATGTTCTATTGTCACTGTTGATCCAGCAAGCTTGCATACCGCTGCGAATAGCCCCTTCAACATCTGTCAGTAAATTATCACCAACATGAAGGATAGCGTGCGGCTCTAACTCTAACTTTTGTGCTGCCAACCGATACATATCACAATAAGGTTTCGAACGACCATCGGGACCAGCCTTTAAGACAAATTGGAAATATTGTCCTAGCCCGCATGCATCTGGCTCTGCATTACCATTGGTGATCGCTACCAGCGGTAATTTTTCAGCTAGCTGCGTCAATATTTGGTGAGTTTCCAGAGGAACGTCGATTTGGTTTCGCCAATAAGTAAAATGCGCCATGATGTCATCAGCCCCTTTTTGAGCATCTTCACGGCTATAGCCATAATGGCAAAACATCATTTTCGATGATAACCAACGCCAGCGCGTTATATCATGGCAAATCTCAGGCTCTTGATCGGCAACAATATTACGGAATGTATATAAGTCATCATTGGTAAAATGATTAAATCGCAGATCATATTCGCGGACAAAACGTAATACCTCTTCTTCCGTTTTATCAATGACTGGATGGTTATCATATAAAGTATCATCCAAGTCAAAAGTCATCGCTTGGATCGGTGATAACGGTCGGTAAAAATGCATTAGGGTTTCTCCCTTTTTGCTCTGGGATGAGCTACATCATAAACGTTTGCCAGATGCTGAAAATCAAGGTGTGTATAGATTTGTGTTGTGGATAAATTTGCATGACCGAGTAGCTCTTGCACACCGCGTAAATTACCACTTGATTCAAGAATATGTGTTGCAAACGAGTGTCGCAACTTATGGGGGTTGATATGGCTATTCACCCCTTGTTTGATGCCCCACTGTTCAAAACGCTTTTGTACATTACGATTCGAAATACGTTTACCGCTTTGTGTAGAGATAAAGACTGCATCATCTTCTGGATCATACAGTTCACGCATTTCCAGCCAACGTTCTAGCCAGCGGACTGCGGTTTTGCCCATTGGGATCTTACGCTCTTTGCTACCTTTACCCATTACTCTCACTTCACCGGTAGCCAGATCCAAATGACGAACATCTAGACCTACCAGTTCAGATAAGCGCAACCCTGCACCATACATCACCTCAAGCATTGTGCGGTCACGAACGACCAACGGATCACCACTTTCCATATTCAGAAGCTGTGACACTTCATCGACATCCATATTCTTTGGTAGCCGTTTTTTAGCTTTGGGGGCATGTACAGACTTAACTGGATTAGCAGGGAGCTCCCCTTGTTGAACCATCCAATCGCAAAAACTACGCAAAGCAGATAAACGTAACGCCATACTTGCCGCCTGTAACCCTGCTCGACGGCTTTTGGCTGCAACATTACGCGCCTTCACCGTATCTAATTGCTGCCACTGCGCCATTTTCATGTCATTAAGCATCTCAACAACGGTAGTTAATTGGCGGCGATAATTAGTAATAGTGACAGGGCTTAGCCGACGCTCAACATGTAAATAGCGTAGAAAGGATTCGACTTGGATCATCAGCCCCTGTGGCTGAGCAGTTAGAGGCGTTCTATCCATCGACATAGTAACCTCGGCAAGATTTGTGCGACTTTCTCTAACATCACTGTGCCCATGCCTGACTGGTAATGGTCACGATCGCGGCTAGTAAAAATAACCATGCCTGACTCGCCATGATGCCCAAACAGAGAGACAGCGACTGAACCAACATTTAGCGCATCAGGTAACAAAAGTTGTATTTCTGGACCATTTAAACGGCCTAAGTAATTGGTTCTATCACCAAAACGTTGAATACGAATAGATTCGAATGCGCTGCGTGATACTACCAGTGCCTGTGCATCCAAAGGGGCAGAAAGCCGCCAGCATTCACTAAATAAACGCACTGAAGCCCCCGATAAGCCTAACCTTTTCGCCCAACGATTGAGCGCTGTGAGCATCCCATTAAGGCTTTCAGCCATCGACATTTCAATCACTAAGTATAAAAGCTCATCAAATAACTGGCCATTTTCATGCGCCTGTTCGACCATAAAACGAATATCTTGTTCCAGTTGTTTGATTTTTAAACGTTGGCGGTTCATTACCGCTTCAGGGAGCGAAATCGCCCCCTGTATAGCATGTGGGATCAAAAGGTGTTCAACGAGCGAAGCATTACGGATAAAAAAATCAGGTTGTTCCTGTAAGTACTGCACCACTTGGCGCTCATCTAATTGATGACAGCTTTCTGATGCAATTTTCGTTTTATCCATCATAACCTCTTAATAACTAAAGCTGTAAAACTCCATCATAGACATGGCTAGTTGGCCCAGTCATATACAACGGTGTACCCGGTCCTTCCCAACTGATATCGAGTGAGCCCCCCGGTAAATCAACTTTAACCCGACTTGCCAACACCCCTTGCTGAATACCAATCGCAACCGCGGCACAAGCGCCACTACCACATGCCTGCGTTTCACCGGCGCCACGTTCATAAACACGTAAACGGATGTGGTTCGCACTGACTACTTCCATAAAACCAACATTGACCCGCTCAGGGAAGCGCTCATGGCTTTCCAATACCGGCCCTAATATTTCGACTTCTGCGGTGTGCACACTTTCAACTTGGATCACACAGTGGGGATTTCCCATTGAAACAACACCACATAACACTGTACGTTCTAGCGCACGAATAATATAAGTTTTTTCCGCTTTAATGGCACGAAATGGCACTTTCTGTGGCTCAAATTCAGGTTCTCCCATGTTGACACACACGTCATCGTTATCATTCACAGTAAGAACCATACGGCCCGCTTGAGTACTCACTTTAATTTTTTGTTTATTGGTGAGCCCTTTAAGACGTACAAAACGAGCAAAACAACGAGCACCATTGCCACATTGAGCAACTTCGCTACCATCTGCATTAAAGATACGATAATGGAAATCTAAGTCGGGATCATAAGGCGCTTCAACCAATAACAATTGGTCGAAACCAACACCTGTATGCCTATCCGCGAGACGGCTGATTAATTCAGGCGAAAAATAGACGTTTTGTGTAACGCCATCTACCACCATAAAATCATTACCTAAGCCATGCATTTTAGAAAATTGCATATTCCGCTCCATCGCAGCAGCTTATTGGGGATTTGATACTGATGTAGGCGATTGTGCCGCCGTACTGTCCGCTGCTTTAGGCTCTACATCTGATGCTTTTGCAGGAGTCGCCTGTTCTTCAGGTGGAAAATAAAGAGGCCCTTTTAAACCGCAGCCTGAAAGTGACAATAAAATAATCAATGCAGATAGCCCAACTAAACTTTTTTTCATGATGTTTCGCCTGTAACACTAACTTTTGACGTCTGAATATAGCTAACAGATTAACAGGTGTGCTTGTGCAAATCACTATTGTTAATCAATTGAAATGCGATTTTCTTCCCTATCCACAATATGATAACCACCTGAAAACGGGTTGATTGACCCTTATCCACATTCGCCTCTATAATTTCTATACTCGTCATACTTCAAATTGCAGCGTTGTTGACTACGTTCACTTGTCGCCTAGCTGCACCTCGAATTATTTAGAGTATATGTAGCAAATTATTTGAGCAAATAGGAATTTAACCGTGAATGACAGTGAATTTCACCAACTTGCAGACACAATGATGGCATCCATTGAAGAGCATTTGGATAACTATGATGGCGACGCTGATATTGATTGCGAGACAAATGGCGGTGTAATGACGCTCAGTTTCGAAGATGGCAGTAAAATCATTATCAACAGACAAGAACCTTTCCATCAAATATGGCTAGCGACCAAGCAAGGTGGTTACCATTATGATTATAAAGATAATAATTGGGTCTGTGATCGTTCAGGAGGGCTATTTACGGACATGTTAGCGCAAGCCATCGCCTTTCAAAGCGGTGAACCGTTCACCTTTTAATTATTAATAGTAGTGCGCTTGATGTTGAGGTGATGGCTCAATCGATTTTACATCCACTAAGTCATCATCCTTTTCGATATCAAAAGGCCAAGTTCCCCCTGAAAAGGGTATCACTTGGTTTTTGCCTTGCTGGTTCACAATTTGGTAGAACTGAGGCAAGTTAAAGTTGATAAAATTAGCGCCATAAGTAAAGCGGTCATGAGACGATGAGTAAAAACGGCTAACATCACGCACCAGCTCTTCTTTTGAACCTTCGCAATGTGAATATATTTCAACGCGATTCGCTTCATCTAACACATAAATATTGAACCCTGTGTTATCCGCTGTATTTTCAAAGAAAAACTGTACGATTCCCTCACTTGCATAACCATCAACGACAGCAGGTAAGTGGTGCTCTTCTTTTGCATTCAGTTTCACAGGCCAGCCATGCAGTTTGTTATGAGAAATCGCCCCATAAAACTCAACCGCATTTTCTAATTTCTGTACCGAGACGTTTAAACGCTCAAAGAACAGACCCCATGTTTGCCCTGCAATGCGTAATGCCTTAAAGCGCCCAGGATCGTGACGATTACTGGATAAACGTAACTCAATACATTCGGAAACCAATTGTTGTACCCGAGTTCTGACTAAGCCACGTAAGTGCTCGCTATAACAAAATACTTCAACCGCATCGGGTGGCGCGGCGTCCTGATGCATCTTACCTAGAATGGTTTTTAATGCCTCCAACATGCATTGCTCGCCACTAAAATGCAGCGTTCTCACTTCATTCCATGAATTACGATACAAGAGATCGATACTGCCAATTAAGCAACGTTGGTCTTCACCAAAACTAAAGACGTCCAACTTTCTGAAGTCAAAATGGACAACTTGATCAGAATAGATTTGGGTTGGATCATTCTCTAAATTAACAATGATCGCCAAATGACGAATTTCACAAGGGCTATATAAGGCTTTTGGCGTTGGTGCAGGTAAACGGATCGGGAAGTGCCCTGATACATCATGCATCAACTCAAGCAATTTTTTCTCATCACATTGAGATTTGCCATGATGCATATACACTTGGGTATTTTCAGTTAACAGCCCATTAAAATATGCCCAAGCAACCAATTTGTTTAAGTAGCGATTATATTCTAACGGCTGATGACCAATAATCGTTTCGATATGCGGTGCTTGGTTATAAAGATACCAACCGCTACGATTAGCACGACCGGCTGGCACATAAATAAAGGTAAGATGTTGCTCGCTCAGATCCGGTGTTATTTGGGGATTCACTAAGGTTACTTTACCCGGTAAGGCCTCAAATGCAGCATATAACTTACGGGTCAACACCCCAATATCTTGTGGGCTAGCGCTGACACTTAAATTATTACGACGAGCAAAACGAATTAAATTACGATAACTTTGCATCATCGTATCGAGTAACTCATTATGCGCTTCACGAACTCGCTCAATCTTCCATTGGTTACGTGAATCCAGCATTGCTAAGCGTTCTGCTCCCCAGCCCCATGATTCTACTAATTGAGAAAGTACATCACGACGCCAACCCGAGCAGGTGTTTACATCATCATCTTCAGAGAGTTTTTCACAGACTTTAAGATAAAAACAGCGACGAATTAAATCTAGGCGGGTGGTATCATTGATTTCAATTAAATAACGGGTAACGCGCTCTAACATTAAACAATAGGAATCTAAACCGTAACAGACGATCTCACCTGCATGTAAATGGCGCTTAAATTCTAAAGCCAACAACTTACCTTTCGGATAATCCCATGAATAAGATTCGAGCAATAAGCTTTTCAAAACGGCTTTATACGGTGAGTCGACACTTTTATACAGTTGCCATAAACTCGCCCCGAAATATTCTGCTGCGGAGAGTTCGCCCAAGCCACCAAGGTCGAGCCACTCATTAGGTGTTAATACACCCTGAGCATAAAGTGCCATGACATATTCATCATAGTGTTGCTCTTCTTCAACTGGTACCATGGCCCACAGCAATCTTTTACCTGCCATACGTACCGCGGTACGGTAAAATTCATCAAGTAATAAGATGTGCTGCGTTGAACCGCAATCTTCGCCGCCAATATGACCACTGGCATGATGACGAAAACGATTTTCATCAATTAAAAAGACAGTGACATCAATGCCTAATGAAGCCGCCCACTGTTCTATTAGGGTGCACTTTTTCTGTAACAAGCGTTTTTCTTCATGATCCAGCCATGCAGGGTGGCAGACCCAAATATCAATATCTGAGCATTGGCTTTGCCCTACTGAGGAAGTACTTCCCATCGAGTAAATACCTGTAATAGGTAATTCACCATTCGCTTTATCTGCTTGTGAAAGATATTTTTCAAATTGAGATAACCAAACTTGCTGGTCATTATCAGGGGTAAAGAAACAAACGCCGTGAGGAACATTACCTTCTATATAACCAGGTATCATTGGGTGATGATAATGAAACAAGACAGGCAGCAGGCTATAAACCTTACAAAAGGTTTCACTCATTGACGCTGTTGCGCGATCTAACCGAAGTTGGTTTATCGCATCAAGTCTCTGTTTTAAAGTTTCAATATAGAGATACAAGGGATACGCCTGGCTTGAATGACTAAACGACACATCTGGGAAACCCCAGCACCCACTAGCAATAGATAGAGATATATTTAAATTTTTTTTCAAATGAATTGTTGGAAACGTGATCAATTTAACACCTTGGCGCAAAAGGGTAAAGTAGATCACATAATTTTCTCTGTGTATTTTTGATACAAATTAATTTTCAACATATTGTATAAAAAGACTTTTTATTTTTTATACCCTGAAAATATCCCTTGTTTATCAATGGAATAATAACAAATTACTTCCAGACTCAAAAAAGGCGCTTATTGCACTCATTATAGACGTAATTCGCATTGCACCTAAGCTTGCACGCTTCACCATAAAACGGTCATAACATGATCTTTTTTCACTCACATAATAGCACGATTAGCTAAATTAATTTTAGCGACCTACTCTGTTTTTGATGATTTTATCTCTCATTCATTCCTCATAAAAAGATGCTATCTATCAATAATCGTCTCAATGATTAGCAAGCTTTAACGGTGTTAACTGGAAAACTAGGCGCTAAAATGTTAAAACTAGGAATAATTGTATGGTTAATCTATGGCATTGAATGCCTGAGAAAGCAGCGAAATGACAGCAACGAATATCGTCCGTATTGCGACACGTAAAAGCCCTTTAGCCATGTGGCAAGCTCACTTTGTCAAAGAAAAGCTAGAGCAACTCCATCCAGGTTTACAGGTTGAACTGGTGCCTATGGTGACTAAAGGCGATATCATTTTAGACACTCCGTTAGCAAAAGTCGGCGGTAAAGGCCTTTTCGTTAAAGAGCTCGAATTAGCATTACTTGAAAAACGTGCAGATATTGCGGTGCACTCAATGAAAGATGTCCCGGTTGAGTTCCCTGAAGGGCTTGGATTAGTCACCATTTGTGAACGTGAAGATCCCCGTGATGCATTTGTTTCAAACCACTTTGCTAACCTTGACGCACTCCCTGCTGGGAGTATCGTCGGGACTTCCAGTCTACGCCGTCAATGTCAAATCAGAGAGTTACGCCCTGATCTGATTATTCGTGATCTGCGTGGCAACGTTGGAACACGTCTTTCAAAATTAGATAACGGCGAATATGATGCCATCATATTGGCTGTTGCAGGTTTAAAGCGCTTAGGTTTAGAAGACAGAATTCGTACTGCTCTTACACCTGAACAATCACTACCTGCCGTTGGCCAAGGAGCAGTCGGTATTGAGTGCCGTTTAGATGACCAATACACTCGTAGCCTGTTGGAAAAACTCAATCACCAGAACACTTCAGTATGTGTTCTTGCTGAACGTGCGATGAATATGCGTCTTGAAGGGGGCTGCCAAGTTCCTATCGGTAGCTACGCGATTTGGCAAACAGATCAAATTTGGTTACGTGCTCTCGTCGGTGCCCCAGATGGTAGCCAAGTTGTTCGAGGAGAACGTTTAATTGCCCCTGAACAAGCAACGCAGGCAGGTATTTCACTTGCCGAAGAGCTGCTCGATAAAGGCGCTCGTGAAATTCTAGCCAAAGTGTATGCAGGAAATGCACCTGAATGAGAGTACTCATCACTCGGCCCGAGCCATCAGGCGCAGAACTGATCGCCGCCATTCATGCAAAAGGGGGCGAAGCCTTTGCTGCCCCCCTCATTGAAATTGGACCGGGGGCTGAGCTTGATGTATTAGGATCAAGGCTTCATCAGCTCGATGAAAATGATTTAGTGTTTCTTTTATCTAAAAATGCGGTCTGGTATGCAGATTTAACCCTTAAGCACACGGGACTCAACTGGTCAGATAAGTTATCCTATTATGGTATTGGCCGTTCAACTGGCCAATATTTTGAAGAAATCACAGGATCGACTATCCGTTGGCCTGAACATGGCGAAACGAGCGAAGCACTGCTCAGCCTTCCTGAATTACAGTTTCTTGAAGGTAAACGAGCCCTATTATTACGAGGCAATGGCGGAAGAGAGCTACTTGCTTCGACACTAAGGTCTCGCGGCGCACAAGTTGAGTATTGTGAATGTTATACCAGATACCCTGTGAAATACGATAAAGCAGAGTTTAATCAAAAATGGGTTAACGCCGACATTACCGATATTGTGATTAGTAGCGGTCAAATGTTAGCCTTACTTAATGAATTAATTGCTGAGAATACAAAAGAGTGGTGGTTTAAGCGCCGCTTATTGGTTGTCAGCGAACGGATTGCAGACCAAGCTCGCCAAGATGGCTGGCAAAAGGTCTGTGTGGCAAATAGCGCAGATAATAATGCTTTATTGGAAGCATTAATTTCAACCGACATGGGATGCTAATTATGACGGAACAAGATAAATCCACCGAGGCGGTTAATCATGAAACGGTAGCGGATACACCAAAAAACCGCCAAACAACGCCGTCTTCGGAAAAAAAACGTTCAGGTCTCATCGGTAGTGCTATCGCTATCGCTATTATCATCGCTATTGGTGGTGGTATCTATTACTTCACTCAACAAAGCAATGCTCAACTTGTTAATGAAAACAATGAATTGAAGCAACAGTTAAGTGATTTAGCTGAACAACAAAAAGCAGATAGGCAGCGTTTGGACTCATTGATTGCCTCACAGTCAGAAATTAAATCACGCGCTACTGAATATGAAGCTCAGCTTAATCGCCGTATGCAAGAGCTGCAAGCGCATGTTAATGCCCTATCCAGCTCTGATGTCAAAAATTGGTTATTGGCCCAAGCAGACTTCATGGTCAAAATGGCAGGTAGAAAACTGTGGAATGATCACGATCCTATTACTGCGGCGGTTTTACTGAAAAGTGCAGATTCCAGCCTCGCTGAAATGAACGATCCAAGTCTACTCGACATTCGTAAAGCAATCGGTAATGACATCGCAAGCCTAGCAGCAATCAATCAAGTCGACTACGACGGTATTATTTTACGTTTAAATCAACTCAGTAATGAAGTCGACAATTTACGCCTAGATGATATCAATAGTGGTGACGCTAAGGTTGATGATGAGGAAGTTTCTAGTGATATCGCCGATTGGAAAGACAATTTAGCCCGCAGTTGGAAAAGTTTTACCAACGACTTTATTACAGTCCGTGCCCGTGATGGTTCAGAGGCTCCGCTACTCGCACCGAATCAAGATATCTACCTACGTGAAAATATTCGCTCACAGCTACTGATCGCCGCACAAGCAGTACCGCGCTATCAAGAAGAGACCTATAAACAATCTCTGGAGCAAGTTTCAACATGGGTTCGCGCCTATTTTGATGTGAATGCACCGGCCACCAAAGCCTTCTTAACCGAAGTTGACGAGCTGATAAACCAGCCAATTGATGCAGAAATGCCTGACGCGTTGGAAAGCCAACCGAAATTGGAAAAGGTGATGCAAGCACGGGTGCGTAACTTACTATCACAGTCTGATGAAAATACATCAACGCCTGTCGCTGAAGCACCCACTCAAGCGACTGAAAACGAAACGCCGCCCGCCGAGCCTGAAGCTAAACCAGAAGCTCAACCCGCGGAAACAACAACCAATGAGCAGAAGGGGTAACTATGATTAAGATACTCATACTGTTTATCGTTCTCATTGCTGGCGTTATTTTAGGGCCACTATTAGCTGGACACCAAGGTTATGTTTTTATTCGTACAGATAATTACGACATTACCACGAGTGTGACTAGCCTAGTATTGTGCTTTATTTTACTGCAATTTGTTTTGCTGTTCCTTGGCTGGTGCTATCGCCGTTTTATGAGCACAACCTCAAGAACTAAAGGCTGGGTCAGTGGTCGTAAATACCACAAAGCACATTCACAAACACAAAAAGCCTTTCTCAAACTGGCTGAAGGTGACTTCGATCAGGTTGAAAAGCTGATGAGTAAACATGCTGACTTCTCCCAGCAACCTGTGATCAACTACCTGCTGGCTGCTGAAGCTGCGCAACAACGTGGCGATGAGCATCGTACCCATCAATACCTCAATAGAGCCGCAGAAGTTGCAGGAAGCGATCAACTTCCTGTTGATATCACTCGTGTTCGTATCCAATTAGCAGAAGATGAGGTGTATGCGGCACGCACAGGTATTGATAAGCTACTTGATCAAGCACCTAGACACCCTGAAGTTTTACGCCTTGCAGAACAAGCTTATCTACGCTCAGGTGCCTATCAAGCACTGATTGAGTTATTGCCTGTAATGGCCAAGGTGCAACTGCACAATGAAGATGAACTAGAAGCCTTAAAACTCAAAGCCTACAAAGGATTAATGAATCAATGTATCGCAGAGAATGGCAGTGATGGGTTAAAAAATTGGTGGAAGATGCAACCACGCAAAGTTCGCCATGAAACTGCTTTACAGTCTTTCTTAGCTGAACATCTGATTGAATGTGACGATATGGCAAGCGCCGAAAAAATCATTATTGATGGCTTGAAACAACAATATGATGAACGTCTACTGCTCTTGGCACCAAGACTACGTACTGATAAACCTGAATCACTAGAGAAGGTATTAAAACACCTGATTAAACAATCAGGTGCTACACCTCTATTAAACAGTACGATGGGGCAAATAGCGCTACAACATGCGCAATGGGAGTCTGCGGAAGCGTATTTTAAAGCGGCGCTGGCTCAACGTTTCGATGCCCATGATGCAGCTTGGTTAGCGGATGCATTAGACAAGCTTCATAAGGCTGAAGATGCTGCCAAAATCCGCCAAGAGGCGTTATTGCATTCGTTGAAGCAAGATCGCTCTTAACTCCACCAATAAAAATTGATTTTGTTATATTGAAAACTCCATTTTAATCGTGGAGTTTTTTTTTTCGCTTATCATTTATCGTTATCAACACGACTAAATGACTCACTTTTTAAATTATAAAAAATAACAATTACTGCCATTAATAATTCAAAAAAAGAATAATTAACTCAATAATGATTTTACCTGTTTATTTTTAATAACAATACTTTGTTGTCTAGCTTCAAACAAAACCGCTCTAACTCTGTAATATAATATTCACATAGTGTATAAATAATAATATATGCATTAACTAGGATCAGGATTTCTATATGAATGTAATTAAAACTATTTGGCGTTGGATAATTTCCACACCAAATCGCCTGCAAGTATTTTTCGATCTGCTACTGTTGATTTGCTCTCCCTTTGTTTTTATCAGCATTATAGGTTTTGACACTGTTGACCTAAATAAAGACGTTTTCATCATTACATTCATTATTCTTTGCTACGCCTACATCACTCGTTGGTTCAGCAAATGGTTTTGTAGTAGAAACCGTTAATGAATAGGAAACCTCTTCATGCACTATTGAAGAGGTTTGATTAAAGAGTTAAATATTGCGAGCTGTCGCTAAGAGCATACAAAAGTATGTGACTGGCGCGAATGATTAGTCACCATACCTTAACGAAAAGCGCTGCAACTTGAAGTATGACGAGTATACAGACGAAAAAAAACACCTGCCAATACTAGCAGGTGTGTAAATATACAATCAGGTCTACAGACAGATGGTGCCTCACTCAACGTTACGTCCATGGGTTGATGAGAAGAGGATTAGCTCTTGTTCATCTAAATTGGACAATAGGCACCAGTAATCGGCTTGCGTCATTCCTTGGTTTATGAAGCATTGCTATCATAAGAAGTGGAATGAGCATCTACACAATAAATAATGCAGGATGCGTGCCAACTTTTTTAAAAGTACTATTCCGCTTTATCTACCCACAGTTACTCTGAAAATACACGTCTCTCGCGCTGTTCACATCGTTTTTTACCACCACATCTTTGCTATATGTGAGATGATTTCTGATCACCCTAATTTTCTTTAGCAAAGCTGTCTCAATTAAGAGACATCAAAAATAACTTAAAAAATTATTCTTATAAATCATACAGTAAAATGTCTCCATTTAGAGACACCAATATAGTAATTTGTATCTATTTTACGACACAAACCAATCACTCCGCCAAATTATAAATAAAAACAAGTAATTAATAGCTTCTCATTATAAATTGAGTATCCCTAAAGCCGCCTTCCCCTCCCCCTTAGGATCATCATTTATCACCACCCGATAAGGCAGGTTATGCAGGTTGGGTTAGTTAATTTGATTTGATTTGATTTGATTTGATTTGATTTGATTTGATTTGATTATTGTAAAAGGGTTTTAACTGAAGAAACAACACTGGCTATACTCTAAACAAGTCGAGTTGTAGCTAGGCGGCAAGGCGAAGATATCTCGATGAGCATACATAAGTATGTGATTTGGGTAGCAGAGGCAGCCACCATACTTAATGAAAAGTGCTACGGATCGAAGTGTGATGAGCAAAGCGGGGATAGCAAAAAGCCCGTCTGTTAAGACGGGCTTCTTTAAATTTGGTCGGCGAGAGAGGATTCGAACCTCCGACCCACTGGTCCCAAACCAGTTGCGCTACCAAGCTGCGCTACTCGCCGAAATTGTCACTACTTTACTCTTACTGACTGCATCTTTTCGTGGTGCGAAAGGGGGGACTTGAACCCCCACGTCCTGAGGACACTAACACCTGAAGCTAGCGCGTCTACCAATTCCGCCACCCTCGCAATGTCACAAAAAAATGGGGTGGCTAATGGGACTCGAACCCACGACAACTGGAATCACAATCCAGGGCTCTACCAACTGAGCTATAGCCACCATAACTTCACTTTATTCAAAGTGTTGCTATCATACTACATACAACTTTGTTTTGCCAACCGTAGCAGCACGCTAATTAAATGGCGCGCCCGACAGGATTCGAACCTGAGACCTCTGCCTCCGGAGGGCAGCGCTCTATCCAGCTGAGCTACGGGCGCTTAACGCCGTTGCGGGTGTGGATAGTACGGATTTAATCACTCTCTGTCTAGTCCTTTTTTAAATAAAAATATCGATTGCTTGCCTTTTGTTCATTTCGTCGATAAAGAGAGCATATTTCCTCTCTTTATCACGAAAATGTTAAATAACTAACCTTATTTAGCGTGGTTTATACTTTGACTTCCACCACGGTTAATAGCGCGGATCAGAAAATAAAGTGCAGAAACCGCCAATAAAAATATCGCACCGACAATCAAAGATAAACGCGTATCGGGGTTAATTGCCATCCCGATAATCACACAAGCTAAAAACAGCAAAGTCGCATAATTCACCCAAGGAAATAGGATTGATTTGAATGGGTGCTCAGCAAGCTTGTCTTTGTTCTGCTGACGAAAACGTAATTGACTCGTCAAAATCACGATCCAAGGCACCATACCGGGTAACACGCTAGCGCTATAGACATAAACAAACACTTTCTCAGGATTCGGGATAAGATAATTCAGACTCGAACCTGCCAATAGACAGAGAATAGTAAAGCCAACACAGCGTGCAGGAACGCCACTACGCGTCAGTTTTAATAATGATTGAGGCAACTGCTTATTATGTGCTAAAGCGTATAGCATGCGCCCTCCGCTATACATTCCGCTATTACAGCCCGACAGTGCAGCAGTCAATACCACAAAGTTAATCACCGCAGCCGCAGAGACAATACCGACTTTTGCAAAGGTCAGTACAAATGGGCTACCTTGTTGACCCACTTCCGTCCACGGAAACAACGTCACCACAATAAAAATTGCCCCGACGTAGAAAATCAATATTCGCCATAAAATATTATTAATGGCTTTTTTTAATGTCACCTGTGGATTTTTCGCCTCGCCAGCTGTGATACCGACTAGCTCAACACCTTGATAGGATGCAACGACGATACACAAAGCAAATAAAAAGCCCTTCCAGCCACCAGCGAAGAAACCACCGTGCTCGGTGAGATTTCCAAGGCCAATCGGTTCAAAGTTATTACCGATACCAAAGAAAATCAGGCTCAATCCAATCAAAATCATCACCACAATCGTGGTGACTTTGATCATCGCAAACCAAAACTCAAGTTCGCCATATAGCCTTACCGCAGCAAGATTCGCTAAAGCGACAGAAGCCACTGCTATCAAAGCAAATACCCATTGTGGCACATCAGGGAACCAATATTCTGCATAGACGCCGATGGCAGTGATCTCCGAAATCCCCACGGCAACCCACATAAACCAATAGCCCCATGCGGTTAAGCAGCCCCAAAAAGGACTTAAATATTTATAGCCAAACGAAGCAAAGGAGCCTGTAACCGGCTCAACATAAAGCATTTCGCCCATTGAGCGCATAATAAAAAATACAAAGATCCCAGCAATAATATAAGCCAATAAAACCGACGGCCCTGCCCATTTTAATGTACTCGCTGAGCCCATAAATAGACCAACGCCAATCGTTCCACCAAGAGCGATCAGCTCAATATGACGAGCCTCTAGCCCACGCTGAAGTCCTTGTTTAGAACTCTCCATAAATTCCCCTGTCGTTACTTTAAAAATCAATTATGACTTATATATACTCCAAATAATTCGAGTTGCAGTTAGGCGACAAGTGAAGATAGTCGGGGAGCATAGATAAACTATGTGACTCGGCTAGCTGAACGTAGTCAACAACACTGCAACTTGAAAGATTTCGGGTATATTTGTAGTAATAAGCATGATAACCATTCATATAATGACTATTATACTAGTCGAAAAAAATGCCATAAGCCTGAGTTTGAGCCAAAAGCACATATCTTGCATATAATTTTGAAGGATTATAGAAATAATTGAGGTAGGAGGCCAGAAATGAAGAGGTTTTATTGTCACGGCGTTGCAAAATACAGACGCCGTGACATATCACGATAAAAATTACAGTTTGCCGCTATAGTAGTAGCCTAAAAACTTAAGTAGTTTGAATTGCCTTTTAATACGAGTAGGCTGCGATAACAAACGATACAACCATTCTAAGCCTAAATTTTGCCAAACTTTCGGCGCACGTTTCACGTGGCCTGTAAAGACATCATAAGTACCGCCAACGCCCATATACAGCGCATCAGGGTGTACTTTACGGCAATCACGCATCAAAATCTCTTGCTTTGGTGAACCCATCGCAACTGTAACAATTTTAGCACCGCTCTCACGAATACGTTCAAACAGTGCCTCACGATCTTCCGCTGTGAAATAACCGTTTTGTGAACCAACAATATTCACATTCCATTGGGCACGTAGCTTGTTCTCGGTTTGTTCGAGAATTTCAGGCTTACCACCCACTAAAAAGACGGGGGTGCCCTCTTTCCCTGCCCGTTCCATGAGTGCTTCCCACAAATCGGCTCCTGCAACACGCGAAACTTGTGCTTGTGGGTATTTACGGCGGATCGCGCGCACAATACTGATACCATCTGCATAGAGGTACTCGGCTTGTCCAAGTAATGTATTTAATGCCTCGTCATTTTCTGCGGTCATCACTTTTTCTGCATTAATTGCCACAAGTGTGCCAGACTGGGTTTCGCCATCAGCAAACAGATGATCCAAAAAATGCGCCATATCTCTGAAGCCCCAGATTTGGTGACCTCTGATGCTATATTGTGGAATAGATTGCTGTTCCATAAAACTCCTCTAGCGGTCGTCGCGATGTTGGTTTTTTAAATAAAAAACGGCTCTATCACGAATAAGCCCCGCACTTTCAAATAACCAGTACAGTAATTTCGCCAAAATCAAACAAAACCCAAAAATTAGGCAGAAAAAGACGACACGTGACACGAAAGAATCCACCCCTTCGCGGGCTAGCACTATCATGTTAAAAATGGCGCCAAAGCAGAATGCTTGCATGATCGCTGCTTTATAACGATTTGATTCTTTTAAACTCATACCATAGATCCAATCGAACCATTTGATAATCAAACCGACAACGATGGCACCAAGCGGGATAAATATCACGCCTCCCATGACCACTAATGAGCCAATTAAGGTAGGTGATATCGCTAAACCTGAATGGTTGTTAAGCACTTCCCATGTGAAGTAATTAGCTGAGTTTAAGACCGTATCCGGTCTATCAGGCCACAACCACGATGGGATAAAGACATAGAAATCACGCGCAATCGGCGCCAGTCCTTGGAACTCTATCTTATCGTAGTTGCTTAACAGTAACGCAAGGTTCTCCCACGGTGAAAAGGTATCGCGAGTCAAATACAAGAACGTATAGAATGCTTCTGCCCCACTCACGTCTAATCCATAGCGTTTAAGCGCGAGCCAGAACATCCCGACAATGCTTGCAACCCCCGCCGCAGCCAACATCCATAATGTGATCCAGCCTCTGACGATACCAATAAACAAAAAGAGTGCGAATGCAATAATAATATTTGCTCGTGTACCACCGACGATAACATAGGTTAGAAAACCAAAAGCGACCGTACTCACCAGGAATAAAATCCAGCGCTTTTGCGTTGGTCGTAAAAAGTAAACGATCAGCATCGCAGGGATGAAAAAATAGAAAAAGCGTTTTAACGCCACCCCTGAAACTTGGCTGGAAAATATTTGGCTGTAAGTTTTTAGCTTAAATAGCAAAAAACCATTTTGCAGGAAGAAGATCCCAACAGTCACCACAGCCACCGCAATCAGCAATAAACAAGTGAGGTTAGTTTCTACTTTATTCATGGTAAATAGCGGACGCTTTGCCACAGTAGGCGCTTTGGTTAGCCGTGTTTTGTACGTAACATAATAAATGGCGTAAAAACTGGTTGCCGCGAGTTGGGCATATAGCAAGTATTCCGCAGGTACAATGGCCACATCAAATTGAAAGACCAGTGCACAAGTCAGCGGGAAACCAAAGTAAAACGTTAGTAAATACAGTAATGAAAAAAAGATATTAAAATTGAAACGTACGCGTCGGAACTCTTTATACAGCAACGTTCCCATAAAAATAATGGAGATCAGATAAACAAGCGATAAGCCTCCCAACTCGGCTAAGGTCATGCTTGATCCTCCGCAACGGCTAAGATTGCATGCCAGCCATCAGTAAAATTCGGTGCGAAGAAATCAATGTGCTGCTTATCTAATAGCGCCATTTGGCGTTGTGCTTCTTCAACCAAACCCACAGAGAGTTCATCACCATAGAAGAACACCGGAACATTTTGCGCAGTCAGATCCTGCCAAAATGTATTTTGGCGGCTGATAACAAAAGGAATACCGAACTGGATCAGCAAACACACTGTTCCCACGCCCTGCTGACGATTAAAAATAAAATAACCGAGATCACAGGTTTTCAGTAAATTCAGATAATCACTAAATTCCATGCGTTCTTTCAGGATGTTGACTTGACCCGATGTAAACAGTGATTGCGCAGTTTGTTCAACCTGCTGGATGTACGTTTGGTTATTAGCTGGGTAGCCCATAGGCACAATCACGTTAACCTGTTCACCAAACTGCTGTTTAATCGCTCCCAGCGCCTCTATGTGGCGATTTGAGCGGTCACCTGAGTTACCCAGTAAGATAGTTAAACTCTCGTCCTGACGCACTGGAGGCGTATTAACGGTCAAGCTTGGATCCATACGTGTAGGAAAATACAGGACTGATGCAGGGACTCGTGGGTTTGATTGCTGGAAATAGCACAAATCCCCCCGTGTCGCGCAAACATGTCCCACTTTCTTTTGTGCCAATCGGCGTAAGATATAAAACAATTTAAATTTTAGGGAAGTGGAGTCTTCATACAGATCTGCCCCCCAAATGTGCCACCAAAATTGATGTGACTTAATTTTACCAAATAGCAGCGCCAACCAAATAGGCGCATTAAATTGCCCATGGAAGAAAAAACGCTCCCGACGGTCAGCCGTTGCACGACGGATCACGGCATCAGCAATCAATTTTTTACTTTCGAAGACCTCAATATCCAACTGTGGATAGGCATCCGCCAACTGTGTATCAAGGCTAACCACCATAAAATGCGGCTTTGGTGACTCTGCATTTTCTTTGCAGATCACATTATTAAAGAATGTCAGCACCGTTTGATTATGGTGGGGGAGGTCAGATCCCAGTACATGTATTAAGGTTGTCATACTCGCCTACGGTAGATCAAAAATACACAACAACAGAGGAGAAAATACACGATATAGGTCGCCATATAAGCCTGCGTTGCCCCTACAGCACCGTGTGCAGGTATCAGCCAATGGGAAAAGCCCATCAAGAGGATAAACTGACTCACCTCAGTCAAAATATAAAAACGTAAAGCTGCCTTTGCAATGACCAAATAGCCAAAGACATAGGCTCCAACTTTCAAAACATCACCCACTAATTGCCATGCAAACAAATCACGCATGCCATAAAATTTATCGGAAAACAGTAACCAAATCGCAAAATCACGCAGTAACCACACCATAAAGCTGGCGACAGCAACGGCGGGCAAGACAAATTTTAAGGTTTTAATGATCTCTGCTGAGATTTCATGTTTATGTTGTAGCCGAGACAACGTAGGTAGCAAATACACAGAAAATGTTGCCGTAATAAATTGCAGATAAGCATCAGAAATGGTGCTCACCCCTGTCCACAGGCCTACATCATCCCAACTGTATTTTGCAGCTAATAGATTTCGCATCATGATGTATGCGACAGGTAACGTCACCGACGTAATTAACGCCATGACGGTAAACTTACCTAAATTTGTCGCGATCGCTTTATCCCAAGCGGGTTTTAACATGGATAATGCAAATCGCTTACGGCGTACAATCATCAAAGCCGCTGGTAGCACGACAAGTGCCGGTACCAATGCTAATCCTGCTAAGGCGCCATCATAGCCACCCATGGTATAGCATAAATAATAAGCAACAACGCCAATTATACTACCGAAAATAATAGACTGAGCATTGCCAGACGCGTCTCGATAGCCTTTTAAGATTGCTAAAAAGTAATTGGCATACGCAATCCCCATCTGAATGAAAGCCACCGCTTGGATAACTCGCTGGTAATCTTTACTGTCAAACAGTCCTTCACTAATCGAGCCACTAAATAGTAAGAAAATCAACGCGAGTAGTGTCGAAAATGCTAGGATCAGAGTGGATGACGTTCCTAATACAGCGCGTAGCTTTTCAGGATTTTCATGGTGTTCAGCAACATATTTAGTGACTCCATTAAAAATCCCTGCCCCTGATAGCACACCAAGAACAGTGATGAGCTGGCGAAAGTTTCCCGCCAACCCGACACCACTAGGGCCAAAAGAGACCGCTAATAGTTTTACAATCAGTAGGCCCGCCCCAATTTTTATCAGGGTAGACCCAGCTGTCCAAATAGAAGCTCTTGCTAATGACATTAGGCAAAAAACGCTTTAATCGTATCAATAACGGTTTGCTGTTCTTCATCAGTCATATTGTAGAACATCGGCAAACGGACTAAACGGTCACTTTCACTAGTCGTGTAGCGATCTTCACCGTCAAAACGACCGAACTCTTCACCCGCAGGGCTAGTGTGCAGTGCAACATAGTGGAACACTGTCAAAATACCGTGGGATTTCATGTAGTCATTAAACTCAGTGCGTTGTTCGACATCTTTTAACTTAATGTAGAACATGTGTGCATTGTGTTTTAAACCTTCCGGCACGATAGGCAATGCAAGTTTACCCGCTTGCGCTAAAGGCGTTAATGCATCGTAATAGCGCTGCCACAATAGCAAACGGCGTTCATTAATTTTTTCCGCTTCTTCTAGCTGCGCCCATAGATAAGCGGCTTGTAGGTCAGACATCAAATAACTTGAACCAATGTCACGCCATGTGTACTTATCAACTTGGCCACGGAAGAATTGACTGCGATTGGTGCCTTTTTCACGGATCACTTCAGCACGATTAATCAGTGACTTATCATTGACCAATGTTGCGCCACCTTCACCACCTGAAGAGTAGTTTTTGGTTTCGTGAAAACTGTATGCACCAATATGACCAATCGTTCCCAAAGCTCGGCCTTTATAGGTGGACATTACCCCTTGTGCCGCATCTTCAATGACAAACAGATTATGCTTTTCAGCAATTGCCATAATCGTGTCCATTTCACAAGCGACGCCTGCGTAATGAACCGGGACAATCGCACGAGTGCGCTCTGTGATCGCCGCTTCGATTTTTGTTTCATCAATGTTCATGGTATCAGGACGGATATCCACAAATACAATAGTCGCGCCTCTGAGCACAAACGCATTGGATGTTGAAACAAAGGTAAAGCTAGGCATGATCACTTCATCGCCTGGCTTAATGTTAATGAGGATCGCCGCCATTTCTAATGATGCGGTACAAGAAGGCGTTAATTGGACTTTAGGGCAATCAAAGCGCTTTTCCATCCACTCTTCACAGCGTTTGGTAAAACCACCATCACCACACAGCTTGCCGCTATCCATGGCTTGCTTCATATACGCTAATTCAGTTCCTACAACGGGTGGCTTATTAAATGGAATCATGTTGTCCCCTATATAACCAATACGCAGTGCTAGCAACCGCAGCACCGCTACGTGAATAAAGATTCAATGCAGCAATATTGCTGATTTGCGTGGCAACATTTAGCTGTCTTTTTTGGTGTTGCTTACACCATACCCACGCTGCTGACATCAATTTACGGCCAATCCCTCGCCCGTTCGCTCCAGGCATCACAGCCAGAAGGCCAATACGTGCAGTGTCATCATCAAGGTGCCTTAAACTCACAAAGCCTAAAATCGCCCCTGATGCCTCTTTAACTAACAAACATGTGTGGTCAAAAGTGCCTAAAACCGCTTTCTCTATCCATAATGCATAAAAACGCCCACTGTCACCGTTACAGTACCAAGGGGCACGAAAACGGCTTTGACTAAACACCTGTTCAGCCGCCTGACGCAATGCAGGGATTTCATCGGCAACAGCAATATCGACTCGCTCTGTTACCAATAAGCCACTGTTCAAATAAGCATTTTCTGTGCCAATAGTCAGAGCAAAATCCACTTCACCTTCAACTAAGGAAAAACCAAGTTGAGATAACCCATCAAGTCGTTCAATATCACCCGCTGAGATTTTTGCCTGAGTAATAGCATAGTCATCTAATTGACTTTCAAGGATAATCTCAGTTTGTTGTGCTGTGAAGTCCAACTTGGCAGTAGAACGTCCGAAAAAATCAGACTCCCATTGCAGGTGATCAATATTGGCGCGGACGGACACGAAGTAAATCCTCTAAATACTGGCCATAACCTGTTTTACTGAGTTGCTTCGCTGACTTCTGGACCTGTTCATCGGTCAACCAGCCATTACGCCATGCAATCTCTTCTAAACAAGCAACCTTAAAACCTTGGCGTTTTTCAACGGTTTGAACAAAAGTGCCGGCTTCAATCAAGCTATCGTGAGTCCCTGTATCCAACCAAGCAAAACCACGACCTAACAGCTCAACATTCAATTCACCACGCTCTAAATACATTTGATTGATTGAGGTGATTTCGAGTTCGCCACGTTCTGATGGTTTAACTTGCTTGGCAAATTCAACCACTTGATTGTCATAGAAATACAGACCTGTTACCGCCCAATTTGATAGCGGTTTCTTTGGTTTTTCTTCGATGGACAGTACTTTAAAGTCATCGTCAAACTCAACCACACCAAAACGCTCAGGATCCATCACTTGATAGCCAAACACAGTGGCGCCTTTGGTTCTCGCTGCAACCGATTTCAGTTTCGGGCTAAATGAATGACCGAAAAAGATATTATCGCCCAATACTAAGCAACACGCGTCATTACCGATAAATTCTTCACCAATAATAAAGGCTTGTGCGAGGCCATCAGGAGAAGCTTGTTCTGCGTAGTTCAATTCAATACCAAACTCATGACCATCACCTAACAACCGCTTAAACATAGGTAAATCATCAGGTGTAGAAATGATTAAAATTTCGCGGATACCCGCAAGCATGAGTACTGATAGCGGATAATAGATCATCGGCTTATCATAGATGGGTAACAACTGCTTCGAGATACCTCGTGTAATCGGATGCAAACGCGTTCCCGACCCACCAGCAAGTATTATACCTTTCATGATCCCTCCTTAACGGTTCAGACCTAGACGTTCCCCCGAATAGGAACCATCTTGAACACGACGCCACCATGTTTCATTATTCAAATACCACAACACCGTTTTACGAATACCGGACTCAAATGTTTCCTGTGGTGTCCATCCTAATTCATTGGCAATCTTATCTGCATCAATAGCATAGCGCATATCATGACCAGGTCTGTCAGTCACATAAGTAATCAAATCACGATAATGTGCAACACCTTGTGGCTTTTGTGGACATAGCTCTTCAAGCAATCCACAAATCGTTTCAACGACATCAATATTACGGCGCTCATTATGACCACCAATATTATAGGTACTACCCGGTAGTGCTGTTGTAGCTACCAAGTGCAACGCACGTGCATGATCTTCAACAAATAACCAATCGCGGATCTGCTCGCCTTTGCCATAAACAGGAAGAGGCTTGCCTGCTAGCGCATTCAAAATAATCAGCGGGATCAGTTTCTCAGGAAAATGATAAGGACCATAATTATTTGAACAGTTGGTGATCATAGTTGGCAAACCATAGGTACGCTGCCACGCTCGCACTAAATGGTCACTGGATGCTTTAGAGGCCGAATAAGGGCTGCTTGGCGCATATGGCGTTGTTTCAGTAAAGAATCCATCTGGCCCTTCCAAATCACCATACACTTCATCAGTTGAAATATGGTGGAAACGAAACTGGCCTTTTTTCGATTCGTCTAGCGCCATCCAATAACTGCGAGCAGCCTCTAACAAGGTGTAAGTACCAACAATATTCGTTTCAATAAAGGCAGCTGGCCCATCAATAGAGCGGTCAACATGGCTTTCTGCTGCCAAGTGCATCACTACATCAGGTTGATATTTAGTAAAGACGCGGTCTAACTCCGCACGGTCGCAAATATTGACTTGCTCAAAAGCATAGCGCTCACTGCCTGAAACTTCGCTTAATGACTCTAAGTTACCTGCATAGGTCAAACAATCCACAACAATTGCGCTATCGCTGGTGTTTTCAATAATATGACGAACGACCGCAGAGCCGATAAAACCGGCTCCGCCTGTAATTAAAATGCGTTTCAACGCCAAACTCCTTTGGTATCAACAACCCATTTTTGTTTAATTAATGAACCTTGAATCGCTTTGAATTGGTTATGATCAACAAGCATTAAAATGATGTCTGCATCTGTCACCGCATCTTCAATTGAAGCGAGCTCAACGATACCTTTTAATGATGTTGGCAATTCATGAATGTGAGGCTCAACCGCATAGGTTTTACCTTTGTTCCAGTTAGCGATCATCTTAGTGATATGCATCGCTGGACTTTCACGTAGGTCATCAATGTTTGGTTTAAATGACAAGCCGAAGCAAGCAATTGTTACTTCGCTGGCAGTTTTACCTGTTTCAGCTAAGCAATCTGCAACTGCCGCTTTAACTTGATCAACCACCCAAATTGGTTTGCCATCATTGACTAAGCGTGCAGTGTGGATCAAACGTGATTGTTGTGGATTTTGTGCCACAATAAACCATGGGTCAACGGCAATACAGTGTCCACCAACACCTGGACCTGGTTGCAAGATATTGACGCGAGGATGGCGGTTTGCCAAGCTGATCAGCTCCCAAACATTAATATTTTGTTCGGCACAGATCAGGGATAATTCGTTAGCGAAGGCAATGTTCACATCACGGAAGCTATTTTCAGTCAGCTTACACATTTCTGCGGTTCTTGAGTTAGTGATAACACATTCACCTTCAAGGAAAATATTATATAGCTCACTCGCACGTAATGACGATTTCGGGTTCATACCCCCAACAACACGGTCATTTTTAATCAACTCGACCATCACCTGACCCGGTAATACACGCTCAGGGCAGTACGCCACATCAATATCGGCTTGCTCACCAGTTTGGTGTGGGAACGTTAAGTCAGGACGCGCTTGTGCCATCCACTCTGACATTTGCTCAGTGGTACCAACAGGCGAGGTGGATTCTAAAATCACCAAATCACCCTTTTTCAACACAGGCGCAATCGACTCGGCAGCTGCCTTCACATAAGTCAGGTCAGGCTCATGTTCCCCTTTAAATGGCGTTGGAACCGCGATCAAGTATGCATCTGCCGGTTGCGGCTTAGTAAAGGCTTTCAGATGACCTGCTTCAACAGCCGCTTTAACGACGTTGTCGAGTTCTGGCTCAACAATATGGATTTTACCCTGATTAATGGTATCAACCGCATGTTGGTTGACATCAACGCCAACAACTTGCTTTTTGCGCGAGGCAAATGCGGCTGCTGTTGGTAAACCAATATAACCAAGGCCGATAACAGAAATAGTTTCAAAACTCATAATTTCACCTGATTGCTTTTTAGTGCTTCAAGAATACGCTGACAAGCATGACCATCCCCATATGGGTTATGAGCGCGGCTCATTGCATGATATTCCGCTTCATCTGTCAGTAACCGGTTAACTTCTGCAACAATTTTTTGTGTGTCTGTACCAACAAGGCGTACGGTGCCTGCATCGACAGCTTCTGGGCGTTCAGTTGTGTCCCTCATGACTAAAACTGGCTTGCCTAGTGATGGCGCTTCTTCTTGGATCCCACCTGAATCCGTCAAAATCAAGTAAGAATGATTCATCAAATAGACAAAAGGCAAATACTCTTGAGGGCTAATAAGAATAATATTATCAATACCATGCAAAATACGTTTGACAGGCTCACTGACATTTGGATTCAAATGCACAGGATAAACTACCTGAACATCAGGGTGGCTTTGGGCAATTTCAGCCAATGCATGGCAAATACGTTCGAAACCACCGCCAAAACTTTCTCGACGATGACCCGTCACTAAAACCATTTTTTTGTTTGCATCTATGAATGGGTAATTTGCAGCCAATTTTTCGACCATATATTGGTCACTCATCACCTTATCACGCACCCACAACAGCGCATCAATAACCGTATTGCCCGTTACAAAAATATGGTTATCTGGGAGTGACTCTTTCAGTAGATTTTGGCGAGAATTTTCCGTTGGTGCGAAATGGTACATTGCCAAATGCCCCGCAATTTTGCGGTTTGCTTCTTCCGGCCAAGGGGAATACAGGTTGCCGGTACGCAGCCCTGCTTCTACATGCCCAACAGGAATGCGATGATAAAATGCAGCGAGGCTAGTAGCCATCGTGGTTGCGGTATCACCATGCACTAACACAACATCAGGCTGAAAATCAGCAAATACGCTTTTTAGCCCTTCTAGGATACGACAGGTAATATCGGTTAAATCTTGCCCCGGCTTCATAATATTGAGATCATAATCAGGTGTGATCTCAAATAGCTTCAGTACCTGATCGAGCATTTCTCGGTGCTGGGCCGTTACACATACTTTAGCTTCAAAAGCCGTATCATTAGCAAGTGCATGCACCAGTGGGGCCATCTTAATGGCTTCCGGTCGAGTGCCGAATACAGTCAATACTTTCACAGTGACTCTCTTATATTTATCTATGCAGTTAGCTGCTTTTATTTAATTATAATGACTTAATGCAGTGGCTGACCTGATGCCAGCCACTTATACAAATCAGGATGGACGACGGCGAGCAAGCACAACGCCTGCACCAACCAACGCACCAATAGCACCCCATAGAACCATCATAAAGGCTCTGCGTGGACTATCACGTTTGACGGGATCTTCAGGTGTCCGTAGGTAACGGTAAGCCTGAAAATGGTCTTGGAGAGTTGGCCCTACACTCAATGTCGATAACATTGCGATGTTTTGATCATAATCAGTATCATGATCAGGCCCTGTCGCTTTCAGCGTTTCAATCTGAGCTTCCAGTAGTGGAACCCCTAGCATAAACATTTTTGAATCTGGGATTTCATCAACTGGTGCAGTACTTTGATTACGTGAAATACCTTGTTTTTCTGCGACTTTCAGTGCTTGCTGAAGAACATTTAAACGTCTTTCATAAGCGGATTCAGCAACCATATCTTCACGTTTTACTAACGCTTTCATAGACTGCAATTTAGTCGCCCAAGTCCCTTTGATTTCATCATTCAGATTTGCCGTTGCGCGTTGATTAGCAAACTGAACATATTCACGTAATAACTGGTTAGCATCTTTCGAGGTTTCAGCAATTAACTTAATGCTGTCATTGGTATTTTTAAGTTTATCGGATGGCGTAAATTGAATATTGTCGATCAACTCATCCAAAAGTGCGGCATCTGCCTTCTGATCATTCTCTAAGCGCTGCTTATAATAATCCCTTGTTAACCAAAATTGACGTCGAGTATCATAAGCACCTACCTGCTTAATAAACTCTTGGTATGCTTCATTGGCAATCGTGGGTAATTGACCTTCTTGACCCGTCGAATTGATTCGAGAATCCAGATTACGTAAAAACTGTTGTTGCGAATAGTAACTACCCAAATTATTCACGGTTGGCAAGTCAGTGATCGCCGTTGAGCTCCATTTCTGCTGCATAAAATAGGAGGCTCCCAATGCAATTGCTGCGAATAACACAGCAACTGCCACGATCCAAATTTTACCTTGCCATAAAGAACGGCACAAACCACGGATATCCAATTCCGGTTCTATCGGCGGCTGATACTGATTAGGTTGTGTTTCTGAGTTTTTCACTGCACAGAACCTCTATTATTTCCGTTTGTCGTTACCGTACTGCACCTCTACGCATACGACGTCTGACGCGTTTAATAAAACGAGCCACTTTCCACGCTCGTTTGATGCAGTAACCATACATAAAGAAGACAAGCAAAAAGAGTGCCAACATTACCCATTCAGGTATAAATGTTAGACGTTCACCAATAATTCCTACGCATGCTAAAAACGCGGCCGACAATGTGATCAGAACAAAAGCGCCTCTTGGGGTAAAACCTGAACGCATAATCAAATGGTGAATATGTTGGCGGTCAGGTGAAAATGGGCTCATACCTTTGCGAATACGACGATACATAATCGCTACCATGTCCATTAGTGGAATTGCAATAATCCATAACGCAGTGACAGGGTTAATTGGATGTATCGTTTCTTGGGTCGATTCCACAAGGATCCAAATAATGGTAAAACCGATCAAGGTACTTCCCGCATCCCCCATAAATACTTTAAAGCGGCGGCCCAATATGCCTAAGTTTAAGAAGATATAAGGAAGAATAGCTGCAATAAAGGCAAAACACCAAAATGCTAACGCGTAGTTACCACTTTGATATAACAAAAAGCCTAGCGCCCCAAACGAAACACAAGATAGCCCACCTAAAAGCCCATCAATACCATCAACCATATTAAAGGCATTGATCGCAGCCCAGACAGCAAATAGAGTGACAATATAACCGAATGGCCCAAGGACTAACTCCCATGGTCCAAATGCATGACCTAACGATTCTAATTTAAGATCAGCAATCATCATCATGGCAACAGCAACCATTGCCTGCACGCCTGCCCTTAATTTAACGCTAATATCGAATCGATCATCTAAAGCACCGATAAATACCAGCAAGCCGGCACAAACAAGGTATAACCATTTATGAGGAATATATTCCTCAGTAATGACAAACGCAAAACAGATACCAAAAAAGACCGTTATCCCCCCAACTAAAGGGACCAATCCTACGTGTTTTTTTCTAAAGTTAGGTTTATCTACCAGCCCGATTTTGGTTGCTACAACACGAGCGATAAAAATAAATACTAACGTGAACAAAAAAACGTAAAACAGACTAGCAAAAAATTGTGCGGTGTCCACGAGTCACTCTCTTATCTTTTTATCTAACTAACCTAAAACTAAAATATTTGTTCCCATACAAAGCCACGGGCGACAGCACATGCATTATCATCTCAAAATAGATAAGCGCTATAAGACGAGTCTTTAATAACTATACTCTAAGTAATTCGAGTTGTAGGTAGGCGACAAGCGAAGATAGACGGGGAGCATAGATAAACTCTATGACTCGGCTAGCTGAACGTAGTCAACGCTCCTACAACTTGAAAGATGACGAGTATATATTAAAAATTAGTCCCATAAGGTTATTACCGTATCCCTATTATACTTCAAATAGCAGCATCACTTTCAATCACACTCATCATACAGGCTTACCCACCCAATGATTGATATTATTGCTACCCAGCTGCACTTCAAACTATTTTGTAGATAACAAGGATACGACAACATCCTATTTATGTATCTTATGCCAAATAAAGCAATATACATGCCATAAAAACCAGTCACTCTTTAGCATTATAATTTTAGGCTTTTTTTTGTTTAATTATTGCACCTTTTTTGATAAATCAAAAAAAGACAATGCGCAAATGATATTCTCTGTTAATAAATACACCAATAGCATGTATCATATACAATTAATCAGCATACAAATAAAACAAAAATTATTTTACTTAACAAATCGATTCTCCGTTTTATGATAGAAAAAATCCAATACAATAATTATTATTTTATTGATAACCATCATGTCTATACGCTTGTATGATGTTTTCCTTACTTTTCAGTTCTCAACTTTCCGTTGCTCGCCTTCATTCGCAGTGTTAAACATGGATTTTAGTATCCCTACATAAAAATGCCCCTGTCTTTCACAAAACTAATTTAAACAAACAGAAAGATTAAAGTAGTATCTCAAATCATTCATATAATACACAAGAAAAATACTGTTAATAGATAATGTTATACACTTTCACACGAGCTAAGCGTGTACTTATTGATTTTGTATGATAATAAATCATCTGAGCCATTTATGACCATTACATTAGAATAAAGCTGATGAAATTATTCACTTCAATATACTTAACAACAAATAATCCTGCTAACAGGAAATATATTTGTGTTTCGTATCAAAACTCACTAATTTTAAGCGATTATTATTGGCGTTTTTACAAAATACATTTTAGTTTGGGTACTCGTGGTAAACATGATATTTAATCATCGATATTTTATTTTAGAAGGATAAAATTGAAACTCGTATAGATCCCATAGTTTAAAATGTCATTTAACACGCAAAATCAATAAATAAATAAATCGAATATTTTACAAACGTTACATACTTCTTTCTTTCAAATTTGTTTTAACTATTGATATACCATAGTAGAACACTCCTAGTCCTGATAGGCCTTATACGATTTTATAAATCAATATCACCTGTATGCACAATCGAAAAATAAGCAATAAACTGATATAAAAAAAGCGCTGTTATCAACAGCGCTTATGCGAACCAGCAATACTGAAAGCTTATCGACTATGAACGTTTCATAAAATCGAAAAACTCTTCGTTAGTTTTCGTCATTGCTAATTTACTGATAAGGAATTCCATCGCATCAATTTCGCCCATCGGGTGAATAATCTTACGGAGGATCCACATTTTCTGTAATTCTTCTTGCGAAGTGAGCAGCTCTTCTTTACGTGTACCTGAACGGTTATAGTCGATAGCTGGGAAGACACGTTTTTCTGCGATCTTACGAGACAGGTGTAATTCCATATTACCTGTACCTTTAAACTCTTCGTAAATAACTTCGTCCATTTTAGAACCAGTATCTACAAGAGCAGTCGCAATAATGGTTAAACTACCACCTTCTTCAACGTTACGTGCAGCACCAAAGAAACGCTTAGGACGATGTAATGCGTTTGCATCCACACCACCCGTTAAAACTTTACCTGATGAAGGTACAACGGTGTTGTATGCACGCGCAAGACGTGTAATCGAATCAAGTAAAATAATAACGTCTTTTTTATGCTCAACAAGGCGTTTTGCTTTTTCGATAACCATTTCAGCAACCTGAACGTGACGCGCAGCAGGCTCATCAAAAGTTGAAGCAATTACTTCCCCTTTAACCAAACGTTGCATCTCTGTCACTTCTTCAGGACGTTCATCAATCAGCAGAACCATCAAAACGCAGTCTGGATAATTGTGAGCAATATTCGCCGCGATATTTTGCAGCAACATTGTTTTACCTGCTTTTGGCGGAGCGACAATCAGACCACGTTGACCACGACCAATTGGCGCTGCCAGATCCAATACGCGCGCGGTCAAATCTTCAGTTGAACCGTTACCACGTTCCATACGAAGGCGATTATTTGCATGTAATGGGGTTAAGTTTTCAAAGAGGATTTTGCTGCGGGCGTTTTCAGGTTTATCAAAGTTAACTTCATTAACTTTTAATAACGCAAAATAGCGTTCACCTTCTTTAGGAGGACGAATTTTTCCTGAAATGGTATCGCCAGTGCGAAGGTTGAAGCGGCGGATTTGGCTAGGAGAAACGTAGATATCATCGGGACCTGCGAGGTAAGAACTGTCTGCGGAACGGAGGAAACCAAACCCATCCTGCAATATCTCCAGTACGCCATCGCCGAAGATATCTTCCCCGCTTTTAGCATGCTGCTTCAAAATCGAGAAGATAATATCCTGTTTTCTCATACGGGCTAAATTTTCTAGCCCCATGTTTTCGCCTAACGTAATCAGTTCTGATACTGGCGTATTTTTTAATTCGGTAAGATTCATAATGGTGGGTTCTTTAACTCGGGGTATTTCTCGAACTATGAACGTAAATTGAAGACAACTATATATATTATACTCGCCTATTCCAAGCCACCGCATTGTTGGTTATGTTCACGGGTATTAGAGACATAGATTTCTATGCAACTATCAACTCGCTCACTCGCCACCTAGCTGTACTCTCGAATTATTAGAGTATACATAGTGTCAGTTTAACTTTATAACGCCCTGTTAATAACTACAAACTACAAGATTAACAATGCGTAAAAATTCTTGCGCTTGTTACTGCTAAGACTGCACTAACATTTAGCGTCGAATCATCAGAATGATGCGCGACCTATTATTAGAAACACAAACAATATTAGCAATAGTTTTTTTGTGCATTTAAGACAACATTGATCCCAATATAGCAAATTTGCCGCATTCAAAGCACTAAAACACAAATTAAAGACTCATTACGCAACTGTGACTTGAATTAGCACCAACAACATACTTCAACATAACTATCTTAAATTGATATAACAAAATATCACAAATGAGATGACTGAATATTGCAAGCGCGAGCAATCAGTATTCAAATTAATAATTTTTTGAAATCAATACACTATCAGCCCTAGATCACAATAAATGAACCACAACTGAACTGATAAACCAGATATTTATGATAAGAACAACGGATTATAAAGCAAGCCATACGGATACTATACGAGGATGCAGATAACTTATCATGCTTCAGAGAGGACGTCTAGCGGTCCTCTATATAAAATAGATATACCGCTAAACGTTTTGACTTAAATATCAGCTATAACTTACAGATTTTCGTCTAGAAAATCTTTTAACTGAGATTTAGATAATGCACCCACTTTTGTTGCCGCTACTTCACCATTTTTGAATAGTAGAAGCGTTGGGATACCACGAATACCATATTTTGGTGCCGTTGCTGGGTTATCATCAATATTCAGTTTTGCGATGGTCAGTTTGCCTGTATATTCTTCAGAAACTTCATCAAGAATTGGCGCGATCATTTTACAAGGACCACACCATGCAGCCCAGAAATCGACGAGAACAGGTGAACTTGCTTTTAGTACTGCGGTCTCAAAGCTTGCATCAGTTATATGTATAATTTTGTCGCTCATGTTGTACTCCAATGGATCATTTTTACCGTCTTAGTGTAACATTAATTGGCATCAGTATGCTTTATTTCAAAAGATACACTTTCGTAAACCAACCGTTAACTGATATTCTACCATACTATGAGTAAAGCACACTTGACAGAAAAGAAGTTTTCCGACTTCGCCTTGCACCCAAAAGTCATTGAAGCACTTAATAAAAAAGGCTTCAATTTTTGTACGCCAATCCAGGCGTCAACCTTGCCTTTCACTGTCGAAGGCAAAGATGTTGCGGGGCAAGCGCAAACTGGTACAGGTAAAACGTTAGCTTTTTTAACGTCGACATTCCATTACTTACTAACACATCCCGCTATTGAAGGGAAAAAAGCCAATCAACCACGCGCATTGCTCATGGCTCCAACACGTGAACTTGCCGTGCAAATCTACTCTGATGCAAAAGAGCTGGCTGAGTATACTGGCTTAAAAATGGGGCTTGCTTATGGTGGCGATGGCTATGATGAGCAATTAAAAGTACTGCAAAATGGCGTTGATATCCTTATCGGTACAACTGGCCGTTTAATTGACTATGCGAAACAAGGTCATGTTGATCTCGGCGCTATCCAAGTTGTCGTACTTGATGAAGCTGATCGCATGTATGATCTTGGCTTTATTAAAGATATTCGCTGGTTATTCCGCCGTATGCCTGCGGTCACTGAGAGACTAAACCTACTCTTCTCCGCAACACTTTCTTATCGTGTAAGAGAGCTGGCATTTGAGCAAATGAATAACCCTGAATATATCGAAGTAGAGCCTTTGCAGAGAACAGGTCATCGTATTAAAGAGGAGCTGTTTTACCCATCAAATGAAGAAAAGATGCGTTTATTGCAAACATTACTCGAAGAAGAGTGGCCTGAACGCTGCATTATTTTCGCTAATACCAAACATCGTTGTGATGATATTTGGGCGCACCTCGCTGCCGATGGGCATCGTGTCGGATTATTAACAGGTGATGTTGCACAAAAGAAACGTTTACGCATTTTAGAGGAATTCACTCAAGGTAATCTTGATATTTTAGTTGCAACCGATGTCGCGGCTCGTGGGTTACATATCCCATCAGTAACGCATGTGTTTAACTATGACTTACCTGATGATTGTGAAGACTATGTGCACCGTATCGGCCGTACTGGACGAGCAGGTGAAAGTGGTAATTCAATCAGTCTCGCTTGTGAAGAGTATGCATTGAATTTACCTGCTATTGAGGAATACATTCAACATTCTATTCCTGTCAGTAAATATAATAGCGAAGCACTGCTAACTGATCTCCCTGCGCCAAAACGTCGCCATCGTCCGCGCCCTGGAGGGCCTCGTCGTAATTCAAATTCGCCACGTCGCCATAATGGCCCACGTAATAACCATAAACGTTCAGGCTGAGTGATAACGATATGCTGAAATCCTCTTCTCTCTATGCAGCAATTGATTTAGGCTCGAACAGCTTTCATATGTTGGTCGTGCGTGAGGTTGCTGGTAGCATTCAGATTATTTCTAGAGTGAAACGTAAAGTGCGCCTTGCTGCGGGTTTAGATAGCAATAACATGCTGTCAGAGCAAGCAATGGAGCGTGGATGGCAATGTCTACGTCTCTTCTCAGAACACTTACAAGATATACCAAATAATCAGATACGAGTAGTTGCTACTGCAACGCTGCGTCTGGCTAAAAATGCGGATATTTTCGTGCAAAAAGCCAGTGAGATCCTCGGCAATACCGTCAAGGTTATTCAGGGGGAAGAAGAAGCTCGATTGATCTACCAAGGTGTTGCCCACACAACTGGCGGCCCAGATCAACGCCTAGTCGTTGATATTGGTGGGGGCAGTACAGAACTCGTCACAGGTACTGGAGCAAAAGCAGAACAATTGTTTAGCCTAGAAATGGGCTGTGTGACTTGGCTTGAAAGATATTTCAGTGATCGCTCTCTAACTGAAGAAAATTTTGCTCAAGCAGAAAAAGCCGCTCACGCAGTCGTTGCCCCAATCGCTGATGCTTTAAAACAGCACGATTGGAAAATTTGCGTTGGCGCATCCGGTACCGTTCAAGCCATTCAAGAGATCATGATCGCACAAGGGATGGATGAGCTGATTACCCTCGATAAGCTCCAACAGCTCAAATATAAAGCCATTCAGTGCCATAAACTTGAAGAGCTCGAAATTGAAGGGCTGACTTTTGAAAGAGCCTTGGTATTCCCAAGTGGCTTATCAATCCTAATTGCTATTTTTGAAGCGCTGTCTATTGATAATATGACATTGGCAGGTGGCGCGTTACGTGAAGGGTTAGTTTATGGCATGCTTGAACTACCTATTGAGCAAGATATTCGCGCACGCACACTACGTAACATCCAACGACGCTTTCAGGTTGATATTGAACAAGCCTCGCGAGTGAGCCAACTCGCAGAGCATTTCTTTTTGCAGGTCTCCAAAGACTGGAACTTAGATTCTCGGTGTCGTGATTTATTAATAGCTGCCTGTATACTGCACGAAATTGGTTTAAGCGTTGATTTTCGCAAAGGGCCAGAACATGCGGGATACTTAATTACAAATCTTGATTTACCCGGTTTCACCCCTGCACAAAAACGCTTGCTTGCTGCATTATTACGTAATCAGCAAGGCCCTGTTGACCTTGCTACTCTTAGCCAACAAAATGCATTGCCAATACAACAAGCTTATTATTTATGTCGTCTGTTACGATTAGCGATTATTTTTGCTAGCCGTCGACGTGATGATACCTTGCCTGCATTGAGGCTCCATGCAGAATCAACATCTCTGACGATTATGTTGCCATACCGCTGGCTAGCGGAGCATCCGCTACGCTCAGAAAATTTGCAACAGGAAGTACAGTGGCAAGGTTATGTAAATTGGCCTATCACTCTTGAAGAGCGTAATAGCTCTAATAGTTAAACAATTATTCCCCACACTTACCACATCAGTGTGGGGAATAACGATACTCGTCATATTTCAAATTGCAACGCTTTTCATTAAGATACACTCATACCAGTCACAGTGTTTTCTCTGCGCCTAGTGATTCGTTCACTTGCCGCCTAGCTGCACCTCGGATCATTTAGAGTATATATTTGCCTATCCTTTCTTATTTAGCCCTAAACGGGCCTTGATATCAGCAAGTGCAGATTGCCCTTTTTGCATTCGTTCTTCCGCAGTCACAACCTTGCGTTGCTGCTCCCACTCTAAATCATCTTGCGGCAATTCTAATAAAAAACGACTTAGCTCAGGGCGAATTAACTCTCCATATTGCCGACGTTCACGACAATGTGTGAAAAATAATTCTTTTTGGGCACGGGTGATCCCGACATAGGCCAAGCGACGCTCTTCATCAATATTATCTTCATCAATACTGCTTTGATGAGGTAATAAACCTTCTTCCATACCCACGAGGAAGACATACGGAAACTCTAATCCTTTTGATGCGTGCAATGTCATTAATTGCACTTGATCGGATCCTTCGTCATCTTCCCCACGCTCCATCATGTCGCGCAAAGTAAAACGGGTCACCACTTGGCTTAATGACATTGGCTCATTCAATTCATCCCCCTCAACCATTTCGCTCATCCACGTAAATAATTGATTGACGTTTTTCATCCGCATCTCAGCAGCTTTAGTACTCGCCGATGTTTCGTAGAGCCAGCTTTCGTAGTCCATTTCCCGTAACAAATCACGAACAGCTAATAGCGGTTCACGTTCTGACTGCTGTACAATTTTATCCATCCAATGGGTAAATTGTTGTAATGCAGTTAACCCTTTACCTGTAAGAGTTTGCTCTAAACCTAAATCAAAGCTAGCCTGATAAAGGCTTTTACCACGTTGATTTGCCCATTCCCCAAGTTTTTGGATTGTTTTAGGGCCAATTTCACGGCGAGGAGTATTTACAATACGTAAAAAAGCACTATCATCTTCTGGGTTAGTCAGTACGCGTAAATAAGCTAATAGATCTTTAATCTCAGGGCGTGAAAAGAATGAAGTGCCTCCCGAAATTCGATAAGGAATTCGGTTTTGCATCAGCATTTTTTCAAAAATACGTGACTGATGATTCCCTCGATATAAGATCGCATAATCTTTATATTGCGTTTTATTAATAAAGTGATGTGCAATTAATTCCCCGATCACTCTTTCCGCTTCATGATCTTCATTATTTGCAGTGATCACTTTTAACGGAGCACCATAACCCAAAGTTGAAAATAATTGCTTTTCAAATACATGTGGATTATTGGCAATCAAGATATTTGCTGCTTTTAAGATTCGCTCAGATGAACGGTAATTCTGTTCTAACTTAATCACATTCAGTTTTGGGAAATCTTCACTTAACAATACTAAATTTTGCGGCCTAGCTCCGCGCCACGAATAAATAGATTGGTCATCATCACCGACAACGGTAAAACGCGCCCGCTGACCGACAAGTAGTTTAACCAATTGGTATTGGCTCGTATTAGTATCTTGATATTCATCCACCAGCAAATAACGGATCTTGTGCTGCCAACGCTCACGAACTTCCTCATTTTGAGATAATAGTATTGTGGGCTTGCTGATCAGATCATCAAAATCCAGTACGTTACAGCTTTTTAAATGTAACTCGTAACGACGATAACATTCTGCAAAATGATGTTCCTTTTCGCTTCTCGCACGCCCAATGACCTGCTCTGGCGATAATAGATCATTTTTCCAATTCGAGATCGAGGAGATAAGTTGCTGTAGCAGGTCTTTATCTTCTTCCAGCAAATCAAAGGTAAGCTCTTTTAATAGAGCCATTTGGTCCTGATCATCAAACAAAGAAAAATTAGCCTTGATACCTAGCGCTTTATATTCACGCTTAATGATCTCCAAGCCAAGCGTATGGAATGTCGAGATAATCAATCCGCGTGCTTCTTTTTTACCTAACGTCTGAGCGACACGCTCTTTCATCTCACGTGCGGCTTTATTGGTAAAAGTTACCGCTGCAATTTGACGAGGTTGATAGCCACAATGGCGGATCAAATGCGCTATTTTGTTGGTAATAACACGGGTTTTTCCCGAACCGGCACCCGCCAGTACAAGGCATGGGCCATCCACAAATTCAACAGCCTGCTGTTGGCTTGGATTTAATCGCATGGTTTCTCTACATCGCTTAGTTATTCAAAATGGAACTCACTACGGATTGTAGCAGAAACCTAGCCAACTCTTGAGCAACGATCCTTTATAAAAGCAAAAAACCACATCATTCATTAGAACGATGTGGTTTTGTTCTTTTTCTTTTATAACATCAATACATTTTTCTAAACTATTCGCGTTAGAGGAAGGCGGCAAAGGAGGTTATCCCAAGGAGCATACATTAAGTATGTGACTTGGGTAACCGAGTGAAGCCAACGCACCTATCACGCGAAGAGTGACGAAAAATTAGGTTATCCCAAGGAGCATACATTAGTATGTGACTTGGGTAACCGAGTGAAGCCAACGCACCTATCACGCGAAGAGTGACGAAAAATTAGGTTATCCCAAGGAGCATACATTAGTATGTGACTTGGGTAACCGAGTGAAGCCAACGCACCTATCACGCGAAGAGTGACGAAAAATTATTGTGCACTAGAAATCTTCTTCATATCCGTCATATACCCACGCAGAGTCTTACCGATTTTCTCGATAGGATGATTACGGATAGCTTCATTAACATCACGTAATTGCGCATTATCAGTACCGTTGTCTGCAACAGGTTTCGCTAAATCGCCCGCTTGTAACTTAGTCATAAAGTCTTTCAGCATCGGAACAACTGCAAATGAGAACAGATAGTTACCATACTCCGCTGTATCTGAAATAACCACGTTCATTTCATACAGACGTTTACGCGCAATAGTATTCGCAATCAGCGGTAATTCATGCAGAGATTCATAATAAGCTGATTCTTCAAGAATACCGGCTTCCAGCATGGTATCAAATGCCAACTCAACCCCTGCTTTAACCATTGCAACCAACAGAACACCATGGTCAAAATACTCTTGCTCTGCGATTTTACCTGAGTACTCAGGGTAATTCTCAAATGGAGTCTTACCGGTTTCTTCACGCCAAGTCAGTAAGTTTTTATCATCATTTGCCCAGTCAGCCATCATTGTTCTAGAGAACTCACCTGAAATGATGTCATCCATATGTTTTTGGAACAATGGCGCCATAATCGTCTTCAGCTGCTCAGACAGTGCAAATGCACGCAGTTTGGCAGGGTTAGACAGGCGATCCATCATCAATGTGATACCACCTTGTTTCAGTGCCTCGGTGATCGTTTCCCAACCAAACTGAATCAACTTACCTGCGTAGCCCGGCTCAACGCCATCAGCGACCATTTTGTCGTAGCTTAGCAAAGCACCTGCTTGCAACATACCACACAGAATAGTTTGTTCACCCATCAGGTCTGATTTAACTTCAGCAACGAATGATGATTCCAGAACACCCGCGCGGTGACCACCTGTTGCAGCAGCCCAAGCTTTCGCAATTGCCATTCCCTCACCTTTCGGGTCATTTTCAGGATGAACTGCGATCAATGTTGGAACACCGAAACCACGCTTATACTCTTCGCGAACTTCAGTACCTGGGCATTTTGGAGCAACCATCACAACAGTAATGTCTTTACGAATTTCTTCACCAACTTCAACAATGTTAAAACCATGCGAATAACCTAATGCAGCGCCTTGCTTCATCATTGGCTGAACCGCACGAACAACTGCTGAGTGCTGTTTGTCTGGCGTTAAGTTAATCACTAAATCTGCGTGAGGGATCAATTCTTCATAGGTACCCACTTTAAAGCCATTCTCAGTCGCTTTACGCCATGATGCACGTTTCTCAGCGATAGCTTCTGCACGCAATGCATAAGCAATATCTAAACCTGAATCACGCATATTCAAGCCTTGGTTTAGACCTTGAGCACCACAACCGACGATGACGATTTTTTTACCTTTCAGGTACCCTGCTTCATCAGCAAATTCTTCACGTTTCATGAAACGACACTTGCCTAACTGCTCTAACTGCTGACGCAGATTCAAAGTATTAAAATAATTCGTCATTGTCTTACTCCATTGTTCTGTTGTGTTCGTTATTTCAAGCAATCAATGTTGCCTGCCGCTTTTCTCAAGCGATTATGGTTTTACTATATGCGATGATTTGCATTGCTTAAATTGATATATTAACAATACAATGTTGCAGTTTATGCAACACTATTTTTTATGCCACCCAGTGGAGCCACTAAATGGATATCCGAGATTTAAAACTATTTCTACACTTAGCAGAAAGCTGCCATTTTGGTAGAACATCTAAAGCTATGTATGTCAGCCCATCTACGCTATCTCGACAAATACAACGCTTAGAAGAACAATTAGGGCATCCATTATTTATTAGAGATAATCGCTCGGTAAAACTCACTCAAGCAGGTGAACATTTAAAACAATTTGCTCAGCAAACACTATTGCAATATCAGCAATTACAACATGTGCTAAACCAACAAAGTCCATCTTTAACTGGGGAACTACGTCTTTTTTGTTCCGTTACCGCAGCCTATAGCCATTTACCGCAGGTACTCGATAAATTTAGAGCATTACACCCACTCGTAGAAATAAAACTCACCACTGGCGATGCTGCCGATGCCGTCGATAAAGTCGAAACTAAGGAGGCAGACCTCGGGATAGCCGGTAAACCAGAGCGGCTACCTGATAATGTCAGATTTACCAAAATCGGTGAAATCCCCTTAGTCCTAATAGCGCCAGCGCTACCTTGTGCTGTTCGTAGCATGGCAACAGAAGAACATCCTGATTGGTCTTCTATTCCCTTTATCTTGCCTGAACATGGTCCTTCCAGAAAACGTATCGAGTTATGGTTTCGTCGTTACAATATTAACAACCCTGTTATTTATGCAACCGTTTCTGGCCATGAAGCAATCGTCTCAATGGTGGCACTAGGTTGTGGTATTGCGCTGATACCCAGTGTGGTTGTTGATAACAGCCCTGAGCCTGTCCGTAGCCGTATCTTACAGCTTGATAATGTTTCGCTAGTTGAGCCATTCGAGTTAGGCGTCTGCTTACTTAGCAAACGCCTAAATGAGCCATTGATTAAATCGTTTTGGCAGTTGCTACCTGAAAATCTAATCTAATGTCTGTGGTGTATCTTGAGGCGCTAAAAAGAAACGGAACGATGGATTTCCAGTTTCGTCATGATATTCATAACCAAGCGCTTCAAGATGCCTATCAAAACGAACTTCAGGGCCAGAAAGCTCAAAAGCGGCCAATACACGACCATAATCCGTGCCATGGCTACGATAATGAAATAGCGTGATATTCCAATAGGTACCTAACGTTTCTAAAAACTTCAATAACGCACCTGGTGACTCAGGGAATTCAAAGCTATATAGGCGTTCATTCAATGGCTTAGATGGGCGGCCCCCTATCATATAACGAACATGCAGCTTTGCCATCTCATCATCAGAAAGATCAGCCACTTCATAGCCATGTTGTTTCAACTCTTGAACAATTTCAACCCGTTCGTTTTCGCCACCGTTTAGCCTTACGCCAACAAAAATACATGCGCGCTCAGGATCAGCATCCGTATAACGATAGTTAAATTCAGTCACTGAGCGTTGGCCTAATAATTGACAGAATCGCAAAAAGCTGCCTTTTTGCTCAGGAATTGTGACCGCGAGTAAAGCCTCTCGTTTCTCACCGATTTCACAGCGCTCAGAAACATAACGCAAACCATGAAAATTCATGTTCGCACCAGATAACACATGAGCTAAACGTTCGCCTTTAATGTTATGTTGCTGAACATATTTTTTTAGCCCTGCTAATGCTAAAGCCCCTGAAGGCTCGGCTATTGCTCGTACGTCCTCAAAAATATCTTTCAATGACGCACAAATTTCATCACTATCGACGGTGATCACATCATCAACGTATTGTTGGCACAGCCTGAATGTCTCATCACCAATACGTTTTACTGCGACACCTTCAGCAAATAAACCGACACGTGTTAAATCAACTGGATGCCCAGCCGCCAACGCCGCTTTTAAACAAGCAGCCTCTTCCGCTTCAACCCCAATGATTTTGATTTCAGGCATTAGTTGCTTGATTAAAACAGCAACGCCCGCAATTAAACCACCACCACCAACTGGAATGAAAATGCGATCAAGATGAGCATCTTGCTGTAATAGCTCCAATGCGATAGTTGCTTGGCCCGCAATCACTGATGGATGGTCAAACGGGGGAACAAAGGTGTAGCCCTCTTGTGCCGCCATTTCAATCGCTTTTGCTTTTGCCTCATCAAAATTTGCACCGAATAGGATGGCTTCACCACCAAAACCGCGTACCGCATCAACCTTGATATCAGCGGTTGCTATAGGCATCACAATTTTTGCTTTCACCCCAACGCGGCTTGCAGATAAAGCAACCCCTTGGGCATGATTACCAGCAGAAGCCGTTACTACCCCTTTGGCTTTTTGTTCATCACTTAAACTGGCAATCATGGCGTAAGCGCCACGTAGTTTAAAACTATGAACAGGCTGCCTATCTTCACGTTTAACTAATACCGTATTGCCTACCCGAGCAGAAATCTTACTCATTGCTTGCAAAGGGGTAACTTGGGCGACTTCATAAACCGGCGCACTTAGCGCCGCTTTTAGGTAATCAGCACCAGAAGGCGCTGAGGGTAATGGTTTTGCAGCGGCCACAATTAGCCTCCCAGTTTAGATTTGTCGCGTACAGCGCCCTTATCTGCACTGGTCGCAAGCGAGGCATAAGCACGAAGCGCATAAGACACTTCTCGTTGACGGTTACGTGGAGTATAGGCTTTATCACCACGTGCCAATTCCGCATCACGGCGCTTGTTCAATTCGCTTTCATTGACATCAAGTACCATCGTTCGCTTAGGAATATCGATGTCAATAATGTCACCATCTTGTACCAGCGCTAACAAACCACCACTCGCCGCTTCAGGGGAAATATGACCAATTGAAAGCCCTGAACTACCACCAGAAAAACGCCCATCGGTGATCAAAGCGCAGCTCTTACCCAATCCCATGGATTTTAGATAGGAGGTTGGATACAACATTTCCTGCATTCCAGGACCACCTTTCGGTCCTTCATAGCGGATAACCACTACATCACCTTCAACGACTTTACCGCCTAGAATTGCTTCTACCGCATCGTCTTGACTCTCGAAAACTTTTGCTGGACCACGGAATGTTAAGCTATCTTCATCGACACCAGCTGTTTTTACGATACATCCATCTTCTGCGATATTACCGGCTAGAACGGCCAATCCACCATCTAAGCTATAAGCATGCTCAATATTGCGGATACAACCATTTTCACGGTCAGTATCTAGCGTTGGCCAACGGCAACTTTGAGAAAATGCTTGAGTAGTACGGATCCCCGCAGGCCCTGCTGAAAACATCGATTTCACAGCTTCATCTTTTGTTAGCATCACATCGTACTGTTCGAGAGTCTGCTTAAAAGTCAGTCCAAGGATATTTTTAACATCTTCTTGTAACAAACCTGCGCGACTTAACTCACCTAAAATACCGATAACACCACCAGCACGGTGGACATCTTCCATATGGTATTTTTGTGTACTTGGAGCAACCTTACATAAATGTGGAACCTTACGTGACAGACGATCAATATCGGTCATGGTAAAATCAACATCAGCTTCTTGAGCCGCCGCTAATAAGTGCAGAACTGTATTCGTTGAACCACCCATCGCGATATCTAATGTCATCGCATTTTCAAATGCCGCTTTGTTAGCGATATTACGTGGTAATGCACTCTCATCGTCTTGTTCATAATAACGCTTAGTCAGCTCAACAATTCGCTTACCTGCGTTGATAAACAGCTCTTTACGGTCAGCATGAGTCGCTAAAAGAGAGCCATTACCCGGCTGCGATAAACCCAAAGCTTCTGTTAAGCAGTTCATTGAGTTTGCAGTAAACATACCGGAGCAAGAGCCACATGTAGGGCAAGCTGAACGCTCAATTTGCTCGCTATCAGCATCACTCACGTTCGGGTTAGCACCTTGGATCATCGCATCAACTAAATCTAATTTAATGATTTGATCTGAAAGCTTGGTTTTACCCGCTTCCATTGGGCCACCTGACACAAAAATAACTGGAATGTTTAGGCGCAAGGCAGCCATTAGCATACCTGGAGTAATTTTATCGCAGTTAGAAATACAGACCATTGCATCTGCGCAATGTGCATTTACCATGTATTCAACAGAATCTGCAATTAACTCACGAGAAGGTAAGGAGTACAGCATTCCACCATGCCCCATCGCAATACCATCATCAACAGCAATCGTATTAAACTCTTTTGCGACACCACCCGCAGCTTCAATTTGTTCGGCAACGAGTTTACCCAAGTCGCGCAAATGAACGTGACCAGGTACAAATTGGGTAAATGAGTTAACAACCGCAATAATCGGTTTTCCAAAATCAGCGTCAGTCATCCCCGTAGCTCGCCATAATGCGCGAGCTCCTGCCATATTACGACCATGAGTGGTTGTTGCTGAACGGTACTTAGGCATATCTTTACTCCCGTGTTTTTAAAAACAGGCGGGGAACGACCGCCTGTAAATCAAGCTGTATTTATTATTGAGGGTTAACTGGATCCAACCAACCCCATTTGTCTTCTGTTGTTCCATCAAACAGGCCAAAGAATGCTTGCTGGATCTTTTTAGTCACAGGACCACAGCGGCCAATACCAATTTCGATACCATCTACACTACGCACTGGGGTAATTTCTGCGGCTGTTCCAGTCATAAAGACTTCATCAGCAAGATACAATGACTCACGTGACAATGTTTGTTCACGCACTTCAATACCCATATCTTTAGCTAAGGTCAAAATTGCATCGCGAGTGATCCCTGGAAGCGCAGAAGAAGTAAACGGAGGGGTAAATAAAATACCATCCTTAACTTCAAAAATATTTTCGCCAGCACCTTCAGATAGGTAACCATGAACATCTAACGCAATACCTTCCTGATAACCATGACGGCGAGCTTCACTACCAACCAGTAGAGATGACAGATAGTTACCACCTGCTTTCGCGCCCGTAGGAATAGTATTTGCCGCAACACGATTCCAAGAAGAAACCATCGCATCGATACCTTGATCTAAAGCTTCTTCCCCTAGGTATGCACCCCAAGGAAAAGCGGCCATAATAACATCCGTGTTATAACCATCAGGCGGGTTAACCCCCATACCAACATCACCAATGAAAACAAGTGGGCGAATATATGCGCTGACTAAGTTATTTTTACGCAGCGTTGCACGACAAGCTTCCATTAACTCTTCAACACTGTAGCTGACTGGCATACGGTAAATTTTTGCAGAATCACGCAGGCGCTGCATATGCTCGCGATGGCGAAAAACAACAGGCCCTTTATGTGAATCATAGCAACGGACACCCTCAAATACGGAGGTTCCGTAATGCAAAGCATGAGACATAACATGAACTTTTGCATCAGCCCATGGCGTCATTTCACCGTTAAACCAAATATAGTCAGCTTTCTTAGTCATTTTATAATTCCTTACATTGCACTTTGTGTGCGTAATAGTCGTGATTCTATTTCTTTTATCTCAACTTCTGAAATATCAGGCAGTTTAGTTAACTGAGCATAAAGCTGCGCTAACGGCCGCTGGCTATTTACAGTCATCGCTATATTTACATTATCACCATCTGGCATGTGATCCATAGTCATTGAACTAATTTGGAATCCACGATGACGGGTGACACGCAATATACGCTCTAAAACCTCAGGGCGGAAACGGGCTTGTATGGCAATTTGATGTTGCATCATAACGGTTTCTCCATCATTTTTTCATTGCTCGCCCCTGGAGGAACCAACGGCCAGACGTTTTCTAATTCGTTTATTGATACCTGCAAGATGAAAGCACCTTCGCTATTGAGTAACTCATCTAATGCAGAATCAACCTCAGATTTGGTGGTAATACGGCGCCCAGGAATGTCAAATGCTCGTGCCAAAGCAACAAAATCAGGGTTATCAGTCAAAATAGTTTCACTATAACGTTGCTCAAAAAATAGCTCTTGCCATTGGCGAACCATACCTAAGCGTTGGTTATCTAACAGTAAAATTTTAACTGGTAATTTTTTACGCTTGATTGTGCCAAGTTCTTGCACATTCATCATGAAGGAACCATCACCAGAAACACAAATGACTGTATCCTCAGGGCGTGCAACTTGAGCACCTATGGCGGCTGGAATACCAAAACCCATCGTTCCCAAGCCACTCGACGTTATAAAATTTTCTGGTGATGCCACCGAGATATGTTGAGCTGACCACATTTGATGCTGACCAACATCGGTAGTCACAACCGTGTTAGCATCAATACGATCAGATAATTGTTTTAATAACAAAGGAGCATAAATTGCTTCACCTGGATGATCATATCGCCAGTTAAAATCATGCTTTAGCTGCTGTATTTCTTGCTGCCATGATGAAATATCTTTTTCCATCATCAATGCGGGTAACAACATTTTCGCATCGCCTAATAGCCCCACATGAGCTTGGCGTAGTTTATCCAGTTCGACATGGTCAATATCAATATGGATAACTTTTGCGTTAGGGGCGAATGTGTTCAACTTACCCGTCACACGATCATCAAAACGAGCACCAACAGCGATCAATAAATCACAACGCTGTACTGCTAGGTTTGCAGCTTTAGTACCATGCATACCTAACATTCCAAGATAATGAGGTTCTGATGGCTCAACTGCACCAAGCCCTTTAAGCGTCACGACAGAAGGTATGCCAGTCTGCGCGATAAAATGCCTTAGCTCATCAACAGCCCCTGACATTCCCACACCACCACCAATGTATAACATTGGTTTATGAGACAACGTTAGCAACTCTCTAGCTTGATTAATCGCATCTCTCTGTATTGGTAAATCAGATTCTACAGGCATGAAAAAAGGGGCTAAATCTGCTTTCTGTAGCTGAATATCTTTCGGAATATCAATCAGTACAGGTCCCGGACGACCACTATTTGCGATTGCGAAAGCTTCAGCAACAATGCGAGGTAAATCGTCAATACTCTCCACTAAAAAGCTATGTTTGGTACAAGCAAGCGACAATCCCAATACATCTATTTCTTGGAAAGCATCAGTGCCAATAAACTCAGAACTCACTTGTCCCGTAATAGCCACAACAGGTACAGAATCTAACAAGGCATCAGCTAAACCCGTGATCAAGTTTGTTGCGCCCGGACCAGAGGTGGCGATACACACCCCAGTTTTTGATGTTGACCGCGCATAACCAATCGCAGCAATGACCGCACCTTGCTCATGACGACATAACAAATGCTCAACACCACCGTCATACAACGCATCATAAACTGGCATGATCGCCCCACCAGGGTAACCAAAAACAGTATCAACTCCCTGCGTTCGCAATGCTTGAACTAACCATTGTGCCCCATTCATGTCGCTCTCCTGTCCTTAACTTAGTTATCTATTTGTATTTATTCTGTTTTTTTAGATTTAATGATGTTGGCAAACTTAGTGTCAAAAAAAACCCCGCGCCTTTCGGTGCGGGGTTCTCGTAAGATCTGGCTACTAATTTAGCCTTCGTCGTCCAAGTGCAGCCCCGCACGGTGGGATAATAATCACCACCACGCTAATAATAATTAGGCTAATCACTCGGAAGAATGTGTTCATGAATATCTATTTTCACTATTATTGTTCATTGTCTATATTTAAGAGTTATCATTTTAAAATTATTTTGACAACTTTTATTTTGTTTTTTTATTATCAAAATATATATTTCATTATAAATCATGCAGATAGAATAAAAACAGAGTAATCCACTGCGGTTTTGCTAAAAAAACAGTAAATACAATTATAAATGGCCGAATAATTAGCCCAATACTCCACCTAAAAAAAATAATATTGCTGATAATAATTATAATTCCCACGTTATTCAGTTACCGCTGTTTGCAATATTCATATCAAGTTCTTGTCTCTAACAAAATTTTAATATTAAGATTAAACATTAAGTTACGTGCGACATCGCAAAAAACAGATGCAAACAAGCTGCCTTACATATTAGTTTTCGAGCGTTTTCGTACACTTCAAAAGTTCAGTTGTAGCTTCTTCCCTAAGAACAGAATATTAGTCTGTTTATGTAAAGGGAGGGAATATGACATTAGCGATTGTTTATACGAGAGCATCAATTGGTATGGATGCACCACTTGTTACCGTTGAAGCACATATCAGTAATGGGCTTCCCGGTTTGACACTTGTCGGTTTACCCGAAATTGCCGTCAAAGAAGCAAGAGACAGGGTTCGTAGTGCTTTAATAAATAGCGGCTTCGAGTATCCCGCAAAAAAGATAACCATAAACTTAGCACCTGCAGATTTACCCAAAGAAGGTGGCCGATATGATCTCGCTATTGCGATCGCAATATTAGCGTCTTCTGGACAAATACCAACAAAAACAATTCATTACTTTGAATTTATTGGGGAGCTTGCCCTATCTGGCTATATTAGATATGCCAATGGAGCCATTCCCGCTGCCCTAGCAGCATTAAAGCAAAAAAGACAATTAATACTTTCACTAGAAAGCCAACATGAACTCAATTTATTACCCGACAATAGTGTAAAACTAACCCAAACGTTATTAGAACTTTGCCATTTTTTGCATGAAAAAGGGACATTACCCAGTAATATTTATCCAACAGGTGCACCAACAGCACCTGATTATGAACACAATATCAATGATATTATTGGTCAAGAACAAGGGAAAAGAGCACTAGAAATTAGTGCAAGTGGAGGACACAACTTATTACTTTTAGGCCCACCGGGGACAGGTAAAACCATGCTAGCGAGTCGATTGCAAACTCTGTTACCCTCTCTAACACCACAAGAAGCCTTAGAAGTGGCTGCGCTACGTAGTTTATGTCATTTATCAAATCACAATCAGGTGTGGCCTGAAAGGCCATTTAGAACACCACACCATAGTGCTTCAATGGTCGCTTTAATCGGTGGAGGTAGTCTGCCAAAGCCGGGAGAAATATCGCTCGCCCACAATGGTATTTTATTTCTTGATGAATTACCTGAGTTTAGCCGCTCTGTACTCGACGCATTACGTGAACCCCTTGAAGCAAGGCAAATCGTGATTTCTAGAGCTAAAGCCAAGGTTTGTTTCCCAGCAAATTTTCAACTTGTAGCAGCATTGAATCCAAGCCCAACCGGCCACTATCAAGGAGAGAACAGCCGTAGCTCACCCGCGAAAATATTACGTTATCTTTCCCGTATTTCAGGCCCTTTCCTTGACCGATTTGATCTTTCGATTGATATTCCCTTACTGCCACTAGGCTCACTTAGTAGCCAAAAATATCAAAGTGAAAACAGTGAACTCATACGAGCACGTGTCATTAGCGCAAGAAATAGGCAACTAGAAAGAAGCGGAAAGCTCAATAGCCAATTAACAGGCAGAGAAACAACAAAGCTCTGCCAACTCTCCCCTAAAGATGCCCTTTTTTTAGAAAGTGCACTAAATAAACTGGGGCTATCAATACGAGCGTGGCACAGAGTATTGAGGGTCGCACAAACTCTTGCAGATATGCAAAATACACCACAGATAGATAAACAGCATCTTCTTGAGGCACTAAGCTACCGAGCAATGGATAAGTTATTGCTTCATTTACAAAAACAAGTAAGCTGAGCACAGCAGAAGTGACAAAATAGTGGTGTTACTAACAATGGATAAAACCTGACATAAAATGCCATCAGAGCCTTTGTAGCTAAGATAGCGTATTAGCAATCTGTCAAGATAACGCACTTAAAACACATAAGTATATACTACTAACACGAACGATCATTGCCAATAACACTTAAATTTAAAATATGGCAACTATAAATTAAGGGGCCGCAGCCCCTCTAAATATGTTGATGATATTAATCATCCGTGTCTGTATAGTCTTCTGAGGGGTCAATCTGAGGTTTACCGCCAGAAAGAGTATGAAAGCGTTTAGGACGATTTATACGGCTAGAATATTTCGCCCACACTTTTTCTTCGGGAGTTGCTGGTTCACGTTCACCGCGACAAACAGCGACGAAAAGCTTTTCTTCGTCAGTTTGTGCAGCGCGCTTACCTGAATCAAGCTCATTAAAAGCTTGTCCATAGCGTTCGAGCAATTGAGCTTCCTTGATGGTGAAATCACCATGACGAGAAAAGCCACGTGGGTAATGTTTATTATCAAAAAAACGATTAGTCGTGATGAAGCTTTCTGCCATCTGACACACTCCTAACTTATTACTGTCAACTCGTTATGGCGCGGAGTATTAGACAGCATTGACAATCTGTAAAACAAAACATTTAAATCATCACGACAAAAATTATTGGAGATGTATGTGGATACTGAGTTATTGAAAACTTTTTTGGAAGTCAGTAGAACCAGACACTTCGGCCGAGCCGCAGAATCACTCTATTTAACACAATCTGCTGTTAGCTTTCGCATAAGACAGCTAGAGACGCAGCTTGGTACTAATCTATTTACTCGACACCGTAATAATATTCGACTCACCGCCGCTGGAGAGCGTTTAGTTCCTTATGCTGAGTCTTTAATGAACACATGGCTACAGGCGAAAAAAGAAATATCGCACGCATCCCAACATACAGAGCTATCAATAGGCGCCACCTCGTCATTGTGGGAAGGCTATTTAACAGATTGGATGCAATCTTTATATGAGCAACATGATGAACTTCGCCTTGAAGCTAGAGTTTCAACCCGCCAATCCTTAGTAAAGCAGCTACACTCTAGAGAATTAGATTTATTAATAGCTACTGAACCACCAAAAATGGATGAATTTGAAAGCACAATTATTGGCTCAATAGAACTACAACTCATGGCTTCTCAAAAGAATATTGCGTTAACAAATTATAATTTTATTAAACTTGAATGGAGTGCGGACTTTCATCCCAAAAATGAGCCTATGCTTACTCCTGATGATACGCCTGTTATGATAACGACATCTGCACATATTGCCCGCCAATTACTGTCTGTATCACTTTCTGCCGCGTTTTTACCCGCACATTGGAGTACCCAATACCCTGGACTAAAAACGCTCTCAGAGGCCGTTATTACAAAGCCCATTTACGCGGTATGGCTACAAAGAAATGATCAGCAGGCACTAATTAACCAATTAATAAAAACGCCTATTCAAAATGCTCAACTCAGCGCCCCCATTTAAAATATCCGTTCGCTGAACTTGAACGCTCAATAAATCCTATTGAGCGTTTTTATTTATCAGTTCTATGTGTAATAAATAATTTTAAAGGTACAACTAACTCATTTGAAATGCCCATGAAGCGATCAGTGAATAATTACTGATTGGAGCAATACTAGAATTGGGAAAATAGGAAGGAAAGAAATAGAAAAACTAACAGAAAACTAGCCAAAAAAAGAAAAACCCGATTAAAATAATCGGGTTATCAATAAGATACTTCTTTTATTTTTACTTAATTGGTAACTGGCAGGGGCGGAGAGGCTCGAACTCCCAACACCCGGTTTTGGAGACCGGTGCTCTACCAATTGAACTACGCCCCTAAATTAAGTGGCGGAACGGACGGGACTCGAACCCGCGACCCCCTGCGTGACAGGCAGGTATTCTAACCAACTGAACTACCGCTCCACTTATTCTTTTACCTTTCGGCTGCTTATCACATTGCAATAAGTCTTTAATTTAATGTCTGGCAGTTCCCTACTCTCACATGGGGAGACCCCACACTACCATCGGCGCTACGGCGTTTCACTGCTGAGTTCGGCATGGGGTCAGGTGGGACCACCGCGCTATTGCCGCCAGACAAATTCTGTTTCGTTCCCGTTTGCAGTTATCTCAACGCAAACCAGAACCTCAATCTCAAACAAGCTGCGTGTCCTTCACCTTTCGGCTTCTCACTACTCAAAAACAACTCAATCTCTCTAAAACACCTTCGGTGTTGTCAGGTTAAGCCTCACGGTTCATTAGTACTGGTTAGCTCAACGTATCGCTACGCTTACACACCCAGCCTATCAACGTCTTAGTCTTAAACGTTCCTTTAGGACCCTTAAAGAGTCAGGGAAGACTCATCTCAAGGCAAGTTTCCCGCTTAGATGCTTTCAGCGGTTATCTCTTCCGCACTTAGCTACCGGGCAATGCCATTGGCATGACAACCCGAACACCAGTGGTGCGTCCACTCCGGTCCTCTCGTACTAGGAGCAGCCCCTTTCAATCTTCCAACGCCCACGGCAGATAGGGACCGAACTGTCTCACGACGTTCTAAACCCAGCTCGCGTACCACTTTAAATGGCGAACAGCCATACCCTTGGGACCTACTTCAGCCCCAGGATGTGATGAGCCGACATCGAGGTGCCAAACACCGCCGTCGATATGAACTCTTGGGCGGTATCAGCCTGTTATCCCCGGAGTACCTTTTATCCGTTGAGCGATGGCCCTTCCATTCAGAACCACCGGATCACTAAGACCTACTTTCGTACCTGCTCGAGCCGTCACTCTCGCAGTCAAGCTGGCTTATGCCTTTGCACTAACCGCATGATGTCCGACCATGCTTAGCCAACCTTCGTGCTCCTCCGTTACTCTTTGGGAGGAGACCGCCCCAGTCAAACTACCCACCAGACACTGTCCGCACCCCGGATCACGGGGCAACGTTAGAACATCAAACATTAAAGGGTGGTATTTCAAGGTTGGCTCCATGCAGACTGGCGTCCACACTTCAAAGCCTCCCACCTATCCTACACATCAAGGCTCAATGTTCAGTGTCAAGCTATAGTAAAGGTTCACGGGGTCTTTCCGTCTTGCCGCGGGTACACTGCATCTTCACAGCGAGTTCAATTTCACTGAGTCTCGGGTGGAGACAGCCTGGCCATCATTACGCCATTCGTGCAGGTCGGAACTTACCCGACAAGGAATTTCGCTACCTTAGGACCGTTATAGTTACGGCCGCCGTTTACTGGGGCTTCGATCAAGAGCTTCTCCTTACGGATAACCCCATCAATTAACCTTCCAGCACCGGGCAGGCGTCACACCGTATACGTCCACTTTCGTGTTTGCACAGTGCTGTGTTTTTAATAAACAGTTGCAGCCAGCTGGTATCTGCGACTGGCTTCAGCTCCATGGGTAAACCACTTCACCTAGCGCCAGCGTGCCTTCTCCCGAAGTTACGGCACCATTTTGCCTAGTTCCTTCACCCGAGTTCTCTCAAGCGCCTGAGTATTCTCTACCTGACCACCTGTGTCGGTTTGGGGTACGATTAATGATAATCTAGAGCTTAGAGGCTTTTCCTGGAAGCGGGGCATGAGCTACTTCATCACCGTAGTGACTCGTCATCAGACCTCAGCATGTAGTGAACCGGATTTGCCTAATTCACCTGCCTACATCCTTAAACCGGGACAACCGTCGCCCGGATAGCCTAGCCTTCTCCGTCCCCCCATCGCAATTATCACCAGTACAGGAATATTAACCTGTTTCCCATCGACTACGCATTTCTGCCTCGCCTTAGGGGTCGACTCACCCTGCCCCGATTAACGTTGGACAGGAACCCTTGGTCTTCCGGCGTGCGGGTTTTTCACCCGCATTATCGTTACTTATGTCAGCATTCGCACTTCTGATACCTCCAGCATGCCTCACAGCACACCTTCGCAGGCTTACAGAACGCTCCCCTACCCAACAACATCTAAATGTCGCTGCCGCAGCTTCGGTGCATGGTTTAGCCCCGTTACATCTTCCGCGCAGGCCGACTCGACCAGTGAGCTATTACGCTTTCTTTAAATGATGGCTGCTTCTAAGCCAACATCCTGGCTGTCTGAGCCTTCCCACTTCGTTTCCCACTTAACCATGACTTTGGGACCTTAGCTGGCGGTCTGGGTTGTTTCCCTCTTCACGACGAACGTTAGCACCCGCCGTGTGTCTCCCGTGATAACATTCTTCGGTATTCGTAGTTTGCATCGAGTTGGTAAGTCGGGATGACCCCCTAGTCGAAACAGTGCTCTACCCCCGAAGATGAGTTCACGAGGCGCTACCTAAATAGCTTTCGGGGAGAACCAGCTATCTCCCGGTTTGATTGGCCTTTCACCCCCAGCCACAAGTCATCCGCTAATTTTTCAACATTAGTCGGTTCGGTCCTCCAGTTAGTGTTACCCAACCTTCAACCTGCCCATGGCTAGATCACCGGGTTTCGGGTCTATACCCTGCAACTCATTCGCCCAGTTAAGACTCGGTTTCCCTACGGCTCCCCTATACGGTTAACCTTGCTACAGAATATAAGTCGCTGACCCATTATACAAAAGGTACGCAGTCACACCCGAAGGTGCTCCCACTGCTTGTACGTACACGGTTTCAGGTTCTATTTCACTCCCCTCGCCGGGGTTCTTTTCGCCTTTCCCTCACGGTACTGGTTCACTATCGGTCAATCAGGAGTATTTAGCCTTGGAGGATGGTCCCCCCATATTCAGACAGGATAACACGTGTCCCGCCCTACTCGTCGAGTTCACAACACCAACACCTTCGGATACGGGGCTATCACCCTTTACTGCCGGACTTTCCAGACCGTTCTCCTGATGCTGATGCTGATTAAGACTCTGGGCTGCTCCCCGTTCGCTCGCCGCTACTAGGGGAATCTCGGTTGATTTCTTTTCCTCGGGGTACTGAGATGTTTCAGTTCCCCCGGTTCGCTTCGTTTGACTATGTATTCATCAAACGATAGTGCAACGAATTGCACTGGGTTTCCCCATTCGGAAATCGTCGGGTATAACGGTTCATATCACCTTACCGACGCTTATCGCAGATTAGCACGTCCTTCATCGCCTCTGATTGCCTAGGCATCCACCGTGTACGCTTAGTCGCTTAACCTCACAACCCGAAGGTGTCTTTTTTGTCAGTCGACATGAAACCCGACGGTTTCTGTCTGTTGACGACATCTTCAAGTTGAGATTTTTGAGAGACTCTCACATTGTTTAAGGGATAAACAATGTGCGTTGTTTTCAATTTTCAGCTTGTTCCAGATTGTTAAAGAGCATAATTGTTAAACCCACTACACTGTAATGGGCTTAATCATTATTGGGGTATCGCCTTTCACTCGATGACCGGCGCATTGGCGTCCCCTAGGGGATTCGAACCCCTGTTACCGCCGTGAAAGGGCGGTGTCCTAGGCCTCTAGACGAAGGGGACATCAGTCTCTGCTTCGCAGACGCGCTTGCTGCTCTACTTTCTATCAGACAATCTGTGTGAACACTTCACAAAAACACTTCAATGGTAAGGAGGTGATCCAACCGCAGGTTCCCCTACGGTTACCTTGTTACGACTTCACCCCAGTCATGAATCACAAAGTGGTAAGCGCCCTCCCGAAGGTTAAGCTACCTACTTCTTTTGCAACCCACTCCCATGGTGTGACGGGCGGTGTGTACAAGGCCCGGGAACGTATTCACCGTAGCATTCTGATCTACGATTACTAGCGATTCCGACTTCATGGAGTCGAGTTGCAGACTCCAATCCGGACTACGACGTACTTTATGAGTTCCGCTTGCTCTCGCGAGGTCGCTTCTCTTTGTATACGCCATTGTAGCACGTGTGTAGCCCTACTCGTAAGGGCCATGATGACTTGACGTCATCCCCACCTTCCTCCGGTTTATCACCGGCAGTCTCCTTTGAGTTCCCGACCGAATCGCTGGCAACAAAGGATAAGGGTTGCGCTCGTTGCGGGACTTAACCCAACATTTCACAACACGAGCTGACGACAGCCATGCAGCACCTGTCTCAGAGTTCCCGAAGGCACCAAAGCATCTCTGCTAAGTTCTCTGGATGTCAAGAGTAGGTAAGGTTCTTCGCGTTGCATCGAATTAAACCACATGCTCCACCGCTTGTGCGGGCCCCCGTCAATTCATTTGAGTTTTAACCTTGCGGCCGTACTCCCCAGGCGGTCGATTTAACGCGTTAGCTCCGGAAGCCACGCCTCAAGGGCACAACCTCCAAATCGACATCGTTTACAGCGTGGACTACCAGGGTATCTAATCCTGTTTGCTCCCCACGCTTTCGCACCTGAGCGTCAGTCTTTGTCCAGGGGGCCGCCTTCGCCACCGGTATTCCTCCACATCTCTACGCATTTCACCGCTACACATGGAATTCTACCCCCCTCTACAAGACTCTAGCTGACCAGTCTTAGATGCCATTCCCAGGTTAAGCCCGGGGATTTCACATCTAACTTAATCAACCGCCTGCGTGCGCTTTACGCCCAGTAATTCCGATTAACGCTTGCACCCTCCGTATTACCGCGGCTGCTGGCACGGAGTTAGCCGGTGCTTCTTCTGTCGGTAACGTCAATCGTTGATGATATTAGCATCAACGCCTTCCTCCCGACTGAAAGTACTTTACAACCCTAGGGCCTTCTTCATACACGCGGCATGGCTGCATCAGGCTTGCGCCCATTGTGCAATATTCCCCACTGCTGCCTCCCGTAGGAGTCTGGGCCGTGTCTCAGTCCCAGTGTGGCTGATCATCCTCTCAGACCAGCTAGGGATCGTCGCCTAGGTGAGCCATTACCCCACCTACTAGCTAATCCCATATGGGTTCATCCGATAGCGCAAGGACCGAAGTTCCCCTGCTTTGCTCCTAAGAGATTATGCGGTATTAGCCACCGTTTCCAGTAGTTATCCCCCTCTATCGGGCAGATCCCCATACATTACTCACCCGTCCGCCGCTCGTCAGCGGGAAGCAAGCTTCCCCTGTTACCGCTCGACTTGCATGTGTTAGGCCTGCCGCCAGCGTTCAATCTGAGCCATGATCAAACTCTTCAATTAAAAGTGTTTGATGCTCAAAGAATGTTTTACTGTCGCCTGATTTCCGAAGAAACCAGATTACCTATTAGTTCATATGTATATGAATTAACGTGTTAGTCACTCTTCAAGACTTTAAAATCAAATATTTTTTTGATAGTGTCTTGTGAGTGCCCACACAGATTGTCTGATAAATTGTTAAAGAGCGTTGCGACTTTATCTTTCGATATTAACCGTTTAGGTTGTTGTCGCGAGGTGTCGTATACTACGTTTTTCTATCAGAAAGTCAAGTAATTATTTTTAACTTTTTCTTTCTTTTTCACCTCTGTCATCACTAGGTTTCTTTTCTAACCTTACCACCGGAGCGGTTTGTCGTGACAACGGATGCGCATTATAGGGAGTCAGAAAATTCTGGCAACCCTTTTTTTGAAAAAAATAACTGTTTGAAGATAAAATCATCATTATGCTTTTTTTTCTAGCATAATGAGTACAAAACAAGCTAATAAAAAGTATCTTCAATATTTCTCACATTGAGTGATCCTACACCTTTATTTAACAAATACGTGGTACGATCTGTCCACTTCATTAAAAACAATGGCATTACTATGAACAAACATTTGAGATCTTATCTAGGTATTTACCCAACAACGGGTTCTAGTGTGTTTATCGACCCTTCTTCTGTAGTCATCGGGGATGTACGGATCTCTGATGACGTTAGCATTTGGCCATTATCGGTATTACGCGGTGATGTAAACTATATTCAAATCGGTGCCAGAACCAATATACAAGATGGCTCAGTCCTTCATGTTACGCATAAATCACAAAATAACCCCGAAGGAAATCCACTCATTATTGGTGAAGATGTCACTGTTGGCCATAAAGTTATGCTACATGGCTGCACTATAGGCGATCGTGTGTTAATTGGTATGGGCTCGATTATCTTAGATGGCGCAACTATTGGAAGTGATGTTGTTATAGGTGCTAATAGTTTAGTCACTCAAGGTAAAACTCTAGAAAGTGGCTACCTATATGTAGGCAGCCCAGCAAAAGCGGCACGTAAACTCACAAAGGATGAATTAGAACATTTACGCTACTCAGCTAATAATTATGTTCAGTGGAAGAATGATTATCTTTCTTCTGGTAGCGAATAAACGCTATCAACTCCATGGCCTTGAGCAATCAAGGCTTCAAACTCTTCTTCTATATCCCAACGGTTATTTTGAAACAAACTTATCGGTTGAGCATTGTGCCCATAACGGCGATACAGCAGCGCATCAGATATCACACATTCAGCTAGCATCCCATTAACCATTACAGGAAAACGTACAACCTTAGCTGTATCATCCCATTCCTCTCGATCTGGAAACTGTATTGCCTGATTCACTTTCTTTGTTCCTTTTGTAATGCTAAAAGGACTGGCTCTATTTCGGGAAGGATACCGTGCCATAATTTAAAAGCAAAAGCGGCCTGCCCAACTAACATGCCCAAACCATCAGCCAGCCTATTTACTTGATGTGCACTTGCAAAAGCTAAAAATGGTGTTAGCGAGCGCTGATAGAACAGGTCATAGCAAGCAACATGTGTTGAAAATACACTTGGATGAACCGCAGGGATGTCACCATTGACACCCGAAGAGGTCGCATTGATGATCAGATCAAAATCAGCAGATCTGATCTGATCGATCTGCACTCCTTTTATGCTGCCAAAACTTATAAATTGTTTAACTAATTCTTCTACCTTAGAAAAAGTTCGATTTGTTAGCGTAATTTGACAGCCATATTCCAAAAGAGGTAATAGAGCCCCTCTTGTTGCACCACCAGCCCCTATGATCAATATGCGGCTATTGCGACTAATAAAATTGAGTCGTTCCAAATCTAATAGTAATCCAACACCATCGGTATTATCGCCTAATAGCCGATCACCATCGAGTTTCATTACTGTATTTACAGCACCACATGATTGCGCTCTATCCGTCAATTCCGAAACCATTTGGTAAGCTCTTTCTTTGAAAGGAAGCGTTACATTAGCCCCTTTTCCTCCCATTGAAAAAAAATCAGACAGTGCCTGCTCAAAACCCGTTAATGGCGCCAATACTCGCTCATATTTCAGCGGGATCCCTACCTGTTCCGCAAACATTTGGTGAATAATTGGTGATTTACTGTGTTCTATTGGATGACCAAAAACCGCATATAACCCCATAAAATACATTATCCTTTACGATATAATTGCCCAGTTTTAGCATCCCGAATTTCTGAAGGATTTAAGCGCCCGCCAACTACGCCATCAAGTACAGGAATACTTCCTTGAAACTGTTCAATAACTTCACTAGTTGTTCTACAAGGCTCTTGCCCACTTAAATTAGCACTCGTCGATACTAGCGGCTTACCATATTGCTGACAAAGTAATTTAACTAAATTATGATCTGTAACCCTTACCGCTAATGTATCAAAACGTCCTGTTAACCATTTTGGCGTTGATTCTTTTGCGGGGATCACCCATGTAACGGGCCCTGGCCAGCTATCAAGCATGACTTGTTTTTGTTTATCTGTCAGTTGGCTATCATCAACATAGTTTTTTAGTTGTTCATAACTATCTGCGATGAGGATCAACCCTTTTTCCCAAGAGCGTTGTTTTAACTCAAGTAGTTTATTAACTGCTTTTTCACTATCAGGATCACAACCTAGCCCAAAAACCGCTTCAGTTGGATAAGCAATCACTTCTTCTTGATTAAGGAAAGCGATAATATTTTCAATTGCAGGTGTAGCTTTAGTTTGCATATTTTTAACTCATCATTATTCTTTTTGTGGTTTACCACAACGTTTACTTGCACAACACAATCTTACTCCTTGAGTCCCCTTTTTTTCCATAAGTAATGGATAATGACAAAATTCACACTCACCAGCGATAGGTTTATTGTTAATAATAAACTGGCAAGTCGGATAGCTGTCACATGCATAAAAAGTCTTTCCAAACCTAGACTTACGTTGTAAAAGGTGCCCTGTATTGCACTGAGGGCAAGATACTTTTGTTTCGTCAGGTTTATCAATAAGTTCTATATGCTCACATTCAGGGTAATTACTACAGCCAATAAACATACCAAATCGGCCTTGCTTCAAAACCAAATCGTGCCCACATTGAGGACACGCCTGTCCTTCTAAAACCTTGATAATAGGGTTTTCTGTGGAAGGACGCATAGGTTTAATATAATGGCACTGAGGATATGTGGAACAGGCAAAAAAAGGCCCATGTGTGCCATTACGGATCACGAGCGGTGCACCGCACTCAGGACAAACTTCATTTTTTTCTGTTGCAAAAGGCAATTGATTCGACATGACTCTCTCTTAGACAACTAACTCAATTTGATATATCCACCAGCGACAGAAGCAATTACACCTTCTATTTCTAATTCAGTCAAAATAGAAGCAACCTCTGCGATTGATTTTTGCATACGCTCCGCAACCACATCTATAGATGTCGGTTGATATTCAAGTACGCTTAATACCTCGCATTCTACTTGATTAAACTTAACACTCATTTTTTCTTCAGATAATGGCTCTAATGGTAACCAATTTAAACCAATATCAATGTGATGTTTAATATCTTCAGGAGCAGTTAATGGATATGCTCCTTGCTGTAATAGCCAATGATTACCACTAAAAGCAGGATGGCCTAACGGAGCTGGTATCGTAAAAAGATCTCTATTTTGCTCAATGGCGTAACGTGCTGTAATGAGAGAACCGCTTTTCAACCCAGCTTCGATAACAACTGTTGCTTTACATAAGCCACTAATAATACGATTTCGCCGCGGAAATTGCTTGGCTAATGGCGGCGCATCAGGAAAATATTCTGAGATTAAAACCCCATTTTCCTTTATTTGTTCAGCTAGAGCAGTATGCTGTTTAGGATAAATATTCGCTAGTCCACTACCTAAAACCGCTAGCGTATTGCCATTTGAATCAAGAGCAGCTCGGTGACTAATAGCATCAATACCAAAAGCAAGTCCACTGGTAATCGCCAATTTGTAACTAACAAATGCACTTGCAAACTTCTCAGCCCATTTGCGCCCGTACTCACTTGTTTGTCGGCTACCAACTATTGCTATTTGGGCTAACGTCATCAATTCACAGCGCCCAATTGTAAAAAGCACTAACGGCGGGCTCGCGATTTGGGCTAGAAGAAATGGATATAAGCCACTACTAAAAGTAATCAATTGATTTTCTTCTTTCTCTAACCACTTTCGTGCTTGAGTTATCTTTACTGATGGGAAATGTATGAACTGTAGACTTTGCAGCTCACTCAACCCACACCGCTGCAAGGTAGCTATATTTATATTACCCAATAGTATGAGTTCAGTAATAATTTTTGATGCACTACTCGGCGAAAGCCGACTGACCTGAGACATCCTTAACCAAATTTCTTGGGTTTCCATAGTATCTCCCTGACTTTATGGCAAATATGTTCATCAGTGAACAATTCATAACCAATACTGTCAATATGGCCAAGAAATGTCTAGAATAGGCATTAATTCCTATTAACTTTTTGGACGCTGCTCGAAAAACTTATGTCAGTATTAAATGTATTACATTATCCAGACGAACGCTTACGCACAATCGCTAAGCCAGTAGAAATAGTTAATGCCGAAATTCAACGTATTATCGATGATATGTTCGAAACGATGTACGAAGAAGAAGGTATTGGTCTTGCTGCGACCCAAGTAAACATCCACCAGCGTATTATCGTTATTGATGTTTCTGAGACTCGCGATCAGCGCCTCGTACTTATTAACCCTGAATTATTAGATAAATCAGGTGAAACAGGTATTGAAGAAGGTTGCCTCTCTATACCAGAACAACACGGCTTCGTTCCACGAGCAGAAAACGTTAAAGTACGTGCTCTTGACTATAACGGAGAAGTATTTGAACTTGAAGCAGATGGCTTACTCGCAATTTGTATTCAACATGAAATGGATCATCTTGTTGGTAAATTGTTTGTTGATTATCTATCTCCATTAAAACGTCAGCGTATTCGCCAAAAGGTTGAAAAGCTGGATAGAATGAGAGCAAAAGAAGCAAAAACGGCTAACTAACAGATTTCATACAGGGAAATAACAGTGTCAGAATCGCTAAAAATTATCTTTGCAGGCACGCCTGAATTTGCTGCTGGCCATTTGGCTGCTTTACTTAAAACTCATCATCAAGTTGTCGGCGTTCTAACTCCCCCAGATAAGCCTGCGGGGCGAGGAAAAAAATTGACGCCTAGCCCAGTAAAAATATTAGCGGAAGAACATCAAATACCCGTTTTTCAGCCAACCACATTGAAAAAGGAAGAAAATCATCAATGGATTAAAGAGCATGATGCTGATTTGATGATTGTTGTCGCTTATGGTTTTATTTTACCAAAAGCGGTGTTAGACATTCCTCGCCTCGGCTGCCTGAATGTTCACGGCTCTTTACTCCCTCGTTGGCGAGGTGCGGCACCAATTCAACGTTCCATTTGGGCTGGTGATGCAGAAAGTGGCGTAACCATTATGCAAATGGATGAAGGGCTAGATACAGGTGACATGCTTTATAAAGCAAAATGTCCAATTATGCCTGAAGATACTAGTGCAACACTTTATGACAAATTGGCTGTTATCGGCCCTGAAGCATTGATAGCTACTTTAGATCTTATTTCTAAACATCAATGTGCACCAGAAAAACAAGACGACTCACTGGCAAATTACGCAGAAAAACTGTCGAAAGAAGAAGCTAAAATTGACTGGAAATTATCAGCAGAACAAATTGAGCGTTGTATTAGAGCCTTTAACCCCTGGCCAATGAGCTATTTTACGATCCAAGAACAACTGATCAAAGTTTGGAACGCTGAAGTCATTGCTAGAGAGCATAATGAAAAACCAGGTACCATCATTAGCGCTGATAAAAATGGCATATGCATAGCGACTGCCAATGGGCTGCTAAATATCACTCAATTGCAGCCTCCAGGTAAAAAAGCAATGAGCGCCCAAGATTTGCTCAACTCTCGCCGTGAATGGTTCGTACCGGGCCAGCAAATTAATTAAAACACCAATAAATTTGCCTGATACTATAATTAGGCAAATTTATTTTAGTGACTAATGAATTCATCCTCACTTATGAAAAATACATATAACTTGCGTAGTATCGCAGCGGTAGCCATCGGCCAAGTCATCGATGGTGGACAATCTCTTAGCGCGGTATTACCTGAATTACAAAAAAATATAAATGATAAAGATAAACCTCTATTACAAGAGATTTGCTTTGGTGTACTACGCTATTTACCTAAGTTGGAATGGTTCGTCAGTCAACTAATGGAAAAACCATTAACAGGTAAACAAAGAACATTGCATTACCTGATTATGGTTGGGATCTATCAACTACTCTATACTCGTATCCCTGCTCACGCAGCACTAGCAGAAACGGTGAATGGCGCTGTTGCACTCAAACGTCCCCAATTAAAAGGCTTAGTCAACGGGGTACTCAGATCATTTCAAAGACAACAAGCTCAACTCGAAGAACGTAGTACAGGCAATGCTAGCCAATATCTTCATCCTAGTTGGCTATTAAAACGTCTACAAAGCGCATACCCACAAGACTGGCAATCTATTGTGGAAGCAAATAATTTGCGTCCTCCTATGTGGTTAAGAGTTAACTCACAACATCATAATGCTAAGCAATACCAAGAATTATTAGCGAATGAAGGAATTAATGCTGAGCTACACCCATTACATCCTTCTGCAATAAGATTAGCTGAACCCATATCAGTAACAAAGTTACCTGGCTTTGAAGATGGTTGGTCAACAGTACAAGACGTTTCAGCCCAAGGCTGCGCTGAATTACTTGACCCCCAAAATGGTGATTCTATTCTTGATCTATGTGCAGCACCCGGCGGTAAAACAACACATATATTAGAGCTCGCCCCTAAAGCCCATGTACTAGCAGTCGACATTGATGAACATCGTCTTAAACGGGTAAAAGAAAATCTGTTACGACTCAAACAGCAAGCAGCTGTAGTCCAAGGCGATGGTACGAAACCTGAGCAATGGGCAGATGCACAACTGTTTGATCGCATTCTGCTTGATGCACCGTGTTCAGCGACAGGTGTAATACGCCGCCACCCTGATATCAAATGGCTAAGGCGTGATTCTGATATTAACGAATTAACTACGCTTCAGTCTCAAATACTTGAATCAATTTGGCCTTACTTAAAAGTTGGTGGAACACTTGTTTATGCAACATGCTCAGTGATGCCAGAAGAAAATAGCCTTCAAGTAAAAAACTTTTTAGCAAAACATCCTGAAGCTATACTCAACGATGGAACCGAAGCAGGTTTACAAATACTACCAAGTGCAGCAGGCGGTGATGGCTTTTTTTATGCACGTTTAGTAAAACAAGCCATTTAACTATATGAACTTTGTCTGAGATAGGAATAATCAATGAAAATCATTATCTTAGGTGCTGGACAAGTTGGCGGTACGCTTGCTGAAAATCTAGTCGATGAAAACAATGATATTACTGTCGTTGACACCAATGCCGATCGTTTACGCCAATTACAAGATCAATTTGATCTACGCGTCGTTAATGGGCATGGTTCCCACCCTCGCGTACTTCGTGATGCAGGTGCGGAAGATGCAGATATGTTAGTTGCCGTTACTAACTCTGACGAAACTAACATGATCGCATGCCAAATAGCATACAGCCTTTTCAATACCCCCAATAAAATCGCACGGATCAGGGCTACCGAATATATTCGTGAAGCGGATAAACTGTTTTTACCAGAACAGATCCCTATTGATTATTTGATATCCCCTGAACAATTAGTCATTGATTATATCTATAAACTTATTCAGTACCCTGGTGCGTTACAGGTTGTTAATTTTGCTGAAGGTAAGGTAAGCATCGTTGCTGTTAAAGCCTATTATGGTGGCTCATTAGTGGGTAACGCGCTCTCTAGTTTACGTGAGCATATGCCACATATTGATGCCAGAGTAGTTGCTATATTTCGCCAAGATCGCCCAATCCGCCCTCAAGGTTCCACTATCATAGAAGCAGGCGATGAAGTATTTTTCGTTGCATCTACACAACATATTCGAGCGGTCATGAGTGAGCTGCAACGACTAGAAAAACCCTATAAACGGCTTATGATTGTAGGTGGAGGAAATGTTGGCGCTGGTTTAGCCAAACGGCTTGAAAAAGATTATAGCGTGAAATTAATCGAACGAAACCAGCAAAGAGCTACAGAGCTCGCCGAACTGCTACACGATACTATTGTTTTTTATGGTGATGCATCAGACCAAGAATTGCTAACTGAAGAACACATTGAACAGATGGATGTGTTTATCGCGTTGACCAATGATGATGAAGCTAACATTATGTCAGCTATGCTAGCAAAAAAAATGGGAGCCAAAAAAGCAATGGTGCTCATTCAACGCACTGCTTACGTTGAGTTGGTACAAGGTGGTGTTATTGATATTGCGGTTTCACCACAACAAGCAACAATATCCGCCCTTTTAGGACACGTTCGCAAAGCTGATATTGTCAGTGTGTCTTCATTAAGAAGAGGTGTAGCAGAAGCCATCGAAGCTATTGCTCACGGTGACGAAAATACATCTAAAGTTGTTGGAAAGAAAATTTCCGAAATAAAACTCCCTCCAGGAACTATTATTGGAGCATTAGTTCGGGAAGATGAAGTTATTATTGCTAGTGACTACCATATTATTGAACAAGGTGATCATGTAATCATGTTTATCACTGATAAAAAATACGTTCCTGATGTAGAAAAACTATTTCAGCCAAGTCCTTTCTTTTTATAAATTACAAAATAAAAAGCATGTTCTATTTGTAGCTTAATTGATCTAGATACTATAATTTATTAACTAAATATTTATTTTTTAGCAAAGTATTTTTACTTAGGGGGGTCAAATGAGTTTTTTAAAAGAGTTTCGTGAATTTGCAATGAAGGGCAATGTTGTCGATATGGCTGTCGGTATCATTATTGGTGCGGCATTCGGTAAAATCGTCTCATCATTAGTTGCAGATATTATTATGCCACCACTTGGTTTATTAATTGGTGGGGTCGACTTTAAACAATTTAGTGTCATATTAAGGGCCGCAGAAGGTGATATACCGGCAGTTGTCCTTAATTATGGTATGTTTATACAAACTGTATTTGACTTTGTAATTGTCGCTTTTGCTATTTTTATGGCAATTAAAGTTATGAATAAAGTTCGTCGCGAAAAAGAAGCTGCGCCAGAAGCTCCACCTGCTCCAACTAAAGAAGAAGTATTGCTCTCTGAAATTCGTGATTTATTGAAAGAACAAAATAAAAAGTAATAACTAAAAAGCCAGTGGTAATAAGTTAAAAAACTGCTTACCACTGGCCTCCCAGTTACCACCTTTATTATGTTTTTCTTTTCTGTTATAGCTTCCCTTACCTTTTTTATTTTTTTCAACTCTCTGCCTAAATAATGGATCATGCAATAATGCTTCAATCGCATTATCTTTAATTTTTCCACGTTTGTGTTGATACTGGCTCATAATATACCCTTTATAAGTTAATAAACTTTTGATGCACCTTTTTCAAGGATTTCCATTATAGAACAATATGTCGATGTATGCTCTTCACCACAGCAAGCCGAACTCAACATTTTTAATGAATCACGCATAATAATCAGTTCTTGGATCCTCCTTTCTACCTCTGCTAATCGTAGATCAACAATTTGTTTCGACTCTTGGCAAGTATGGTGTTCAGGATCGACTCTTATAGACAACAGCTCGGTTATTGCCTCTAAAGTAAATCCCAACTGCTTCGCATAACGAATAAACCTGAGACGCTGTAAATCTTGGTCAGTAAACAATCTATAACCACCTTCTGTTCTTACTTTATGCCCCATCAATCCTTGTTTTTCATAAAAACGAATTGTATCCGGGGTCACATCAGCAAGGCGTGCTATTTGGCCTATTTTATACATATTCATAAAGTCATACTCCACTCATAGAGTAAATAGGGTTTAAATGAAAAAATTCAAGTTAAGGGGAATATAATCAAGGATAGAATAGCAGGTACAAAAAAACCGGGCAAATATACCCGGTTTTCTTGAAAGCAGGCAGATTACTCTGCTGCTGCTTCTTGAGACTCAACAGCACGGTCAACAAGCTCGATGTAAGCCATCGGAGCATTGTCACCTGTACGGTAGCCACACTTAAGAATACGAGTGTAACCGCCCGCACGAGCTGCAAAGCGAGGTCCCAGTTCATTAAACAATTTTGCCACGATCTCGTTATCACGAGTACGGGCGAATGCCAGACGACGATTAGCTACGCTGTCGGTCTTGGCAAGAGTAATCAGCGGCTCAACGACGCGACGCAGTTCTTTCGCTTTAGGCAGAGTCGTCTTGATGATTTCATGACGAACTAAAGAACCTGCCATGTTACGGAACATAGCTTGGCGGTGGCTGCTGTTGCGGTTCAATTGACGACCACTCTTACGATGGCGCATGACCTTATCCTTCTCAGTAAAACCTTAACCTGTGATCCTAATCATCAGCAATACTTGCTGGTGGCCAATTTTCTAAGCGCATGCCCAGAGAAAGACCACGAGATGCCAAGACGTCCTTAATTTCAGTAAGAGATTTCTTACCAAGGTTAGGCGTTTTAAGCAACTCAACTTCAGTACGCTGTACCAGATCACCGATGTAGTGGATAGCTTCTGCTTTAAGGCAGTTAGCAGAGCGGACAGTCAATTCCAGATCGTCAACTGGGCGCAGTAAGATAGGATCGAACTCTGGTTTCTCTTCTTTAACTTCTGGCTGACGAACATCACGTAAGTCAACAAAAGCTTCAAGCTGTTCAGCCAGAATAGTCGCTGCACGGCGAATCGCCTCTTCAGGATCGATTGTACCGTTAGTTTCCATTTCGATAACTAACTTATCCAAGTCCGTACGTTGCTCAACACGAGCTGCTTCAACATTATAGGCAATACGCTCTACAGGGCTATAGCAAGCATCGACCAGCAAACGACCGATTGGGCGCTCATCTTCTTCCGAATGTACTCGGGCAGAAGCCGGCACATAACCACGACCACGCTGAACTTTGATACGCATATTAATTGATGCGCTTTCGTCAGTCAGGTGGCAGATAACGTGCTGCGGCTTGACGATTTCGACATCGCCATCATGGACGATGTCGGCTGCGGTCACAGGGCCAATGCCAGATTTATTCAAGGTTAGAATAACTTCATCTTTACCCTGAACTTTTACCGCCAGCCCTTTCAGGTTGAGGAGAATCTCCAGGATATCTTCCTGTACACCTTCTTTGGTGCTGTACTCGTGCAGTACACCATCAATCTCAACCTCTGTCACCGCACAACCCGGCATAGACGAAAGCAGAATACGGCGCAGTGCGTTACCAAGAGTATGACCGAAGCCACGCTCTAAAGGCTCAAGGGTCACCTTGGCGTGCGTCGAACTCACTTGCTCGATATCTACCAGGCGCGGTTTTAGAAACTCTGTCACAGAACCCTGCATTGTGTCCTCTCTTTGGTGCTAAGCTTTACTTAGAGTAAAGCTCGACGATCAGGTGTTCGTTAATGTCCGCAGACAGGTCAGTACGTTCAGGAATACGTTTGAACACACCTTCCATCTTAGCAGCATCAACTTCCAGCCAAGTTGGCTTCTCACGCTGTTCAGCCAGCTCTAAAGCAGCCTTGATACGAGACTGTTTTTTCGCTTTCTCACGAACGCTGATAACGTCATTCGGGGAAACCTGATAAGAAGCGATGTTAACTACACGGCCATTTACCATGATAGCTTTATGGCTAACCATTTGACGTGCTTCTGCGCGAGTTGCGCCAAAGCCCATACGATAAACGACGTTATCAAGACGGCCTTCCAGCAAAGTCAGCAGGTTTTCACCTGTGTTGCCTTTCAGACGTGTTGCTTCTTTGTAATAGTTACGGAATTGACGTTCCAGAACACCGTAAATACGACGAACTTTTTGTTTCTCACGTAACTGAACACCGTAGTCAGACAGACGCGGTTTACGCGCTCCGTGCTGGCCAGGTGCCTGTTCTAATTTACACTTGGTGTCAATCGCGCGAACACCAGACTTCAGGAAGAGGTCTGTTCCTTCGCGACGGCTCAGCTTGAGCTTAGGACCCAAATATCTAGCCATTTTCTTTCTCCAACAGTCCTAAAAAAAACGAAACGTATTAAACGCGGCGTTTTTTCGGTGGGCGACAACCGTTATGAGGGATAGGAGTCACATCAGTAATATTAGTGATGCGGAAACCTGCGGCGTTCAGAGCACGAATTGTTGATTCGCGACCTGGACCCGGTCCCTTAACCATAACTTCTAGGTTCTTGATACCGTATTCTTTCACGGCTTCTGCGCAACGCTCTGCTGCAACCTGAGCTGCAAACGGAGTGGATTTGCGAGAACCACGGAAACCGGAACCACCGGCAGTTGCCCAACCTAATGCGTTACCCTGACGATCAGTAATAGTAACGATTGTGTTGTTGAAAGAAGCATGGATATGAGCCACACCGTCTGAGACTTGTTTTCTTACACGCTTACGTGCACGAATTGGTGCCTTTGCCATTATTCAGTACCCCGACTTATTTCTTGATCGGCTTACGCGGACCCTTGCGGGTACGAGCGTTAGTCTTAGTACGCTGTCCGCGCACAGGAAGACCACGACGATGACGTAAACCACGGTAACATCCAAGGTCCATCAGACGCTTGATGCTCAGGGTAATTTCACGACGTAGGTCACCTTCTACCACATACTTGGCAACTTCGTCACGCAGCTTGTCGATTTGTTCTTCAGACAGCTCACTGATCTTAACATTTTCAGCAATACCAGTTGCTTCACAGATAGCCTGTGAACGTGTTTTGCCGATTCCGAAAATCGATGTTAAAGCGATTACGGTATGTTTATGATCAGGAATGTTAATGCCTGCTATACGGGCCACTATGCACTCCTAAGTTAAAATATACATTACTGTGCTGAAAAGCCCGTTTTCAGGATACTCAAACAATAATGTATCTTCGATAAAAAAGATTGGCTGGCTAATTTAGCCAGCTCAACCCAACTTTGCAAGAAAAAAATGCTTTTTCTTAACCTTGACGTTGTTTATGTCTTGGTTCAACACTGCAAATTACACGAACGCTACCATTGCGACGGATAATTTTACAGTTACGGCATAATTTCTTGACGGAAGCACGAACTTTCATTTTTACTCTCCGTAACTTCTTAAGCAAACCATAATCACACAGAGTGATTACTTACCTTTGAGATTTGCTTTCTTCAATGCAGACTCATACTGACTTGACATCATCAGAGTTTGCACTTGAGCCATAAAGTCCATGATAACGACAACCACGATTAAGAGGGAAGTACCACCAAAGTAGAAAGGTACTTTCATTGCGTCACGCATGAACTCCGGGATTAGGCAGATGAAGGTAATGTATAATGCACCAACTAAAGTTAAGCGAGTCATTACCTTATCAATGTACTTGGCCGTTTGCTCTCCCGGACGAATTCCTGGTACAAATGCACCGGACTTCTTCAGGTTATCTGCTGTTTCTCTTGGGTTGAAAACCAACGCCGTATAGAAGAAACAGAAGAAGATGATCGCAGAAGCATAAAGCAACACATACAATGGTTGACCAGGCTGCAAATACATAGAAATAGTTGTCAGCCAGTCCCAGCCAGTTCCATCACCGAACCAAGACGCTATTGTACCCGGGAACAGTATGATACTGGAAGCAAAAATTGCAGGAATTACACCCGCCATATTCACTTTTAGTGGTAAATGTGTGCTTTGTGCCGCATAAACACGGCGTCCTTGTTGGCGTTTTGCATAGTTAACGACGATACGACGTTGACCACGCTCCATGAACACAACAAAGAAAGTTACCGCGAATACGAGCACTGCAACCAACAGCAACAGGAGGAAGTGCAGATCGCCTTGCCGAGCTTGCTCGATAGTATGGCCAATAGCCGGCGGAAGACCCGCAACGATACCAGCGAAGATAATGATTGAGATACCGTTACCAATACCTCGTTCAGTTATCTGCTCACCTAGCCACATCAAGAACATAGTTCCTGTAACTAAGCTAACAACAGCCGTGAAGTAGAACGGGAGACCCGGATCAATAACTAGCCCTTGCATCCCTGGCATATTCGGAAGACCCATTGCAATACCCACAGATTGGAATATTGCTAATACCAAAGTACCCCAACGGGTATATTGGCTTATCTTCCGACGACCTGCTTCACCTTCTTTCTTAATCTCTGCTAGTCGTGGGTTAACCACTGACAATAGTTGGATAATAATTGAAGCCGAGATATACGGCATAATACCCAAAGCAAAGATAGAAGCTCGGCTAAGAGCACCACCAGAGAACATGTTAAACATGTCAATGATGGTGCCTTGTTGCTGTTCGAGCAATTTGGCAAGCACAGTGGCATCAATACCAGGAATCGGAATAAAAGAACCAATTCGGAAAACGATCAGTGCACCGATAACAAACAAAAGTCTGCGCTTCAGTTCACCAACACCACCCTTGGCACTTTGAAAATCTAATCCTGGTTGTTTAGCCATCTGTCACTTATTCCTCAATTTTACCGCCGGCAGCTTCAATCGCAGCGCGAGCACCTTTAGTAACACGAAGGCCACGTACAGTAACTGCACGATTCACTTCGCCAGACAGAATCACTTTCGCGTATTCAATCTGGATGCCAACAACATTCGCGGCTTTTAGTGCGTTCAGATCAATAACATCGCCTTCAACAGCAGCAAAATCAGACAGACGAATCTCTGCTGTGATCATTGCTTTACGTGAAGTAAAACCAAATTTTGGTAGACGACGATATAAAGGCATCTGGCCGCCTTCGAAACCACGACGTACGCCACCGCCAGAACGAGACTTCTGACCTTTGTGACCACGTCCGCCGGTTTTACCCAGACCAGAACCGATACCACGACCTAAGCGCTTAGGCGCGTGCTTGGCACCTTCAGCCGGAGATAGAGTATTTAAACGCATCTCTTACTCCTCAACTTTAACCATGTAGGAAACCAAGTTGACCATACCGCGAACAGCAGGAGTGTCCTCACGTTCTACTGTATGACCAATGCGACGCAGACCTAAACCGATCAAAGTTGCCTTATGCTTAGGCAGGCGACCGATTGAACTGCGAACTTGTGTAATTTTAATAGTCTTAGCCATGGCTGATTACCCCAGAATTTCTTCGACGGATTTTCCACGCTTAGCTGCGACCATTTCTGGAGACTTCATGCTGTCTAAAGCATCCAGTGTTGCACGAACCACGTTGATTGGGTTTGTGGAACCATAGGTTTTAGCCAGTACGTTGCGAACTCCAGCTACTTCTAAAACAGCACGCATTGCACCACCGGCAATGATACCGGTACCTTCGTGAGCAGGTTGCATAAACACGCGAGAACCGGTGTGTGTACCTTTCACAGGGTGGAACAGAGTGCCGTTGTTTAGAGCAACGGTTTTCATGCTGCGACGGGCTTTTTCCATCGCTTTCTGGATTGCTGCCGGAACTTCGCGCGCTTTGCCGTAGCCAAAACCAACGCGACCGTTACCATCACCAACTACTGTCAGTGCTGTAAAGCTGAAAATACGGCCACCTTTAACGGTTTTTGCTACGCGGTTTACCGCGATCAGCTTTTCCTGCAGTTCGCCAGCTTGTTTCTCGATGTGAGCCATCTTACACCTCTACCTTAGAACTGAAGGCCAGCTTCACGGGCAGCATCTGCCAGTGCCTGGACTCTACCATGATATTGGAAACCAGAACGGTCAAAAGCAACAACAGTGATGCCTTTTTCCAGTGCGCGTTCAGCAATAATTTTACCAACAACTGCTGCTGCGTCTTTGTTTCCAGTGAATTTCACTTGCTCATTGATAGCTTTTTCTGTAGTAGAAGCGGCCACCAACGTTTCAGAACCGTTCGGAGCGATAACCTGCGCATAAATATGGCGTGGAGTACGATGTACCACCAGGCGAGTCGCACCCAACTCTTGGATCTTGCGGCGTGCGCGGGTCGCACGACGGATACGAGCTGCTTTCTTATCCATAGTGTTACCTTACTTCTTCTTAGCCTCTTTAGTACGCACGATTTCATCGGCGTAACGAACACCCTTGCCTTTGTAAGGCTCAGGACGACGGTAAGCACGCAGTTCTGCCGCTACTTGACCAATCACTTGCTTATCCGCACCTTTCAGTACGATTTCAGTTTGTGTTGGGCATTCAGCAGTAATGCCTGCTGGCAGTGCGTGTTCAACCGGATGCGAGAAACCTAAAGACAAGCTAACTGCATTGCCTTTGATTGCTGCACGGTAACCAACACCGACTAGCTGAAGTTTTTTAGTGAAGCCTTCGGTAACACCAACAACCATTGCATTACACAGTGAACGAGTTGTACCCGCTTGTGCCCATGCATCATCAAAACCTTCGCGTGGAGCGAAAGTTAGGTGGCCATCTTCATGTTTAACTTCAACTGCATTATGGATAGTACGAGTAAGCTCGCCGTTTTTACCCTTAATCGAAATAACCTGACCGTTGAGTTTTACCTCTACGCCGGCAGGAATGACGACGGGTGCTTTTGCCACACGAGACATTCTTTCCTCCCGAATTAAGCTACGTAGCAGAGAATCTCGCCACCAAGACCAGCTTGGCGAGCTGCACGATCAGTCATGACACCTTTAGAGGTAGAAACAACAGCGATACCTAAACCAGCCATAACTTGTGGCAGCTCATCTTTTTTCTTATAGATGCGCAGACTTGGGCGGCTTACACGCTGAATGCTTTCTACAACAGCCTTACCTTGGAAATAACGCAGAGTCAGTTCCAATTCTGGCTTGATGTCGCCTTCAATTTTAAAATCTTCAATATAACCTTCTTCCTTCAGCACTTTGGCAATCGCCACTTTCAGCTTGGAGGAAGGCATGGTGACCGCAACTTTGTTCGCGGCCTGACCGTTACGGATACGGGTCAGCATATCCGCGATGGGATCTTGCATGCTCATCTGTCTTTACTCCCGTGATTCAAAATGGTGACAATTACCAACTAGCCTTTTTAAGGCCCGGGATTTCACCGCGCATAGCGGCTTCACGGACTTTAATACGGCTCAGACCAAATTTCCGCAGGAAACCGTGCGGACGCCCAGTTTGACGGCAGCGGTTACGCTGACGAGAAGGACTTGAATCACGTGGCAGTGTTTGCAGCTTGAGAACAGCGTCCCAGCGATCTTCATCAGATGCGTTTACATCAGAGATGATAGCTTTCAATTCAACGCGTTTTGCGAAGAACTTCTCAGCTAATTTAGCACGCTTAACATCACGCGCTTTCATAGATTTCTTAGCCATGAGTACCCTGCCTTACTTGCGGAACGGGAAGTTGAACGCTGCTAACAGTGCGCGACCTTCGTCATCTGATTTCGCAGTAGTGGTGATAGTAATATCTAAACCACGTACACGATCCACTTTATCGTAATCGATTTCAGGGAAGATGATTTGTTCACGTACACCCATGCTGTAGTTACCGCGACCATCAAATGACTTAGCGGACAAGCCACGGAAGTCACGAATACGTGGTACAGCAATAGAAATCAGACGCTCAAGGAACTCCCACATGCGTTCGCCACGCAGGGTCACTTTACAGCCGATTGGATAGCCCTGACGGATTTTGAAGCCTGCAACAGATTTGCGTGCTTTGGTGATCAATGGTTTTTGACCAGAGATTGCTGCCAGGTCAGCTGCTGCGTTATCCAGCAGTTTTTTGTCAGCAATAGCTTCACCAACACCCATATTCAGGGTGATCTTCTCGACCCGAGGGACTTGCATGACAGAATTGTAACCAAACTGAGTCATCAGTTGTTTAGTTACTTCGTCTTTGTAGTAATCATGCAGTTTCGCCATCGTATACTCCAAAAATTACTTGATAGTTTCACTGTTAGATTTGAAGAAACGGACTTTTTTGCCGTCTTCGAATCTAAAGCCTACACGGTCAGCCTTACCAGTTGCCGCGTTAAAGATTGCAACGTTAGAAACTTGAATAGCAGTTTCTTTTTCAACGATGCCACCTGGTTGGTTCAGAGCCGGGACAGGCTTCTGATGTTTTTTAACCAGATTGATACCTTCAACGATAACTTTACTAGAAGAAATAACCTGCTTTACTTTACCGCGCTTACCTTTATCTTTACCAGTTAGCACGATAACTTCGTCATCACGACGGATTTTCGCTGCCATAGTTCCGCTCCTTAGAGTACTTCAGGTGCCAGTGAGATAATTTTCATAAACTTCTCATTACGAAGTTCACGAGTTACCGGCCCAAAAATACGCGTACCGACTACCTGCTCGCTGTTATTGTTTAGAATAACGCATGCATTACTATCGAAGCGAATGACAGAACCGTCCGGGCGACGTACACCCTTCTTGGTGCGCACCACTACCGCCTTCAGGACATCACCTTTTTTCACTTTACCGCGTGGAATTGCTTCTTTAACAGTAATTTTAATGATGTCGCCGACGCCTGCGTAGCGACGGTGCGAGCCACCTAGAACCTTGATACACATTACGCGACGTGCACCGGAGTTGTCGGCCACGTTCAGCATAGTCTGTTCTTGGATCATTTTAGTGCTCCGCTAAATGTCAACTACTACTGAGCCACTTCATTATTGAAGAGACCGTTCAATATACCCCATAATACGAGGGCGCGGCATTATAACACCACATCTTCGTTATGGACAGAAAAAAATAAACGGCTCAGTAAAAAAAGAGCCGTTTATTCATTGTAAAAGACTATTCGATTACAGAACAGCTTTTTCAATAACGCGAACTAAGGCCCAAGACTTAGTCTTAGACAGTGGACGAGTTTGGCGGATTTCTACCACGTCACCGATTCCACATTCATTGTTCTCGTCATGTACGTGCAATTTAGTCGTACGACGGATGAATTTACCATACAGAGGGTGTTTCACCATACGCTCGATAGCAACAACAATAGATTTCTCCATTTTATCGCTAACTACACGACCTTGCAGAGTACGGATTTTATCGCTCATTACGCACCTGCCTTCTCAGTCAGTAAAGTCTTCACACGTGCGATATCGCGACGCACTTGTTTCAACAGATGAGACTGTTGTAGCTGACCACTTGCCGCCTGCATACGAAGATTAAATTGCTCACGTAACAGGTTTAGCAGTTCAGAGTTCAGCTCTTCAACGCTTTTTTCGCGCAGCTCTTGTGCTTTCATTACATCACCGTCTTAGTTACAAAGGTGGTTTTGATAGGCAGTTTCGCTGCTGCCAGAGAGAATGCTTCACGAGCCAGCTCTTCAGGCACACCGTCCATTTCATATAGGACTTTACCAGGCTGGATCAAGGCAACCCAATACTCTACGTTACCTTTACCTTTACCCATACGAACTTCGAGTGGCTTTTCAGTGATTGGCTTGTCTGGGAACACACGGATCCAGATTTTACCTTGACGCTTAACAGCACGGGTCATAGCACGACGAGCCGCTTCGATCTGACGTGCAGTCAGACGACCACGGCCAACAGCTTTAAGACCGAAAGTGCCGAAGCTAACATCCGTACCTTGCGCCAGACCACGGTTGCGGCCTTTGTGCACCTTACGGAATTTTGTACGCTTTGGTTGTAACATAGCGACGCTCCTTACTTGCGGCCTTTACGCTGCTGCTTTTTAGGTTGAGCAGCTGGTTTCTCAGCTTGTTCAACAGCAGCCATACCACCCAGAATCTCACCTTTGAAGATCCATACCTTAACGCCGAGAACACCGTAAGTGGTGTGCGCTTCTGAAGTGTTGTAATCGATGTCAGCACGTAATGTGTGCAGTGGCACACGGCCTTCACGATACCACTCGGTACGAGCGATTTCAGCACCGCCTAAACGGCCACTGACTTCAACTTTAATACCTTTAGCGCCCAGACGCATTGCGTTCTGTACTGCACGCTTCATCGCACGACGGAACATAACACGACGTTCCAGCTGTGAAGAGATGCTGTCAGCAACCAATTTAGCGTCTAGTTCTGGTTTACGAACTTCGGCGATATTGATTTGCGCAGGAACACCAGCGATATCCGCTACTGTTTTACGCAGTTTTTCTACGTCTTCACCTTTCTTACCGATAACGATACCTGGGCGAGCAGTGTGAATAGTCACACGGATGCTTTTTGCAGGACGCTCGATAACGATGCGTGAAATTGACGCTTTTGCCAATTCTTTATTCAAGTACTGGCGTACTTTATAATCGCTGTCTAGGTTGTCAGCGAATTCATTAGTATTCGCGTACCAAGTAGAGTTCCAAGGTTTGACAATACCCAGGCGAATACCATTAGGATGTACTTTCTGACCCATTGCTAGTCTCCAGAGTCTCAGCGATCGGACACAACCACAGTAATGTGGCTGGTGCGCTTAAGAATACGATCTGCACGGCCTTTCGCACGCGGCATGATGCGTTTCATGGTTGGACCTTCGTCAACGAAAATCTTCGCAACTTTCAGGTCATCAATGTCAGCGCCATCGTTTTGCTCTGCGTTAGCAATTGCAGATTCAAGTACTTTCTTCACTAAACCAGCAGCTTTCTTGTTGGTATAGGTCAGAATTTCCAGAGCTTGCGACACTTTCTTACCGCGAATCAGGTCGGCAACTAAGCGAACCTTCTGGGCAGAAGAACGAGCGTGGCGATGCATAGCTAAAGTTTCCATCTCTTCCTCCTATCCTTAACGTTTCTTAGCTTTCTTATCTGCCGCGTGGCCGCGATAAGTGCGAGTCGGTGCGAATTCACCCAGCTTATGACCAACCATTTCGTCGGTAACAAAAACTGGAACATGCTGACGACCATTATGGACAGCGATGGTCAATCCGATCATATTAGGAAAGATCGTTGAACGACGGGACCAAGTCTTGAGAGGCTTCTTGTCTCCGCTTTCCACCGCTTTCTCTACCTTCTTCAGCAAGTGCAGGTCAATAAAAGGACCTTTCTTGAGAGAACGTGGCATGGCTTATCCTCTAATTATTTTTTAGAACGATGACGTACGATGAATTGATCAGTACGCTTGTTGCTACGAGTTTTCTTACCTTTGGTTTGAACGCCCCATGGTGTTACAGGGTGTTTACCAAAGTTACGACCTTCACCACCACCATGTGGGTGATCAACTGGGTTCATCGCCGTACCACGAACGGTAGGACGAATACCACGCCAGCGGCTAGCACCAGCTTTACCCAGAACACGTAACATATGCTCAGCGTTACCAACTTCACCTAAAGTTGCACGGCAATCAGCCAAAACTTTACGCATTTCACCAGAACGCAGACGCAGGGTGACATAAGCACCATCACGAGCAACGATCTGAGCGTAAGTACCTGCTGAACGCGCTAACTGACCACCTTTACCTGGTTTCAGTTCGATATTATGAACTGTAGAACCAACAGGGATGTTGCGCATAGGCAGTGCGTTACCCGCTTTGATTGCTGAATCAACACCAGATTGGATCTGGTCGCCAGCTTTCAGGCCTTTTGGTGCAAGAATATAACGACGTTCACCGTCTTTATATAGAACCAGTGCAATGTTCGCAGAACGGTTTGGATCATATTCCAAACGTTCAACAACAGCAGGAATACCATCTTTGTTGCGTTTAAAATCAACCAGACGGTAATGTTGCTTATGGCCACCACCAATGTGACGAGTGGTGATACGGCCATTGTTGTTACGACCACCGGATTTGCTGTTTTTTTCTAACAGCGGAGCATAAGGTTTGCCCTTATGCAGCTCAGGGTTAACCACTTTAACTACGTGGCGACGGCCCGGAGACGTAGGTTTACATTTAACAATTGCCATTGTTCTTTACTCCTCCGACTTACTCTGCGCCGCCAATGAAGTCCAGATTCTGGCCTTCTTTCAGCGTAACGTAAGCTTTTTTCCAGTCGCTACGACGACCGAAACGCTGACCGTGGCGTTTAGTTTTGCCTTTAACCAGCAAAGTGTTAACACCTTCAACTTCGACTTCAAACAGTTTCTGCACAGCAGCTTTGATTTCTGCTTTAGTCGCGTCTTTCGCAACTTTGAGAACGATGGTATTGCTTTTTTCCATCGCTGTAGAAGCTTTTTCAGATACGTGCGGCGCGCGCAGTACTTTTAGCAGACGTTCTTCACGGATCATGCCAGCATCTCCTCAACTTGCTTCACAGCATCAGCAGTCATAACCACTTTGTCGAAGGCGATTAAGCTAACTGGGTCGATACCCGCTGCATCACGAACGTCAACCTTGTACAGGTTACGCGCTGCTAAGAACAGATTTTCATCTAATTCAGCAGTGATGATCAGCACATCTTCCAGAGCCATATCTTTCAGTTTCTGTGCTAGCAACTTAGTTTTAGGTGCTTCAACAGAGAACTTCTCGACAACGATCAGACGATCTTGACGTACCAGTTCAGATAGGATGCTTTTCAGAGCACCACGGTACATCTTCTTATTAACTTTTTGACTGTGGTCCTGTGGTTTAGCAGCAAAGCTAACACCACCAGAGCGCCAAATTGGGCTCTTGATAGAACCAGAACGTGCGCGGCCTGTGCCTTTTTGACGCCATGGTTTTTTACCTGAACCAGAAACTTCAGCACGAGTTTTCTGAGCACGAGTACCTTGACGAGCACCAGCTGCATACGCAACAACTACTTGGTGAACAAGCGCTTCATTGAAATCACGCCCGAAGGTAGTTTCGGAAACAGTCAGCGCGCTTTGCGCGTCTTTCATTACCAATTCCATTCCTATCTCCTCGACGTTAAGCCTTGACAGCCGGTTTTACGATCAGGTTGCTACCAGTTGCTCCTGGAACAGCACCTTTGACCAGCAGCAGGTTGCGCTCAGCGTCAACACGTACTACATCTAAGCTTTGAACGGTTACACGCTCATTACCTAGTTGGCCTGCCATTTTCTTGCCTTTGAACACTTTGCCCGGAGTCTGGTTTTGACCGATAGAACCCGGAACACGGTGTGACAAGGAGTTACCGTGAGTAGCATCTTGAGTACGGAAATTCCAGCGCTTAACTGTGCCGGCAAAACCTTTACCTTTAGATGTACCAGTAACGTCGACTTTTTTAACGTCAGCGAAAATTTCAACGCTAATACTTTGACCTACGTTAAACTCAGTACCTTCTTCAGTACGGAATTCACGTAGAATACGGCCAGCTTCAACGCCAGCTTTAGCGAAATGACCTGCTTCAGGCTTAGATACACGGTTCGCTTTTTTGCTACCAGTAGTCACCTGAATTGCATTGTAACCGTCAGTTTCTGCAGTTTTAACCTGAGTAACGCGGTTATTTTCGATTTCGATAACAGTTACAGGGATAGAAACGCCATCTTCAGTGAAGATACGAGTCATTCCCACTTTCTTACCGACTAAACCAATCATTGTTTCAACCTCTCAATCGTTCGACGACCTGATTAACCCAGGCTGATCTGCACGTCAACGCCGGCAGCCAGGTCCAGACGCATCAGAGCATCAACGGTTTTCTCGGTTGGCTCAACGATGTCAACCAGACGTTTGTGAGTGCGAATTTCGTACTGATCACGCGCATCTTTGTTAACGTGCGGAGAAATCAGAACGGTAAAACGCTCTTTACGTGTCGGCAGCGGGATAGGACCACGTACCTGCGCACCAGTGCGCTTAGCAGTCTCTACGATTTCCGCAGTTGATTGATCGATTAAACGATGATCAAAAGCTTTCAGGCGGATACGGATTCTTTGGTTCTGCATGAGACCAGAGCTCCAACTATTTTATAAACGTAAATGATTACTCCTCGCACCCATTTCGATTGATGGGGGAGTGTAATCGTTCTTTATGTAACCCCCAAATCGGGAGTATTGTCTAAATGAGCAACAAATCGTTGACTCAATACTGATCTTTAAGTCCTAAAATCTAGGGCTTACTAATCAGTAAGCTCGCGCATTATACGCAACTGAATGTGAAACGCAAGTAATCGGGGAAAATATGTGCAAACTTTTCTGATTTTTTTACTTTACGGGCTCTAAAGTAAAAATGCCTCACCCACTAAGAGGGTAAGGCATCACTATTTTATTCCATCAACACGTTTTACTCTTCAATAATTTGCGCTTGAGTATAATTCTGAATACCCATACGTTTGATTAAATCTAGCTGAGTTTCTATCCAATCAATGTGGTTCTCTTCATCAGCTAAGATTTCAATCATTAAATCGCGACTTACGTAATCATGAATTGAGTCTGCGTAGCTAATCGCATCTTTCAGGTTTTTAGCACCATCAAGCTCCAGCTTAAGATCTGAAGCGAGCATTTCTTCGACATCTTCACCAATATTCAGTTTACCCAGATCTTGTAAGTTAGGCAGGCCTTCAAGGAAAAGGATACGTTCGATATATTTATCAGCATGCTTCATTTCATCAATTGATTCATGGTATTCGACTTCATTAAGACGAGTAAGCCCCCAATTTTTGAACATACGTGCATGCAAAAAATATTGATTGATTGCAACTAATTCATTGCCCAACAACTTATTTAGGTGGGCTATCATTTTTTTATCACCTTTCATTTTTTTACTCTCCATCGCTTCCAGTATTTAAAGTGTAGTACTGAAATTTGATATATGAGTAATTTTATCCATAAGATTTAGAATGAAAGTTACTTATTAATGAATAAGTTAAATGATTATTATTTCGATTATGCTACATCTGCAATACAAAGATCTTCAAGTAATGCTAGCTCTTCATCTAAAATTTCACGCGTTTGTCGAATACATTTACCGCATTCACGACCTACTGGGAGGATCTGACGCAACCCTTTCAGTGATGTCACTTGGTACTTACGAGCAACATTCCTAATTTGTTTATCGGTGACTGCTTCACAGAGACATACATACATAATAGCTACCTGTATAAATCACATACAGGCAGTTTAAATAAAAATGATTACCATTTCAATTATCGTTACTATTAATTTACATTAGCTTTTTACTAAGCAGTAAACATCTTTCATTAAAGGTTGATGTCCACAGCAAATAAAGGCGTATTATACGTTGACTTAGAGGTATTATCGGCGCTGTTGCTTGATTATGGCTTGAAAAATCGTTATTCAGTCAATTCGATAAAACTCGATGATGTTGAATAAGATGGTGATTGATGTACTTATTGGTTGTTCAAAGCGTGAAATACAAAAGGGCATCTTATAGATGCCCTTTTCACTAAAGTGGGTTGTGATTATGCAATAATTTTTGCAACAACACCCGCACCTACTGTACGGCCACCTTCACGGATTGCGAAACGCAAACCGTCATCCATCGCGATTGGGTGGATCAGGGTAACGATCATGTTGATGTTATCACCTGGCATTACCATCTCTACGCCTTCTGGCAGTTCGATAGTACCGGTTACGTCAGTTGTACGGAAGTAGAACTGTGGACGGTAACCTTTGAAGAATGGAGTATGACGACCACCTTCATCTTTGCTCAGGATATAAACTTCTGACTCGAACTGAGTGTGTGGCTTGATTGAACCTGGTTTTGCCAGTACTTGACCACGTTGAATTTCTTCACGCTTAGTACCACGCAGCAGAACACCTACGTTCTCACCCGCACGACCTTCGTCCAGCAATTTACGGAACATTTCAACGCCAGTACAAGTTGTTTTAGCCGTTGCTTGGATACCAACGATTTCAACTTCTTCACCAACTTTGATGATACCACGCTCAACACGGCCTGTTACTACTGTACCACGACCTGAGATTGAGAATACGTCTTCGATTGGCAGCAGGAATGGCTTGTCAATTGCACGCTCTGGCTCTGGGATGTAGCTATCCAGTGCTTCTGCTAATTCAACAATTTTCGCTTCCCACTCTGGGTTGCCTTCCAGCGCTTTCAGAGCTGAACCACGGATAACTGGAGTGTCATCGCCTGGGAAATCGTACTGAGACAGAAGCTCACGAACTTCCATTTCTACCAGTTCCAGCAGCTCTTCGTCGTCTACCATGTCACATTTGTTCAGGAAAACGATGATGTAAGGAACACCAACCTGACGACCTAACAGGATGTGCTCACGAGTTTGTGGCATAGGACCATCAGTAGCAGCAACAACTAGGATTGCACCGTCCATCTGAGCAGCACCAGTGATCATGTTTTTAACATAGTCGGCGTGTCCTGGGCAGTCTACGTGTGCGTAGTGACGAGTAGGAGTATCGTATTCTACGTGAGAAGTAGAAATGGTGATACCACGCGCTTTTTCTTCTGGTGCGTTATCGATTTGATCGAATGCACGAGCGCTACCGCCGTAAGTTTTTGCCAGAACAGTAGTGATTGCTGCTGTCAGGGTAGTTTTACCGTGGTCAACGTGGCCGATTGTACCAACGTTAACGTGCGGTTTTGAACGTTCAAATTTTTCTTTAGACATTAGATTGTCCCTCTAAGACACGGAATCGGTGGTTACACCACATCAACCAAGCAGTTAAAATTTATTTGCTTGTTTTTTACAGGAGACAAATCAGGGAGATGAATGAGAACATATGAGGAGTGGTGCTGATAGGCAGATTCGAACTGCCGACCTCACCCTTACCAAGGGTGTGCTCTACCAACTGAGCTATATCAGCACATCTTGGAGCGGGCAGCGGGAATCGAACCCGCATCATCAGCTTGGAAGGCTGAGGTAATAGCCATTATACGATGCCCGCAATGAACTCGGCTACCTGAGTTATCAGCTGTTAAACTGTTACCTGAATAAATCTTATTATAAGACCCTTCAGGAGATGGTGGTGGGAGAAGGATTCGAACCTTCGAAGTCGATGACGGCAGATTTACAGTCTGCTCCCTTTGGCCGCTTGGGTATCCCACCTATCCAAATTGTTAATTGGTGCCGGCACCAAGAGTCGAACTCGGGACCTACTGATTACAAGTCAGTTGCTCTACCAACTGAGCTATGCCGGCATCAAGTGCTGCGCATTCTAGGAAGAGTGAGCGAGACTTGCAACAAAAAAATTTAATTTTTTGTTTACTTGCTCACATTTTATTCGTTTTTTGTGATTTTGCTGTTTTTTTCGCTATATTCAGATTAAAACATCTACAGCAGACCGCAACTATAATCCATTATTATTTAGTCCGTAAAGTGTTCTCTCGCTGCTAAAAAATAATCTTCATTGTTTATTAAGTCCAAAAGTGACTATAAGGTTCAAAACTATTGATTGTCCACTGTTGTTTTTTTCAACAATCAATGCCGTTTTTACTGCCTTCGTCAAAAAAAATTCACATAAAACATAAAAAGTTCTACGCCAACTATCTTTCACTCGCTATGATGCAACTTAATTTTACGGATACGGGTGTTTAGGCAACCTGTCCAACCTGCATAGAATAGGCAGATGTTGGTTTATGAAACAGACAGAGAATTTTATTACTACACCATATTTAGAGTTTGATAGAGAACATTGGGCAACATTGCGAGATTCAGTCCCTTTGACACTAACTTCTAGTGAGCTTCTAGAGTTAAAAGGTATTAATGAAGAGCTCTCGATGGAAGATGTTATTGAAATTTATCTACCATTATCGCGTTTACTCAATTTTTATATTAGCTCCAATTTACGGCGCCAAGCTGTCCTTGAACAATTTTTAGGGACAAATGGAGCAAAGGTACCTTACATTATTGGTATTGCTGGCAGCGTTGCCGTTGGTAAAAGTACAACAGCACGTTTATTACAAGCGCTATTAACTCGTTGGCCAGAACATAGAAAAGTTGATTTGATTACAACAGATGGTTTCTTATATCCAAATCAAGTGTTAAAAGATCGCGACATCATGAAGAAAAAAGGTTTTCCTCAATCATATGATATGAGGAAACTAGTCAATTTTGTTTCTCAAATTAAATCGGGTGCCCGTAATGTCGTCGCCCCTGTTTATTCGCATCTCACTTATGACATTGTACCAGATCAGCAGCAAGTTATTGATCAGCCGGATATACTCATCTTAGAAGGCCTCAATGTCCTACAAAGCGATATGGATTATCCACATGACCCTCACCACGTGTTTGTCTCCGACTTTGTAGATTTCTCTATCTATGTCGATGCCGCTCCTGAGCTATTAAAACAGTGGTATGTTGGCCGCTTTTTGAAATTCCGACAAGGTGCTTTCTCAGATCCTGATTCTTACTTCCATAACTACTCTAAATTGAGCGAAGAGGAAGCTATTAATATAGCAAGTTCTATTTGGGATGAAATTAATGGATTAAACTTAGAAGAAAATATTTTGCCAACCAAAGAGCGCGCTAGCTTAATAATGACAAAGGGCGATAATCATTCTATTCAGAGTGTTAGAATAAGAAAGTAAATTTTATATGCCGGTAATTATCCGGCATATATTTAATTATTATTCATTAGAGCGTAATGATATTTCACCACCTATATAAGGGATTACCTCCCCATTATTTTGGCGTAATAATAAAGCACCTTGCTGATTAATCCCCATTTCAATACCAGTTATAATCTTCTCTCCAATCAATAGCTTAACATCTCGCCCCAAGAAATTATCTAATTCAAACCAACGAGATAGAAATGGCAACAAACCTTCCTTTTCAAATAATACTAAAGCATCTTTTAGTGCATTTATAATATTTGCAGATAACTCATTCCTCTCAATATAATCAACTTCATCAGCAAGTGATGACCACTCTTGATTAATTTCCTTATCTTTATTTATATTATTTTTACCCATCCCAATATTAATGCCAATTCCGATAATAATATGGGCTGCATCGCCTGTCTTACCAGTTAGCTCAACAAGAATACCTGCTAATTTTTTATCATTTAAATAAAGATCATTAGGCCATTTAACTTTAACTTTTGATTTGCTTATTTTATTCAATGTTTCAGCAATGATAATACCAACCACTAAGCTAAGTCCTACAGCGGCTGCGGGACCTTGATCTAACTTCCAATACATTGATAAATATAAATTACAACCAAAAGGAGAAATCCACTGACGACCACGTCGCCCTCTTCCCGCACTTTGGTACTCAGCTAAACATGCATCGCCAGATTTTAAGCTAGGTATCCTTTCCAACATATACTGATTGGTTGAATCAATAACCGGCTCAACGATAATATTACTACCTTGAGTATGCTGCATAATGGCTTGAGCATTCAGAAGGTTGATAGAGTAGGGAAGCTTATAACCTTTTCCGGAAATAGTCTGTATATCAAGCCCCCAAGAACGCAGTGTTTTAATATGTTTATTAATGCCTGCTCTCGTCATCCCTAAAATATCACCCAACTGTTGCCCTGAATGAATTTGAGCATCAGACAGAATATCTATTAACTGTAGAGGAATACTGGTTTCTTTCATAAAATACAGTCCATTGGGTTAATTTCACCATATTTTCCAATAAATCTAACTTCTGGCTCAAGCATAATACCAAAGCGCTTATAAACCGTTTGACTAACATATTTAGCTAAATTGACGATATCCCATCCGGTAGCATGACCTTTGTTAATCAGTACAAGTGCTTGCTTAGTATGTACTCCCGCACCACCTAATTCGTAGCCTTTTAAACCGCATTGATCAATTAACCAGCCAGCCGCAACTTTAATGGAACCATCATCCTGTAAATATTGTGGGCATGACGGATATTGTTGCCTCAATTGTTCTGCTTTATCAGCCGAAATAATCGGATTTTTAAAAAAACTACCTGCATTACCTGTAACAGAAGGATCCGGTAATTTCATTTTACGCGTATTACATACTGAATTAAAAACTTGCTGTGGCGTTACCGTTTGTGGGTCTAACAATGCCAAATCCCCATATGTAAGCTTAGGAGACCATTGCTTAGGTAATTTTAAACCAACTCCCACAATAACGTGTGTGTGTTGATATTCATGCTTAAAGATACTATCCCGATAGCCAAAGCGGCATTCTTCTGCCAAGAGTCTTGATGGCTTTCCAGTCGTTAAATCAAGGGTATCCACATACTCACAAAGATCTTTGAGCTCTATGCCATAAGCCCCTATATTTTGAATCGGAGCAGAACCCACACACCCAGGTATTAACGCCAGATTTTCGGCACCATAGATCCCCTGATTTAGTAAAGATTCTATTAATTGATGCCAATTTTCTCCAGCGCCTGCATATACATGCCAAAAATCAGCCTGCTCAGTGGTCGTCACCCCCATTATTCTATTAAGAATGACTACACCATCAAAATCATCAATAAAGAGAACGTTGCTTCCACCGCCAAGAATTAAAACTGGTAATTGCTGTTTTCTTGCATCACACCATAGCTGATAAATAAGCTCTGCCGATCCTGCAAGATAAATTGACTTTGCTTTTGCTTCCAGCGCAAAGCTATTAAATTGTTTTAATTCAAGGGATGAGTTCATTGTTGCCTTCAGCACATAACAAATAAAGATTAGATAAGTCTAACAGGCTGATTGAAGAGAATCATTAAATAATAGAGTTACAGTAGAAGATTGCATGGAAGGTATGAAACGTATGTAATGATGTGCTTTATAAAAGCTAGATAGCAAAAAGCCACCCTAAGGTGGCTTTTTATATTTGAAACCTAGCAGTTCCCTACTCTCACATGGGGAGACCCCACACTACCATCGGCGCTACGGCGTTTCACTGCTGAGTTCGGCATGGGGTCAGGTGGGACCACCGCGCTATTGCCGCTAGGTAAATTCTTTTTAAATGCCGATAATTTCTGGTGCTGATACCCAGATTCGAACTGGGGACCTCACCCTTACCAAGGGTGTGCTCTACCAACTGAGCCATATCAGCAATATGGTGCGGTCAGTCAGTACTGACACAACCTTTAAAATTAATGTCTGGCAGTTCCCTACTCTCACATGGGGAGACCCCACACTACCATCGGCGCTACGGCGTTTCACTACTGAGTTCGGCATGGGGTCAGGTGGGACCACCGCGCTATTGCCGCCAGACAAATTCTGTTTCGTTCCCGTTTGCAGTTATCTCAACGCAAACCAGAACCTCAATCTCAAACAAGCTGCGTGTCCTTCACCTTTCGGCTTCTCACTACTCAAAAACAACTCAATCTCTCTAAAACACCTTCGGTGTTGTCAGGTTAAGCCTCACGGTTCATTAGTACTGGTTAGCTCAACGTATCGCTACGCTTACACACCCAGCCTATCAACGTCTTAGTCTTAAACGTTCCTTTAGGACCCTTAAAGAGTCAGGGAAGACTCATCTCAAGGCAAGTTTCCCGCTTAGATGCTTTCAGCGGTTATCTCTTCCGCACTTAGCTACCGGGCAATGCCATTGGCATGACAACCCGAACACCAGTGGTGCGTCCACTCCGGTCCTCTCGTACTAGGAGCAGCCCCTTTCAATCTTCCAACGCCCACGGCAGATAGGGACCGAACTGTCTCACGACGTTCTAAACCCAGCTCGCGTACCACTTTAAATGGCGAACAGCCATACCCTTGGGACCTACTTCAGCCCCAGGATGTGATGAGCCGACATCGAGGTGCCAAACACCGCCGTCGATATGAACTCTTGGGCGGTATCAGCCTGTTATCCCCGGAGTACCTTTTATCCGTTGAGCGATGGCCCTTCCATTCAGAACCACCGGATCACTAAGACCTACTTTCGTACCTGCTCGAGCCGTCACTCTCGCAGTCAAGCTGGCTTATGCCTTTGCACTAACCGCATGATGTCCGACCATGCTTAGCCAACCTTCGTGCTCCTCCGTTACTCTTTGGGAGGAGACCGCCCCAGTCAAACTACCCACCAGACACTGTCCGCACCCCGGATTACGGGGCAACGTTAGAACATCAAACATTAAAGGGTGGTATTTCAAGGTTGGCTCCATGCAGACTGGCGTCCACACTTCAAAGCCTCCCACCTATCCTACACATCAAGGCTCAATGTTCAGTGTCAAGCTATAGTAAAGGTTCACGGGGTCTTTCCGTCTTGCCGCGGGTACACTGCATCTTCACAGCGAGTTCAATTTCACTGAGTCTCGGGTGGAGACAGCCTGGCCATCATTACGCCATTCGTGCAGGTCGGAACTTACCCGACAAGGAATTTCGCTACCTTAGGACCGTTATAGTTACGGCCGCCGTTTACTGGGGCTTCGATCAAGAGCTTCTCCTTACGGATAACCCCATCAATTAACCTTCCAGCACCGGGCAGGCGTCACACCGTATACGTCCACTTTCGTGTTTGCACAGTGCTGTGTTTTTAATAAACAGTTGCAGCCAGCTGGTATCTGCGACTGGCTTCAGCTCCATGGGTAAACCACTTCACCTAGCGCCAGCGTGCCTTCTCCCGAAGTTACGGCACCATTTTGCCTAGTTCCTTCACCCGAGTTCTCTCAAGCGCCTGAGTATTCTCTACCTGACCACCTGTGTCGGTTTGGGGTACGATTAATGATAATCTAGAGCTTAGAGGCTTTTCCTGGAAGCGGGGCATGAGCTACTTCATCACCGTAGTGATTCGTCATCAGACCTCAGCATGGAGTGAACCGGATTTGCCTAATTCACCTGCCTACATCCTTAAACCGGGACAACCGTCGCCCGGATAGCCTAGCCTTCTCCGTCCCCCCATCGCAATTATCACCAGTACAGGAATATTAACCTGTTTCCCATCGACTACGCATTTCTGCCTCGCCTTAGGGGTCGACTCACCCTGCCCCGATTAACGTTGGACAGGAACCCTTGGTCTTCCGGCGTGCGGGTTTTTCACCCGCATTATCGTTACTTATGTCAGCATTCGCACTTCTGATACCTCCAGCATACCTCACAGTACACCTTCGCAGGCTTACAGAACGCTCCCCTACCCAACAACATCTAAATGTCGCTGCCGCAGCTTCGGTGCATGGTTTAGCCCCGTTACATCTTCCGCGCAGGCCGACTCGACCAGTGAGCTATTACGCTTTCTTTAAATGATGGCTGCTTCTAAGCCAACATCCTGGCTGTCTGAGCCTTCCCACTTCGTTTCCCACTTAACCATGACTTTGGGACCTTAGCTGGCGGTCTGGGTTGTTTCCCTCTTCACGACGAACGTTAGCACCCGCCGTGTGTCTCCCGTGATAACATTCTTCGGTATTCGTAGTTTGCATCGAGTTGGTAAGTCGGGATGACCCCCTAGTCGAAACAGTGCTCTACCCCCGAAGATGAGTTCACGAGGCGCTACCTAAATAGCTTTCGGGGAGAACCAGCTATCTCCCGGTTTGATTGGCCTTTCACCCCCAGCCACAAGTCATCCGCTAATTTTTCAACATTAGTCGGTTCGGTCCTCCAGTTAGTGTTACCCAACCTTCAACCTGCCCATGGCTAGATCACCGGGTTTCGGGTCTATACCCTGCAACTCATTCGCCCAGTTAAGACTCGGTTTCCCTACGGCTCCCCTATACGGTTAACCTTGCTACAGAATATAAGTCGCTGACCCATTATACAAAAGGTACGCAGTCACACCCAAAGGTGCTCCCACTGCTTGTACGTACACGGTTTCAGGTTCTATTTCACTCCCCTCGCCGGGGTTCTTTTCGCCTTTCCCTCACGGTACTGGTTCACTATCGGTCAATCAGGAGTATTTAGCCTTGGAGGATGGTCCCCCCATATTCAGACAGGATAACACGTGTCCCGCCCTACTCGTCGAGTTCACAACACCAACACCTTCGGATACGGGGCTATCACCCTTTACTGCCGGACTTTCCAGACCGTTCTCCTGATGCTGATGCTGATTAAGACTCTGGGCTGCTCCCCGTTCGCTCGCCGCTACTAGGGGAATCTCGGTTGATTTCTTTTCCTCGGGGTACTGAGATGTTTCAGTTCCCCCGGTTCGCTTCGTTTGACTATGTATTCATCAAACGATAGTGCAACGGATTGCACTGGGTTTCCCCATTCGGAAATCGTCGGGTATAACGGTTCATATCACCTTACCGACGCTTATCGCAGATTAGCACGTCCTTCATCGCCTCTGATTGCCTAGGCATCCACCGTGTACGCTTAGTCGCTTAACCTCACAACCCGAAAGTGTTTCGTTTCAGACGAACTTAGGCGTCATGGCTGTGCGTGGTGAACTTCTGCGTTGGGCAGTGCTCGCTATGCTCACGTACCTATGTACGCTGCGCTAGCTGTGCGCTGTCCGCCTTGAATTTCACACTGCTCGCTCATGCCACTCGCGGTTCGTTTTGAAGAAAACCTTCACGTTGAGATTTTTGAGAGACTCTCACATTGTTTAAGCGATAAACAATGTGCGTTGTTTTCAATTTTCAGCTTGTTCCAGATTGTTAAAGAGCATAATTGTTAAACCCACTACACTGTAATGGGCTTAATCATTATTGGGGTATCGCCTTTCACTCGATGACCGGCGCATTGGCGTCCCCTAGGGGATTCGAACCCCTGTTACCGCCGTGAAAGGGCGGTGTCCTAGGCCTCTAGACGAAGGGGACATCAGTCTCTGCTTCGCAGACGCGCTTGCTGCTCTACTTTCTATCAGACAATCTGTGTGAGCACTTCACAAAAACACTTCAATGGTAAGGAGGTGATCCAACCGCAGGTTCCCCTACGGTTACCTTGTTACGACTTCACCCCAGTCATGAATCACAAAGTGGTAAGCGCCCTCCCGAAGGTTAAGCTACCTACTTCTTTTGCAACCCACTCCCATGGTGTGACGGGCGGTGTGTACAAGGCCCGGGAACGTATTCACCGTAGCATTCTGATCTACGATTACTAGCGATTCCGACTTCATGGAGTCGAGTTGCAGACTCCAATCCGGACTACGACGTACTTTATGAGTTCCGCTTGCTCTCGCGAGGTCGCTTCTCTTTGTATACGCCATTGTAGCACGTGTGTAGCCCTACTCGTAAGGGCCATGATGACTTGACGTCATCCCCACCTTCCTCCGGTTTATCACCGGCAGTCTCCTTTGAGTTCCCGACCGAATCGCTGGCAACAAAGGATAAGGGTTGCGCTCGTTGCGGGACTTAACCCAACATTTCACAACACGAGCTGACGACAGCCATGCAGCACCTGTCTCAGAGTTCCCGAAGGCACCAAAGCATCTCTGCTAAGTTCTCTGGATGTCAAGAGTAGGTAAGGTTCTTCGCGTTGCATCGAATTAAACCACATGCTCCACCGCTTGTGCGGGCCCCCGTCAATTCATTTGAGTTTTAACCTTGCGGCCGTACTCCCCAGGCGGTCGATTTAACGCGTTAGCTCCGGAAGCCACACCTCAAGGGCACAACCTCCAAATCGACATCGTTTACAGCGTGGACTACCAGGGTATCTAATCCTGTTTGCTCCCCACGCTTTCGCACCTGAGCGTCAGTCTTTGTCCAGGGGGCCGCCTTCGCCACCGGTATTCCTCCACATCTCTACGCATTTCACCGCTACACATGGAATTCTACCCCCCTCTACAAGACTCTAGCTGACCAGTCTTAGATGCCATTCCCAGGTTAAGCCCGGGGATTTCACATCTAACTTAATCAACCGCCTGCGTGCGCTTTACGCCCAGTAATTCCGATTAACGCTTGCACCCTCCGTATTACCGCGGCTGCTGGCACGGAGTTAGCCGGTGCTTCTTCTGTCGGTAACGTCAATCGTTGATGATATTAGCATCAACGCCTTCCTCCCGACTGAAAGTACTTTACAACCCTAGGGCCTTCTTCATACACGCGGCATGGCTGCATCAGGCTTGCGCCCATTGTGCAATATTCCCCACTGCTGCCTCCCGTAGGAGTCTGGGCCGTGTCTCAGTCCCAGTGTGGCTGATCATCCTCTCAGACCAGCTAGGGATCGTCGCCTAGGTGAGCCATTACCCCACCTACTAGCTAATCCCATATGGGTTCATCCGATAGCGCAAGGACCGAAGTTCCCCTGCTTTGCTCCTAAGAGATTATGCGGTATTAGCCACCGTTTCCAGTAGTTATCCCCCTCTATCGGGCAGATCCCCATACATTACTCACCCGTCCGCCGCTCGTCAGCGGGAAGCAAGCTTCCCCTGTTACCGCTCGACTTGCATGTGTTAGGCCTGCCGCCAGCGTTCAATCTGAGCCATGATCAAACTCTTCAATTAAAAGTGTTTGATGCTCAAAGAATGTTTTACTGTCGCCTGATTTCCGAAGAAACCAGATTACCTATTAGTTCATATGTATATGAATTAACGTGTTAGTCACTCTTCAAGACTTTAAAATCAAATATTTTTTGATAGTGTCTTGTGAGTGCCCACACAGATTGTCTGATAAATTGTTAAAGAGCGTTGCGACTTTATTTTTCGATATTAACCGTTTAGGTCGTTGTCGCGAGGTGGCGTATAATACGCTTTCCTCATCGAGAGTCAAGCTTTTTTTTCGCTTATTCTTTTCAGAATCTCTCGCTGCCTTCGTAATGCCTTTTGGGTTATCCCCTTTGGGCTTGCCATCACATTTCGTGTCGGCTCATCGTCGGTCAGTGGAGGCGCATTATAGGGAGTCAGGAAAATCACGCAACCCCTTTTTTGCATTTTTTTTCTGTTTGCTCAGCATTCCATCAAATTTGAGTTAAATCGCTAGTTTTTCCAGCGAATCAAACCCTTCACCAGCTAATACTGGCTGTAATGCTTGCGCTTCATCGTTCATTAATAAGCAATATGCAAAGTCTTTTTCTTCACTTGAAGTTGTCTCGTCTGCTTGATTGCTGATCAACCAAACTGTACGCCTTGCAATTGCAGCTCCTGAATCAATAAATCTTGTCCCACTCGCTAACACCTGTTCAAGTTCTTCAACAAGTAATGGGAAATGAGTGCACCCTAAAATTACGGTATCAGGTGGTTCCGGCATTCTTAGCCATGGTTTCACTGCATTTGCAACTTCAGTTAATGGTATTTTTTCACCATGGAGTTTTCTTTCTGCTAGTTGTACAAGATCTGATGAACCAAGTGAAATTACCTTACAATCCGTTGCAAATCGCGCTATTAACTCTTTTGTATACTCACGATTCACCGTGCCTTTTGTTGCCAACAGCCCTACGACACCATTTCGGGTTAACTTAGTTGCAGGCTTAATCGCTGGCACTACCCCCACAATTGGAAAGGAAAAATGGGCTCTTAAGTTTGGTAAACCGACCGTACTCGCCGTATTACAAGCAATGATGGTGATCGTCAAAGCATGTTTCTTTGCCACGGCATCTACAATCTGATACACCCTGTCGATAATAAACTCTTCACTTTTTTCACCATAAGGAAATGCTTCATTATCGAATACATATATATAGTGAGCATTAGGAAGTAATTTTTTAACTTCACGGTAAACAGATAACCCGCCCACTCCTGAGTCGAACACAAGAATGGTCGGGCGAATAGATAGATTGTGATTAGAAGTTGTAGCTTCCAGTAAGGAAATATTCTCTTCCAGCGGTGCGATAACCATACGCGGTCTCATAGTCTTTATCGAACATGTTAGCTATTTTACCACGAATTGTGAGATGTGAAGTGATCGGATATGCAGCTGTGATATCCCAAACGCTATATCCGCCTACTTTTAAACGATTTCCTAATGCATCAACATCATAACGCTGTCCCACATATTGATAAGTAATTCCCATATTCATCTGATACATAGTCCAATCAAGCTGATATTTTACTTGCTGCTTTGCTCTTCTTAGCAAAACTTGATCCGTATCTTTATTTCTAGGGTCAATATATTGGTAAGTTAACTGATGTTGGAAAATGCCCGTTTCTATTTCCCCAATCCATTCAATTCCTTTGATTTTCGCTTTATCTATATTTTCGTAGGTAGAAATTGGGTAACCATATTTATATGTAATTAGATTATCAATATCATTATGATAAGCATTGAATTGCCATAATAGTGGGCCCGTTACGCCTTCTAAACCCATTTCCCATTGTTGGCTTTTTTCTGGTTTAAGATTTGGATTACCAAGTGTCGTTCCCCATTCCGAGGAGGAGTTCGCATACAACTGCCCTAGATTAGGTGCTTTATACGCTGTGGCATAAGAACCAATAATTTTATATCCATCATAAAATTCCCAGCTGAGTCCTGATTGCCATGTCGTGTGCCAATCAAATTCAGAATGATGGTCTGCGCGTACCGCTGCTTCAGCTGTAACAGAGTTAATTGGAGCATATTGGCCGGTTAAATATAACCCTGTTGTCTTTACCGATTCTTTTTTATTCGCCATAGCAGTGCCTGGTTCAATATTTTGATATTGATAATCAACACCACCACTAATATTTCCTTTATCTAAGCGATAGCTATTACCCCATTGCAAATTATATTGCTGGGATTCATCTAAGCTGGAAAATTGACTATATTGTCCATGACGCGGGTCATAATTATAGTCTTTCACCCGACTATAGTTTCCCATTAAAGAGCTGGAGTAATTACCCTGTTGATATTTTACGCCGGTTTCATAGGTACGGCTATAAAGCTTACGCGTATCAACAAGTGATACCCCATCGTCATAACTATCATAGTTTGCTCTATTATCGTAACCATAAGCACGCGCGTAAGCTAATACCTCAGATGAAAACTGATGCTCCACTCCTAACCATAATGTTTTATTAAGAAAACCATCTTTATCAGGCTGTGGATGCATGCCAGTCATCCCTCTAGCTTCTACATCAAACCCTGTTGTGTGGGTATAAGCACCCGCTGCGGTTACAGTTGTATTGTCGCCAATTTTCTGTTGAGTTGAACCGTTATAATTTTGATAACCATATGAACCGGCTCCAGCATTCAATGTTGTTCCATCATTATCACGGCGAGTAATAATATTCACCACACCACCAACAGCATCTGAACCATAAACGGCAGATCTCGCACCGCGAATATATTCAATTTTTTGGACTAATGAGATAGGAATTTGGCTAAGATCAGATGACCCAGATATTCCTGCTTGGTTTAACCGTACACCATCAATTAAAACCAAAACATGGCGGGATTCTGTTCCCCTGATAAATAAAGAACTTTGTTGTCCCATACCACCACTTTGTGAGATATCAACACCGGGTAGTCGTTTCAATACATCGACCACGGTATTAGATTGCCAATGATCAATTTCTTCACGTGTGACTACAGTTACAGGCGCTAATATCGATGAAATTGGTTGTTCAAAACGGTTAGCTGTCACCACCATTTCGTCAGATTGATTTTTTGCATTTGCCAGAGAAGAAATACCACACAACACTGCCACAGCAGCAACCGAAAACGGCAGCAACTTATTATTATTCATTATGATAACACCCGGAAAATCAATTAAATTAAAATTCCGCGAGGCTGAATATAAGATCCGCGCAAATATTCAACAAAGCGAGGTAAAGGTTGTGGACAGGTATCGGACTTTTACCGTTGCGCGTCAGTTTTGGACTCACACCAAATTCCCTGTTCACTCTACATATTATCCTATGAGGAATCGCAATTGGTGTCTACGGATGGATAATGAAAACTGGACATCTGCAGCGCATTCCCTACAATTTCGCTCCTGATCTGAATTTTACTATTTTATACTCTAAATAATTCGAGGTGCAGGTAGGCGACAAGTGAAGATAGACCAGGAGCATAGATAAACTCTATGACTCGGCGAGCGTAGCGTAGTCAACAACCCTGCAACTTGAAGTATAACGAGTATATGGAGCCAAACATGTCAAACTCCTTACATATTGAAAACTACGAGCAGCAACTCGCAGAAAAAACTGATCGTTTAAAGGCTATGATGGCTCCTTTTAACGCACCTGAACCTGAAATTTTTTCATCGCCAAAATCCCATTACCGAATGCGTGCAGAGTTTCGAGTGTGGCATGACGGTGATGACCTGTTTCACATCATGTTTGATAAAGAAACAAAAGAGCGCATTCGAATTGATCAATTTCCTGTCGCAAGTCAGCTCATTAATCATGTTATGGCAAAAATCTTGCCACTAATAAAAGAAAATGAGCTGCTACGCCATAAATTATTTCAGATTGATTACCTTTCAACACTAAGCAATAAACTTATCGTTTCTTTGCTATATCATAAGAAATTAGGCGATGAATGGATTGAAGCAGCTAAGCAATTAAAAGAAAAACTCACTAATGAAGGTTTCGATCTTCAGCTTATCGGCCGTGCATCAAAAACAAAAATTATGTTAGATAATGATTATGTTGATGAGTGTTTGACAATAAACGGTCGCAATATGATTTATCGCCAAGTAGAAAATAGTTTTACTCAACCGAATGCACAAGTGAACGTTAAGATGCTAGAGTGGGCTATTGCTGCGACAAAAAATTCGACGGGTGATCTACTAGAGCTTTATTGTGGTAATGGTAATTTTTCATTAGCGTTAGCGCAAAACTTTGAACGGGTACTTGCCACTGAAATTGCCAAGCCTTCTGTCACAGCAGCGCAATACAATATCGCAGCTAACCACATTAATAATGTACAAATTATCCGAATGTCAGCTGAAGATTTTACCCAAGCCATGCGCGGTGTACGTGAATTCAAACGACTTGACGGTATCAATATTAGAGATTACCAATGTAATACAATTTTTGTTGATCCTCCGCGCAGTGGTTTAGATGACAAAACGGTCAAATTAGTACAAGAATATGACAATATTCTCTATATTTCCTGCAACCCAGAAACCTTGTGCGACAATTTAGCTGTTTTAAATGAAACTCATGTAGTGAAAAAGCTAGCGTTGTTTGATCAATTTCCTTACACCCATCATATGGAAAGCGGTGTTTTACTGACTCGCCGTTAATTGTTTAATTTATACTCTAAAAAATTCAAGCTGTCGTAAGGCAGTCATGTGAAATATAACGAGTATAGATAAACAAACGCCGCAATGTTTTACATTACGGCGTTCTCTATTAAGCTAATTTTTTAACCAAATTAAACTTCAGCTTCATTTTCAGCAGCCAGTTCCTGCTGTTCTTTTTTGCGTGTTTTCCAGCTTGTATATAACCACAAAGCTAGTGCAACAATAATGGTTGCAGGAATAAAGTTAGAACCCACTTCTGGGTGCTGCACACGCAGGATCGCAGCGTACGCAAATAAACCTAAAAAGAAGTTACCCACGACAAATTTAGGTAACCCCATTGGCATTGCATGATGTAAGTAACGCTGATGTAGGCTATAAACTGCTAATATTAAAGTAATAATCGGAAATATAGAAAACTCTACTAAGGAGTTAAACAGAGCAGAGAAAGTTCCGTGAGTCGATAAGCCAACCACTAGTGCGAGTAGTAATGTGCTTTTCTCATAGCGATTGTGTTCCGTCATTGATTCTCCTTTATATTATTTAGTGAGGTCGGGGTCAGTTTGATTTTGTTTTTCTTGTTCACGGCGGTACCAGTAATATGCGCCTTTCGCGATCATACGTAGCTGTAACACTAACCGTTCTTCCAGATGCTGTCTTTTTTCCTCATCGATATCTAGAGCTTCAGCACCTGCGCTAAAAACGATAGTGACCATGGATTCTGCTTGTAGCTCAGTAAAATGTCGTGGCATACGGCTTTCTTGTTCAAGGTAATCGGCAAGTTCTGCGATAAAGTGTTGGATTTCCCGTGCCACCGCTGCACGAAACTCAGCAGAGGTTCCAGAGCGTTCACGTAATAATAACCTAAACGCATTAGGGTTATTACCTATAAACTCCATAAAAGTCGAGATTGATGTGCGGATCACACTACCGCCTTTTGCAATGCGTTGACGCGCTTGGCGCATGAGTTGACGTAACATCAAGCCACTTTCATCAACCATCGTCAGCCCTAATTCATCAACATCTTTGAAATGGCGATAAAATGAAGTGGGTGCGATACCAGCCTCACGTGCAACTTCACGCAAGCTTAGGCTTGTAAAACTACGTTCTGCACTTAATTGGCTAAATGCGGCTTCAATGAGCGAACGACGAGTTTTTTCTTTCTGTTTTGCTCTAACGCCAATAATATTGCTCACGGTGATCCTGATTTCTATGTCATTAAACAGCCATTGATACACTCTAAATAATTCAAAGTGCAGCTACGTGATCAGTGAATGAATCGCTAGGATCATATATAAGGCTATAATCAGTAGCGAGTGAACACCGTTCACCCTATCTTCACAAAAAGCACTACAACTTGAATTATATGGCGAGTATATCAAAATAATAAAACTTCAGCTCCACTACCATTTAGCATACCTGAAATTTATTAGCCTGTTTGAGTGAAAAGGCGATTTGACCTACAGATTACTGTTTTTCAGACTTTGACCAAATCATTTTTCGGCAATTTTTTACTTTTTTATCAATTAACTGTGTTTTGTTTTACTACGGTTGAATTTGTAAGACATGTCCCCAAAAAACTTAAAGTTATTTAACATTTAAATCAGCATAATTTCAAAGGTGAGCGGTAAAGCGAGTAAATAATCGACGGATATGCTAACATCATGTTGTCATTTTGTTTTTAGAGCAGGTCTTACCTCATGCAACACATCCATTTTGATGCAATTGTCATTGGTTCCGGACCTGGCGGAGAAGGCGCCGCCATGGGGCTAGTGAAACAAGGGAAAAACGTCGCCGTCATTGAACGCTATAACAGTGTAGGCGGTGGTTGTACCCACTGGGGAACTATCCCTTCAAAAGCACTTCGCCACGCCGTTAGCCGAATTATCGAATTTAACCAAAATCCACTCTACAGTGATAATTCACGCTCCTTACGTTCCTCGTTCTCTGAAATTCTTCAGCATGCTGAAAGTGTCATTAGTCAACAAACACGTATGCGCCAAGGTTTTTATGAACGTAATGGTTGCCAAATGTTCTCTGGCGAAGCAACATTCATTGATGAAAAACATGTTAGCGTACGCTACGCCGATGGTAGCTGTGATGTTCTTAGTGCAGACAATATCGTGATCGCAACAGGCTCTCGTCCTTATTGCCCATCTGATGTTGATTTCAATCACTCACGTATCTACAACAGCGACACGATCCTGAATTTAACTCACGAACCGCGCCATGTAATTATCTATGGTGCTGGCGTGATCGGTTGTGAATACGCCTCTATCTTTCGAGGCTTAGGTGTCAAAGTTGATTTAATTAATACACGTGATCACCTACTTGCTTTCTTAGATCAAGAAATGTCAGATGCGCTTTCTTATCACTTCTGGAATAGTGGTGTCGTTATTCGCCATAATGAAGAATATGAGAAAATTGAAGGTGTTCCTGATGGCGTTATTGTTCACTTGAAATCAGGTAAAAAGGTGAAAGCTGACTGTTTGCTGTATGCCAACGGACGAACAGGTAATACTGATACACTCGGCTTAGCCAATGTTGGTATCGAAGCAGATGGCCGTGGGCTGATCAAAGTTGATAAAGCTTACCGAACTTCCAATGAACATATTTATGCAGTTGGTGATGTTATCGGCTATCCAAGTCTTGCTTCTGCGGCTTATGACCAAGGACGCATCGCTGCGCGAGCAATCACTGAAGGCTTAGGCAATGCTCACCTCGTTGAAGATATACCAACTGGCATTTATACCATTCCTGAAATTAGCTCTGTTGGTAAAACAGAACAGCAATTAACTGCAATGAAGATCCCATACGAAGTGGGCCGTGCTCAATTTAAACATTTAGCACGCGCACAAATTGCAGGTATGAATGTGGGTAGTTTGAAAATTCTATTCCATCGAGAAACTTTGCAAATTTTGGGTATTCACTGCTTTGGTGAAAGAGCCGCAGAAATTATTCACATTGGGCAAGCTATTATGGAGCAAAAAGGGGAAGGAAATACGATTGAGTATTTTGTGAACACTACGTTCAACTACCCGACAATGGCGGAAGCCTTCCGTGTAGCTGCATTGAATGGTTTAAATCGTCTTTTCTAAACTTCAACTACCATATTGCTGGGGATCTCCCAGCAATATGTCAATACGCCAAGCCAATTACATTTTCTTTCTATAATAACTATTCATTAGATTATAAATAGCTTCTGCTAGCTGCTCATAACGGCCACGTAAAGGCGAGCCAGGGCGATAAACAAGCACGACAGTACGCTTAGGCTCGGGATGGATACAATTTAAGTAGCATACCCCGTCACGACATGCCTCGTTGGGTACAGCTAAATCAGGCAATAATGTTATTCCACTGCCTGCTGCAACCATATTCCTCAATGTTTCTAAGCTGGTAGCACGGAAATGTGTATCTTCTTTAGCGCCTGCTTGAAAGCAAAAGCCCATCGCTTGGTCACGCAGACAATGCCCATCTTCCAACATTAATAATTTTTCACCCGATAACTCGCTCATATCAATAGTATTACGATCACGCCATGAGTGTCCTTCATAAATGGCAAGTTTCATCGGCTCTTCAAATAATGGCACAACAATAAAAGGATCAGTTTCTTTGACTTGAGCCAAAATTGCGCAATCAAGTTTACCGCTATCAAGCTGAGCTAATAACTGTTGGGTTTGTGCTTCATGTAAATAAATTTCCAGTTTAGGAAATAATTTATGTAACTCAGGAATAATTAATGGCAGTAAATATGGAGCAATTGTTGGGATCAAACCAATATGCAAAGGCCCCGACATGCTCTCTCCTTGTAAAGCAGCCATTTCTTGTAAGACTTTAATTTCTCTTAAAATCGTTCTGGCTTGCTCAACAAGCAATAAACCTTGCTGAGTGAATAAAACTTTACGACTGGTTCTTTCCAACAACATGACGCCAAGTTCTTCTTCTAGCTTACGTATTTGGCCACTCAATGTTGGTTGGCTCACGTGGCAAGAGTCAGCTGCACGGCGAAAATGTTTATGTTCAGCCAATGCCACTAGATATTCCAGATCGCGAATGTTCATTTTGCAGCCCTTATCTTTTATTAATATAAACTGCCAATCAGTATAGCAGGTTTCTGATGCTTTTAACTATCAATTAGAGTTAAATGTTCGAAATTACCTCGTAATTAGTACGTTACGTCGACAATAGGCCTACTTTTTATATGAATTAGCATAGTCATCATACCTTGGTGAAAGGTACGGTAACAAGAAGTATAGCGAATATATTAAAATTCATGGCAAAATAATATACACATAGAACACGCGGCATCTTTTATTTATATCTAAATAGTAATAACTACTTATCGATAACATAAACATATTTTTATATTATCGATAATTAAAATATCTTCCAATTCCTAAATAAACAAATGAGGCTATAGGACATAGTTTAAATTTAATAATGAAAAAACCAATGTAACATTCAGATAAATTATGTTTATCTTATTCATTGATTTATTAGTTTTCATTAAAAACAAATTGGCAACAGTTATATTCACCCTAGCTAAACGAATTAAACAAGCCGTATAGAGGTTCGAAAATAACAGCAAATAAAACCACCCAAAGGCATATTGATGTCAACATGTAACGCCATAGGCATATATGTAAGCGTTATTTTTAGAACCATAATCCAAATAATGCTTAATAGAGGGAATGCTTAAATACAAACATAACGAATCTTTCTTTAATATATTTACTCACATTTTCTTTTTAAAGTTAGTTAACACTCAAAATAAATTTATATCTATATAATCCATTTCGTCAAATACTGAAGGAATAATACAAATCCCCATTACAGAAAAATATATAGGTCTAATATTATGAATAAGAAAAAAACCATTTCCGCTTTGTCATTTATTTTGTTAACAACATCATTATTTTCTACAAACGTACAAGCAAATACAGGTCATGGAAAAATTACATTTAAAGCGACTATTGTATTTCCTCCATGCAGCTATAACGTTGCTAATAACGGCGCTAATTTGAATTGCTTTGATAGCGGTACAAGCACCATAAAAACGTCAAATATTCATAATATCCAAAAGAGTCAACCAACTGGCTGGCAACAACTTGAGAATAATAGAGGGATTTATCAATTTCAATGGATAAACAAAGCAAAAAATTTAGCAATGCTCTCAGTAGAATACCTTTAAAAAACACTGAAAATGCAGAATGTGATGAGTCATTATAAATCAACAGCGAGATTGTCTTGTGGAAAACAGATAAAATGAAATATATTTAAACGTTAACGCGTATACTCGTGGAATTGGGGGCAGAATTCTCTCCCCCCCCATGTTTAACTTATTCAATGCCAAAATAACATTATAACCCTAAACGAATTTTAGCTTCTGTAATTGCCTTTTGGACTTGTCCCTTAGAAACCCCACCTTTTGCAAGCCGTTTATCTAGGCATGATTGCAATGATAAAATTTCATAGACATCCAATTGGATGGTGTCACTGAATTTTTGCAAATCACTCAAAGCCATCTCTTCTAGTGCCTTACCTTGAGCGATAGCTGCAACCACCGCTTCACCAACAATATGATGCGCCTCGCGGAATGGAACACCTTTTGCAACAAGATAATCAGCGAGCTCTGTCGCATTTGCATAACCTTGTTTTGCCGCATCTTCACAACGCCTACGACGAATTTGAATGCCATCAAGCACTAAAACTGCCATATGCATACAATCTAACCATGTATCAAGTGCATCAAAGAGGCCTTCTTTATCCTCTTGCATATCTTTATTGTATGCCAGTGGTAGGCCTTTAAGGGTCATCATCATGCCTGTTAATGCACCCTGTACACGTCCACATTTACCGCGGATCAATTCTAAGGCATCTGGGTTTTTCTTTTGCGGCATCAATGAAGAGCCTGAGGTGACTTTATCTGATAATTCGACAAAAGCTGCTTCGCCACTGTTAAAGAAGATTAAATCTTCAGCAAAACGCGATAAATGCACCATGCCAATACTGGCATCAGATAATAGTTCAAGGACATGATCCCTATCGGATACCGTATCGAGACTATTGCGCGTAGCAGCAGAGAATCCTAACCAACCCGCTAGCTGTTCGCGATCGATATCATAAGCAGTGCCAGCTAATGCGCCACAACCTAATGGGCTCACATCTAAACGTTTCAATGTATCTTTTAAACGGCTTTCATCACGCGCAAGCATCTCACTGTAAGCTAAGCACCAATGTGCAAAAGTGACTGGCTGTGCACGTTGCAAATGAGTGTATCCAGGCATCACCGCATCTTGATTATTTTCAGCCGTGATAACCAAGGCTTTTTGCAGCTCCGAAACCGCCTCTAATAACAAAGCAACCTGATCTTTACACCACAGTTTTAAATCGGTTGCTACTTGGTCGTTGCGACTACGGCCGGTATGCAGTTTTTTTCCTAAATCACCGACTTTATCAATCAGTTTTCCTTCGACCCAGCTATGAATATCTTCAGCGTCACTTTGCAGAATACTTTCAGGGTTATCTTGAACTTCTTGCAATAATTCATTCAATGCCTGTTCTAAAGATTGCTGCTCCGCCGCTGATAACACTCCAACAGTGACCAACGCTTTTGACCATGCAACCGAACCAATAATGTCTTGCTGTGCTAAGCGATAATCAAAGCGCAATGAATCATTAAATTGTTTAAACCGCTGATCGGCTTCTTGACTAAAACGTCCACCCCAAAGTGCCATAATTGATCCCTATCTGATTGATAAAATATACTCTTCATCCATTAAGCTACAGGGATGTTGACTACCTGCAACTTGAATTATTTAGAGTATATATGTCGTACCCGGCAGCCTACCGCTGCCGGGAAAATACTAAAACTATTTCGCTTTATTCTGTTCCTTCAACGCACGAATACGTGAAGACAGTGAATATAGACGGATAAAACCACCAGCATGGCTGTGATCATAAACTTCATCTTCACCGAATGTAGCGAACTCTTCAGAATACAGGCTCTTATCCGCTTTCTTCTGAATTGCCGTCACTTGCCCTTTATACAATTTCAATACCACTTCACCCGTCACATCTTGCGCTAAAGATTCTGCCGCAGCTTGTAGAGATTGACGTAAAGGTGCAAACCAACGACCGTCATAAACCACATAAGACATTTCTAGACCTAATTGCTCACGCCATTTAAAGCTATCGCGATCCAGAACCAGCTGCTCAATGCCACGCAGAGCAGCCATCATGATGGTTCCCCCTGGGGTTTCATAACAACCACGTGATTTCATGCCGACTAAACGGTTTTCAACAATATCAATACGGCCCACACCATGCTTCGCACCCAGTACGTTCAGAGTCTCAAGGCAACCCAGTGGTGACAGCGCTTTACCATTAACAGAAACGACTTCACCTTGTTTCACACCAACGGTGACTAATTCAGCTTCATCTGGTGCATCTTTTGGATCAACCGTCCACACCCAGCAGTCCTGATTAGCCGCATTCCATGTGCTTTCTAATACACCCCCTTCCGTTGAGATGTGCCATGCGTTTTCATCACGGCTATAAATTTTCTCAAGGCTTGCTGTCGTTGGGATATTACGCTCTTTTAAGTAATCAAGAAGCGCTTCACGAGAACGTAAATCCCACTCACGCCATGGCGCAACCACTTTTAATTGAGGTGCTAACGCAGTGTATGTACTTTCAAAACGAACTTGGTCGTTGCCTTTACCTGTTGCGCCATGAGCAACAGCATCAGCACCCACTTTCAATGCAATTTCAACTTGCGCTTTAGCAATAATTGGGCGCGCCATTGACGTCCCTAATAGGTAGCTACCTTCATAAAGAGCGCCTGTTTTTAATACTGGGTAAATATATTCTTTGATAAATTCTTCGCGCAGATCGACGACATAGCATTCAGATGCCCCTGATTGCAGCGCTTTTTGTTCAACACCAACCAGATCTTCTCTGTCTTGCCCAACATCAGCAACGAATGCAACTACTTCACAATCATCATAGTTTTCTTTTAACCATGGAATAATTGCTGATGTATCTAAACCACCTGAGTACGCTAATACAATTTTTTTGATGCCCTTTTTCATAACTTATCTATCCCGATTCCGCTTAATTAAGAGTTCATTTGTTTATTTGATTAGCAAAGCTAACCGCATGCATCTCACTTACGATGCTAAAATTCGAGTTCCGATGGAGGTACCATTAAATAGTGCGGGTAATTGCTCCGCATGACGCCAACTCGCAATATCAACGGGTCGCTGTAAGGTGGTTGCTGCATCAAGTGCCGCATTGACTTTTACAATCATGCCGTCGGTAATAATGCCTTGTTCAATTAATTTCTGAGCTTTCTCCGTCGTCATTTCATCAATTTTTTGGCCTTTACCATCAAGAATGCCGCTCACATCAGACAATAGAACTAAATCTGCATTCAATGCCTGTGCAATCGCTGTAGCCGCTTGGTCTGCATTGACGTTCATTAATAAACCATCCGATGTCACACCAATTGAACTGATAATTGGTAAATAATCTGCATCTAATAGTAATTGCAGTAATTTCGCATTGCCCGGTTTCGCACTGCCAACATGACCTAGTTCATCATTAAGTTGAGTCACTACCGCACTTTGCCCATCACCTAATGATAGACCAACCGCTTGTAGCTGGTATTTAGTTGCCCACGCCAATAATGTTTTATTAGCAGTCCCCGCTAATGCCCCAGTAATGATGTCAATTTGATCTGCTGGAGTGACGCGTAGCCCTTGCTTTTTAACTACCGGTAATTGCAATTTCTGCATTAATTCATCAACTAAGCAGCCACCACCATGCACAATGACTAATGGTCTTTGATGTGACTGACGATAAGTTTGCAATGCCGTAAACAGCCTCTCTAGCGCTTCTTCGCTGTCGAGTAATACACCACCCAATTTAATCACTAATGGTTGCATGGGGTTGATCCTTAATAAGTTCATTGACCGTGATGGCACTAAAATAATGATTGTGTTTCATTAAAATCGAAACGAATATTCATGCATTGCACTGCCTGTGCAGCTGCGCCTTTTAATAAATTGTCTTCTGTACCCACTAATATCAGATGTTCACCTTTTAGCACAAAGCCGATATCACAAAATGGTGTACCAACCACAGATTTTAGTGCCGGAACGCCTTTGTCATATAAACGCACCAACGGTTTACTTTGATAGGCATCTTTAAATACTTGACGAATTTGCTCATCAGTTACCCCTGCTTTCACCTTGCAAGTGATCGTGGCAAGGATACCGCGAGCAAAATTGCCTAAATGTGGAGTGAAAATGACTTCACGGCCTAAATGCGTTGCAATTTCGGGTTGGTGACGGTGAGTAAAAATGCCATAAGGCTGCAAACTCACCTCACAAAAACTATTAGTCATGGAAGCTTTACGCCCAGCACCTGAAACACCACTGGTTGCATTAATGACGGGCCACATTTGTTCATCAAGTAATTTAGCCTCAATCAGTGGTTTAAGCGCTAACTGAGAAACAGTTGGATAGCACCCCGGTACCGCAATCAACTGGGCTTGACGAATTTTATCAGCCTGCCATTCTGCAAGGCCGTAAACGGCTTGATCTAACCATTTACTGTTTGTATGTTCAAAACCATAGTATTGTGGATAGAAAGCAGCATCTTGAACACGATAGGCGCCTGATAAATCAAACACGACACAACCCGCTTCTAAAAATTGAGGGGCGATGTCATGGCTCACTTCATGAGCCGTTGCAAGAAATACGACATCAACGCCTTGTGCTACTGCTGCAACATCGGTCAATGGTTGCACTGGAATATCGATGATGCCTTTATACTGGGGATGTAAATCAGAGAAGCATTTACCTGCATCAGCACTCTGCGCTGACACCATCAACCCTTGAAGATTTATTTCAGGATGACGTTGCAGATAAGCCGCTAATTCCGCTCCAGTATAGCCACTGGCCCCGATAATGAGTGTGTTCAACATATACTTTCTACCTTGTACTCGTGACCCAAACAGTTTAATGTGTATTTTTATTCAAATAAAGTGCATGAATATTGATACTATTATGGATAAAGGCTGTCAACAGTGAATATTAAATTACCTGCATTTATTGAGATTTATCGTCAATTAATTGCCACTCCATCCATCAGTGCAACTGATGCACAACTCGATCAGAGCAATAAAGCACTGGTTGAATTGCTGGGAGGCTGGCTAGAAACACTTGGATTTACGGTTAATATCCAACCCGTACCGGATACCCGTGATAAATACAATCTATTAGCATCAATTGGTGAAGGCAGTGGTGGCCTAATGTTGTGTGGCCACACAGATACCGTCCCCTTTGATGAAGGCCGTTGGAGTAAAGATCCTTTTGCATTAACAGAACACGACGGTAAGCTCTATGGCTTAGGTACCGCCGACATGAAAGGCTTTTTTGCTTTTATTGTTGATGCGCTGCGTGATATTGATACGAGCAAATTTACTCGTCCGCTGCATATTCTTGCAACTGCCGATGAAGAGACCTCAATGGCGGGGGCACGTTATTTTGCGGCGAGTACTCAACTACGCCCTGACTTTGCCATTATTGGTGAACCTACCTCGTTACAGCCAATACGTGCGCATAAAGGACACCTTTCAAATGCCATTCGTATTACCGGTCAGTCGGGGCACTCAAGTGATCCAGCCCGAGGTGTTAATGCAATTGAATTAATGCATGAGTCGATTAGCCATTTGATGACGCTACGTAATACATTAAAAGAACGTTATAACAACCCTGCGTTCGTGATCCCCTACCCAACGATGAATTTCGGTCATATTCATGGTGGTGATGCCGCGAACCGCATTTGTGGTTGCTGTGAATTACACATGGATATTCGTCCTTTACCGGGTCTAACCTTACAAGATCTCGATGAGCTATTGAATGAAACCCTTGAACCAGTCAAAGCAAAATGGCCGGGTCGTTTAGACATTGAAGCGCTGCATCCTCCTATCCCAGGTTATGAATGCCCAACTGATCATAAAATGGTCGCTGTGATTGAACAACTTCTCGGTCAAAAAGCAGATACTGTTAATTACTGTACGGAAGCCCCTTTTATTCAAGAGCTCTGCCCTACTTTAGTTCTTGGCCCCGGCTCAATTGAACAAGCTCATCAGCCTGATGAGTTTATCGATATCGCATTTATTGAACCCACCCGCCAACTGATTGGTCAGCTGATTGAACATTTTTGTCTGACTGAATAAAATTTGATAAGCGCAATAACATCTTGCTGTTGCGCTTCCTTCAACTTGAATTTTTTTCCTATTGCCTCTGAAAAACTCTCACTGTGACTATTTCATTTAAGTGTTGACTCTATTTAAATATTCGGTAATCTCTATTTAGACGTCTAAACGTATAGACGCGTAAATGGATATAATAAACTATCGATACAATTACGATTGCAAGACTTAATGTCACGAGAGGCAGGGTATGAGTTTTTTTCACGCAAATCAGCGCGAGGCGCTAAACCAAAATTTGGCAGAGTTAGATGGGCAGATTAATGTCTCCTTTGAATTTTTTCCGCCGCGTACTGAAGAGATGGAACAAACTCTCTGGAAATCGATTGATCGGTTAAAGAATCTTAAACCTAAGTTTGTCTCTGTGACCTACGGCGCAAATTCAGGCGAACGTGATAGAACCCATAGCATTATTAAAGACATTAAAGAAAAAACGGGTCTCATCGCGGCTCCTCATTTGACTTGTATCGATGCATCACGCGATGAATTAAAAGAGATCGCACGTGATTATTGGAATAGTGGAATTCGTCAAATCGTGGCACTGCGTGGTGATTTACCCGATAACAGTAGCAAACCCGATATGTATGCAGCGGATTTAGTCGAATTACTGAAAACCGAAGCCGACTTTGATATTTCTGTTGCTGCTTACCCTGAAGTCCATCCTGAAGCGAAAAGCGCTCAGGCAGACTTAATTAGCTTAAAAAAGAAAATTGATGCAGGTGCTAACCGCGCGATCACCCAATTCTTTTTTGATGTTGAAAGCTATTTACGCTTTCGCGACCGTTGTGTCGCAACAGGCATTGATGTGGAAATCGTACCGGGTATTTTGCCTGTTTCAAATTTCCGCCAGCTAGAGCGTTTTGCCAAGCTCACCAACGTACGTATTCCATCATGGATGAGCAAAATGTATGAAGGGTTAGATAATGACCCCGAAAGCCGCAATTTAGTTGGTGCATCGATTGCGATGGATATGGTGAAAATTTTAAGCCGAGAAGGTGTGAAGGATTTCCATTTTTATACGTTGAACCGCTCTGAACTAACTTATGCTATTTGCCATACGTTAGGGGTAAGACCGTAAGACTCGCCGATCATTTATTAGGACTGCAATTGATGTGGTCCTAACTCCATCACCTAAGCTAATACTCTATATTATTCAAGTTATTACTTTGATTAGTTCTGCAACTAAAAAATCTAACCATTTGAAATATAAAATTATAACGAAGTCGAAACAAAGCTAAAATCTATAGAACAATAATTACACAATTTAAGAATAGTGAAAACACGACAACTCTAGAACAATTTTTAGATGATTAATTACTTTTATCATTATCAATTTACTGATTTATAAGCAATAAAGGCTACCAATAATATAGTAGCCTTTATCTTTATATAGATATAATTATATTAACCCGTATTACGCATACCCGCGGCAACACCGGCAATGGTCACCATCAATGCTTGCTCAACGCGCGGATCTGGCTGCTCTTGCTGGCGAGAGCGGTGTAGTAATTCTGCCTGTAAAACGTTTAATGGATCTGTGTAAACATTACGTAAGGCAATTGATTCAGCAATCCATGGCAAATCAGCCATCAGTGCCTCATCTTTCGAAACAGCTAACACACTTTTGATATCTTCAGAAAGCTGTTCACGTAGTTTCAAGCCAAGAGGCCAAAGGCGCTCTTCCACCAAACGGTGGTCGTAATATTCAGCGAGCCATAAGTCCGCTTTCGCATACACCATTTCTAACATAGCAATACGTGTGTTGAAGAAAGGCCATTGCTGCCACATTTCATCCAATACAGCTTGTTTGCCTTCTTGTTCAATCACATGCTTCAGTGCAGCGCCTGCCCCTAACCATGCAGGGAGCATTAAACGGTTCTGAGTCCACGCAAAAATCCATGGGATAGCACGTAAAGTTTCAACCCCCCCCGTTGGGCGACGTTTTGCAGGACGTGAGCCTAGTGGTAATTTACCTAATTCAAGCTCAGGTGTTGCAGCGCGGAAGTAAGGCACAAAGTCAGGCTGTTCGCGGACATAGTCACGATACATAGCACAAGAAACATCAGATAGAGAATCCATTACAGATTTCCACTCTTGTTTTGGCTCAGGTGGTGGCAGTAAGTTCGCTTCTAAAATAGCACTCGCGTATAACGCTAAGCTACTGATCGCCACCTGTGGTAAACCAAACTTAAAGCGGATCATCTCACCTTGTTCAGTGACACGTAAACCACCTCGTAAGCTTCCCGGCGGTTGAGAGAGCAGTGCAGAATGAGCAGGTGCACCACCTCGGCCAATTGTGCCGCCACGGCCATGGAAGAGTGTTAATGTGACGCCTTCTTTATCACATAACTTAATTAGAGCATCTTGTGCGCGGTATTGTGCCCAAGAAGCAGCCATAACCCCCGCATCTTTTGCTGAGTCAGAATAACCAATCATGACCATCTGACGATCATCAATTAGCTCACGATACCATTCGATACTTAGCAGCTTTTTCATCACGCTTTCAGCGTTGTTTAAGTCTTCAAGTGTTTCAAATAGTGGTGCAACAGGTAAACGCACTGAAGCGCCGGCTTCTTTGAGTAATAGCTTAACCGCAAGTACATCAGAAGGCACTTTTGCCATGGAAATGACATAGGCCGCGACAGAATCATTCTTAGATTCCGCAATCACACGACAGGTTTCGAAGACTTCTGCTGTTTCAGCACTTGGTTGCCAACTACGCGGGATCAACGGACGACGCGATTGCAATTCCGTTAATAAGAAGTCTTGCTTCTCTTCTTCAGACCAAGTGGCATAGTCACCTAAACCTAAATACTGTGTTAACTCAGACAGAGCTTCCGTATGACGCGTACTTTCTTGGCGAACATCGATACGGACGAGTTGCAAACCGAAGCTACGTACACGACGTAATGTATCCAGTAGTTGTCCATTCGCAATGATACTCATCCCACATGCCATGAGTGATTGATAGCATGCGTACAACGGTTCCCACAATTGTGCATTGTCGGTCAATAAATCAGCAGGTGGCAGTACTTGCTCACCTTTGACTCGGCGCTCTAAATATTCCAAAGTGGAAAATAGCTGGCCTCGCAGGTTTTTAGCTATTTGTCGATAAGGCTCATCAACATCATCACCTCCTGCTAATGCACGCAGTTCTGGGGTTGCTTCGGTCATCGATAGTTCGGAGACCAGAACTTGAATATCTTTTAAGAATAAATCCGCCGCTTTCCAACGACTGAGCAATAATACATGACGCGTAACTTCTGAAGTTACATTTGGGTTGCCATCACGATCCCCACCCATCCATGAGGTAAAGCGAATTGGGTTGGCTTCAACCGGTAACACTGTACCGATAGATTCTTCAAGCTGTTCATTAAACTCACGTAAAAATGCAGGTACCGCTTCCCACAATGAGTTTTCTACAACTGCAAATCCCCATTTTGCTTCATCGATAGGCGTTGGGCGAATTTTACGAATTTCATCGGTATGCCACGATTGCGCGACTAATTGACGCAAGCGACGCATGATATTGTTGCGCTCGTAATCGGCCAAATCATCATGATCGAGTTGTGATAAACAGGTATTTACTTCAACCAGTTTATGGATCAGGGTACGACGTGCTATCTCTGTGGGATGAGCCGTTAAAACCAATTCGATTGAGAGCTGGTTAACCGCTTTATGAATATCGCCATCAGTAAAACTTTTATCTTTTAAGCGGCTGAATAAGTTTTTGAGTGCAACAGGATTACTCGCTGCTTCACCATGTGGTGAGATGCTGTGATATTGCTCAGCAACGTTAGTCAGGTTTAAAAACTGGTTAAATGCCCTCGCAACTGGTAGTAGTTCATCATTAGAGAGGTTTTGTAATGTCATTAACAGTTTTTGGCGCTGTACTTCATTACCAGCACGAGATGATTTTGACAATTTACGGATGGATTCCACTTTATCGAGGATGTCCTCACCTAAAGCTTCCTTAATTGTGTCGCCGAGTAGCTTACCCAACATACTGACATTACTACGCATTGCAGAATATTGCTGATTCATGAGACTTTAACCTTGTGCTTCTGGCAGAATGCGGTCCGTTCTAGGTTAGTTAACGGTTAGCAACTGCGTCCAATTTCCTGTAATTAAATTTCAGCAAGCTGCGCTGGAGTTGTAGTTTTGTGATGCAGCCACCAAATTTTACCCTTGCCTCTATATAGATATCAGAAAAAAAGCAATTTGGGGGATTTTTCTGAAATTTAATTACAGCGATATTTTTATTAGTTTTTCTTATTCATGTCTTGCTTTAGCGCAATATATTGTCGATTCAGCACTTTTAAGACATGAATATTGCTTAAGAATTAAATCATCAGAACAAAAACGCAAAAATAGATAGGATTAATTGTAAGGAGGTAGGCATTAAAAAAATAATACCTACCTTAAAAATACGTTATAGCAGCTGAGAAAGACGATTAAGATCTGATTGGATAGCCCCCGCAGTTACATCACGACCCGCACCGGGCCCGCGGATCACTAATGGATTATCGCGGTACCAACGACTTTCGATGGCAAAAACATTATCGCCCGGTAGTAATGAAGATAGAGGATGATCAGGTTTAACCGCTTCGACACCAACACGAGCACGCCCTTTCACCGCATCAAATCGCGCAACATAGCGCAAAACCATCCCCATTTCTTGGGCTGCTTCTAAGCGTTGTTGCATCTGTTCATTAATCACTGCGCTATTTTCAAAAAACTCATCTAATGAGCCGGCTTCTGCTTGCGGAGGAACCAATGATTCAACACGGACATCCGTAGGTTCAATTTCATAACCTGCTTCGCGAGCTAAAATAATCAATTTACGCATGACATCTTGCCCCGAGAGGTCAATTCGTGGATCAGGTTCCGTCAAACCTTGTTGCCATGCTTGTTCAACTAATTCGCTGAAAGGTACAGAGCCATCAAACTGTAAAAAAAGCCATGACAAAGTGCCGGAAAAAATACCGCTGATGGCTAAAATAGCATCGCCACTTTCTTTGAGATCACGCACAGTATGATTGATTGGTAAACCTGCCCCTACCGTGGCGTTATACAACCAATGACGCCCAGTTTTACTGAATGCATCACGAATTTGGCGATACTGCTGTGTTTCTGCTGCCCCCGCAATTTTATTAGCGCTGATAACATGGAAGCCATAACTGGCAAAATCAATATAGCTATTCGCCAGCTCCACGCTCGCTGTTACATCAAGCACAACGAGATCATCATATGGGTGGGAGCGCATCCATAAAAACAGATTATCGTCCTGATGTTCTATTGCATCATCATCGAAAAAGGCTAAGGCACGACTAGGATCAATACCTTGGTAATTAAGCAAACTGCGGCGGCTATCAACGACACCAGCAAGCACAAAATCAAAATCACTACGCGCAGAAATATTCGGTTGTTCAGCGGCAAATAGCTCTAACCAACGAGCACCTATATTGCCTTTACCAAATAAAACTAATCCAATACGTTTTTCGGCTCGGAACAGACTTTGATGCATGCCTTGAATTAAATGTTCAGTCTGGTTTGAACGCAATACCGCAACTAAGCTGATCCCATCTTCCGAATGCCAAACAAATTCAACAGGCTGCTCTTTCAATTCTGCGTAGAAGCGATGACTATGCAGTGGGTTTTTACATACCCCTGCCCCCACTAATGCCACCAATGAAAAACCTTCACGTAGTGATAACGTTCCCGGAAGCGCGGCTTCTTCTAAAATATTCAAGGCACTTTCAACAATTTCAGAGGTATAACAAAATTGCAGTAAATTCCTATCAGGATGAATACCATGCGCGAGTGGACGTAGCTGAGTACGCTTCAATAGTGAATCGATATCCTTATAGATCTGATTAAAATCACGCCCTTGTGCAATTCTGAGTTCAATTAAACATACATCATCATGACTCGTCACAATTTTTGCGCCAGTTCCTGATGCTAAGACACGTTCAATTTTTGTTGAACCTTGCTCAGGCTGATAGCTGCATCTTAATTGCAGGTCGATATTACTCACAGAAACGGGTTGTAAGGTACGTGTATGTAGTACCGGTGCAGCAAGACGAGCGAGTTCGCTGGCTTCATCTAAACGCAATAAAGGCAATAAACAGGCGTCTTTAATTTTACGTGGGTCAGCGCTATATACCCCTGCTACATCGCTCCAAATAGTAACTTTTTCAGCATCTGCTAATGCGCCGACTTGTGTTGCCGAATAATCGCTACCATTACGCCCTAGAAGAACCGTTTCACCCGCTTGGTTACGGGAAATAAACCCTGTCACAACCAAACGATGTTTAGGATACTGCGCTAAAATTTGCTGTAATAATTGGCGTGATTGTGGCTCATCAACCTGCGGCTGAGCTGCTCTTTCTGCACGCAAAAACGCCCGAGCATCTAACCAAACACTTTGCATGCCTGATTCTTGCAACACCTCAGACATCAGGCGTGCTGACCATATTTCACCGTGACCAACGACTTCGGCGTAAGAAGCATCATTAATCGGTTTATCCAGTAAAGCACTTAAGCGCTCTAAATCTTCGATAAATAAACGAGTTAGTTTGCTGGCCTTCTCTTCTGGCAATAGCCCATTAATTAAATCTTGCTGGTAACGACGTAAGTATTGCTGAACTTGATGAGCAGAAATACGATCACTTTGACTTAATTTTAGCCAATTAATTAACTGATTTGTTGTACTACCCGCAGCTGAAACCACCATTAAGTCACCGGATTGGCTATAGTTAGCCATAATATTGGCGACCCGCTGATAACATTTCGCATCAGCTAAACTACTCCCTCCAAATTTATGTAACTGGCGGTGATGTGGACCCGCCTCAACTGCTGTCAGTGCACTCATCAAATACTCCGCTAACGTTGTGCTGCTACTTTAAATGCATTTTCTAAATCCGCGATCAGATCTTGGCTATCTTCGATCCCGACAGAAATCCGTAATAAGCTATCAGTAATACCCGCCGCCGCTCGTGCCTCCGCTGACATTCCTGCATGTGTCATCGTCGCAGTATGTGATATTAAGGTTTCAACGCCCCCTAATGACTCCGCAAGTGTAAAAAGTGTGAGTGAGCTTAGAAAACGACGTAACTGTGATTCATCACCATTAAATTCGAAGCTCAACATTGCACCAAAACCTTTCTGCTGTTTTACGGCGACCTTGTGGCCTGCATGCTCTGTTAATTCAGGATAATATAATTTCTTCACTAACTTCTGAGTTTTAAGATAATTTACTATCTCATGAGCATTACTTTGTTGCTGCTTTATGCGTGGTGATAACGTTCTGATCCCCCTGAGCAATAAATAGCTATCGAAGGCTCCCCCTGTAACACCGATATTATTCGCCCACCATGCTAATTCTATTGCCCACTTTTCCTCTTTGGCAATAACGGCTCCTGCAATAATATCTGAATGACCATTAAGATATTTTGTACAAGAGTGCACAACAAAATCAGCACCTAACGAAATCGGTTGCTGCAATATAGGACTTAAAAAAGTGTTATCAACAATGACTAAAGCCCCTGCATCGTGAGCTAGTTTTGTAATTGTTTCAATATCATAAATAGTTAGTAGTGGATTACTTGGCGTTTCAATCAACACCAATTTAGGTTTTTTAGCTAGGGCAGCGAGTAATTGAGTTTGGTTATTTTGATCAACAAATTGCACTTGATAAGCACCGCGTTGATGCTGACTATTAAACAGACGATAACTTCCGCCGTAACAATCATGAGGAGCGACAAGTAGATCCCCTGGTTGCAGAAAAACAGTACATAAAAGATGTAACGCGGACATCCCACTGTTTGTCATCACTGCTCCGCTACCGCCTTCAAGCTGTGCGATTGTTCTTTGCACGATATCACGCCCAGGATTGCCCCGACGTGAATAATCATGAACACGAGGCTCATTAAACTCAGTAAAATTATAAGTACTGGATAAATAAATGGGCGGAACAACGCAGCCAAACTGCGAATCTTCGTTTAACCCATTATGAATGGCGATAGTCGACGGTTTAAGGGACATAAACGCTTCTCCTGATAGACGGTAAGCCAAATAATACCCACTAGAAGTATAGACGTCAACATATCTAGACGGCTAAACTTCTTTACGTTTATATCAAGTAATGGAATAATCATCCTTAATGATTATGCGTAAATTGATTGTAATTTATGCAAAACATATCAACTCATTAATTTCAAAAAGAAATTATGACGTTTTATGTTGCTAGTATTTTAACTTATATGTCAGTTAAATATCTTAGACCATGAATATTTTGTGATTTGAAAGATAACTGATGTATTATTTTTTATTATTAATGAAAATAACCAAGGTAACTCATGGCTGAATGGAACGGTGAATATGTCAGTCCGTATGCTGAGCATGGCAAAAAAAGTGAGCAAGTAAAAAAAATTACAGTATCAATTCCATTGAAGGTACTGAAAATTTTAACTGATGAGCGTACCCGCAGACAAATCAATAATTTACGTCATGCAACCAACAGTGAATTACTGTGTGAAGCTTTTTTGCACGCCTTTACTGGCCAGCCGCTGCCAAATGATGAGGATTTACGCAAAGAGCGTAATGATGAAATCCCAGAGGCCGCTAAAGAGATCATGCGCGAACTCGGCATTGACCCTGAAACTTGGGAATACTGATTGCTGCTACTTCATCTCTGGTTTCAACTACGCCACTCACTGATGACGTAGCGTTTTTTTCCACTCTAAACAATTCGAGTTGCAGTTAGGCGACAAACGAAGGTAGACGAAGAGCATAGATAAACTCTATGATCCGGCTAACTGAGTACAGTCAACCAACACTGCAACTTGAAGGGTTTTGGAGATATACTTCGGTTTAGATTCCTCTGAATTATTCGCAATTCAGAATCTCCCTCAAGCTTTACACGATCCGTAATTTTACACTCCCTGCATTATTTCCTACTCACAACGAATAACAAAAATCATGAAGGGTAATGTAATGAATCGATATAATCAGGCTTTGATGGGGCTAATTGGTACTGCGTTACTCATTACCGCTGGATGCACAAACTATTCCGCCATAAACTCACAAAAGTACCGAGAAACCGCTGATATTCAATCTTCAGCCAAAAAATTAGGTACTCAATGGGGTGAAGATGTTAATTCTGCTGTAACAACCGTGAATGCATCACGTTTAACCAACTCACCTTTTGATACTGCCACTATCTATTACCGCGGAGAATCAATACCATCGCACATTCAAACCATGAATTACATCGCACTATCTCCATTGGAAATCAAAGTCACTGACCAACGTGGCTATAAAATGCCAACCTACCGTAATCATCAAGGCCAGTATATTTTACCCGCCAAAGAGGGACAGCGTTATCAATTAACCATCGCCAATACCGATAGAAATAGAACTTATGAAGTGGTCACAACGGTTGATGGTATCGATGTACTCAATGGCCGTGCAGGCTCATATCAAAATAGTGGTTATCTGATCCGCCCAAAGAGTGAGGTAACCATTGAAGGATTCCGTAAAAGCCAAGATCACGTCGCAGCTTTCCGCTTTGCTACCCCTGAGAATTCTTATGTAAATCAAAATATTCAAGGTGATGAACGTAATATTGGTGTCATTGGTTTTGCAATGTTTGAAGTTCGTGAACAGCTCCCTGACTGTGAAGCTAATCCTTTTCCCGCAAATGCACAATATGCCCCAGCGCCATGTAAAAAACGCTAAATGTGATTAATGCGTATTCTTTAGAGAGTGCGCTTCTATCTGTACTGTGCTCCAGCTATCGCTATTTAGATGTGGGCAAGTGACCGATAAAACCGATATCGACATGGTAAAATCAAACGCGAAGAGCAGAAACAATGGTATGTGTTTGGTGTGGGTGACCGTCTCTAACGGTTTATTTCTTCCATAAAAAAAGGGAAAACGTATTTTCCCTTTTTTGCATCTGTAGGTTTTATTACTTCTTAGAACCTGGGATGCTGAAACGTTGGTTAAAGCGATCAACACGACCACCAGTCGCAACGTCACGCTGTTTACCAGTATAGAACGGGTGGCAGTTACCACAAACGTCCAGGTTCAGTGAGTGACCCGCAGTTGAATTGATTTTCATAACATTACCGCAAGAACAAGTAGCAGTAACTTCTTCGTATTTAGGGTGAATACCTTTTTTCATGGGAGAACCTCTATTAAGGCCGTGTCGCCATTCCAGCCCTAACGCCGGACACCACACGTCGTGTTGATTAAGAATGTTTATTGGCAAAATTAGATACCAAAGGCGGCGGATCATACAGAAAATATGTTTATCGCGCAATGAAAACTGCATATACTCGCCATACTTTAAGATGCAGAGGTATCGACTAACCTCAGCGAGCCGAGCCACATAGTTTGTCTATGCTCCCCGTCTGTCTTACTGGTCTTTCACTTGTCGCTTATCTACATCTCGAATTATTTAGAGTAGAGTTTTTTATGATACTCTAACCAGACAATCTTACTATTATCGCACAAAAACTAGACGGAATACTAGATATGATCGTCGTTCAGGTGGCTTTACCTGTTCCTTTAAATCGCGCTTTTGATTATTGCTTAGATGACAATATGCCGATCCCTCCAATTGGCGGTCGTGTCATGGTGCCTTTTGGTAAACGGCAAGCTCTAGGCATTGTGGTTAACCACAGCTATACTAGCGAACTCCCCGAAGACCAACTGAAATCCGTTGAGCTTGTGCTTGATAATGAAACCCTCTTCCCTGACGACCTATGGCAATTGCTATTATGGTCAGCGCAGTACTATCACTACCCCATTGGTGAAGTTCTCTTTCATGCGTTACCTATTCTATTACGTCAAGGCAAGGCCGCTGAGTTTTCGCCAATTTGGCAATGGCAGGTAACTGCACTTGGCGAAAGTGTCGATCTTAACGAATTAAAACGTTCGCCAAAACAGCAACAAGCTCTGGCTTTATTGCGTCGTGGTGCAATTTATCGCCACCAAGTCAATGAACTGGAATTGAGCGAAAGCGCGCTTCAGTCGCTGAAAAAGAAAGATTACATTAACCTGTACCCTGTTCAGCCAATAGCAGAAAAATGGCAATCTCAATTTTCTGTCAGTGGAGAACGCTTACGCCTCAATAGCGAACAAGCTACCGCCGTCGGTGCCATCCGTGCTGAAGATGATACTTTTTCACCTTGGCTCCTTGCGGGTATCACTGGTTCTGGTAAAACCGAAGTGTACCTCAGTGTATTAGAAAATATTTTAGCGCAAGGTAAACAGGCATTAGTTTTAGTGCCTGAAATCGGTTTAACACCGCAAACAATTAGTCGTTTTCGCGAACGTTTCAACGCCCCTGTTGATGTGCTGCATTCAGGGCTAAATGACAGCGAACGCCTTGCTGTCTGGTTACGCGCAAAACAGGGTTCGAATGCCATTGTCATTGGTACACGCTCTGCACTATTTACTCCCTTTTCTCGCTTGGGCATTATCATTATCGATGAAGAGCATGATAGTTCCTACAAGCAACAGGATGGCTGGCGCTACCATGCACGCGACCTCGCAGTTTTCCGTGCAAAAAAGGAAAACATTCCTATTATTATGGGAACGGCTACGCCTTCTCTAGAAACATTATTTAATGTTCAGCAAAAGAAATATCGCCAACTGAACTTAACACTACGCGCAGGAAACGCACGCCCTGCAACTCAACATCTTATCGACCTTAAAGGCCAACCACTCAAGTTTGGCTTATCACATTTATTGGTTAAACATATTCAAGAGCACTTAGCACAAAACAACCAAGTGATCTTATTTTTAAACCGTCGCGGCTATGCCCCTGCACTGATTTGCCATGAATGTGGTTGGATAGCCGAATGCCAACGTTGCGATCACTACTATACTTTGCATCAGAACTTTCATCAGCTACGTTGCCACCATTGTGATAGCCAACGTCCGGTTCCTAAACAATGCCCACATTGTGGCTCCACACACCTCGTTCCTGTGGGGATGGGAACCGAACAGCTCGAAGAAGGGATCACTGAATTATTCCCTAACGTTCCGGTAACACGTATTGATCGTGATACCACTAGCCGTAAAGGTGAATTAGAACAACATTTAAATGAAGTCCATGCGGGTGGTGCACGTATTTTGATTGGCACACAGATGTTGGCCAAAGGACACCACTTTCCAGATGTCACCTTAGTTGCGCTACTTGATGTTGATGGAGCGCTGTTTTCGAGTGATTTCAGAGCCGCTGAACGCTTTGCTCAGCTTTACGTGCAAGTGTCTGGACGAGCTGGCCGCGCGGGCAAGCAAGGTGAGGTGTTTTTACAAACTCACCATCCGGAACATCCATTACTACAGACATTATTAGAAAGTGGTTATGATGCATTCACTAAAGAAGCGATGGAAGAACGCCAAATTGCCATGCTTCCTCCTTTTTCTAGCCATATTTTGATCCGTTCAGAAGATCACAACAACCAAGATTCAAAGCAGTTTCTACAGAAAGTACGCCATTATATTTCTGAACACCCACAAAGTGATCCTCGATTATGGATCTTAGGACCCGCTCCAGCAATTCAAGCTAAACGCGGTGGCCGCTTCCGCTGGCAACTGTTACTACAACACCCTTCTCGTGGCTATTTGCAAAAATTTACGGCGCAACTTCTACCTGAGCTACAAAGCCAGCCAGAAAGTCGCAAAGTGAAATGGAATATTGATGTCGATCCTACTGATGGCTAGCCTTATCTATCAAAGATAAATCACTCAAAACATGTTTACGTATCATATTTCTTTTTATGAGAGTAAAAATATCGTAACTAAATCAAATAGCGCAAACAACTCACCGCTATAGAGCCAAATATTTATCATTAAATAAGCTAAAAACGGTTGCCTTGTGAATTATTTTCAATATTTGCGAAGCAGCTCTAAAAAATGACTCAAGTCACAGTTTTTATGTAAACTAGGTAACAGATATTATTATTAAACCAATTAGAATAACTCGTAACTTGATGCGATGACGTCTTTACGCCATGCAAAAAAAGCAAACGATTAACTAACGTAAGGAAGGCGTTGTGGAACAAAAACAACAAAATGGTACTGCAACCATGAAAGATGTTGCTAATGCAGCAGGCGTATCAACGGCAACCGTTTCCAGAACTTTAATGAACCCTGAAAAAGTTTCCTTGCAGACACGCCAGAAAGTGGAACAGGCGGTGATGGATGTTGGTTACTATCCACATAACCTTGCAAGAAGCTATAAACGCAATGAATCAAAAACCATTTTGGCGATCGTGCCTGATATCAGTGATCCTTTCTTTAGCGATGTGATCTGCGGTTTAGAAAAAGTCGCTGCTGAAGAAGGTTATTTTGTGCTGATAGGCGATTGCAAGCATCAACAAAAGCAAGAAAATGCGTTTATTAACCTTATTATTACTAAACAAATTGATGGAATGGTCTTATTAGGATCGAACCTCCCCTTTGATGTGTCAACGGAAGAACAAAAGAATCTCCCGCCTATCGTCATGGCTAATGAATTCTCTCCCGACCTTAAATTACCTACCGTCCATATTGATAATTTGACCTCTGCATTTAATGCAACACATTATTTACAAAAATTAGGTCATAAACGGATTGCTTGTATTGCCGGCCCTGAACATATGCCTCATAGCCGATATCGTTTAGAAGGGTATAAAAAAGCCATGCTACGCACAGGTGAAAGACTACGCGAACACTATATTGTGCGAGGCGATTTTAGTCATGAAAGTGGGGCTGAAGCCGCAAAGGCATTACTTTCACTACCAGAGCCACCAACAGCGATTTTTTGCCACAGTGATATCATGGCAATCGGTGCCATGTGGCAAGCCAAAAAATTAGGATTAATACTACCAGATGATCTTTCTATCGTTGGGTTTGATAATCTTGAACAAGCAAAATATACCTTGCCACCGCTAACAACCATTAACCATCCACGCGATGAAATAGGCCGCCATGCCATGTTATTGCTGCTTGAACAGCTGCAAGGCAATAGTGTAACTCCTGGTTCACGCCTCTTAGATTCTGATTTAATCATTAGAGAAAGCACTAAAGCGCCTAAAAGCTAGGCAAACTCGTTCAGGTTAAGTAACATATAAAGTGAGATAATAACTGACATACAATAACCTAGTGAAGTAACAGCGTGGCACAAAAAGATTATGTAGCTCGCGGGCGCTCATCTGCCCGCCGTAAAACCAGTAAAGGCAAAGCAAAAAAAGCACAAGGTCTTCCTCTAACGACACTCGTTGTTGCGGTTGGGATTGTTGTTCTATTTGTCGGCGGCCTTTTTTATATCACTCACAACAAACAAGAATCACCTCAAAGTACAGGGGCGCATACGCCATCAGCTCCGGTAAATACCTTACCTCCTAAACCAGAAGAGCGTTGGCGTTATATTAAAGAGCTTGAACGTCGCGGCGTAGATCTCCCTGAGATCCAGCAGCAAAATAAGTCAGGTAGCAATATTATGCGCCAATCTGATCTGACGCCGGAACAACGTCAGCTATTAGAGCAAATTGACTCCGATAGACGCGGCCCTGTCACCAACTTACAAGAAGTTCCGTATAACGGGCAACCTGTACCACGGTCACAGGTGATCATTAATGAGCCAACGCAACCCGTTAATCCACCGGTGCAGCGTAAACCTGTCACGCCTTCAGAGCCGAAACCTGAGCCAAAACCAGCTCAGCCTGCGCAATCAGCGCCAGCCACGCAAACTGAAAGTAAACCTGCGAATAATCTGCAAAATATGTTGGTACAGTGTGGTTCTTTCCGTACAGCGGAGCAGGCAGAATCTGTTCGTGCAACACTCGCATTTTCTGGTATTGAAAGCCGAGTCACTGTTGGTGGCGGTTGGCACCGCATCATACTTGGTCCATATTCTAAGTCTACCGCTGAAAAAATGCGTGATCGAGCAAGTGGTGTTGGTGTATCAGGATGTATTCTTCGTGCCTCTGGGGGTTGAAAAATATAACCCCCTCCCCCATGTACTGTTTTAACGTACTATCAAGAGTGGCTGTAACAGTATTTTGCATGTTCAAGCTACCAATTTATGAAAGTTGGTAGTTTGAAAATTTATACTCTAAATAATTCGAGGTGCAGCTAGGCGACAAGTGAACAAGTCGCTAGGAGCATACATCAGTATGTGACTGGCGCGAGAGAACGTAGTCAACAACGCTGCAACTTGAAGTATAACGAGTATTTAAGCCGCATATTTTTTCGTCATATAACCAGGGGCTAACTCATGACAACAATCGTAAGTGTTCGCCGTAATGGCCAAGTCGTAATCGGTGGAGATGGGCAGGCGACGATGGGTAATACCGTCATGAAAGGCAATGTCCGCAAAGTTCGTCGTTTATATAACGACAAAGTTATTGCAGGATTTGCTGGTGGCACTGCCGACGCATTTACACTTTTTGAGCTATTCGAACGTAAGCTTGAATTGCACCAAGGCCATTTAACTAAAGCAGCTGTTGAATTAGCAAAAGATTGGCGTACTGACCGCATGTTGCGCAAACTAGAAGCACTGCTTGCTGTCGCTGATGAACATACTTCTCTCATTATTACGGGGAATGGTGATGTTGTTCAGCCAGAAAATGATTTAATTGCTATAGGTTCAGGTGGCCCATATGCGCAATCCGCAGCACGCGCCTTACTTGAAAATACAGATTTAAGCGCACGTGAAATCGCGGAAAAAGCGCTCTCGATCGCCGGTGATATCTGTATCTATACCAACCACAATGTAAACTTTGAAGAAATTTCTTCAAAATCATAAGGATTGCCAGTATGTCCGAAATGACTCCACGCGAAATAGTTAGCGAACTCGATAACCACATCATTGGCCAAAATAATGCGAAACGCTCTGTTGCTATTGCATTACGTAATCGCTGGCGCCGTATGCAGCTGAATGAAACGCTGCGCCATGAAGTGACACCGAAAAATATTTTAATGATTGGACCAACTGGTGTAGGTAAAACAGAAATCGCTCGCCGTCTGGCAAAACTCGCCAACGCACCATTTATTAAAGTTGAAGCGACAAAATTTACTGAAGTCGGTTATGTCGGTAAAGAAGTTGACTCTATCATTCGTGATTTAGCTGATTCTGCAATTAAAATGGTACGCCAGCAATCGATTGAAAAAAATCGCTACCGTGCTGAAGAACTGGCCGAAGAACGTATTCTTGACGTATTAATCCCACCAGCAAAAAATAACTGGGGTCAATCTGAGCCTGTTGATGAGCAATCCCCTGCGCGTCAATCATTCCGTAAGAAATTACGTGAAGGCCAGCTAGATGACAAAGAGATTGAAATTGAAGTTGCAGCGGCACCAATGGGTGTTGAAATCATGGCTCCTCCTGGCATGGAAGAAATGACCAATCAATTACAATCCATGTTCCAGAATCTTGCGGGGCAAAAACAAAAAGCACGCAAGATGAAAATCAAAGAAGCATTTAAGCTGTTGATTGAAGAAGAAGCCGCTAAGCTAGTTAACCCGGAAGAGTTAAAAGAGCAAGCGATTGAAGCGGTTGAACAACACGGTATCGTATTTATCGATGAATTCGATAAAATCTGTAAACGTGGTGGGCAATCTTCTGGTCCAGATGTATCCCGTGAAGGTGTTCAGCGTGATTTATTACCATTGATCGAAGGTTGTACTGTTTCCACTAAGCATGGCATGGTAAGAACAGATCATATTCTCTTTATCGCATCAGGTGCCTTCCAAGTTTCCAGTCCATCGGATTTGATCCCTGAATTACAAGGTCGTTTGCCGATCCGTGTTGAACTACAAGCACTGACCACTGAAGATTTTGTACGTATTTTGACTGAACCCAATGCCTCTTTGACTGAGCAATACAAAGCATTGATGGCAACCGAAGGTGTGACTATTGAGTTCACAGAAGATGGTATTCGCCGTATTGCTGAGGCTGCATGGCAAGTCAATGAATCAACAGAGAACATCGGTGCACGTCGTCTACACACGGTGCTAGAGCGTTTAATGGAAGAAATATCCTATGACGCCAGCGAACGTAGCGGCCAAACCATCCAAATCAATGCAGAATATGTTAAACAGCATTTAGATGAGCTGGTGGCTGACGAAGATCTGAGTAGATTTATTTTATAATCTTATTAATTATCAGGTTTTCATGTATCCTTAATATCATGCTCTGAATAATTCGAGGTGCAGCGAGGCGACAAATAAATGAAGTCAATAACGCTGCAACCTGAAATATAACGAGTATACGTCTAATCAAGTACAGCCATTGAACCATGGCTGTACTTTAGAAACTGACAGTTATTTAGCCCATCGCAACTTTATTGATGCGGGGGCTTTTAATCTTATTGAACATAATAGACTCTAAATAATTCGAAGTTCAGCTAGGCGACAAGTGAACGAGTCGCCAGAAGCATAGTAACTATGTGACTGGTGCGAGTGAGCGTAGTCAACAACGCTGCAACTTGAAGTATGACGAGTATAAACCTGTGAAATTATTGAATGAGCTCATCTACTTCTATTAGCCGCAAGCAGGCTTGGCTAGAAAGTTTACGTCCTAAGACTCTGCCTTTAGGGGTTATTGCGATTATCACTGGCTCCGCGCTCACCTATTTAACGGGCAATTTTAAGTGGCCTGTCGCGCTATTAGCCCTAATTACCGCAGGTTTGCTGCAAATATTGTCCAATCTTGCCAATGATTACGGTGATGCAGTTAAAGGCTCCGATACAGCAGAACGTATTGGTCCCCTACGTGGGATGCAAAAAGGAGTCATCACTCAGGCTGATATGAAAAAAGCGCTGAAAATTAATATTATTGCAGCTTGCATTTCAGGCATTCTATTAATTATCGTTGCGTGTGAAAAACCTGAAGATGCGATTGGCTTTTTGGTGTTGGGATTGGTGGCCATCGTTGCGGCTATCACTTACACCGTCGGTAAAAAACCTTATGGTTACCTTGGGTTAGGCGATATTTCTGTCCTGATATTCTTCGGTTGGCTCAGCGTCATCGGAACTTATTACTTACAAGCGAATACTTTTAATATTATCACTGTACTACCTGCTACAGCGTGCGGGCTGCTTTCAGTTGCAGTTCTGAATATTAACAATATGCGCGATATCGAAAATGATGTTAAAGCGGGTAAAAATACATTAGCGGTACGTTTAGGGCCTCAAGGCTCTCGAATCTATCACGCAATCATCATTATTATCGCCATTCTATGCTTAACGTTCTTTAACTTGTTCTATATGCATGGCTGGGCGTGTTGGCTATTCCTTCTCGCCGTCCCTATGTTAATGAACCATGTTCGCCGTGTCTTGAGCGATCCAACCCCAGAGGGAATGCGCCCCATGCTAGAAAATATGGTAAAAGCGGCACTATTCACTAACATTCTCTTTTCCATTGGCGTAGTATTGAGCAATTAGTTGTTTATTTTTAAGAGGTGAATTTTGCCAATCACCTCTTAAAAGGGATATACTTTACTTCTCTTGCAGCAAAAAAAGACCATACACTATGAAATATGATACTTCCGAACTCTGTGATATCTACCAAGAAAGCGTTAACGTGGTAGAACCCCTTTTCTCCAATTTTGGTGGACGTACTTCATTTGGCGGTCAAATCATTACAGTCAAGTGCTTTGAAGATAACGGCCTACTGTATGATTTGCTGGAAGAAGACGGCCATGGTCGCATTCTTCTCGTTGATGGCGGTGGTTCCGTACGCAAAGCACTGATTGATGCTGAATTGGCGCGCTTAGCCATGGATAACCACTGGGAAGGCATCGTAGTATATGGTGCGGTACGTCAGGTCGATGCATTGATGGAACTTGATTTAGGGATCCAAGCCATCGCAGCGATGCCAGCAGGTTGCCCAGATGAAGGCATTGGCGAAAGCGATATTCGTGTCAATTTTGGTGGGGTCACTTTTTTCTCTGGCGATTATCTATACGCTGATAATACTGGTATTATTTTGTCAGAAGAGCCGCTTTCCACACAAGATAGCAGTGGTTTTGAAGTTATTGACGAAGAAGATCTCTAACGCTCAATAAACTGATTCGAATTAAAAAAAGAAGGGCTGATTTTGTTATCAGCCCTTCTTTTTATAGAGCCATTTGCAACATTCATAGACTAAGCCCCAGAAAAATTTCCATTGCTATTAATATGTCATCTACAAATACCAAAATCAGCTTAACATCATCAAATACATTACATACCTAAATACCCTAAACAGTTCGTGTTGCAGCTAGACGACGATTGAAGGCTTTCCGATGAGCACACATAAGTATGCGATTCGAGTAACCGAGAAAAGCCAACAACGCTGCGGCACGAAATATGAAAGATATTTTAGACTTCTTCCATCTTGCCAAGCAACCCACGTAAACGCTCTTGCCACGTTTGCTGCTCTTGTTTCAGCTGTTCATTTTCGCGCACCAGTGATTCAGTGCCTGATTTTGCATTATCTAACTCTTGAGCCAACGCGTTATTTTTATCTTTCAGTTCGTCGATTTCCATTTGTAACAATGTGATGGTATCAATCGCTTGTTGAACTTTTGATTCTAGTTTCTCAAATACTTCAAATGACATTCTTTTGATCTCCCTTGTAAGCTTTACTTACGATTGTAAGTAGCATGATCCTCTGTGTCTAGTAGCTTGACTCCGATTCCCAAGATACCGTATTTTAAAACACTGGTCTGATCACATAGCAAAGGTCGATTGCATCACTATTTTTGGTCGTTTTCTTTCGTTTTGGTGATGTAACACACATATTTCAATTTCGATATTTCTCGTTTGCGCTCATTAACGATAAATTTACACTATAGGTTTTCACTTTGAAAATCTTACTCTGAAAAACATTACAATAATTTTAATTTTCGTAGGATAGAAAGATATGAGCCAAACGACCACAACTACACTCAGCGGTCAGTGCATATCCGAATTTTTAGGTACTGCACTTATCGTCTTTTTCGGTTTAGGCTGCGTAGCAGCTGTCCGTATCGCAGGAGCACAGCTCGGCCTCTGGGAAATTAGTATCATCTGGGGCTTTGGTGTTGCCCTTGCCGTCTACCTCACCGCAGGGATTTCGGGCGCTCACCTAAACCCTGCTGTCACTATTGCACTATGGCTATTCGCAAGTTTTGAAAGACATAAAGTTACCCCTTACATTGTTGCACAAATGTTAGGAGGCTTCTTCGCTGCTGCTTTAGTTTACTTTATGTATTCACCTGTCTTTGTTGATTATGACCAAGTGCATCACATTATCCGAGGTACACAAGAAAGCTTGTTTACTGCGGGGGTGTTCTCAACTTATCCAGCTCCACAGCTGACTGAACTACATGCCTTCTTTATTGAAGTTGTGATTGCAGCCATCCTGCTATGTCTGATTCTAGCATTAACCGATGATGGTAACGGTATCCCTAGAGGGCCTTTAGCACCGCTACTGATCGGTATTTTAATTGCAGTCATTGGTGGTTCATTCGGCCCGTTGACAGGCTTCGCACTAAACCCTGCCCGTGACTTTGGACCAAAAGTCGTGGCATATTTGGCTGGCTGGGGTGATATCGCATTAACTGGCGGCCGTGAAATTCCTTATTTCTTAGTACCACTCATTGCACCTATTGTAGGTGGATTAATTGGTGCATTTGCATATCGCACACTGATCTCTCGTCATTTACCAAGCTTCGTCCATACGAAAAAAGATGAAAAATCAGTAAAAACATCTAGTAAAAACGCTTAATCATTACCGGAACAGGTTTAAATTATGACAACAGAAACCAATATCGAGAAAAAATATATTGTCGCTCTTGATCAGGGAACAACCAGTTCGCGGGCCGTTGTACTTGACCATGACGCCAATATTATTAGTATCTCCCAGCGTGAATTTACCCAAGTCTACCCTAAGCCAGGTTGGGTAGAACACGACCCAATGGAAATTTGGGCATCACAAAGCTCAACATTGGTGGAAGTGCTAGCTAAAGCAGATATTCGTACAGATGAAGTTGCAGGCATTGGTATCACTAACCAACGTGAAACGACCATTGTTTGGGAAAAAGCAACCGGTAAACCGGTTTATAATGCCATTGTTTGGCAATGTCGCCGTACTGCTGACTTCTGTACTCATCTGAAACAGAACGATAAAGAATTAGAGGAATATATCCGTCAAAATACGGGGCTCGTTGTCGACCCATATTTTTCAGGAACCAAAGTTAAATGGATTTTAGATCACGTAGAAGGTGCTCGTGAACGCGCAGAAAAAGGTGAGCTACTGTTTGGAACTGTAGATACATGGCTAGTCTGGAAAATGACCCAAGGCCGTGTTCACGTCACAGATTATACCAATGCTTCACGTACTATGCTGTTTAACATTCGTAATCTGGAATGGGATGACAAGATCCTTAAAGCATTAAATATTCCACGTATCATGTTGCCAGAAGTTCGTCCATCATCTGAAGTTTACGGACAAACCAATATTGGTGGTAAGGGCGGTACACGTATTCCTATTTCAGGCATTGCCGGTGACCAGCAAGCTGCACTCTATGGTCAGTTGTGTGTTAAACAAGGTATGGCAAAAAATACCTATGGTACAGGCTGTTTCTTATTAATGAATACCGGTGAAACCGCGGTTCGTTCAAACCATGGCTTGTTAACCACCATTGCTTGTGGCCCTAAAGGCGAAGTGAATTATGCTCTCGAAGGTGCGGTCTTTGTTGGGGGAGCATCAATTCAATGGCTACGTGATGAGCTGAAACTGATCGACGAATCTACTGACTCTGAATATTTTGCGACTAAAGTAAAAGATAGCAACGGTGTATATGTCGTTCCTGCTTTCACAGGCTTAGGTGCTCCTTATTGGGATCCGTATGCACGTGGTGCTATTTTTGGTTTAACACGTGGTGCTAACCGTAATCACATCATTCGTGCAACACTGGAATCCATCGCTTACCAAACACGTGATGTGCTAGATGCTATGCAAGCAGATGCAGAAACACGTTTAGCAGCATTACGCGTTGACGGCGGTGCTGTTGCCAACAACTTCCTGATGCAATTCCAAGCTGATATTCTAGGAACATCAGTGGAGCGTCCAGAGGTACGTGAGAGTACCGCGCTAGGTGCGGCTTACCTCGCCGGTTTAGCGGTTGGCTTCTGGAATAGCCTTGATGAGTTGCAATCTAAAGCAACGATTGAGCGTGTATTCAAACCAGGTATTGAAACCACAGAACGCAACTACAAATATGAGGGATGGAAAAAAGCGGTGGCTCGAGCACAAGAGTGGGAAGATCGTGCTTAATACAGCTTTAATCCATTTTTTCTAACCAATCAAGCAACACTTCGGTGTTGCTTTTTTGTTCATTACACCCTATAAATCAAATAATTAGCTTATTAGTGTATTAATAATAAATTAGACGCCGCTGCCTCATTATTGAAAAATAAATAGCGAATTTAAATAAAATTAAGCCTATTTTTCACTAAAATGGAGACCAGCTATGGATAACCCAAACGAGGAACAATTTTTGTATCAACAGGCCAGCAAAGGCCACCTTACATTTGGCTATTATCATTCACAAGGCCGAATCGCCATCATTGATAAAAGCTCACCATTATTTGATGCCCTTCAGAACTCGCCAGATCACACCATAGATGGAAATGCGATTTTCTTAATCATGAATTGGTTAAATGGTCAGCAATATCAAGCTGAGAGTAATAAACTCTTGAGTGCTGTCAGTCCGGAGCTATTTGCTGGAAATACCTTACACCCCAAACAAAATCTCTATATTGATAGCTTTGATTCGCCTTATCTATGGAATAAAGGTGAAACTCGCGCCGCTGAACAGCTTGCCGACGCGTTGTTACCCAATGGTCAGTGGCATCGCAGCTACAGTACCTTAGTGCTTTCATCCAACGCCAATGATCAACAAATCCAGTTAGCTCGCCATATGATGTCTGTGACAGGTAAAGGGTTACTCATTATTAAAGAGAAGAACACTTCTCCTGCGGTTAGGAAGCTCATTAATGATATTACACCTTCGCAATATCAGAGAAAGTCATCGCGCCACAGCACTACTGCCTTAGAACAACCGACTAAATCAGGTATTGCCGTTTATGCCTATAGACATAAACACCCACCAGAGGAGCTGCAATCAGCATTGCTAGCAACACTTCCTCATTTACAAGGATCACAGCATCATTTACCCAGCCAACCCACAGAAACGGTCTGGGTTTATGATATGAAAGTGGCAATTCCACAAACGGGGAAGTTTACCTTTGCTCTTGATATATCCAACATACAGGATAATGTGCAGTTTAAAGTTGGAAACTATAAAGTCACCGTTAAGCAAGGTGATCCAACAGCAACAATTAGTTTGGATAATTTAAAACAGGGTGAAAGCTGCTCTGTACGTATTACGACAACAACGAATGGGACTCCACCAAAATTTCGATTGGGCTGGGCACTACCTGACACTAAACAGTTATCATTGATCCCCCAGCAAGCTTTTTCATATCCCTTGATACCTCAGCCATTAAAACCCAAGAAAGAGATTCTTTCGGTTGAATGGATGCCTTTCGCTGATGTGGTTGCAGTTAACCCCTTATCATCGAATTTACATCAAACCATCACGCTGCCGCCAACCGCAATTAACCAATTACAATTGACCGCTCTACACGCTAAAGCCGCACAATACTTTTCAATTGAAATTAAGGATAAGCAGCGAGACATTGTTTTAAAACTCGATGATATAAGCCTTTCATCGCATTTAACATGGGAAACGCTCAGTAAAGAAATTGAAGAGATTATCAACCAGCAACTCGCCCCATTAGCTCAAGCAATTACTATTAGCTATCATAATAATAAAATGATAATTAAAGGTGATGGTTTAATTTTTACGCAGTTTCAGTTAAAAAAGCGCCAACAAATCAGTTATGTTGAGTTATTAAAACATGTCGATACTCAACGGCAACACCAAACTGTACATCAAATTCATTTTACACCAGAACAACTTAACCACCTGACACATTTGACTTTTTTGTTAACTTCCCCCAATGGCCATCATATCGATATACAACGAGTAGCATTCAAAGCACCTACCACACAATTTGCATCACCAAATGAATTCGCCGACTATTTGCAACATGCATTACATTATTATAGCGAAGATAATTCACTACAAGTGAGTTGGAATAAAGCAAACAATGCTCTCGTGATTACCGACCCACAAAATCGGCAACTTGAAAAACTGAGCTTCGGATACCAAGAACAAATTTTGCCCTTTATTATTGCCGAAAATCTAACAGAAACCCCAAACCAACTCACTGTTGGTGCGGTTACAGGCACCTTACCTCGACACCCTGATATTCAATATTATCAATTAATTGAAGATACTAATTCGGGGAAAGTGACTCTAAATCGCTATACAGGTGAATGGCAATACCAACCCAATGTTCATACTCCATTTTCTGGCTTTGAACAGTTTGATTTTGTGGCCGTGATGCGCGATGGCAGCCAATCAGCGCCAATGTCGGTGCAACTACAAACGGATAACGCACCTATAGTCTCAATACCGGGAAAAAGAACTTTTCACATAGCAGATCCGATTTACCAAGAGCCAAAACCTCACTCACATCCACTTCCTGATGACATGTATGTTCATGATATTTCACTCACCCAAACCCACCAGCAACACATTGACTCCCCTTATTTAAATTTGGTTGCAGGCCGTTGGGCCTTACTAAAAATCGATATTACCAGCCCAAATTCCCTAATCTCACCTAATGTTGAGGCGATTGTTAGCGATAAGCAGGGATATGAATTAGGTCGAGTACGCCTTACTGGACCCAATCGGCTCGCCAAACAGATCGATCCGCTACCAGCACAGCCATCAATCGATCATCAAATAGCGGATAAAAATAGTTTCACTGCCCCACTAAAAGGAGAGTGGATAAAACCGGGTATCCAAATTCAGCTTATGGCAAATAATCGCCCGATCATTACACCTTATACAAACCAAAACGGTTATTTTTCACCACCAGTTCATCCAGCCACTCATCTGGTCGCTCGAGTTGAAAATAGTAGTCTCTATCAATATGGGCAAGGGCTTTACGCGTATTCACCTCTCAGTTGGGGAACAGAGGCCGCAGCTAAACTGCCAGTTTCACAATTCACTTTATACAACAGCCCATCAGAAACGCGAGCACCGGCGCTTTTTTATTATAACAATCCTAACTTTACCAACTCAGTGCTCACCATGCCCCAATACGACAAAAACCCTCTTCTCCATGACTTTTCCGATATGTCAGTTGCATGGGCTTATTTACAAGGAGAGATGATCAGGCAAGCCAATAAACAAGATAATCTCCTCACTTATATGGCAATTAATCCTTCAATTCATGGATCGATACTGGGTATGGCCTCACCATTTTTTGGTGGGGGAATGGCGCAATCAGATATCTTATGGCATGAATGGGGGCACAGCTTAGGTTTAAGACATACAACAGACGAAAACTACCCATTTTCGCCAAACAGTAATGGATTTGAAATCGCTTATGACCAGTCACAACAACGTTATGTCACTTATAAATATACTGATCCATACAATGGTAGTGTACAAGAAATATATCCAGCGATGTACCCGATAGCAGCAGGAGAAAACAAAGCTGAATATGATGCTTTTACTCCTCACTCTTCTTACTACAATAATAAAATTCAAGAAATTTTGTCTTATACACCAACCACTGAACAGTTATCCAACGATGTTCCGGTTTACAGGGTCAGTGGCTCAATCATCCCGCTCGCTAACGGCAAAAATCACCCTTATAGCTATCTTTCGCTCAAACGTACCCTCGGTGCTTTACCTGCAAACACACACAATAAAACATCTTCCTATTCATTACAGATAACTTACGCCACCGCATATGGGTTAATCACTGATACACGCCATATTGAAGATCAGAAATTAATTAGCTTTGAAACGCCTGAACTCCTAAGCCTAAACATCCCAGATAAAGGCGAATTAGTTAAACTTCAATTAATTGAAACGAATAACCAAAAAACTGTTTACACCTATATCAATCCAGATTCTTTGGCAAATCGACTGTTCAGCCTATGGGATGGAAAATCGCCTTTGGAAAGAGTAGTACTTGATCATTATTGGCAAGGTAGCCAATTGTTTTGGTCATCCAATCAACCTCATTTACTTGATGCATTGACAGAACAAATAAATACTCAAGCGCTCACGAAAGACAGCGTACTTTGTGCTATGTGGATAAAAGGTGGGCGGTTACAAAAGCAATACTTTTCATTAAATGACCCTTGGGGTAATAAACCCGCCATTAATGCCATACACGCCTATACACCTATCAATCACCTAAAGCAGATACCACATCAATATAGTACTCCATTAGCCTATAATGTTGAGTCTCATGTTCCTCTGTTTTCAGATAGTTACGTTAACCAAGTTATCGATATCTCAATAATGCAATTACCAAAAGAACAAAACAGTTATTGGCTGACATTATTAGTAGAAGAAGAGTCTGGTACGGTCAAAGAACAGATCCCTTTAGAATGCTGGCAAATCACTCGCCAAGGAGAACAGTTATCGATTATAGGCGCAATTGATAGTACGCCAAACTTGAAGCTCAAAGGCCTCAAAATTTATATCGATAATCACCTACAAGATAGCATCCCAGCCAGCACGGTGACACTCACACAACATGCTTCGGCGGCAATGGTCGATCATCGTCAATTTATCGACGATAACCACCCTATTCTTTTTCATCCAATAGAGCAAAGACCTGAATTAATCGCTTCAATGGGAGCAACAGAAAACTACGTTACAACACGTAGTCAAAGAAACTTATATACCGCACCACACCCTGTTTCAGCGCCGTTAACGCGATAACTAAATAGGCGGTATACTTTCTATGCCGCCTATTCTAAATTATACCGTGTGTTCTGTTCTATCCATACGGTGGGCGATTGGCAGCCAACATAGCAGGACTAACAGTGACATCAAGAACATCAATAACCCTAAACTAAACTGGCCATTTTGTGGTAACAATGCGGAAACCCATGTTGCCACCCCCGAGCCAACATTTTGCATACCACCGACTAATGCCCCTGCAGCACCTGCTAAATAAGGGAAAGGTTCCATTGCCCCTGTTGTCGCTAAAGGAAACAACATACCCGCACCAAAGAAAAAGACCGATGCAGGAACGAGCAAAGTCCAAATATTCATAACGCCAAACCATCCAGGGATCCACATCATCAAACCTGCAATCAAGCAGCAGATCACGGATTGCCACATCAAGGTATAAAAGCTTTTCCCATCGCGCCCTGCAAACCATGCGCCAAAAAAGGCGGCTGGGATAGGGATAATAAATAAAATACTGACGGTAATACTATTAAGGCCTAACACTCCCCCCATCAATACGCCGCTACTTGATTCAAAAACCGCAATACCGGCTAGTGCACCAATCAACATCACCAAATAAGAAACAAAAGAGCCACTGGATAATAATTGGCGGAATGACGCGAGCATTTTGTGTTTTTCAGGTGAAACAGGCCGAGTTTCAGGTAACCAGCGATACATACTTAAAAGGACAAAAGCACCTAAGACAAACAAAAAGATATAACATGCATGCCAGCCCCAAAAATGGGCTAATAAGCCGCCGAACATGGGTGCCAATAGCGGGCTAACAAGTACCCCCATATTTAAAAGGCTGTTCGCATAGCGAAGTGATGTCCCTTTATAGAGGTCACGAGGCATAGTACGCACCATTACCCCTGCAACACCAGTCCCTAAGCCCTGTAAACCACTTGCTAATACAAGAACATCCAATGTTGGCGCAAAAATTGCCAACGTCGTCGATAGCAAAAAAATCACCATACCTGCGAGGATCACCGGACGGCGACCAATCTGATCAGACAGAGGTCCATAAACCAGTTGAGAAAAACCGTAAGTAAACAGATATGCCGCCATGACTCGTTGCACCGAACCAGATGGCTCACTAAAGTAAACCGCCATATCAGCAATAACAGGGACATACACTGTTTGCGTCATCTGACCAACTGCCGCTAAGGCAATCAGCAGGATCAATAAATTGAAGTTTTCTATTTTTCTCATTTTATTCTCAAACAAATTTGCCAACCTGAATACACACCAAGCCCGCCTATTTAATAGCAATGGCATGACGATTTAATTTCAGGGCATTATCACAAATAGTTATTGCTTGTTTTTTCTCGATAAAACTACAAAACGCACATGTTCTGTGAGAGCGTGACTAAGATAACAAAATTAAATATTTTTTCGAGGTAGGACAGCATTTTAATTAATAAGCTAACGTCAGCGATATTCGCCAGATATGGCAACAAAACTGTACATTAACTTCAGTTAACATCTATTTTAATAGCATAATTAACTGCGCTTTAAATGATTCCATACACAATAACATGACTATTCAGTGAGATTATAAGATTTGCAAAAGTATCTGATGCGCTGAACCAATGAATGCGGCTACACAGCTTAATAGAAGCACTGAGAATCAAAGCATGACAGGTCAGAGACACATTATCGATAAACGTAAATCTCAAACTCACTTAGTATGAACCCCTGATGTACAACAAGGCTAGAAAAGTTCAGAGGTGAAAATTTATGGCAAATTGGGTGACTGGAACCGTTATAGAAGCAAAATTTTGGACAGATTCTTTGTTCAGCCTCATCATCAATGCCCCCATTAAACCTTTTATCGCCGGACAATTTGCGAAACTTGCTTTAGAAATTGAAGGTGAACGTGTACAACGCGCTTACTCTTATGTTAATGCGCCGAGTGATAATCGCCTTGAGTTTTATTTTGTCGTTGTTCCAAACGGTAAACTTAGCCCTAAACTCGCTCAACTGCGCCGTGGAGATACTCTACAAGTAACCGATGAAGCATCTGGTTTTTTTGTACTCGATGAAATTCCTGACTGCAAACATCTGTGGATGTTATCAACAGGTACCGCTATCGGGCCATTCCTATCTATCCTACAAGAAGGTAAAGGGCTTGAACGCTTTGAGAAGATCGTGTTATTGCATGCTGTTCGTTATCAAAAGGATCTGAGTTATTTGCCACTAATGGAGCAATTAGCTAAGCGCTACCCAGAAAAATTACGTTTAATCACCGTGGTTAGCCGTGAGCAATGTGCCGATTCTTTGCATGGTCGAGTACCTGCATTAATAGAAAATCAAGCACTGGAACACGCCGCAGGCATTTCATTAGATGCTGAAAATAGTCATATCATGCTATGTGGCAACCCTGAAATGGTCAGAGATACCCGCGATCTACTGATAAAAACACGCTCCATGAGCAAACATCTGCGTCGCAAGCCTGGCCACATCAGCAGTGAGCAGTATTGGTAATACGCGCTTTTGATCCCCATCGTTGAATGGGGGTCAAGAAAGGCGATCTACCGCTTGCGTTTTCTCACCATATTTATTTTCAGAATCCATCCCTACAAACACACCGCAATCTAATAACATAATCATTGCAATTAATAGCGGTAGAAAACGACCAATTCCCCATTGCCAGAACGGTGCCATATGGCTGACGTCCATGGAGAATAAAGCAAATGCAAGGATCACTAATGCAAACCATCCACCAGGTTTTCCTCTATCATGCAGTCGTTTAGTAAATATTGCCGCTAAAGGATATAACAATAAAATAAATAATATGGCCACAACACTTTCAGGTAATGAAAATGCATTCTGAAATAGCACTATCACGGTCATCAAAATAAAACATGAGGCGATGCCGGCCCAAAATGGCCGGCGGCCGATTCGGCCTTTGAAGGAAAAAGCCCATTGTTGTAATGTCATTACATCCGTTCCTGATATACTTGTGATACTTAAAGGTACAGCGTATTTGCTTTCGGTACTTATTATATTTCCAGATGTAAGGTGGTTGATGCCCCTCAGCTAGTCGAACCACATAGTTGATTTGGGCTCTCTGACTATCTTAGTTTATCGCCTACTTACATCCCGAATTATTGAGAGTATCTATTTATTGCTAACGACCAATTAATTTGTCGCTAACTGCACCTCAAAGTATTTTGAAAACCATAGAATGAGTGGCAAAAACCAATGAAACAACACGCACTCCATCCAATTTACGTCATCATAACCGTTTTTGTGCTCGGTTTGCCACAAATGGTATTCGCACAAAAAGTACCGACGCTACCTGATACCAATTTTGAAGTGGCGTATCTCGCGCCTGATGCTCCTTCATTTGACTTGACTATCCCACAGTTACGAAACCAGTTTAATCAAGCAAATCCGACCTTACCACTTCATGAATACAAGGTGCTCGCAAGCCAAGATATTTCTGCACCTTATATTCGCGCAGCCTCCTCGATTAATCCCTATATCTACTCCTCAGCAGTACTTGAGCGGGGCAGTGAGAAAATTAAAAGTTTGCAACTCACCTTACTCCCCGCAGATGATACTAAACGTGCACAGGCTAATAGAGCATTAATCGAGCAATATATTATTGCCTTAATCCAACAGTTCGATCCGCAAGTTTCTCCTGATAAAGCCCCTGAGCTCACAGAAGCACTGAATAAATTTATGGCAGATAAAAACCCAACACGTGCAGAAGAAGCTCGCTTAGGCGCTCTTCGCTATGTTTTAGTAAAAAGTGATAATAATGTGCTTACTTTTGCTGTTGAACCGATTAAGCTAGAAGTAGAGACACCTTAAGCTGATGTAGATCACAGCAATTATCATCGACGTGATAAAAAGCAAAGCTATAGTTAGGCATTATCTCTATAATATCTAACAAATGCTGATTTTCTCGCTGCATCAAGATGATGCAATGAGCCACTTATTGATAAATCAAACTCTCTGGTTGGAGGAATTAACATGCGACATCCATTGGTTATGGGTAACTGGAAACTTAACGGCAGTACCCATATGGTTAATGACCTGATTGCAGGCCTGCGTAATGAACTTAGCAGCGTTGATGGCTGTGATGTTGCCATCGCACCACCAGCAATCTACCTAAGCCAAGCAAAACATGCTATTGCGGGCAGCCGAATTGCTTTAGGCGCACAAAATGTTGATGTAAACCTTTCTGGTGCATTTACAGGCGAAACATCTGCTGAAATGCTCAAAGATATTGGTGCAAAATACATCATCATTGGTCACTCAGAGCGTCGTACCTATCACCATGAGAGTGATGAATTTATTGCGAAAAAATTTGCCGTATTAAAAGAGCAAGGGCTGATCCCAGTACTTTGTATCGGTGAAACTGAAGCAGAAAATGAAGCAGGTAAAACGGAAGAAGTTTGTGCACGCCAAATTGATGCTGTTCTCAATACATTAGGCGCGCAAGCATTCGAAGGTGCAGTGATTGCTTATGAGCCAATTTGGGCTATTGGTACTGGTAAGTCAGCAACACCAGCACAGGCACAAGCAATCCATAAATTCATTCGTGATCACATCGCGAAGAAAGATGCTGCAATCGCGGAGCAAGTCATTATTCAATACGGCGGTTCTGTTAATGCAAGTAATGCAGCTGAACTGTTTACTCAGCCAGATATTGATGGTGCCCTTGTTGGTGGCGCATCACTAAAAGCAGATGCATTTGCGGTGATTGTTAAAGCAGCAGCAGAAGCCAAAAAAGCAAAATAATTATTTTGCTAAGTGATACTTTGAATAATTCTAAGTGTCGTTAGACAACATCTACGACAACTTAAAATATAATAAGTATGTGACCGTCAATATTTATTGGCGGTTATCTTATTTATATCGAATAATAAAAACAGACACAGATTACTAATAAATAATTGTCTCCTCTGAATCTAAATTTTAATTTACTTAATCTACTCACAAAATTAAAAATACCTTAACTCAAATTATTCCTTCAATCTTTAATTTATCCCTCATAGAAAACAAATTGAAATCATTGTGATATAAACTTTCATATCTTATTAATTACAATCATTATTCTCAATCTACCACCCGTGACGAATGCTAGACAGCGCATATTTCTTAACATTATATTTACACGGTTCGTGATTAATCGCCTATCTATTTATTATGAATAAATAGATTATTTCTTTCACTATACACTAAATAGTTCGAGGTGCAGTTAGACGACAAGTCAATTAATCACCAATTACATATACATCATCTAATTAGTGATAATACACTGAGTCAATCATACTGTGGCTTGAAGTATCACAGGTATATATTAATAAACAATAACCACCGTCAGTTTTAATTATATTGTTATCGAAATTTATAAAATAAAACATTCGCTATAGGGATGATTATGAAATATCTAAAGGGTTTAATTCTAAGCACTATAATAGTTTTACTCACCGCTACTGTATCTCAAGCAAATAATGACTATTGGCGTATTGATAGCGATATTTATGTAGAGGTTGAGGAGTATCGAGGGCAACGCGATAACCTTGATAATAAAGTATTCGATAAAGCAAGTATGGTCGGTAAACTCGCACTGACAAATCCGGCATCACTATGGAGTTTTTATTTTGATCACCGCGAATCTTTGCGCAATTATGGTCGCAATTTTTCCACTTCCCGTGATTCATACATTCGTAACCGCACACAAATCGGTGCTACCCGCCAACTGTATAAAAGCCATTCCACAATACTTAATCTCAATGGAACTTACCGAAAAGAATCGAATGATTCTGCACCTAACATGCCATCGCGATCATCAGGCAGTTTATATTGGTTAATGCCAACAGGAAGTTTTTATTTTAATAAAAAATGGTCATTTGATTTTTGGGATGCGATTTTCTACTACAGTAATTTTTTAAGATCAAATAACTATGAATGGGAGGCTGAGCACGGTTTCAGCTACCAACATTCTGAGGCGATTAAAGCAAAAATAACCTTATATACCGATAGAGTGTGGGATAACAACTTCCATAAAATCTTTTCACAAGATCAAATTAGAGGTTACTTCTCGATTAAGCTAAATGAAAAATGGTCAATCTCTCCCTATTTTCGCTACTTTCTTAACGAAAGTGGCTACACTGCTCGTGCAAATTTAACCCAAAAAGTCAAAAATGGCTATCGCGTTGGAACACAGCTAGCGTATAACCTGACCCCAAAGTTGATCTTGTGGGGAGGAGCCGCGATAGAACCCACACAATGGAAATATCCAAAAGATAATTATGCAACATCAGGTAGTAATAATAGACAAACCTTCTATTTAGCCCAATTTGGCATTAAATATTTCTGGCAATAGTGAGTAAATATATCTCTAGCCATTATTTTACTGTGTGAAAAAAGTCGCAATCAATAAGCTGCGACTTTTTATTTAACTTCAAATTTAGCCTACTTCAGCAATCTCTAAATCCTATTTTTAAATTTAATTAACATAAAATTTGAGTTTTAGATAATTACTAAGGCGATTAATTCATATGTCTAACTTTACCATTGAGATCACAGAATAGAGTAATTCCAAAATGGAATTATTCTATTGGAATATTAATTATTCCAATAGGATTGATTATTAAAATCATATAGATACATGACATAGCACAATTTGTTAAATTGCAAACTATTCTTAAGCACTAGCAAATGAGAATAATCTTATCTGTGACTTGTCTCACTTTATAATTAATTTACCCTACTTATTATTCATCGAAAAATAACCAAGGAATAATGCGATGAAAAACCTTACCCTACTTTCTCTTTGCTTATTAAGTGCCATGTCACTCGCCGACCCGATTTCACAAACACAGCTTGATAATATGTGGAAAGATAAACAAAAATCTGCTGATGAGATCGTCAAAAATATGTCTGAGGCAGAAAAAATTGGTCAGCTTTTCATGCTAGATTTTAGATATTGGAATAAAGACAATAATGGCGAGCCCGCGCCATTTCTAGCAATGAATGATGAAGTTGCGAAAGTCATCAATCAGTATCACCTCGGTTCAGTGATCTTATTTCGTGAAAATTTAATTGATACACCGCAGACCGTAGAACTTATCAATCAATTACAAGCCGCTCGCAGTAATTTACCCCTATTTATTGGTACCGATCAGGAAGGTGGTTATGTCACTCGTTTACGTGTCGGTACAGAAATGCCCGGAAACATGGCATTAGGTGCGACACGTAACCCTGCGCTAGCAGAGCTAACAGGTATGATCCACGGTTATGAATTATCCAGCTTAGGCTTTAACATCAACTTCGGCCCTGTTGTCGATGTGAATAATAACCAAAACAACCCTGTGATTGGAGTACGTTCATATTCAGATAATAAAGAACTTGTTGAACAACTTGCAACCAATTATATCAAAGGTATTCATAAATATAACTTGTTGACATCATTGAAACATTTCCCTGGTCACGGTAATGTTTCTTCTGATTCGCATGTTGACCTACCTGTTGTAAATTCAGATGAAAAAACATGGCGCTCAACAGAATTGCCCCCTTTCCAATATGCCCTGAACCATGGCGCAGATGCTGTCATGACCGCACATATTATCGTTCCTGCATTGGATAACAGTAAAATTAAAACCCTTAGTGGCAAAGAGGTTGGGACACCTGCTACATTATCAAAACCTATTCTGCACGATATTTTACGTGATGAGCTTAAATATGATGGTTTAATCGTCACAGATGCGATGGATATGGGCGCTATTGCCGATAATTTCGATATAAACTGGGCAGTAGAAACATCATTACTTGCTGGTTCTGATGTGATCTTAATGCCAATTAAAATGTGGGATACGGAATCAGTTGCACGTTTGGACAACATGTACCGCCATCTTGAAAGTGAGGCTCAAAAAAATCCTGAGCTGAAAAAACGCATTGATGAATCAGCAAAACGTGTCGTGCTGAAAAAATTACAGCAACAGATCACCGCACAGCCAATCGATTTACATAATGCGCAGCAAGTTGTCGCTTCTAAAAGCCATAAAGATCTTGAAAATATGGTCTCAGAACAAGCAATTACGCTAATCAAAAACGATAATGTGCTTCCTTACACCTTAAAATCACAAAATAAGATTTTAGTTGTATCGGATGAAAAACCACGTAATGAATTAATTCAAAAGCACTTAAATGACATCGCTAATGAAACAGGCACAACAATAGAAAGCAAAGAAACCGTTGTTAAACTGACTGAAAATACCCTCAATGCAAAAGATGTTCAGCCTCTTTTGCAAGGTCAAGATCTGGTAATTTTAACCACTTATAACCTGAAAGATAATCCTGCTAATGCTCAGCTATTCATTGATGAAGCAAATAAAGCCAATATCCCACTGGTAGTGATTTCTTCACGTAATCCCTATGACATTGCATACCTAAAAGGGGTTAAAGCTAACCTTGCCATCTATGGGATCACCGGATTCGACGTCACTAACAATAACCGTAACTCACTCGAAACCAATATTCGTAGTGGTTTACGTACCTTGTTTGCAGACCAACAAGCACAGCCATTAAACCCACCGAAAGGGCTGCTCCCCGTCAATATTAAAAATCCACAAGGTAACAAAATCCTGTTCCCTTATGGTCATGGTGAAACGTACAACACCACTCATTAATTAATTTATAAACACTCGCACTTTCCGACCTTTATATCCTTTAAGGATATAAAGGCGGGCTATAACACACAAAATTCAACTAATAACGCTACGTTACTGAACAATAATTAAAAATTAAAGGGTCATCATGAAAACATCATTGAATGGTTTACTACTACTTACCGCGATGGGCTTTACTGCTTCTGCACTCTCAACAGAACAAGTGAATAATGACTATTGGCGTATTTCCTCTAACGTCTATATGGAATTGGAAAAATTCGAAGGCCACCATAACACTAGCGGGCGGAAGGTTTACGACAAAACAACCATGGTTGGTCAATTGTTTTTATCAAATCCCGAATCTAAATGGAGCTTCTTTCTTGAGCATAAAGAGTCACTTAGAAGCTATAACCATAATTTTTCAACATCAAAGGACTCATTTATTCGTAACCGAACCCAAATTGGTGTAACACGAAAAATGTACTCCAGTGATGTTGGACAATTCAACCTCAACGTTACCTACCGTAAAGAATCAAATGATTCAGCGCCTGGCACCATGGCTCGTCCATCCAATACCTTGTTTTGGTTAATGCCAAGCGGGACTTATCACTTTAATGATAAGTGGGCATTCAACTTTTGGGATGCGTTCTACCACTACGATAACTTCCATGCGCCAAATAGCTACGAATGGGAATCCGAACACGGTTTGGTATACAAAATCAATGACTCCGCTACAGCGAAAGTTTACATGTACACGGACTGGACATGGGATAAAGATTTCAACAAAACATGGGAGCAGAACCAAATTCGTGGTTACTTCCCTGTGACGTTAAATCAAGACTGGAGCATTATGCCCTACTTCCGCTACTACCTAAACGAACACAACTACGATAATAAGCAGCGCACAACCCAAAAAGTGAAAGATGGCTACCGTGTTGGTACCCAAGTTTTCTATAACCTAACACCGAAACTGACCTTATGGGGTGGATTTGCGGTTGAGCCAAGTACATGGGAAAATCCAAAAGGTGCAGGGATCACCTCTGGCAGCAACAATCGCCAAACGTTCTATTTAGGACAATTGGGTGTGAAATACGTGTGGCAATAAAATCATAGTTATCCAGCTAACCTGCCCCTCACAGGTTAGCTGGAGTGCCATAAATAATAGAGTAATAATATTGTTCGTTAGTCACGACGACTAATCTCATCAAAGACTCCACCATTCGAAAAATGAGTTTCCTGCGCCTTAGTCCAGCCACCAAACTCTTTATCTACCGTCAGTAATTTTAACTGTGGAAAGCGCTGTTGATATTTTTGCGCAATTTCAGCGTTACGTGGCCGATAATAATTTTTTGCTGCGATTTCTTGGCCTTCCGGCGAATAGAGATATTCTAAATAAGCTTGAGCCACTTCACGACGATCTCGCTTATCAACCGTTTTATCTACCACTGCAACTGTGGGTTCCGCTAAAATTGAAATACTTGGAGTAACAATTTCAAATTGACCATTTTCACCAAGCTCATTAATAGCAAGTAATGCTTCATTTTCCCATGCGATCAACACATCACCGATACCCCGCTCAACAAAACTGTTTGTTGCACCGCGAGCCCCTGAGTCCAGTACTTCAACATTTTGATAAAGTTGCTTCACAAACTGTTTTGCTTTTTCAGGATCTTGCTGCTCCTTTTCTAATGCATACCCCCAAGCAGCCAAGTAATTCCAACGTGCGCCACCTGAAGTTTTCGGATTCGGCGTCACGATAGAAACATCTTTACGTATGAGGTCATTCCAATCTTGAATATTTTTAGGATTTCCCTTGCGAACAAGAAAAACAATTGTTGAAGTGTAAGGCGCAGAATTATCAGGAAGACGCTTGATCCACTCTTTATCAATACGTCCACTTTGTGCAATTGCATCAACATCATAAGCCAAAGCAAGAGTCACAACATCCGCTTCTAATCCATTAATGACCGAAGTCGCTTGCTTTCCTGAGCCCCCATGAGATTGACGAACGATAACGGTATCTCCCGTTTTTTCTTTCCAATGTTGGCTAAACGCTTGGTTATATTGTTGATAAAACTCTCGAGTGGGATCATAAGAAACATTCAACAATTGAATATCTTTCGCCCATGCTCCCGTTGTGAGTATCAGCAACAATGCCGTTGCTACATGCCATTTTTTCGCCATTCCTCTATCCTCATCAATTTAATGTTAAGGCAGGCTGACAGATCTCATCCATAACTTGAAATAATTAAAAATGACAATTTATGCTACAAAAGAATATACAAACAGAAGATAGGTAGGATCAGACTTGCATAACCCGAGCAATCGGGTCATACAAGTGAGATTTGCAATACATAGAGGTGAATTAGTACAGTTTTTTCGCTGTGTCGTACCAATCTTTCTTAAACACACGCTTCATATTCATCACTGCATCAATAATATCATGATGAACCAATTTTTCGTTTTGAATACCAACGCAACGGCTACCATAGCCTTCTAACAATAATTGGATTGAATACGCTCCCATGCGCGATGCCAAAATCCGATCATACGCAACAGGCGAGCCACCGCGCTGAATGTGCCCAAGTACTGTAGCACGTGTTTCATGATGAGTTTCCGCTTCAATATATTTGGCTAATTCATCCACATCACAAACATGCTCAGTAATCGCTACGATAGCGTGACGTTTACCCTTTTCAATCCCTTGTTTGATTTCAGATAGTAGCTCTTCACGATCAAATGACATTTCATTTTCAGGTAAAACTAAGAATTCACATCCACCAGCAATCGCTGCTGATAGCGTTAAGTCACCACAATAACGCCCCATGACTTCGACAATAGAAATACGTTTGTGAGAAGTCGATGTATCACGTAAACGGTCAATAGCCTCAACCACGGTTTCCAGCGCAGTGAAGTAACCAATAGTATAGTCCGTTCCTGCGACGTCATTATCGATGGTTCCCGGCAAGCCAATACAAGGGAAACCAGCTTCAGTCAATGCTTTAGCGCCAAGGTAAGACCCATCACCACCAATAACAACCAAGGCATCAATATGATTTTTTTTCAGATTCTCAATAGCAACAGCACGAACTTTTTCATCGCGGAATTGAGGGAAGCGAGCTGAACCTAAGAAGGTACCTCCACGGTTGATCATGTCAGAGACACTATAGCGGTCTAGCTGTTTCATGCGGTTTTCATATAAGCCAAGGTATCCATCATAAATACCCATCACTTCTAAACCTTCACTTAATGCCGCTCGTACAACACCGCGGATTGCAGCATTCATACCGGGTGCATCACCACCACTTGTTAATACCCCAATTCTTTTAATCTGCTTGACCATGATGACCTCTGATTAATGAATATAAATTGCAAATCAATGAAAAACACCGTTCAACACCGTGCTTTTCTAAACCAAATTCTGTTACAAACCGCCAATGCTGAATTGATTCACCTAGCACTATAATACGGTATAGCTAATTGTATATACCTGCTTTCTATCAAGCTTTGATTGTTTATTGTGATCCAGCTTACATAATTTTAGCGCATAAACATGATTACCACAGAATAGCGAACCACTATAGCGGTTGTTACCTTACTTCGAAACAGAAATTAAGTGCTTATACTCTAAATAATAACATTTATCGCTCATGAGGGCTTAACCTTATGAGTGACACAGATATTAGGAACGGGTCGCCTTAACTGATATCCCCTATTAGGGTTAAAAATACAGATAAAAATGCGGGCTCAACTGTGCTAATCACAATGTCAAAATGCAGAAGGAATTTAATTTTGATAGGCTTTCGGTGGGTGCTTGATCCTTTTTGGTTCAAGCATGCAGTTTGAGCCAAAAATGAGAAAGCCCCGTTAGTGAATATGTTCAACCAACGGGGCACAGATCTCAAACCAGACATTTGAGATTGTGCCTCTTAGCCAATAAGAGGTCAAGGAGAAATGACTAAGTATGCCTTTATGGCACTGTTGGCAGTATGCATCACTATTTTGAGTTTATCATCGATGTTACGCGATAAACTCTGCACGTTGCATATCACCAGTGGTCACACTGTAGTCCAAGCGACCCTCGATTACGAACTGAGGTAATTGCTGAGCAGAGGGAGCTTTTCCCTCTGCTGTTTCTCTTTCAAATGTTAAAGTTAGGCTTCAAGCACCCTGTCTTTAGATTTCAATCAACCTAGTATTAGGTATAAAAATAACGCGTAAAATGAAAGAAAATAGGGGCGGCAAAACATAATGAGTCAATGCGGTCTAACATTCCGCCATGTCCTTCAATAATGGCTCCAAAATCTTTAATGCCGCTGTCTCGTTTGATCGCAGACATACACAATCCACCAACAAACCCCATTAAGGTAATTGCAAGAGACATTAACCCCGCAACCCACCAGTTAAATGGCGTAACCCAATACAAGCAGATCCCGATCAATACAGAAGACAGTATCCCACCTAAAAAGCCTTCTATCGTTTTATTCGGGCTCAACTTAGGCACAATTGGGCGTTTGCCAAAGAGCTTACCAAATACATACTGTAAAACGTCTGAAAGTTGCGTCACGACAATAAGGAATAATAGCAGTTTTACATTTTCACCTTCGTAGCCTTTAATATCTAGCATCAATAATGCAGGTACATGGCTTAAACAGAATACAGTGACTAACATTCCCCACTGAATTTTGGCAGTACGCTCAAGAAAATGGTAAGTGTCTCCTGCTATTGCAATACGGGTTGGTAAAAATAAAAACACAAATACAGGAACAAAGATTGAAAACATGCCATACCATTGGATCCCAACTAACACATATTGCAGAGGGAGAAAAATAAAGAAACACCAAAACAACGCTTCGTGATCACTACGCCTTGTCGGTGCTAAAGTAATAAACTCTCTCAAAGCAAAAAAGGAGATCAAGGCAAATAAGATAACAACCCCGATATTACCAATCACTACAGCCAATACACACACAATACACATTAACCACCAAGCACGTATTCTGGCATTTAAATTATCAATTGTTGGGTTACTCTTTTCCCCTGAATAACGATAGGCAAGGATCCCACCAATAATACTTGCCACAACCAGGATGCTGAAAACACCTGATAACAATAAAGCTATTTCGCTATCCCAAATACTCATGGCATCAACTCCTCTAAAGCAAGTTTTGCTCGTTGTAAAAACTCGGCTTTAGACTCTTCTTCCGCTAATGGCGCTAAAGGTTGACCGACAACCGCAGAGCAAATAATTGGCACAACCAATTTTGAGCCTTTTGGTAAAACACGATTTAAATTCTCAAGATATACAGGTACCACTTCAACATTGGGGTATTTTTTAGAGAGATGGTAAATACCACTTTTGAAATGACTCAGCTCTTCACCATCTCCACGGGTTCCTTCAGGAAATAATATCAGTGACTCACTTTTTGCTAATATCGCTTCAAGGGGTTCTAATACATTTTCTTTGGCTGGGCCATCCCCTTTTCGATCAATTAATACTGCGCGAAAAACTTTATTAACCAAATAACGCCTAAATGGCGTTTTATCCCAATAATCTTTAGCAGCAACAGGATGAACCGCATGGCGCATTAAAGGCGGTAGCCCCGCCCAAATAACTAACCCATCTAAATGACTAGAGTGATTCGCATAATAAATCCGTGAAGTGATTGTTGGCTGACACCCAACCCAACGTGTTCTTACCCCTGTTAATAGTCGACAAGTAAACGACAATAACATCCCCATACCTTTTGCTAACAAAGAAATTCTTTGTGGTTTTTCCATCTTTATTCCTTGCAACACGTTTTCTATTTTTATTTATCAATACTTATTTTTCTTTTACAAAAATAAAGATATATAGCCCCACTAAAGAGCACAACAAGGAAGGTCTGATTTCACTTTTTTTGAGAGGATACTCTCAGATAAATAAGTAGAAATAAGTCTGGAAGGGAACAAAAGAGAATAGTGGTAGCAAGAAACCTGTTATGTTTGGCGGCAGTGACTACAGTTCTTACAATAGATTAGGAAATCAATTCATTAATTTTCGACAGGTAACACGAAGCGGGAAAAACGATGTTTTTATCCCGCTTCGTCAACAACTTCAGTAGTAGTAACGACTGAATAGCTTTAACAAATACAGATTACTTGTCTGCGGCGATGCGCTCACGAATGTGCTGAGCACGCTCCGCTGATGGTGGGTGAGAATCAAACATACTGCTTTCACTACCACCTAATTTTGCTAGTTTCTCAAAGCTAGTTGCTAAACCTTCGGTTTTAATACCGCGTTTTTTCAACAGGTCATAAGAGAAATCATCCGCTTGACTTTCTTGGTGCTGAGAGAACTGAGAATTAACCAATTTCTCACCCAAAGCAGCAACTTGTGATGCGCTTAGTTGTTCAACCACGCCACCTGCTGAAGCAGCGGCTGTACGTGCAGCAACTGTTGCATAAGCAACTTGCATTGCTTTACGTGAATGACCTAGCGCAACGTGGCCCATTTCATGACCAAGAACACCTTCGATTTCGTTGTCATTCATCAGATCCATCATACCGCTATACACACGTACACAGCCATTTGCCATAGCCCATGCGTTAACATCATCAGTCATATAAACTTTATAGTTAACAGGTGTTCCATCAACTTCATTTCCTAGCGCTTTAGCAATTTTGTCTAAACGTTTTGAATACTTGCTAGAAGAAGGAGCGATTTTATTTTGAGCGTCCATCTCTTTACATGATTGGTCGCTTAGTTGCTTCACATCGCTATCAGTTAATGTAGCAGCTTGAAATAGTTGCATACCTGAATTCGTTAGCATGCCCTGATCTAAATTTTTACACCCAGTCAAAATGACAGCTGATACAGCGACTGCAACAAGTGCCTTCATTTTCATAATATTTTTTCCTTTGCAATACACACAACTATTTTTTTAAGCGTTAAAGACTATAAATTCTGAAAAAAATAACAATAGGAATATAGAGAGATAATACTCATCATACGAATTTTATCTGATTTCTATTCAAATAGCAGAATCGCTAGCAGAATAAGTCATACTATCTCAAATAATTCACTGAAATTTCAATAATTGCAAAAAATAATATTTTATAAATGGCTTAAAATGCAAGATGAATAAGATATCAGGCAAGACAAACATGGGGGGATTAACAAGCCAACAAAGTCACAATCGATAATGCAAACATGACGACCAGCAAAAAAATAGCCCCTAAAAGGGGCTGTAAAAGACAGGGATGGTGTCTATGGCAAGGAAAAACTTCACTTATTGCTACTTCACTACTACGATCAAGAGAATTTAGATCAAAAGAATTCGTTACTGCAAAGCCTGAAACTGAGACATTTTTTGTTGATGTATCTTCTCTAATTGGGCTTTCTGCTCAGGTGTTAATAACTGGTACAATTCATGATGAATTCGAGCCATTTCAACACGCTGATTCAATTCTTTTTGCAAACTTTTTTCTAACTGTTCACGAATGGCTTTTTCATCAAAGTCGTCCGCGACAATTAGATTGTGCAGTGCTTCACGCTCTTGCACAGAAACTGGGTTATCAAATTGATAACGACGCTGAGTTGCCATTAAATCACGCAATTGCTGACGCTGTTTTTCATTTAACGTGATACCATTAAACATAAATGTACTTGTGCGTTCTTCACTACCAAACAACTCATAGTGTTGAAGTTGAGTCATGACAGGCACTGAAGATGCAGACTCATTTTGCATTTGTAGCATTAGCGGGCTAGATGTATCACCAGTTTGTTGAACACTTTCTGGTGTATCCCCAAAAGCCGTCACTGAACCGATAATAAATGCAGAAGCTAACACTAACTTGACTGTTGTTTGTGAAGTTCTTTGCATTCCAATACTCCTTGTTCTCGGACAGTGCTCGTGATTCAATGTGGATAACTATACGCCGGTGGCTGCAAACTAGCGTCAGAGCATGTAAAAGAACGTAAAGTCATGGAATCGTGAAGATTGTTATCGTATTTTGGCAGTTGGAGGACTTAAACACATGCATAAAATCCTATTAGTTGATGACGACCGTGAACTCACGTCGCTCTTAAAAGAACTGCTCGAAATGGAAGGTTTCAACGTTGTCATCGCCTATGATGGTGAACAGGCTTTACAACAGATTGACTCATCCATTGATCTATTATTACTCGATGTCATGATGCCAAAGAAAAACGGCATTGAGACCTTAAAAGAACTACGTCAGATCCACCAAACCCCTGTCATTATGTTGACCGCACGCGGTAGCGAACTCGACAAAGTATTAGGGCTTGAATTAGGTGCAGATGACTATCTTCCTAAACCATTCAATGACCGTGAATTAGTTGCCCGTATTCGTGCGCTACTACGCCGTTCAAATTGGAGTGAACAAACCCAAGGTGACAATAGCAATACACCTGTTCTGCAAGTGGATAAGCTACAACTCAATCCAGGCCGTCAAGAGGCCAGTTTCGATAATGAAATCCTTGACTTAACCGGAACTGAGTTCACCTTACTGTATTTATTAGCGCAGCACCTTGGCCAAGTCGTTTCAAGGGAACATTTAAGCCAAGAAGTACTCGGAAAACGTCTGACTCCGTTTGACCGTGCGATTGATATGCACATCTCAAACTTACGTCGTAAACTGCCAGAACGAACAGATGGCCAACCTTGGTTTAAAACCTTGCGTGGTCGTGGATACTTAATGGTTTCTGCAACATGATAAATAGCTTAACCGCAAGGATATTTGCGATTTTCTGGTTCACCCTCGCACTAGTATTGATGCTAGTGCTGATGGTGCCCAAGCTTGACTCTAGGCAGCTCACTGTCCTTATGGAGAGTGAGCAACGCCAAGGGGAAATGCTTGAGCAGCACATTGAAGCTGAACTGGCACAAGCACCGATGAACGACCTACTTTGGTGGAGGCGAATTTCCAATTCCATCAAAAAATGGGCGCCCCCTGGCCAACGTCTCATTATTGTGACCAGCGAAGGACGTGTTATTGGTGCGATGCCAAGTGAAATGCAAGTTATCCGTAATTTTATTGGGCAATCAGACAATGCTGATCACCCTAAAAAGAAAAAGTATGGTCGTGCCGAAATCTTAGGCCCTTTTTCCATACGCGATGGTGAAGACCATTACCAACTCTATTTAGTTCGTCCTGCAAATAGCCCACAATCTGACTTTATCAACTTATTGTTTGACCGGCCATTCTTACTGTTAATTGCCACCATGCTCATCAGTGCCCCGTTATTGCTCTGGCTATCTTGGAGCCTTGCCCGCCCTGCGCGCAAACTCAAAATGGCAGCAGATGATGTCGCAAAAGGCAACTTACGGCCTCACCCAGAACTGGAAGCTGGGCCTCAAGAATTTTTATCTGCGGGGAACAGTTTTAACCAAATGATCAGCGCTCTCGATGGCATGGTGAGTGCCCAGCAGCGACTTATCTCTGATATCTCTCATGAACTGAGAACCCCACTGACGCGTTTGCAATTAGCGACAGCTTTATTACGCCGTCGGCATGGTGAAAGTAAAGAATTAGAGCGTATTGAAACCGAAACCCACCGCCTTGATAGCATGATCAATGACTTACTCGTACTATCACGCAGTCAGCACAAAAATGAAATCTTAAGGGAGAACATTAAGGCTGATGATCTGTGGGGCGATATTTTAGAAGACGCAAAATTCGAAGCGGAACAGATGAATAAAACCCTTGATGTCACATCACCACCGGGCTCATGGCCTATCTATTGCAATCCATCGGCGATTGGTAGTGCCTTTGAAAACATCGTCCGTAACGCACTGCGCTACTCAAATACTCATATCGCTGTCGATTTCAAAGAAGAAAACAATGGTGTACTAATCACTGTTGACGACGATGGCCCTGGCGTTAGCCCAGCCGACCGTGAACACATCTTCCGCCCTTTCTACCGCACAGACGAAGCACGAGATAGAGAAACCGGAGGCACTGGCTTAGGCCTTGCCATTGTGGAAACTGCCATCTCACAGCATAAAGGTTGGGTGAAAGCCGATGATAGCCCATTAGGGGGGCTACGTTTGCAAATTTGGCTTCCTGAACATGGGCGCTAACGCCACTCAATCATAAATCTAACTTAAGGCTTCTTGAATATTAAGTTGAAGAAGCCTTATTTTATTACACATCATTAACAGTGTATTAATTTCAACCTAAGCAATATTCCTGATATTTATTACACACCAAACTAAATAACTTTTTTAATCAAGAATAAAAGTTATTTAGAAAAAATAGACACGGAATAATTGTCAAAATAACACTTAACCTCTGAATTCTAATAAATCCTATTTAGAGTTATATCGTTATACCGATATCTAGAAAATGCCGTTTGTCTGATATATTGATATTCTGCTTTTTATTTACAGATAGATTACCTATTATAAAAAGGCCGAAGCACGCATACCTAATCAACACAACGAATATAAGGGTAATGTTAGCGTGGGTATTACCACACTAAATTCGTGTGCTGCATTAAATTAATATTTTGCATATTTTTTTCATAAAAACACAAAAAATTAGACGACTCAACTCAATGGATTCATCAATGAAAAATATCAAGTTGACCAAACTAGCCATCCTAACGTTATTGAGTGCAATGAGTGGCAGCACACTAGCGGGTGGACTAGTCCTTCCAGACAACAACTTAAGAAACGATCTTGCGTGGCTCTCAGAACGGAACGTTATCCAAATTAGCCTTTCGACTTGGCCGTTATCTTCAGAAGAAATTACCCGCGCGTTAAATAACGCCAATATCACCAATAATGAACAAGAAGCTCTTGTCCAACGTATCAAACAACAGCTCAACCGCACGAAGAACAGCGTTCAGCTACAAACCTACCTATCAACGGGTAAATCACCAATGCCACAAGGGTTCGCACAAAGCGAATACAGCGACTTCCGCTACACCGTTGAGGGTAACTACAGCACTGATGATGTTGATTTAAATTTAAAAGCCAATGCGGAACGCGCACTGCGAGTTGAAAATGGTTCCGACTACAACCTAAACGGCTCCTATGGCGGCGTTAAAGTGTGGAACCAATGGATAAGTTTTGGTGAGATCCCTCAATGGTGGGGGCCTGGCCATGATGGCAGCTTAATTCGTACTGACGCTGCAAGACCAGTAACAGGTTTCCTACTACAGCGTGCTGACCAAAGCCCATTTGAGACGCCTTGGCTTTCATGGATTGGCTCATGGCAATATCAGCTAACCGCAGGGCAAATTAAACAGTACTCCTCACAGCCGCATACTAAATTGATTGGCCTACGTATGACCATGAACCCAACTGACTTCTTTGAATTGGGCGGTTCACGTGTAGTCATGTGGGGTGGTGAAGGCCGTCCAAATAACTGGAATTCGTTCTGGAATGCCATGGCTGGTAGAGATAATACGGGCGATGTTAATGATGACCCAGGTAACCAACTTGCTGGCCTAGATGCAAAAATTAAACTTTATCCGCTAATTGGTTTACCTGTCAGTATTTATGGTCAAATGATCGGTGAAGACGAAGCTGGCATGTTCCCATCGAAAAATGCGTTCATGGGCGGTATTGAAGGTTATCACACCGCTTGGGGTCAACCTCTGAGCTGGTATATTGAAGGCGCCAATACGCATACCGAGTGGAATAAAAATGGCGTGATGTATCGTCACTTTATTTATAAAGACGGTTATTACCAACAAGGTGCCCCACTAGGCCATGCAATGGGCGGTGACGGTCGCATGATATCAGGGAAAGTAGAATATACCCTTGATGATGATAACCGTGTCAGCACTCGCTTAGTGTATGCCAAGGTCAATAAAGAAAGTTATCCACAAAATAAAGCCTATCCAAGATCCGAAACCATTAAAGGTATTGATTTAGGTTGGTGGCATAACTTTGATGACCGAGTTAATACCGATGCTAAAGTCTGGGTTTCTCAATCAGATTACAACACACGTGATGACGTGGGTGCATCCGTTATGGTTACCCTGCCATTTAAGTGGTAGTAGTTGGTTTAAATAATTCGAGTTATAAGTAGTCGGTAAGTCAAGATAGTCGGGGAGCATAAGTAAACTGTGTGACCCGTCTAACTGAGTACAGTTGTCACACCTCAACAGAGAACATTGCAACTTGCAGTATGACGAGTAGATACTCTAAATAATTCGAGATGCAGGTAGGCGACAAGCGAAGATAGGCGGGGAGCATAGATAACTATGTGACTCAGCTAGCTGAGCGCAGTCACCACACCTCAACCCAAAGCGTTGCAACTTGCAGTATGACGAGTAGATACTCTAAATAATTCAAGGTGCAACTAGGCGACAAGTGAGTGAGACGCTAGGAGCATACATCAGTATGTGACTGGCGCGAATGAGCGCAGTCAACACCCCTGTATCTTGAAGTATGACGAGTACCGTGTTGTTATTTATTCACCCCCCAACTACACTTCATTATATCGACATAAAAGACAATAAACGTCGGTAAAATTAATTTACTCTAGACGCTTATTAATTGTTTTCAGATAATTTATAGTTGTTTTTTATTAATAAAACACTGTTTACGCGTTTGAAACACAATTAATGAACAATAATTATGTTTCTCTAAGTTATTTAACTTAAATCAACACGGTACTAATGTGCCAATAGATACTTAGCGTCAATAAATAGAATACCTCGATAAAATATAAGGTTATTTTCATCAGCCCTAAAATAAAATTTCAGACTTTCGGCAAGCGATGATTAGAATACGCATAACATAATAATTTAAAAGAAGTTATATAATTGACTGGATAAATAAGACTATTCTCTAAGACAATTACACCAATAGTCACAACCTATATTTAATGCTATTATTAGGCGCATTTGCTTGACCGTGTCAGTGCAGAGGCATACTCTTTCACGAGTATAAAATGATAAGAAATGCTTATCAATTGACCAGTTGCGAAAAAAGGTAACATTTTCAATTAATAAGCGTGACTACAGAATTCAATGGTGCTCTGGGACCCGACAACCCAGTGCGGTAGCTATGGTCTAACCTAATTAAATCATGAACATTTATACCATAGTTAAATCCCTCCTTACTTAATAGATTATTAATTAGCAAGGTTTTCAGTGAAAATATTAGTTACTGGTGGTGCAGGCTTTATTGGTTCTGCGGTTGTTCGTCATATTATTAATAATACCAATGACGCTATTATTAATGTCGACAAACTAACTTATGCAGGAAATTTAGAGTCGCTTAATTCTGTTTGTGAAAATAATCGCTATACATTTATTCAAGCAGATATTTGTGATGCAAAATTAATTACAGATATATTTAAGCAACATCAACCTGATGCCATAATGCACTTAGCAGCCGAATCACATGTTGACCGTTCTATTGATGGCCCAAGTGAGTTTATCCAAACCAATATTATTGGTACTTACACATTATTAGAAGCCGCGCGCCAATATTGGAATCAACTCCCAACAGATAAAAAAGCCGCCTTCCGCTTTCACCATATATCCACTGATGAAGTCTATGGCGACCTTGAATCAACAACAGATCTTTTCACTGAAACAACACCATATGCGCCAAGTAGCCCTTACTCTGCGTCAAAAGCGTCTAGTGATCATTTAGTCAGAGCGTGGCAACGTACCTATGGTTTACCAACCATCGTAACAAACTGCTCTAATAACTATGGTCCATTCCACTACCCTGAAAAACTGATCCCTTTAATCATCTTAAATGCATTAGAAGGAAAAGCTCTGCCTGTTTACGGTAACGGACAACAGATCAGAGATTGGTTATATGTAGAAGACCATGCACGAGCGCTCTATAAAGTCGTTACTGAAGGTAAGATTGGTGAAACTTACAATATTGGCGGTCACAATGAAAAAGCCAACATTGATGTGGTAAAAACAATTTGCAGCATTCTTGAAGAACTCGTACCAAACAAACCGAATAATATTGAGAATTATAGCGATCTGATTACTTATGTGACTGATAGGCCAGGTCACGACTTACGTTATGCCATTGATGCTACAAAAATTAAAAATGAACTGAACTGGGTACCGGGCGAAACATTTGAAACGGGTCTACGTAAAACGGTTGAATGGTATTTAAGTAATTCAGAGTGGGTAGAACATATTAAGAGTGGTAGCTATCAACAATGGTTACAACAACACTACGGAAATAGTGAAAAATGAAAATCCTTCTTTTAGGAAAAAATGGGCAAGTTGGATGGGAACTCCAACGGGCATTATCTCCACTAGGAGAACTGTTCGCATTAGATCGGCATTCAGATATTTATTGTGGTGATCTAACTAAACCAATAGAATTAGCTAAAACTATTCTTAAAATAAAACCAAACGTTATTGTAAATGCCGCTGCATATACAGCCGTTGATAAAGCTGAAAGTGAGCCCGAGTTAGCTAAGTTAGTTAATAGTGAATCAGTTAAAGTAATTGCTGAATCTGCACAAAAAATCAATGCATTGCTGATTCACTATTCAACAGACTATGTATTCTCAGGAGAAGGTAATCATTACTGGGGTGAAAGTGATCAGACATCTTCACTAAATGTTTATGGTCAAACTAAACTTGAAGGTGAATTGTATATTCAAAAGTATTGTACTAACTATTTAATCTTACGTACTAGTTGGGTTTATTCTACGTTTGGTAACAATTTCGCTAAAACTATTCTTAACTTAGCAAAAAATCGAGAAAAATTATCAGTTATTAACGACCAGTATGGGGCTCCAACTAGTGCTGAACTTATCGCCGATTGTACCGCTATAGCATTAACACAAGTTTTACAAAACAAAAATAACTCAGGGATTTACCATTTGGTATCATCTGGTGAAATCAACTGGTATGAATATGCAAAACTAGTGATAGAAGAAGCTAAAAAAAATAATATTAAATTAACTTGTAATGAGCTTAGTCCAATACCTGCAACTAGCTATCCTCTCCCTGCCAAACGTCCATATAATTCAAGAATGAATAATACAAAATTTAAAGAAACCTTTAATGTAAATTTGCCTGAGTGGCAAGAAGGTATTATTCGCTTGATGAAAGAACTTTCAAATTATCAATAATAAAATTTCATTATGAATAAAAAATATAAAGGCATTATCTTAGCCGGAGGATCTGGAACTCGTTTATATCCTGTAACAATGGCTGTTAGTAAGCAATTGTTACCTGTTTACGATAAACCTATGATCTATTATCCATTAAGTACTTTAATGTTGGCGGGAATCCGAGATATCTTAATTATCAGTACTCCCCAAGATACCCCTAGATTCCAGCAATTATTAGGTGATGGAAACCAATGGGGGTTAAACCTAGAATATAAAATTCAAGAGAGTCCTGATGGTCTGGCACAAGCATTCATTATTGGCGAAGAGTTTATAGGAAGTGACCATTGTGCCCTAGTACTTGGTGATAATATCTTCTATGGTCATGATTTACAAAGACAACTCGAGAAAGCAACTGAAAAAGAGTCAGGAGCAACAGTTTTTGCCTATCATGTTAATGATCCTGAAAGATATGGTGTAGTTGAATTTGATCAGTCCGGTATTGCAATCTCTTTAGAAGAGAAGCCTAAAAAACCGAAAAGTAACTATGCTGTTACAGGTCTATATTTCTATGATAATAGTGTTATCCAACTTGCAAAAGAGCTTAAGCCTTCAGAGCGAGGAGAGCTAGAGATTACGGATATAAATAAACTTTACTTAGAGAAAGGTAACTTATCTGTTGCAATGATGGGTCGAGGCTACGCATGGCTGGATACAGGAACTCATCAAAGCCTAATTGATGCAGGAAATTTCATTCAAACCTTAGAAGAACGACAAGGTCTAAAAGTTGCTTGTCCAGAAGAAATTGCATATAGGAAAGGTTTCATTAGTGCCGACGATGTGAAAAAATTAGCTAAGCCTTTAGCAAAAAATGATTATGGAAAATATCTACTTAGAATGGTTAAAAATAAATGAATATTATCGATACAAATATACCTGACGTCAAAATTATAGAACCTAAAGTATTCGGTGATGAAAGAGGTTTCTTTATGGAAACCTGGAACCAGAAAAAGTTTGAGAAGCTAGTTACAAGGCAGCCTACTATATTTGTTCAAGATAATCATTCCAAATCAAAAAAAGGTATTTTACGAGGACTTCACTACCAAACAGAAAACACCCAAGGAAAACTAGTTCGAGTAATTTCTGGAGAAGTCTTCGATGTTGCTGTTGATATTAGAAAACACTCTCCCTATTTTGGGCAATGGATAGGAGTTTATCTTTCCGCAGAAAATAAACGTCAACTCTGGATTCCTGAAGGATTTGCCCACGGTTTTTATGTAACCAGCAATGATGCAGAATTTGCCTATAAATGTACTGATTATTATAATCCAAAATCTGAGCTATCAATTGCATGGAATGATCCTGACTTATTAATTAATTGGCCAATAGCTATAAATACCCCTATTCTATTATCTTTAAAAGATAAAAGTGCAATGTCTTTCCAGAAAATAAAAGATATAATTTAAAAATATTAAGCGTTTGTGTTAAATAATTTGAATTGTTGATTAGCTAAAGTAATTTCATAAACAACACATTCATACGGTATGAATAGATACTACTCTAAAACAATTAATTATCTATTCTAAAGTTCTTATTGATAGCTAGTTAGTTGATGCTCAAAAAGACATAACTGTTAAGTATTTTCCACTTCATCAAAGTTTTGATAACCAAATATATTGATGAGTACCCTTAGCCTGATTTTGAGATAAGACTAGACAGAAATTATTTTTACCGTATTGATATACTAAAAATAAAGTACCCATCTGAGGGTTCTGAAACAATCTAATAAGGTTTTATAATATTCACTCCATCAATAGATTTTATACATTACTGCTGATAGTTCAGTGAAAAGTTAGTTAGTTAGTTAGTTAGTTAGTTAGTTAGTTAGTTAGTTAGTTAGTTAATAAGCGTTAATATATAGTATTCCTAAAATTCTCATTGACCTGTATCAAAGATCGTATAGAATTTTATTGAACACACTTTAAATATTATTTAATAATTCGCTATTTTAAATTAGATAATTAAAATTTAGACCTAATCTAGGACCATCTCAAGATAAAACTCTATAATATAGTTGATTAATATAAACCATAATGTTAAAAAAAAATAAAGATCCAAAAATGAAAGTTATTTCTAATACCATTATAGTTTACGCAAAAATGGCCTTATTAATAGGAATATCTTTATATACAGTTCGTGAATTATTAAACAATTTAGGAGTAGATAGCTATGGAATATTTACCTTAAGCGCTGGGTTAATTACCGTTTTTACTTTTTTGAATTCGGCAATGTCAATATCCACACAACGTTATTTATCATTTTATCAAGGCACTAGCAAACTTGATATGCAAAATAATGTTTTCGTCGCAAGTTTAATACTACATTTTTTTATAGCTATAATAACAACATTTATTTTATTTTCTATTATCCCTATACTATTTAGTGTTAATGGGGTTTTAGATATAGAAGCTCAGTTCCTTAATGATGCTAAAAATCTATATATGTGCATGATAGTCACATTATTTTTTACTATTGTATCAGTTCCATTTGTAGCTACTTTATTTTCAAGGGAAAATATCTTATTAGACTCCATCATACTGATACTACAAGCTTTATTAAAGCTAATAGCAGCTAAAATAATATGTTTTTATCCAGCATCTGAAAGACTAACTATTTATGGATTACTTTTGATTGTAATTAGCGGACTAACATTTTTTTTCTATGCTTTCTATTGTTGTATACATTATTCTGAATGTAGAATAAAAAAACAAACTAAATCTAAAAGTTTATTCAAAGAGATGTCTTCTTTTGCTGGTTGGAATCTATATACTAATTTATGTTATGTTCTTAATACTCAAGGATTAAATATTGTATTGAATATTTTTTTAGGCACCAAGATAAATGCGGCATATGGAATAGCTTCACAAGTTAATGGTCAAGTGAGAGAATTATCACTATCATTATTACGTGCATTAAATCCACAAATAATGAAAAGTGAAGGAATGGAGAAAAGGGAAAGAACAGTTAAATTATCAATGCTTGCAAGTAAGGTAGGTTTCTTTCTTGTATCAATTGTAGCTATCCCCGCAATGTATGTTATGCCTAAAATACTAGAACTTTGGCTTAATATCGTCCCTGAATTTACTGCTAACATTTGTATATTTCTTTTGTTTTCTAGTATTATAAATCAACTCACTATAGGGATAACCTCAGCAATACAGGCAATAGGAAATATAAAACGATTTCAATTAATTATAGGTACGACAGCCCTTATTACTTTACCTATTAGTTATTTTCTACTTAAGCTTGGTAACTCAATTTATAGTGTCTTGATTTTAATAATCTTAATTGAAATTCTTACTGGTTATATAAAATTATATTTCTTTGCTCATCTATGTAATATGAAAATCAAAACATATTTTGTAGACTGTATTTTTAGAACCACAGTGTCTTTATTAGTATCTATGACTTTAGGATATTTTTTCATTACGCTAGTAGGCTTTAATTTTTTTTGGCTTATCCCATTTATTATAATGTTTGTTATTTACCCTCCGATTTTTTATTTCATTGGGTTTAATAATCATGAAAAAATTAGTTTCAAAAATATCGTTAGCAACATTAAACCAAAACTTAAAGGTTTATAATTATGTCTTTAAAAAATGACTATCCTATAGTATCAATAATTATACCTATTTATAATGTTGAAAAATATCTTTCTCTATGCATTGAATCCATTATTGAACAAACATATTCAAATCTTGAAATTATTTTAATAAATGATGGCTCTCCAGATAATTCTAGTAATATAATCAATAATTATGCATCTAAAGATAAAAGAATTAAATCTATACATATAAATAATAAAGGTGTCAGTGCAGCAAGGAATTTAGGTTTAGATATCGCAACAGGAGAGTATATTGTATTTGTAGATGCAGATGATTATTTGAGTATTGATTTTGTTTCTTATATGTTAGATATCTTTAATAAAACTCAATGTGACTTTGCAATGTCTAAAAACTGCTTTAAAGTACCTGGTGATAAAATTCAAATTAAAAATGATAATGTAATAAAAATATCATCACATGAAGCATCCACATTATTAATGTATCCCGATGTTGTTGATATCGGTTGCTGGAACAAAATGTTTAGCACTCGATTTTTATTGAAAAATAAAATCAAATTTCCTGAAAACTTTTATATGGGTGAAGGCCTAAACTTTATTATCTTAGCTGCCCAGCAATCAAAATGTGTTGGTGTTGGCAATAAAAAAGTATACTACTATCGAAAAGATAATATGACTAGTGCTACAACTGTCTTAAATGTTAAAAAGTATATTAATGCGCTATATGCAATTGATAATATAGAAAAAAACTCCACCATCGTCTCAAGTGAATTTAAAAAAGCGCTAATGCTACATAAATATTTAACCATATTTGCCACAATTAGAGCAATATTAATAAAAAACAAAAAAAATGAATTTAGCATTGAATATAATGAATACATGTTTTTCTTAAGAAAAAACATGTTTAGAATATTAGCTGAACGAATAAGTTTAAGAAAAAAAACTATAGTCTTTCTTTATTGCTTAAATCCAGTATTGGCATCAAAAATAACTAAACTTTTAAATAAGTTAAAGTAATAGCCTGACCCATTATCATATAATAGTATTTGTTCATTATTCTAATCAGAGATAATAATTTTTAATATGAAAAGTAATATAAAAAAAAGTGTTGGTGTACTAACTATGCATAGAGTAATAAACTATGGTTCATTTTTACAAGCATACGCTACACAAAAAATAGTCACAGACTTAGGCTTTAAGTGTGAGATTATAGACTATGTTTTTCCAAATGAATGGCATTACACACACGGATTAAATAAAAACAAAAATCTCAAAAAATTTATTTCTGATAACATATATAAATTAGGATTAATAAAAAGTCATAGAAAAAGAAAGCATATAAATAACGCAATAAAAAAATATCTTCACCTTTCACCTATCTATAGAAATCCTACACAAATTACGAATACACCACCGAACTATGATATCTACATTACAGGCAGTGATCAAACTTGGAATACTAAGCACACAAGGGGTGATACTACTTTCTTATTATCATTTGCACCTAATAACTCAAAAAAAATCTCATTTTCCGCAAGTATAGCAGGGGATAGTCTAGATGATGTGTATAGAGATAATTTCCAAAAATACCTAAGAAAATATGATGCTATTTCAATTCGAGATTCTAATGGTAATAAAGTTATAGAAGAAATGATTAATAGGCCGGCAGAAATAACCCTTGACCCAACACTAATTTTAGATCATAACAGTTGGGCTACCTTTGCAAGTTATGGAACACCAAGATTTCAAGAATCAAATTATATAGTTTTTTATTTGATTACGCATTCATTTGACCCCACTCCATATATATATGAATTGTTAAAAAAACTGCAAGAAAAAGTAGGTTTGAAAGTCTATTCCTTTACAAAAATTCCTGAACAGTTTAATATTGATTATATAAATTGTTCAGATATATGCATAGAGCACTTTATACAACTATTCAAAAATGCCTCATTTGTTGTTACATCATCATTTCACGGAACTGCTTTTTCTGCTAATTTTGGAATTCCTATGTATTCTGTAGTTGATGATATAAATAATAGAGATGATAGACAAGCATCTTTATTATCCAAACTCGGAATAAGCAATTGTCTTGTTCCTGTAGGGACAATATTTGAAAATATTGATCCAACATACAATTTTGAAGAAGAGCAAGCTAAACTCAGTTTTATGCGTGAAGAATCAATAAGGTATCTAATTAAAAACTTAGTTTAGATACTATTGGTGTATAAATACCGCTAATAAAAATATACCGATAGTGAATGTAACCATATACTTTATATTTTATATCATACTTAATACATACTCCAATGATTACTCTCTATTCGATTTTTATCTTTGTTGCAATTGGTTATTTACTACAGTTATTTAACATTATAGGTAACAACATTAATGATAAATTACTTTTACTAGTTGTAGCTTATCTCTTAATATTACTAGCCGGATTGAATACTACTAGTAATGATTATAGAGAATATATAGATATGTTTATGCGAGCATCAATGCTCCCATTAGACCAATATAATCAAATACATGGGGAATTCTTTTTTCTAGCTATAACTGGATTTATTTATAATATGTTTGGCTCACATGAATATGTTTTTGTGTTCATTGCAACCATCAGTATATTCATAACATTTTATATAATATTTAAAGATAGCCAGCTAGCTTTTTTATCTATATTGATTTATCTTTCTCATGCTTTTTTAAATAAAGAAATGATCCAAATAAGGGCTGGAATAACAAGTGCTATAGTATTATTTGCTATTTCCATGCAGGCAAAAGGTCAAAAGTGGAACTCCCTATTATTAATCCTCTTATCTGGGCTATTTCATAGTTCAGGATTTATTGCTATTATACCACATTTAATTTGTAGATTTGTAAAGGACTCTAATCAAGTAAAACTATCTTATTGCTTAATAACTTTAGCGTGTGTTTTTTATATCCTAGATGGTTTCAAATTATCAATACCGGTGCTTCAATCTCTAGGTTTACTATCTGATAGTGTACAGAACTATTTAGTATGGGATGAATACAACTACGACTTAGGCATTCTTAACCCAAATACAGTAAAACAGTTGATAGTGCTAATCTTAGCAATGTATTATTTCAACGAAAATAAATTCTATGCAACTTATTACTGCTACTTTTATATTGGTATTTCTTGGCTTATAGCATTTTCGTCTACTGCTATTATTGCAGCTCGTGTTTCATCTATATTAAGTGTTTCTGAATTAATTCTTATTCCCGCTATCGTACTGAATGCAAAAAAGAATCGAATTATTTTAGGGTGCTTCTTTTTGTTTCTTTATTCTGCAATGTTTATCATAAATATTGAATATAAGGAAATTATAAAAAATCTCGAATTAGGAGTATTTTGATTGAACCATATTAAATATAGCCTTATTTTAGCAACCTTAAATCCGAAGTTAAACCTATTATTACGTCTTTTAGATAGCTTATCGAATCAATCCATAAAGAACTTTGAACTAATCGTAGTTGACCAATCAACACAACCAGTCAACAAAGATCTTATTAACAATAAGTATAGTGATTTTTTTAATATTTATTTTACTACGAGCAAAAAAGGCCTTTCTAGAGCTAGAAATTTAGGGGCTAGGTTTGCTAAAGGAGAGTTTTTGCTATTTCCTGATGATGATTGTTGGTATGACTGTGATTTTTTCTATCTGTTAACGAAATATGTTAATAATGAAAATAACAAAATCTTAACATTTAGAGCGGCAAATGATCAAAACATAAATATTGCAAAATTTGACTCTCAGCCCGGTCTCTGTGATAAGTTTAATATATGGAGACGTGTTTCATCAATCAGCTTGTGCGTTAAAAAAGATATATTTGAGGACTTATCAGGTTTTGATGAAAACCTAGGTCTTGGCTCTGGGACCTTGACAGGTGCATGTGAAGATATTGAGCTTCCTCTAAGAGCGATGTCATTAAATTTATCTGTTAAATATAACCCAGTAATTGTTGCCAGACATGATATTCCAATGCAGAGAGATTATAATTTAGTTATCCATAGAGCTAAAACTCATATGTTTAGTGTTGGATACTTATATAAGAAATACAACTACCCTTTGAGTTTTATTTTATTTTCTATTTCAAAAAATATAGCAGGAATACTTTTATACACATTTAGATTCAATAAAAAAATGGCTAAATACCATTATTATACCGCTCTTGGAAAAATCAACGGTTACTTAAGCAATGATAATATCAAAAACTGATGAAACTAATATAAATATAGCCTTTGTTGTCACCTCACTCTCGAATAAAGGACCTATTATTGTTATAAAAGATATTATTGAAAATTTACCAGTTAATTGGGAAATTACAATTTATTACTTTGATGATATAATAGAAGTGGATTTTCCCAACCATGTAACTCTAACAAAAATCACAAATTTCAGAACAAAAATAGATTTATCTATACATGATATAGTGCACTCGCACCTACTCAGAGCTGATATTTTTTGTTTTATGAACCGTAAAAGTATAAATACCCATGTTGTTACATTACACTCCGATATATTAAAAGACCTTCGAATGTCACATGGTACCTTTGTTGGAAGTTTATCAGGATTATTTTGGAAGTATATTTTAAGCTATGCCGACCATGTCGTTTTTTTAACCAAATTACAACTTGAACAACACACTAACCTCAAGCACCACTCTGTCATTTATAATGGTAGACCTACAGCTCCAGCTGATATTAGAAGTAATGACTATCTATTAAATATAAAATCACTAAACAAAGATTGCATAATATTAGGGGCTTGTGCAAATGTTGTAAAACGTAAAGGTTTTGATCAAATCATAGATTTAATGACAAGAGCTGATGCTCAGCAATACCTTTTCGTACTTGTTGGTGACGGCCCTGAGTTAGAAAATTTAAAACAATACTCACACGATAAAAGGGTTAGTTCACGATGTTTTTTTATAGAAAAAACACAAAATGTTCAACAATATTTAGTCTTGTTCGACATTTTTGTCATGACATCTCATTCTGAAGGAATGCCACTAGCATTATTAGAAGCAGCTTCTTGCAACTTACCTATTGTTTGTTCATCTCTTCCCGTAATAAATGAAATATTTACTTCAAATGAAATTTCTTTTTATAATTATGGCGACATTGATTCATTATCAAAATCAATTATATTTGCTATAAATAATTCTGCTATGCTAGCTAAAAATGCCAATTATAAATTTAGACATAATTATACCGATTTAATTATGTCTAAAAAATATAAGGAACTATATTTGGCCTTAAAAAACGCCTCTTACATTAATAAAAATTAACAATGTGACTTAAAGTATCACGACTATAACATTTAACCATAACATTACAAATGTACAATATGAAAATCTATATTGGTGTTGTTTCTCACAAACACTCAAAATTAATTAATGACCTAGCATGTTTAGAACAACTTTGTAATCACTTCGTTGTCGTAATAAAAAGCAACACCCCTGGTGATAACTTTCCTGCGATGGTAGATAACCCCAACTTTCATTGGATCGATGACAATTACCACTGTGGATTTGGTCATAATAATAATATAATCTATAACTATTGTTATAACCAATTAAATATGAAAACTGACGATTATTTTATTATACTAAACCCTGATGTTATCATTGACTACAATGTCATAACCCATTTAATAGATAATATGTTAAAAAATCATGATTTGATTGCAACTGTTAATTTATTCAAGGATATTGATAATCATATATATGATAATTCCATAAGGAAATTCCCATCTTTATCTGATTTTATTAAATCATTCTTGGGTTTTAACAATCCATCTGTTGTAGATAAATCTTTGTTAACAGAACCATGCTCAATTGACTGGGCAGCAGGATCATTTCTTGTTATTAAAGCGAGCCATTACTCTAATTTGAAGGGTTTTGATGAAAATTATTTCATGTACTGTGAAGATATCGATATCTGTTATCGTAGTGCTCTCCTTAACATACCGGTAAAATATTATCCTAATTTTCATGCCTTACATTTGGCTAAACATGCAAACCGTAATTTCTTATCCAAACATTTTTATTGGCATATATCTAGTGTTCTACGTTTTTTATTGACAAAATCTGGATTGACAAAGGTCAAGTCAAGTATCAAAAATAAAGCATCCTATTGATTTATTTTTGAATGCGTACTCATATCACCTATTTACTTCTCTGACCCTAAATAGCAATCTTATATCTTTATTTTGATTTTTCATAAATCTATAACATCGATATAAACTATCTCCAGTTATCTTATTGTGTATAAGTGGGATGATGATAACAACCCATCACTTATACCTTATCTAAACATTTTTTATCATAGGATGGTCTTGTGCTTAGTAAGCGTCTCCCACTTACACTACTCGCAGCCAGCATTTTGCTCACCGGCTGTACCGTTACCCCTGGTGTCTATATGTCCACATCAGGCAAAAATGTCGTCGACACTGGCGATCGTGATATCTCGAAATTTGTGGATATCTATCCGATTTCACCAAAACTGTTAGATGAGATGTACGTGGCTCCAGTGATCGCCAAACCAAACCCTACCCTTGAAAAGCAACTTTCAACCTATGAATACCGTGTGGGAGTGGGTGACGTATTAACCATCACTGTGTGGGATCACCCTGAATTAACTATTCCAGCGGGTTCTTACCGTAGCGCTGCCGACTCAGGTAACTGGGTTCATTCCAATGGCACCATTTACTACCCTTATATCGGTAACGTGAAAGTTGTTGGCAAAACGCTGTCGGAGATCCGTAATTTAGTTAGCAGTAAACTGGCTACCTATATTGAATCACCGCAAGTGGATGTCAGTATTGCGGCATTCCGCTCACAAAAAATGTATGTTTCTGGTGAAGTGGCTAAACCAGGTACATTGCCAATTACCAATATCCCTCTGACCGTTCTGGAAGCCTTTAATAATGCGGGCGGCCTCACCGAAAAAGCCGATTGGGATAACGTCGTGCTGACCCGTAATGGCAAAGAAATTAAGCTCTCATTGCAATCATTGGTACAGTATGGCGATATGACCCAAAACTACCTAATGATCCCAGGTGATACACTTTATGTACCACGCAACGACGGGCAAAAAGTATTTGTGATGGGTGAAGTCGGCCAGCCAAATACCCTAACTATTGACCGTGCAGGTATGAGTATCACTGAAGCACTGAGTAAAGCCGGGGGTACCGATCAAACAACCGCTAATGCAACCGGTGTGTTTGTTATCCGTCCAATTAAAAACCAAACCTCTGGCGATAAAGAACTTGATGCGTTGCTACCGAAAAAAATGGCAGCGGTGTATCAGTTAGATTTATCGGATGCCACGGCAATGGTGATGGGTACAGAGTTTAAACTACAACCATACGATCTGGTTTATGTTACCGCCGCTCCGGTTGTGCGTTGGAACCGTCTGATCACTCAGTTATTACCAACCATCGCGACCTATAATCAGTTAACTGAAGGTACAAAACGTATTCACGACTGGTAATCGTCATGTTTAACAATATCCTAGTTGTTTGTATGGGTAATATCTGTCGCTCCCCCACAGGGGAGCGTTTATTACAAGCCCATTTCCCCAATAAAAAAATACACTCTGCTGGCATTATTGCCAAAGATGATCGCCCCGCTTATGACAGTGCTATCCGTATCGCACAGCAACATGATCTCTGTTTAAACAATCATCAATCACGGCGTTTAACCAGTGAATTATGTAAAGAAGCAGACTTAATCCTAGTGATGGAAAACGATCATATTGATAGGATCCATCAACAGTTTCCCGAAACTCGTGGCAAAGTCATGTTATTCGGCCAGTGGCTTAATAAAACCGAGATCCCAGATCCACATAAACGCAGTGATGAAATGTTTGAACATGTTTATCAACTGATGGAAAAAGCCGTTATACAGTGGCAAGGGAAAATTTAATTTTAATTTTGGAAGGCTTAGCATTTAACTGATTATGAACACGACAAAAAATAGCTCCCCTGCCTCGGACGAGATCGATCTGCTGGCGCTTTTTAAAGTATTAAAGTCCAGTTATCTTAAAATCGGCTTTTTTACTCTGTTTTTTATTTTGCTTGCAGCAGCTTACAGTTTTTTAGCGACTCCTATCTATCAAGCTAATGCGACACTGCAATATGACAAAGCCAGCCAAGTTTCTCTTGTTGACCAAATGAGTGAAATGATGCCTTTGTCTAATAGCAATGGCCAAGTCGATTCCGAAATTGAAGTCATTAAGTCACGAATGGTGCTGGGCAAAACCGTGACTAACCTGAATTTAGATACTCAAATCGCACCGGCAGGCTTTTTTGATAAGCTGTGGGGTGATAAAATCGATGCTGTCGTGGCTCTCTATTTAGTTCCTGAAGACTTTATTGGAAAGCCTGCGACGTTGACCTATTTGGGCGATAACAAATATTCTCTCAATATTGAAGGTCAAGTTCTTGAAGGCACCGTTGGTATTCTCTTAAAACAAGACGATATTAGTTTATTGGTTTCATCCTTAGTTGCAGAGGTTGGTCAAGAATTTACCTTAGTTAAAAATGCGCGTTATTCAACCATTGAAAACCTACGTAACACTTTAACTATTGCAGAAGTGGGTAAAGGAACCGGTATTATCAATATGGCCATTAAAGGTGCCGATAAAACCGAAAACGTGCAAATCTTAAACAGCATTATTCAAAATTACGTCGACCAAAATACCGAGCGTAAAAAAGAAGTCACAAATAACACCTTATTATTCTTAGATGAATATCTGCCTAAGATTAAAACCAAGCTGGATAACTATGAAAACCAGTTAAATACTTTCCGTAAAAAGAATGAATCTATCGACTTATCATTAGAAGCCAAATCCGCCCTTGATAGTGCTTTGCAAGTCGAAGAAAAGTTAAATGAACTCACCTTTAAAGAAGTTGAAATTCAGCAATTATATACACGCAACCACCCAGCTTACCAATCACTGCTTGATAAGCGCCAGCAGCTGTTACGTGAGAAAGAGAAAATCAGTAAAGCAATTCAAAAACTGCCGAATACTCAACAACAAATTGTTCGTTTAACCCGTGATGTAGAGTCTGAGCAAGCTATTTACAATCAATTAGTGGCAAAACAGCAGGAACTGAGTGTATTAAACTCAGGGATCACTGCTGATGTGCGTATTATTGACTCTGCCGAATCTCAACCGAATGCCGTAGCGCCTAAGAAAGCATTAATCTTAGTATTAGCTGCAATACTGGGCTTTATTGTGGGTTGTGCATATGTGATTGCTCGTGAGTTCTTTAATAATAAAATTAAAGGCACTGAGGATATTGATGCACTGGGTATCAACGTCTATGCCACTATTCCTTTCTCTAGCTATGAGAAGAAATTAATTGCAGAAGGTAACAAGCACCCACTCGCATTAGAAAACCCTGCCGATACGGCGGTTGAAGCCATTCGTTCTTTACGTACTAGTGTTTACTTCTCGGTCATGAACCAAGGTAATAATCTGGTTATGGTCACCTGTGCTTCACCGGGTGTAGGTAAAAGCTTTGTTACCTCCAATATGGCGGTGGTGCTAGCAAATGCAGGCAAAAAAGTATTGTTAATCGATACTGACTTGCGTAAAGGCCGTATCCATAAAGCCTTTGGATTAAGCAATAAATTAGGTCTATCTGATTATCTCTCGCAATCAGATACTAGCCAGCCAAATATTCATAACAGTGTGATTGAAAACCTCGACGTGATTTGTCGCGGTAAGAATGTCACGCACTCTTCTGAATTGCTGATGAGCGAGCGCTTTAAACGTTTACTTGATACGGTGAAAGGTCAATACGATATCGTCGTGATTGATACTGCGCCAATACTGGCAATTACTGACTCAGCAATTATTGGTAAATATGTCGGTACCTCATTGCTGATTGCTTACTACGGTGTGAATACCGTAAAAGATGTCGAGCTGTCACTAAAACGCTTTAAGCAAAATGATATCGAAATTACCGGTGTGATCTTAAATGGTATCGATGCGAAATCAGACGATTATAACTATGTCTATGAGTACTAATTCTACAAGGGACATGTAATGAAAAATGCAAAAGTATTAGTGACAGGTGGCCTTGGTTATATCGGTAGCCATACTTGTGTGCAGATGATTGAGCAAGGCATGCAGCCGATTATTTTAGATAACCTCTGCAATGCTAATCCTGAAGTGCTCAATCGCATTGAAACTATCACGGGTACCAAACCGATTTTCTACGTCGGTGATGTACGTGATAGCAACGTTTTAGATACCATTTTCGCTGAACACCAAATCGCATCAGTTATTCACTTTGCTGGCTTAAAAGCGGTTGGTGAGTCAGTTCAGAAACCGATTGAATACTACGACAATAATGTTAATGGTACTTTGGTACTAATCGCATCAATGCAAAAAGCAGGTGTGAAGAGCATAATTTTTAGCTCTTCAGCGACGGTGTATGGTGATCCTGAAGAAGTTCCATTAACTGAAGAATCTAAAGTTGGTGGTACAACCAACCCATATGGTACTAGCAAATATATGGTTGAACGCATTCTTACCGATTTACATATTGCGCATGATGAATGGTCACTGACTTTATTACGTTATTTTAACCCTGTCGGAGCTCATACTTCAGGTTTAATGGGGGAAGACCCTCAAGGTATTCCAAATAATTTGACCCCTTATATTGCTCAAGTTGCTGTTGGTCGTCATAAAGAAGTGATGGTATTTGGCGCTGACTACCCAACACCAGATGGTACTGGTGTTCGTGATTATATCCATGTTATGGATTTAGCGAGTGGACACATTGCTGCCTTGAATGGTGTTAGTCAAAAAGCAGGGCTCCATATTTATAATTTAGGCACCGGTAAAGGCACTAGTGTATTAGAAATGATCGCTGCTTTCGAAAAGGCATCAAGCAAACAGATCCAATACAAAATAGTTGCTCGCCGCCCCGGTGATATTGCTGAATGCTGGTCTAGCCCTAATAAAGCCTTTACTGATTTAGGCTGGCAAGCTCAGTACTCCGTGCAAGATATGGTGAACGATAGCTGGCGTTGGCAATCGCAAAATCCCAACGGCTATAAAAAGTAATTGTCACCGTTCATAATCACACTAAAGCAGGCTTAATTTTCAGCCTGCTTTTTTATTTACATCATTTAAAATCCAACAACTACATGCATCTTCTTTCATTTACGCGTAAAATCCCTGTCCATTGTTTTCTTTAACCATGCTGTTCACTACAGCCATTCGTTATGCCACATATCGTTTTATTCGAACCTGAAATTCCACCCAATACGGGCAATATTATTCGTCTTTGCGCTAACACAGGCTTTAGTCTGCATCTGATCCACCCGTTAGGCTTTACTTGGGATGATAAACGTCTACGCCGTGCGGGCTTAGATTACAGTGAATTTGCTGATATCAAACATCATCATGACTATTTTGCTTTCTTAGAAAGCGAAGGGCTCAATCCAGATAATAATCAGTCTGCAACCGGTGCCCGTGTGTTTGCTTTAACCACCAAAGGTAAGCCAAGCCATAGCAATGTGAGCTATCAACAAGATGACTATTTGATGTTTGGGCCAGAGACGCGTGGATTGCCACCTTACGTACTCGATAATATGCCAATCGAGCAAAAAATTCGTATTCCAATGCTAGCAGATAGCCGCAGTATGAATTTATCTAACTCTGTTGCGGTAGTGGTGTTCGAGGCATGGCGGCAGTTGGGTTACGCTGGGGCATTATTACGCGACTAAGTTAGTAATTATGCTTTACTAGAACTTCCCTCATCACACGACTATTCTTGTACAGAATTCAGTACAAGTATTGGAAGGTAAATGAAAACCATTTCATTCAGTGATGCAAGAAGTAATCTAAAAGCAGTATTAGATAGGGTTGTTGATGATGCAGATGCAACTATCATCACTCGTCGTGATTCAAAGGATGCTGTGGTTATGTCTTTAGAGTATTACAATAGCCTTATAGAAACGATTTATTTATTACGCTCACCATCAAATGCCGAACATCTAATTAAATCAATCGCTTAATTTAAAGCTGGTAAAGTAAAGAAAAGAGAGCTTATAAATGAGTAGATTTTTAATATGGACTGACCAAGGATGGGAAGACTATCGATACTGGCAAACCTAAGACAAAAAACGCTCAAACGCATTAGTAAGCTCATTGATAATACTAAAAGACCCCCCTTTTATGGGATAGGAAAACCACAACCACTAAAAGAAAACTTAGCTGGCTTCTGGTCTAGACGAATAGATGAAACAAACAGGCTAATTTATTCAATAGATAATGAGGGTTTAGCTATTATTGCTTGCCGTTATCATTATTAGAAGATTCAATAACTTCTGATGCAGTAACATGAAACAATTCATCTGAGTGGCAATTATATTCATCCAAACCTTTTAACAGTGCCAATTCAGACAAAATAATTACCTTTCTCAAATCCCATCACCATCTTCAAAACCATAAATCGCGCCATTAAAGTTCTGATCCATCTCAAATGATGGCTTATCACTATTGGGTTTACCGACAATACGTGCAGGTACCCCTGCAACGGTCGTATGAGGTGGGACGGGATGAAGTACCACAGAGCCTGCGCCAATTTTCGCACCGCGGCCAATCTCAATATTCCCCAAGATCTTCGCGCCTGCACCAATCATCACCCCTTCACGAACTTTAGGATGACGATCGCCACACGTTTTACCCGTACCGCCCAATGTTACTGATTGCAATATCGAAACATCATTTTCAACGACTGCGGTTTCACCGATAACAATGCCTGTTGCATGGTCAAGCATGATGCCACAGCCAATACGCGCAGCGGGGTGAATATCAACGGCAAAAGAGACGGAAACTTGGTTTTGTAGATAGATAGCGAGTGCTTGACGGCCTTCTTTCCATAGCCAATGGCCAATACGATAGGCTTGCAGTGCGTGGAAACCTTTTAAATACAAAAGTGGCGTCGAGTACTTATCCACTGCGGGATCACGTAAACGCACAGCGGATAAGTCCATAGCAGCAGAAAAAATCATTTGTTCATCATTACGATACGCTTGTTCAACAATCTCCCGCACTTCCATCGCTGGCATAATTGGGGAGCTAAGTTTGTTGGCTAACATATAACTCAGGGCACTACCTAAGTTATCGTGTTTTAGCAGCGTTGCATTGAAAAAACTGGCTAACAGCGGTTCACAATCAGCAAGTGATTTTGCTTCATCTTTAATAAACCCCCAAATCCTATCCAGTTCTTCACGCGACATAATAACTCACTTAATTTTTCGTTTAGTCCTTTGACGTTGGCGTATGTGCAATTTCATCTTTGGTTGCTCGGCCTAATAAGGCTTGCGCTGCCTCTAACACATTTTTATGACAATAGAGGATTTGATAAATTTGCTCCGTGATCGGCATCTCAACACCCGCACGCTCAGCTAATGCTTTCACTTCTTTGGTATTACGATAACCTTCCACCACCTGACCGATCTCTTTTTCAGCTTCAGCCACACTCACGCCGTTACCTAGCATCATACCGAAACGGCGGTTACGTGATTGGTTGTCAGTACAGGTTAACACTAAATCACCTAAACCGGCCATGCCCATAAAGGTGGAGGGGTCGGCACCTAAAGCGGCACCCAATCGACTCATTTCTGCAAGGCCCCGTGTAATCAAGGCGGTACGTGCATTAGCGCCAAAGCCCATACCATCAGAAATACCTGCACCGATGGCGATCACGTTTTTCACGGCACCACCAAGTTGCACACCAATCATATCGGGGTTTTTGTATACACGGAAACTTTTGCCACAATGGAAAAGTTGTTGCAGTTCATCGCCAAACTGGCTGTCAGTTGCCGCAATTGAGATAGCAGTAGGCATACCTGCCGCTAATTCTTTAGCAAATGTAGGCCCAGATAGCACTGCAAGTGGAATTTCATTACCTAATACCTCACGCGCCACATCTTGTAATAAGCGCCCAGTATCTCGTTCCAAACCTTTGGTTGCCCAAATAATACGTGAACCCGTTTGGAGGTAAGGTTGGATCTGCTTAAGTACATCACCAAAGACATGGCTTGGTACTACAATCAAGATATTAAGACTCGCTTCGACGGCGCTTTTTAGATCCGTTTCCAGCGATAAACTATCAGGGAAAGAAACACCAGGCAAAAACGCCTGATTACTACGTTCTTGTTGTAATTTTTGGATATGCTTAGGGTCATGACCCCATAGCACGACCTGATGGCCATTACGCGCTAACGTAATCGCTAAAGCGGTGCCGTAAGAGCCGGCACCGATCACTGTCATTGAAGCAGTATTCATTAAGCGTCCTATTGAACTTCTGTGTTCTGCGCTTCTTCACCTTGCTGCTGTTGTAGGTAATTCATGAACAGAGCATCAAAGTTGACTGGCGCAAGGTTCAGTTGAGGGAATGTACCACGACCCACCATGCTAGTGATTGCTTCACGTGCATATGGGAACAGAATGTTCGGGCAGTATGCACCTAGGCAATGTGCCATTTGTGTGCCTTCAATACCTTCGATAGAGAAAACACCTGCTTGTTGAACTTCACACAGGAATGCCGTTTCTTCACCGAGTTTTGCAGTCGTTGTCACGCGCAAAACAACTTCGTAAACACCTTCAGTCAGTTGAGTTGAAGAAGTATCTAAATCAAGTTTAATTTCTGGCTGCCACTCATGTTGGAAGATGTGTGGTGCGTTAGGTGCTTCAAATGAAACATCTTTTGTATAGATACGTTGGATCTGAAATACCATTTCTGAGTTGTTTTGTTCTGACATAATGTTAATACCTTTTAACTTCCGTATGAGTTTGACTATATATACTCACATACCCGTAAAACAAGAGAGTATAGAGCTATATCAAGCAGATAAATTACTTCTTACCACGCGCTAATGGTAGGTTTTCACCTGACCAACCAGCAATCCCTTCTTTCAGGACAAAGACTTTTTCAAAACCGTGTTGCACTAAATGCTCAGCAGGTTTGCCTGATTCCATGCCACTTGCAGAAACAACAATCACCGGTTTTTGTTTATGTTTTTCTAACTCACCTAAATTATTATCTTTAATTTCAGAAGGTGTTAAGTTGATAGAATCAATAATGTGTCCCTTGCGGAAATCATCACGAGAACGTAAATCCACAATGACTGCCTCTTCTTTATTAATCAGAGCAATCGCCTGCGCGCGAGTGATTACTTTTGACTTAGAGAACAAACCTTTAAAGGTCATTACGACCACCGCGACGAGCAGCGCTATCCAAACCAGACTCAATAACATGTTCCGGCTGACAAATTGCATGATTTCTTGGATCATGGGGGGCAATCACTCCCGTTAGTTAAAAATGAATATCAAAGGGCTCAGAGTATACCTTTGTGTTGAGCTAATTACAGCCAGTTAGCGCAAACTAGATTGATTTTTTTGCGAAACGCTACGCAGAAACGGTCTTTTTTCCAACAAAAACGTCATTTATACTCCAAATAATTAATGTGCAGTTAGGCAACAAATGAACCAGCCACTAGACGCATGCCTAAGTAGGTCGCTGACTCAGGTCACCATGCCTTAACCAAAGGTGCTGCAACTTGAGCTATAAAGAGTATCACTCTCAATATAGACCTATAATCCATCCTATCACAAACCCATTACCCCTCAAAAAGTCACGAATAAAGAGGATCTATACTCGGTTTAGCTAAAATTTAGCCCATAATATTTGATTTAATGATACTAATTAGCGAGATAAGCGATACAATCAATTATACTCTAGATCATTCTAGGTGCGGCTAGGCGATAAGTAAGCGTAGTCACTTCGACTTCAACGAAAAGCGCTACAGCATGAAGTATGGCGGGTATAGATTAAAAAATAATGGCGGCGAAACCATAGCTAACCTGTCATGTTAAATCACAGTGTAGCCTTTTGGTTTATCACTGTTTATTTTGTAAGATTCAGAATTGGGCACTGGTAACCATACCTATCAGATGAAATAATTAGCTATCGTATTTATTCGAGGTTTTCTATCAGAATGGCCAATATATATAACCGGATGAAAATAACCTTTATTCGTCAGGCTATTACCTCAGCACTGTTTGCTTGTGGATTAATAGCGCTATCGCCAACTCAGGTGATGGCGGCCAATCAGATCACCCAAAATAAAGATCAGCTACAAAATTTACTGCAAAATATCGCTGAAAAAGAGAAAAGCGTCAAAGATCAACAAGCAAAACGAGCGGCGTTGCTTAATCAGCTTCAACAGCAAGAAAAAAATATTTCAGCGGTAGGTCGTGGGCTTCATGAAATACAAACTGAATTAAAACAATTAGATAAAGAAATATCTACCTTAAATAGTAATATTACGCGCCTACAAAAACAAAAAGCCGCACATGAAAAACTACTGGCTGAACAACTCGATTCTGCATTCCGTTTGGGTAAACACCAAGGTCTATCACTGTTTTTAAAAGGTGAGGAAGGCCAACGTGAAGAGCGGATCCTCGCTTATTACAGTTATCTTAACCAAGCCCGTGAAAAAAATATCAAACAACTCGAAGAAACAACGCTTGAACTCAATCAGCAAAAGCAGCTAGAACAGAAAAAACAAGCTGAGCAAAAAGCCGCGTTAGCCAAACAGCAGCAAGAAAAACGCAAGTTGGATAATGCTCAAGCAGCTCGTAAGCAAACACTTACTGCGCTTGAAAGTACGTTAAAAGAAGATCAAAAAAATCTCGCTGTGATGAAACAAAACGAGTCCCGACTGCGTGATAAAATAGCTCGAGCAGAGCGTGAAGCCAAAGCGAGAGCGGAACGTGAAGCACGTGAAGCGGCGCGTATTCGTGCAGAAGTTGCCGAAAAAGAACGTAAAGCGAAGCAAACTGGTACTTCTTATAAACCATCCGAAAGTGAGCGTTCACTCATGTCGCGAACTGGGGGACTTGGTCGCCCAGCGGGGCAAGCTTTGTGGCCAGTTCGAGGGCAAACGCTGCATAATTATGGCGAGGCAATTTCAGGCGAGCTGCGCTGGAAAGGCATGGTTATTGGTGCCAATGAAGGTACCCAAGTGAAAGCGATCGCCGATGGTCGTGTTTTACTGGCTGACTGGCTGCAAGGTTATGGTCTGGTTGTGGTGGTTGAGCATGGTAAGGGTGACATGAGTTTATATGGCTATAACCAAAGCGCACTGGTTAATGTAGGCCAAGAAGTGCGCGCGGGTCAGCCTATTGCATTAGTGGGAAGTAGTGGTGGTCAGGAACGCCCTGCACTGTACTTCGAAATTCGCCGGCAGGGTAAAACAGTTAACCCTCGCCCTTGGCTAGGTCGATAGACAACAAAATAGCCGAAAAAATTGTTAGGAAAATAAATATGTTGAAACACCAGCCTTCTAAGTTACTCATTGGTTTATCGTTGTTAATGGTGACTCTTCAGGCTAGTGCGGCAAAATTAGCGATAGTCATTGATGATTTTGGCTATCGCACTAAGGAAGATAACCAAATATTAGCACTACCAACGCCTATTACTATTGCCATTCTTCCTGACTCCCCTCATGGTAAACAGGTTGCCACAAAAGCACACCAGCAGGGTCGAGAAATTATTATTCACATGCCAATGAAACCATTGAGCAAACAGCCGTTAGAGAAAAATACCCTAGCGCCTTCAATGAGCGCAGAAGAAGTTGATCGCATCATTAAACGCGCCATTGGCCAAGTGCCTTATGCAACCGGTATGAATAATCATATGGGCAGTGAAATGACATCGAGTCTTTCAGGCATGCGCAATGTAATGGGCTCACTTTCTCAGTCTAATTTCTTCTTTTTAGATAGCGTCACCATCGGTAATACTCAAGCCGCGAATGCAGCAAAAGAGTTTGGTGTCCCTGTTGTTCGTCGAAACATCTTTCTTGATAATCATCAATCAGAAGAAGAAACTCGCATTCAACTTAATAAGGCCGTTGCCTATGCACGTAAAAATGGTAGTGCCATTGCAATTGGCCACCCACACCCATCGACAGTACGTGCATTACAAAAATATTTACCACAACTGCCAGCAGATATTGAATTAGTCGCGGTTAGTGCATTACTGAATGGTCATGAAATGCCAAAACAAGACAAACCGCTGAAAATGCAGCCTGAACAGCCAAAACCATTGCCTAATGACCCCCCTGTAATGCCAAAAGATAAGCATCCTCAGTTGATCCATGTGGGGACTTGTGAATTTGAACTGTCAGAAAATCAAACGGTTAAATTAAGTGGTATTCAGTTTTTAATGTCAGTGGTTGAATCTCTTTATCAAGACAAAACGTTACAGCCATTATTATTAAACAGTAAAAAACCCCTGTTTTCTCAACAAAAACCATAGACCGCCTAACGGATTGCTGCCATTAAACAGCAATCCGTATTTGGATCATTCATCCCAATTTAAAATCACTTTACCTGATTGGCCTGAACGCATAATGTCGAAGCCTTTTTGGAAGTCATCGATAGAAAATTGATGGGTAATAATAGGTGAGAGGTCGAGACCTGATTGAATAAGCGTCGCCATTTTATACCAAGTTTCAAACATCTCACGACCATAAATACCTTTAATAAATAGCCCTTTGAAAATCACCTGCCCCCAATCGATCGCCATTTCCGAGGAAGGGATCCCCAACAGAGCAATACGCCCGCCGTGATTCATGGTTTCTAGCATAGAATGAAATGCTGCTGGGGAGCCAGACACTTCCAACGCCACATCAAAACCTTCTTGCATACCTAATTCTTTCATTACATCTTTAAGATTTTCACGACTGACATTCACGGCGCGAGTGACGCCCATTTTTTTAGCAAGTTCGAGTCGATAATCATTAACATCAGTGATCACAACATGGCGTGCGCCAACGTGCCGACACACTGCGGCAGCCATAATTCCAATCGGCCCCGCCCCTGAAACTAAAACATCTTCCCCTACTAAATCAAATGACAGCGCAGTATGAACAGCATTACCAAACGGATCGAAAATAGCCGCAATTTCATCTGGAATATTATCGGGGATCTTGAATGCATTAAAGGCAGGTAGCACAAGGTATTGTGCAAAGCACCCTGGGCGATTTACCCCAACACCAACCGTATTTCGACATAAATGTGTACGGCCACCTCGACAGTTCCGACAGTGTCCGCAGGTAATGTGCCCTTCACCTGACACCCTATCGCCTATTTTAAAACCTTTAACTTCCTGTCCTATTTCAACAATTTCGCCAATATACTCATGACCTACAACCATCGGAACAGGGATAGTTTTTTGCGACCATTCATCCCAGTTATAGATATGCACATCCGTACCACAAATTGCGGTTTTACGGATCTTAATCATCACATCATTGTGCCCAAGTTCCGGTTTCGGCACATCTGTCATCCATATACCTGGTTCTGCTTTTAATTTGGACAATGCTTTCATAGAGTGGCCTTATTTAATGATCATTAAGCAATGACACCTAATTTTTTGCCAATGCGGGTGAATGCGTCAACAACACGTAGGATATCCTCTTCACTATGAGCAGCAGACATTTGCGTGCGAATACGCGCCTGCCCTTGAGGAACAACAGGGTAGAAGAAACCGGTAACATAGATCCCTTCTCCAAGTAATTCATTGGCGAAAACCTGTGCTAGTGCAGCATCGCCTAACATAACTGGGATGATGGCATGATCCGCTCCCGCTAAGGTGAAGCCCGCAGCAGACATTTTTTCGCGGAACAAGGCCGCGTTGCGCCATAAACGTGCGCGTCGCTCGCCCCCCTCACTCATCATATCGATAACTTTAATTGAAGCGGCAACAATTGCTGGGGCTAAGGAGTTAGAAAATAAATAAGGACGGGAACGTTGGCGTAACCACTCTACCACCTCTTTTTTCGCTGCCGTATAACCTCCTGAAGCCCCACCGAGAGCTTTACCCAATGTGCCAGTAATAATGTCAACACGCCCCATAACATCGCAATATTCATGGGTGCCGCGACCATTTTTACCAACAAAACCAACCGCATGAGAGTCATCCACCATCACCAGTGCTTGGAATTCATCAGCAAGATCACAAATGGCTTTCAGGTTAGCTATCACACCATCCATTGAAAATACCCCATCCGTTGCGATCAAAATATGTCGAGCTCCCGCAGCTTTAGCATCTTCAAGGCATGCCCTTAATTCAGCCATATCATTATTTGGATAACGATAGCGCTTAGCCTTACACAAACGTACACCATCAATAATCGATGCATGGTTAAGTGCATCCGAAATCACTACATCTTCAGGCCCTAACAGAGTTTCGAATAAGCCACCATTCGCGTCAAAACAGGAGGAATAGAGGATGCTATCTTCCATACCTAAAAAATCCGCCAGTTTTTTTTCTAATTGTTTATGGGCGTCTTGTGTACCACAGATAAAACGCACTGAAGCCATACCAAAACCATGGCTATCCATACCTTGCTTGGCGGCTTCAATAAGATCAGGATGATTAGCTAAACCGAGGTAATTATTAGCACAAAAATTAACCACATGCTGACCTCCAGCAATTTCAATATCAGCATCTTGCGATGAGGTAATAATGCGCTCGTTTTTGAATAAACCTGCGGCCTCAGTTTCATTGAGTTGTTGTTTGATTTGCTGATAAAATTGCTGCGACATGATGTTCTCCCATAACTTAACCATTTCTAGAGTTTAATAATAGACACCAGAACTATCGACTTACGCAGCATAAATAAGTTAAGTTTGTAGCCAAGATCACGATCATTAGCTTATAAAAATATCGCGAGTAGAATGTTTACCTATCAGTTAAAGCTGTTGTCACCCTATATAAATGTTATTATGGAAAGATTCATATTCTGTATAGACTCTAAATCATTCGAGGGGCAGCTAGGCGGCAAGTGAATGAGTCGCTAGGAGCATAGAAAACGATGTGGCTGATGCGAGTGAGCGTAGTCACTTCGACTTCAACAAAAAGCGCTGCAACTTGAAGTATGACGAGTATATCATTAACCCACTGAGGTACACCCGATGATCATAGTCACTGGCGGAGCTGGTTTTATTGGTAGTAACATTGTGAAGGCATTAAATGATGCTGGCCGCACCGATATTTTAGTTGTCGATAACCTGAAAGATGGTACGAAATTCGCTAACCTTGTTGATCTCGATATCGCTGATTACATGGATAAAGAAGAGTTCATTGTCAGTGTGATGGCGGGTGATGACTTTGGTGATATTGATGCGATATTCCATGAAGGAGCTTGCTCATCAACCACCGAGTGGGATGGAAAATACATGATGGATAACAACTATCAGTTTTCCAAAGAGCTCCTGCATTTCTGCTTAGATCGTGAAATACCTTTTCTCTACGCATCTTCAGCTGCAACCTATGGTGGCCGTAGTGATAACTTCATTGAAGAACGCCAATTCGAAAAGCCATTAAACGTTTACGGTTACTCCAAATTCCAGTTCGACCAATATGTACGTAATATTTTGCCTGAAGCGCAATCACAAGTGTGCGGCTTCCGTTATTTCAACGTTTATGGACCACGTGAAAACCATAAAGGCAGTATGGCCAGTGTGGCTTATCATTTAAATAAGCAAATTAACGAAGGGCAAAATCCAAAGCTCTTTGAAGGTAGCGAAACTTTCCGTCGCGATTTCATTTACGTTGGTGATGTTGCTGCCGTCAATTTATGGTTCTGGCAGAATAATGTGTCAGGGATTTTTAACTGCGGTACGGGCCGTGCAGAATCTTTCCAAGCTGTTGCTGATGCAGTCACGCAGTTCCACAATGATAAAAACGTTTCTGTTGAATACATTGAGTTCCCTGAGAAACTCAAAGGTCGCTATCAAAGCTTTACCCAAGCGGACATGACTAAATTACGCGCAGCAGGCTATCAGGCACCATTTAAAACGGTGGCCGAAGGTGTCGCTGAGTACATGCAGTGGCTGAATCAAGCAGACTAATAAATAATCTATGAAAATATTGGTGATCGGCCCCTCTTGGGTAGGGGATATGATGATGTCACAAAGCCTTTATCGTACATTAAAGGCGCAATATCCTCACGCACAAATCGATGTGATGGCGCCACAATGGTGTCGTCCTCTTTTAGCAAAAATGCCAGAGGTCAATGCAGCGATCCCTATGCCACTCGGTCACGGCGCTCTCGCTATTGGTGAGCGCCGGCAACTCGGTATTAGCCTGCGTAACCATAACTATGACCAAGCGATCGTGTTACCTAACTCATTTAAGTCTGCCTTAATACCGTTTTTTGCAAAAATCGCCAAACGTACTGGCTGGCGTGGTGAAATGCGTTACGGTTTGCTTAATGATATCCGAACTTTAGATAAAACCGCATTTCCTCTTATGGTACAGCGTTATGTAGCACTTGCTTATGATAAGCACACTATCCATAACGCAACCGATATTCCTGAGCCTATCCTGTGGCCAAAACTAGCCGTTAAACAGCAAGAAGTTATTGATGCCGCTAACACATTTAATATCGATACTTCACGCCCGATTATTGGTTTCTGCGCCGGTGCCGAATTTGGTCCAGCGAAACGTTGGCCTCACTATCATTACGCAACTTTAGCAGAGCAGCTAATCAGTGAAAAAGGTTATCAAGTGCTGTTATTTGGTTCACAAAAAGACCATGAGGCAGGCGAAGACATCAAACAGAGCCTAACGGATACGGCTCGCGAGCATTGTATTAACCTCGCAGGTAAGACATCGTTAGAACAAGCCGTTAACTTAATAGCTAGCTGCCAAGCCGTTATTACTAACGATTCAGGTTTAATGCACGTTGCAGCAGCACTAGATAAACCACTCGTTGCTTTATATGGCCCTAGCAGCCCTGATTTTACGCCGCCGTTATCAAATAAAGCGGAAGTGATCCGCCTAATCAGCGGATACCATAAAGTACGCAAAGGCGATGGCGAAAGTGGTTATCATCAAAGTTTAATCGATATCCAGCCTAAATTAGTCATCGAAGCTCTCGCTCGCTTACAAATAGGTTTCGATTAATGCGTGTGCTTTTAGTCAAAACATCATCCATGGGGGATGTCTTACATTCCCTACCTGCATTAACCGATGCTCAGCACGTTTTTCCTGAGATCCAGTTTGATTGGGCCGTCGAGGAAGGATTTGCACAAATTCCAACTTGGCACAGTGCGGTTAACCAAGTGATCCCCGTTGCAATAAGACGTTGGCGTAAAAATTGGTTTTCAGCACCGATCCGTGCTGAACGAGCGGCATTTCGTCAACAACTTACTGCAACTCACTATGATGCCGTTATTGATGCGCAAGGGCTACTTAAGAGCGCATTTTTAGTGACGCGCCTCGCCCATGGTGCAAAACATGGTTATGATCGCCACAGCATACGCGAACCGATTGCCAGTTTTTTTTATGACTACAAACATCAAATCAGTAAGCAACAGCATGCTGTAGAGCGCATTCGCCAATTGTTTGCCGCAAGCCTTGGCTATGATTGCCCAAAAACACAAGGTGACTACGCCATCGCCCAGCACTTTTTACATGCACCCACAGAGTTACAAGGTGAGTATGTCGTTTTCTTGCACTCGACAACGCGTGATGATAAACATTGGCCAGAAGAACATTGGCGTAGCTTAATCGCTCTTATGGCTGAAAGTGGTGTCAAAATAAAATTACCTTGGGGTGCCGAACATGAGTATCAAAGGGCACTACGTCTTGCTGAAGGATTTGACTTTGTCGACGTTTTACCCAAACTCACCTTGGCCGAAGTGGCACTTCAAATTGCCAATGCAAAGGCTGTTGTCTCTGTTGATACTGGTCTTAGTCACTTAACCGCAGCGCTGGATAAGACGAATTTTACCCTATTCGGCCCAACAGACCCTGGGTTAATCGGCGGCTATGGTTTAGGCCAACATGAGATTAAGTCAGTAGATAAGACAATGAAGTCGATTGAACCCGATCTTGTCTTTAAACAGTTGAAAAATTCTTTGTAAGTTTGACGATATGTTAACCTATATATTATACCTAATTCTGCCCTTAAACTAACAGATATTATTATTTATTATGAATAAATCAATAACGATAGTCACAGCCTTTTTTGATATAGGCAGAGGTAATTGGAATAGAGAACATGGGCGTTCTAATTCTTTGGAACGCTCTAATGATACCTATTTGAATTATTTTAAAAAATTAGCAAAACTAGACAATAAAATTATTATCTATACAACATCTAATTTTAAGGACAAAATCTTAGATATAAGAAAAGGTAAACCAACCCACGTAATTACTATTGATCTCAAGAAAAAATTTAAATTTATCCTTGAAAAAATAGCAACAATTCAAAATAGTGATACATTTAAAAATTTAATTGACCCTAAATTATTACGCCACCCTGAATATTGGTCATCTGAATATGTTTTGATTAATAATTTAAAACCTTTTTTTGTTAAAAAAGCCATTGACTTAAATTTAGTTGAGAGTGAATTAGCTGCATGGGTTGATTTTGGTTATGTCCGAAATAATAAAACTCTTTATGGTATCACTGAGTGGTATCACCCGTTTGATCAAAATAAAATTCATTTTTTTTCCATTAAAAATACGTTGGATCTAACGGATGAGAAGGCAGTATTAGAAAAAGTTCTAAATAATGATCCTCACATCATTGGGGGAGTATTAGTTGCAGGTAAAGAAAAATGGCCTGAATTCTACAAAATAGTTTTCAAAACACAAAAAGACTTTCTTTCATCAGGTATCATAGATGATGATCAGGGCATATCTTTAACATGCGCAAGTAAATACCCATCCGTTTTTCAATTAAATTATTTAGGTCATATGAGATGGTTTAGAGTATTTCGACTATTCCATGACGGTTCAAAATCAAACAGGTTTGTTCGTTTAGGTATTTTGTTGCGGTTAATCAAATAAGTTAGTATTTAGTTTATAGAGTGCCTTGATGCACTGAGACACTCTATCTTGTACATTATTTCTCTGGCGCAATAAACCCAAAACACATGGTTTCTGGCTTAGCATCAGGCTCAGAACGGTAAATCACATCTTCTTTTTCAATCGTAAATTGTGGCCAATATTTACGCACTTTATCAAAGTTCTCGTGAGCACAATCATCATATTTACGACCTAATAATATTGCCCCATTCTGACGGATCTCTGCTTCTGTAATATCGCGGTTATACACATTAGGTGGCATATGGTGTTCTAGGGTCCATGGTTGGATCACATGCGGTCTGTCTTTTGCATAAATAATAAACCATTGGTGTAAATTATCTTCACCACCAACATATTTTAGAGGTGTGCCATAACGTTGATGCCAACGTTGTTCACCTTCTGCAATCAAGGTTTTGACACCAATAAACTTTTGTCCAGCACCACGAATATTCGCGCTTTGTACGATAGAGTAACCCATCAGCACCAACACGCCAAAGAAAGCTAAGCCAATTAATGGTTTTCGAAGTGGCTTTTTCGGCATGACAGTAATTGAACCAATAAATAGAGGCGCGCACACTGCCATAAAAGGTTGTAACCACTCAGTGATCCGACCGCCATCATGGAAAGAAAACCAACCATAAATAACCACTAAAGGGAACAGGATAATAAAATTAACCATGCGATTAGCCAATGGCTTTGGCCAACCGAGTTTACCACCGCAACTGTATACAATAATGGCTGCGATAATTAATGGATAAAAAACACTTAACGCTGCTTGAGTGGTATGTAAGTTAAATCCAGGATCAATCTGTGAATCTACCCATTTGAAGGCCGAGAAGTCACTCGCCATCAACCAAAAGAAGTTAGGTAAAACAATCGCAAACCAGAGCGCTATCGCTAAATAGAAAACAGGGTGTCGATAGCTTTGACGAACTTGCTTAACAAATAGCGTTAATAAAAATACGGAGCCAACTAAAGCGAGAGTTGAGTATTTACCCATTGTGGCAAGGCCTGCACACAAAGCAAATAACAGCCACCATGCTGGATTGTCATAAACTGCACGCAAAAAGAAATATAGGATCCACGCCCAGAAGGTGACTAAAATATAGTTGTCATTATAAGGAATGATATCGAAATTAATTACACCAGATAAATTCAACATCAACATCGCAAACCATGCAAGATCACGACGTCCTGTTAAGCGATATGCCAGCTTCCAGACACCTAACAATCCAAATGCGATACCAATAAAATGAATAAAGTACCAATAAAAACTATAAGAAATACCTAGATGTATAGCAGGCCACATCACCATTCCCACAAACCAAGGGTTTTTTGGTGAGCCCCATTCTCCATTCATACCCCAGTTAACGGCTTCAACTGTATCGTAAGGTACTGTTGGATCTAAATAAAAACTGGCCAAAATCCATGCAATGGCATAGCCAATGACCCACAAATAAACATATTTGTTCGATATCGATTGATTGATTGCTGGCATACTATTTTAAATATTCAAGTAAAGGTACCCATTATCTATTAGGTGCATGTATAACACCCATGAATATGCGCCTAATAGTGCAAATGGAAATAGAACGGCGAATTCTACTATAGTTTAGAGTGAATAATAAGGAAGGGAGACAAATAGTCATCATCTATTGTCGTTTTATTCAAGTTTTCTGTCACAGACTCAAAAATTTGACCGTGTTATTGTTCTTTCGGCGGTAAGTATGGCTGTAATAACTTGAGCAAACGCTGCAATGCCCCTTGATTTTCATGCAATACTTCTGCGGCATGGCGACCATAATATAGGCGATAGTCTTCATCAGAGAGCAGACTAGTGACAGCTTGCGCCATTGTGTCACTATCAGTAACCGTGATCATCCCATCAGCTTGCTTTAATTTTCCACAAATATCTTTGAAATTAAACGTATGCGGTCCCATCAACACAGGTAAAGCGTGCGCTGCGGCTTCTAACGGATTATGCCCCCCCGTTTCTACAAGGCTGCCACCAACAAAAGCTAAATCGGCAATGCCATACAGTAGCATCAGTTCACCCATAGTATCACCGATCACCACCTGAACATCTGAAGTAGGAACGATACCTTGGCTACGGCGAATAGATTTTAGCCCAGCCTTAGTCGTTAACTCTTCAGCTTTCGCAAAACGTTCAGGATGGCGGGGAACTAAAATGAGCAATAAATCAGGGAAACGTTTTAACAATTGCTGATGTGCATCTAAAACAATGGCTTCCTCACCTTCATGGGTACTTGTTGCTATCCAAACCGGCCGATGTGCAGCCCATTGTCGACGCAAGGTAACGGCTCTCACCGCAAGCTCAGGTGTCACTGAAATATCAAATTTTAAGCTACCAGTCACATTCAATTGAACTCGTCGTAACCCTAACTGAATAAAACGTTCACCATCTTCTTGATGCTGCGCCGCAACCATTGTGACATTACGCAGCATTCGCTTCACAAAACTACCTAATTTTTGATAACCAGCGGCCGAGCGTTCAGATAAGCGGGCATTAGCAATCACCAAAGGTATTTTACGGCGGTGAAGCTGATTTATCATATTCGGCCATAGTTCAGTTTCCATAATAATCACCAACTTTGGATCAACTTGATTAAGGAAACGACGCATAGAGCCGGGAAGATCATAGGGAAGATAGACATGATAAACATCATCACCAAAAGCTGACACAACACGTTCTGAACCCGTAGGTGTCATCGTTGTTACTGTAATTGGCAATGAGGGGTAATGATGGCGTAGTGCACGAACTAAAGGCACTGCGGCAAGTGTTTCTCCGACCGAAACAGAGTGCAGCAATATCCCACCTGACGCAACTTTGCCTGCACAGAAACCATAGCGTTCCCCCCAACGTTTGCGATACGCGGGTGCTTTGCGGCCTCGCACTAATAGGCGAACCCAAATAAGAGGCTGAATGAGATAAAGGAGTACCTGATATAAACGCAATAACATTCGATCTGATTCACTTACCAAAATTGGCGCTATCTTAACACAAACCTTTCGTGAAGGTGTGTAGAATATACACCTAAAAATAGCCTTAAAATTAGATAGTCTACTCTAAATAATTCAAGTTGTGGCTAAGTAGTACATGAATGAGTCGCTAAAAGTATATGATGAGAGAATTGGTATAGTCACGATACTGTAAACAAAAGCGCCGCAGCCTAAAGTATGGCGAACAAAGCCATTCGTCAGTTGCAACAACGCCCAATTGTCGATAATGTTGAGTCCATTCATATGTTACTTAATCCAAACGGTTTACATTAAGTACTTACAAACGTTGAGATACCAACATTATGCAACATAAAGCTATCTACCCTGGCACCTTTGACCCCATCACATCAGGACATATTGATATTGTTTCACGTGCAGCAGCCATGTTCGATCATGTATTGCTGGCAATTGCCAATAGCCAGCGCAAAAGCCCTATGTTTACCCTTGAAGAACGCGTTGACCTTGCCCAACAGGTAACAGCACATTTAAGTAACGTTGAAGTCGTTGGTTTTTCAGAGTTGATGGCAAATTTCGCACAAAAGCACGATGCCAATATTCTTATTCGGGGAGTTCGCTCGGTCGCAGATTTTGAGTATGAGTGGCAACTCGCTAATATGAATCGCCACTTAGTACCCAAATTGGAAACTGTATTTTTGCTTCCTTCACAAAACCTATCTTTTATTTCGTCATCATTGATAAAAGATGTTGCGCTTCATGACGGTGATGTTTCCTCATTTTTACCCCCCATTGTTGAACGGGCGATGTTAAAAAAACTCAACAAGCTTTAAAACGCTATCTTTGGCAATTTGGGCAATAAAATGTACTGCGCTGGCCTTGTTTAATACTTAAGATTAATGTGCCACACATTAAGCAAGGCTCACCTTTTTTGCCATAAACAAATAATTCTTGTGCAAAGTATCCCGGTTTACCATCTGATTGCAGAAAATCTTTTAATGTCGTACCACCCTGCTCAATCGAACGCTGTAGGACTTTTTTGATTTGAGCGACTAGCTCAATCGATTGTTCCAGTGTCAGAGTGTTGGTGATCTTCTCTGGCGAAATTCCTGTCGCAAATAAAGCTTCATTCGCATAAATATTACCAACACCAACCACCACTTTGTTATCCATTAGCCAAGGCTTTATCGCAATTTTTCGTTTTGCTGCTTGTTCAAATAAATATTGGGCATTAAATTCATCCGAGAGTGGTTCTGGCCCTAAATGAGCAAGAACTGAGCTTGTTTCAAGATCTTCACACCATAACCAAGCTCCAAAACGCCTCGGGTCGGTATACCTCAAAACTTTACCATCTTTCAAAACAAGATCGACGTGGTCGTGTTTTTCTTCGGGCAGTTCTTCTAGCAAAATACGCAAGCTACCAGACATACCTAAATGAATGATGATCCAACCTTTTTCCAATTCAAGCAGCAGATATTTAGCACGACGCTGTACACTGAGGATCTTTCCATCAGATAAACGTTTTATTTGTTCAGAAACAGGCCAACGCAAACGGCTATTGCGTACAATCGCATATTGAATTGAGTTTCCAACAAGATGAGGTTCTATTCCTCTACGACTGGTTTCGACCTCAGGTAGTTCTGGCATGAGTAGATCCCTCAGTAACAATTAATTTTACATACGCTAAATAATTCTAGATCCAACAAATCAACAAATCGCTAGGAACATAGAAAACACCGCAAGTTGCATGAATGAACCTGATCACCATAGGTTAACGAGAAGCGCTGCAACTTGAAGTATGACGAGTATAAATTAACAAATCTTAAACTAAAATATCGCTTTTTCCGCTAGGTCGCTGGACATCTTTCCATATGATAAATACAATCCTGATATAAGCAATATAAGATGTTATGTTTAGCATGATAAAGATACTACTGGTATCTTATGATTTCTAAAAAAAAAATTATTAACGATAAAAATAGGAAAATTTGTGGATATTAAAAAAAACATTATTAGCCAAATCCCTTTTCTATTAGTATCACTGGTTATTTTGGGTATGTTCACTAATGATACTCAAGGTGTTCTCAATATTTCCGCTGTATTACTCTTCATCATAACAATTGGTATTGCTATAAAAGAAAAAATAAATATTAAAAGTGATATTGTAAATCTAATAAAATCTAGAAAGGTTTTTTTCTTATTTAGTGGTTGGTGTTTACTCTGTATAGCCTTATTTACTTATTCAAGTTTCACTATAGAGGCATTTAAAGAGTTTTTTAATGACTGGCGATATGTGATAATTCTTTCATTATTTTTATTCGTATTTAAGAATGATAGCTCAAAAAATATTAAAACTATAAGCTATGCCCTGATAGCAACATTAGTCTTTACCATTTTTATTACCCCCATACTTAAACAGTTTAAAGATAGCAGCCTCCCCTTATTTATACAATTAAGGTACGGCTTTGCACATTATATGACTTTGCTTTTCCCATTTACCTTTAGTGCTGTATTTATATTTAGAAACGTACTAATCAAGTTAGCAATGTTTTTACTGTCAATATTGGCATTTGTGTTTTTATTATATACGGGTAGCCGAGGTGGGGTTCTTGCCTTATTTGTAGAGTCTGTTTTAATTTTATTTATTTTTTCTAATACCATAAAATCATTTATCTTAAGTATTGCTATTTTCGCTATCAGTTGCTTGGTAATAACTACGGCCGCATATAATGAAATCCCTCAAGTTAAAAGAAAAATTGATCAGACTTTATATTCGAAAAATATTACCTCAAGCCGCGATAAGATTATCTCAACTCGATTACCTATTTTCATGAATAATAAAGAAATTTTTATTTTTGGTGCTGGCTACGGCTCGGTATCATACAACCAATATTTAAATGATAATAATGCTGAAAGATTCTCCGGGGGCGGAGGATTTTCTAAGCGTAAAAATGAGTATGTACACAATAATGATGACCCATTCTTTTTAAACATTATTTATAATGTTGGCCTAGGTGGATTAGTTTTATTTTGTATAGCATTCTTTATAAATCAAAAAGATCTCTATCGAAGCATAAGAATGCAAAAAAGCATACTTAACGTAGGCATTTTTATATCATCAATTGGCTATTTTTTGGTTTATTGCCTTTTTGAATTTATCTTCCTAGATATCTTCTTTTTATACAATGTATTAGTGGCTCTATTGATAAATAAAAAATTATCAAAATAACAGCTTAGTATCACTAAACTGTTAAATATATCAGTGAGACATTTTCTTTATTAAGTATTCTGCCGTTGCAGTGAGAAAAGATAAAATCTTCCAGTTTCTTCTTAGGTGAGATTTTTTCCGCGATAACTGCTTATAGCTATCCGCTTTAAGTAAAGGAATATTTTTCCACGGCGACTCTTGCCTTGCAGCTTCAAAAAACTGATATTCTTTATAAAATTTAGCCCACTCATGAAAAGGTTTAGTTAGGCCGACAAAATGAATAAAAATAACATCATCTGATATATTACTAATATCTCTTTTACTCGTAATATACCAATCTAAAGAAAACATAAAATTAAAATTTTCACTAATGTTAATTAACTTATCATTAAGTAATATATTTAATGCATCCTGATCTGGGTGCGTAAATTCGTTATTTTTCACCAGCTCAATTACTCTGTTAGGTATATCATCCCTAACCATGCGTTGAACTGACATATATAAAAAACCAGAATTAAAGTATTTATGCATATCCATAGGCAGAGATTTCTTTTCACTACGGAATTTATCTTTTACTGCATACAGATAAGTATCTTCATTAAATTCTAACGTTTTTAAATATGAAAGATCACCTTTACAGATAATATCTGCATCCAAATAAAGTAATTTATCAATTGTTTGTGAAAGATAATCGATAATTACCAATCTAAAATAAATGGCGTGACTCCAAGCTTTGGATGGCAAAGGCAATCTCTTAAATTCTTTGTTATCAATCAGATAGATTGTGATTTTATGTTGAGTGTTAGCCACTAACTCATCAAAAAGACTTTGCTTCGTGATACTATCGACAAGAATATGGAAATGAAAATGCGTCTCTTTATTATTAAGAATGATTGAAGCGATCGACGTACCAACCCCATAGAGAAATTTATCGTCTACCCCATAGGCGATATGAAAGTATTCTTTATCACTCGTTATAGCATCATTAATTTTTACCAGTGATTTGATAATTTCATGGGTCAACATTTTTCATCCTTCAATGACCAAAACACCTCTAAGAAGTATAAGGCCTTTATTTTAAGAGCTAGTCTTTTAAAGATGACATTTCTTTACATCACATCATCTATCAAGCATTACTCTAATCTACTATCCTAAATTATATAACTTTTTGACAAAAAATATCACTATTGATTCAACTAAATAATAGATAACAGATCATTTTCAGAGCAATCAATAAAAATGTACACAAATTCCACATAGTTTATTGATTGAGAATGTTTATTTAAAATATTTATACTTTACTAAACTGATCAATCCTTTAATTATTTTCTTTTGCCTAAGCTCATGCTTATAACGTTCTTGATATTCCACCTTTTTTTGAGCCCCTTTTAAAGGTAACTCCTTCCATGGTGAATTCTCAAAAGCATCTTTAAATGGCTTGCTTGCAGGATAATCAATGCCCCAATAGTGCCATGGCTTTGTGGCACCGGTATAATGAATTAATATTGTTGATTTTTTGATATAATCCTGATAATTTATTTTTTTCAATTCATTTTTTAATGTATAGATGCAATTATAATCTCTATCTAAATATATATTATTTCTATCAAATAAAATATTTAATGCATCTTGATCTAGATATTTTAGTTTTCTCTCTTGTATCATTTCAAATGCTTTTTTAGTAAAAATTTCTTTTTTCCACATCTGTAAATTTAAAAAAATTACTCCAGCATTAAAATATTTACCTTTATAACCATATATATTAAGCCTAGACTCGCAATTTTTCTGCATCTCATCAACATCTAGAATTACAGCAGCATATTCATTTTCAAACTTAATTTTTAATAAATTAAGTAAACTTCCTTTACATACAATATCTGCATCAAGATACAAAACACTTTTTTCTTGTTCACATAGAAAATCAAAAATAAAAAAACGAAAATATGTAGCATAAGACCAAACAGCAGATGTAGGTAATTTTTTTAATTCATTAGGTTCTAAAAGATACACAATTATTTGCGACTTATATTTCTCATTTATTTTTTTTAAACATTCCATAAATTGATTATCAATATAATCAGTTACTAGATGGAATTTGAAAAAATTATTATTATTTAATAATAATGAACAGATAGAAATACCGGCACCAAACAAGAAATTTTCATCAACCCCATATGCTACATTAAGATAATTTATATTCTTATCTAATTCACCAATAACTATTTTCTCTTTAATGATACTATCCATATTATCTCCAGATTTAAAATAGTTTTTGATAAAAATATTTTAAATACATTTTTAAAAATAATGGGTATGATTTTTGATGGTAAAAATGCTTCGCACAATAACGTAAGTGGTTGCTATTCTTAGCTTTTAATAATGGAACTTTTCTCCAAGGCGACGCTGCTCTAGCATCCAAAAAAGGCTTCGCAGTTTCATAATTTGCCCATTCATGCCAAGGTTTTGTCGGCCCAATATAATGAACTAAGATTGTACTACTTGTGATTGGATTTTCTTTTTTATCCTTTTGCAGTTCATAATTTAAACTATATTGAGTATTGTATTTTTTATCCAAATAAATCACCTTTCCTGTTAACAACATGTTTAAGATGTCTTGATCTAGGAATGATAATTTGGTTTTAACCTCTTCCTGTGATAAAAGTTCCATCGCTTTAGTTGAAATATTTAAACGAGACCAATTTTCCAAGTTGATGAGTAAAAAACCTGCATTAAAATAACCTTTTTCAATACTTGGAATGCCTAATGCGTCTGCTCGTTTAGCCCACCAAACGCTATCTCTCTCAGGAACAACAGCTGCAACTTCATCACCGTTAAATGTAACGTGCAATAACTCATTTAATGAACCCTGACACATAATATCAGCATCCATATAAATCATTTTATCCAATTGATTAGAGAAATAATCAGCAATGATAAACCGAAAGTAAGTTGCATATGACCAATTTTTAGTACTTGGCAATGATTTTAGTTGTTCACAATCAACTACATAAATAACTAAGCTAGTATTGTATTGATATGCAAGAGCTTTGAACAAACGCTCCCATTCATCATCAAAGTAGTCTGTAAAAATATGAAAAACAAAATTTATATCAGTGTTATTCTTTAATATAGACGCAATTGATATGCCACACCCATACAGAAAGTTGCGATCAATTCCATATGAAATATGCAAGCTATCACTAGACCTTAAAACATCTGATGATGACAAATCTATCCGTTTTACCACTGCATTTTGTTTGTCAAAAAACATACTCTTTCTACTCTTTTTTGGAATGGAGTTATAAAGATTTTCTAATTGTGCGTTCTTGGATTTTTTCTGCTTTAACTGATGCTTTCGCCATCAATGCTTGCTCTGTACGAATAATCTCTCTTAATGATAAACCAAAATAGGTTTTCATAAAACGGAAGAGATCACGCGAAGTTAATCCTATATTCAAAGAAGAAAAATATAAACCAATCAGATCTTTATCTCGCCAACGAATTGGTACCTTATTTCTTAACTGTGCACGGTGCAAATCGATAACTGAAATTTTCAAATCTGATTCACTTCCCGTAAAAGGTAAATGAAGTAAGAAATGACAAATATAGCAATCCCTATGATTAATGCCAATCGCATGCATCTTTTTCACCATATCAGCAACGCGGTGGATAATCATTTGTTTCGTCTTAAAATCAGGGGGAGTATTTAACCAATTAGCACAGTAATCTTCCAAACTAATTGTTGGCGTTAAGTCTCGAGTAATAATAAATGAGTGGCGCCGTAATGGATTGCAACCTTTTTGCCCATAGGCACGGCCATCCATGGTATCTACACCTGCATTCGCTAAACGATGGATTGCATTCCATTCTCTGTCAGCTCCAAGTACAGGCAAACGCAGTGAAAATAGGTTTTTTATTACTTCTTTTAGCGCCGTACCATAATGGATTTTAATAAAGTAACTCTGCCCTTCTAGCTCAAAACGCAATGTTTTACGGCTTTCTAGTTGACGAAAAACTTCACCCTGTAAGTGCTCTGTTTCAATAAATGGATCTTTGTTTTTCCATAACTCACTAAAAGGCGTTTTAAGCTCAATCATCTAGAGCTCCTAAAATAATATCCGCTGCTTTTTCAGGCAGGCTATATAGGTCTTCCGTATCAGCAAAATAACGAGCGTTTTCCGCCCAGTTGTTTAGCTGGGACGTATTTTGCAGACTTTCCGATAGAGCCGAATTTAATTTTTTCTGCTCGAAGGGCTCATTGATAACAACACCACACCGCGCTTTAGTAATGAAAGGTGCGTAGCCACACACTTGTGTCACAATGATGGGTAAACCAGCCGTAATCGCTTCAAGTAGCACAATGCCCGCCGCTTCTTGATATGCAGGATGCATCAATATATCGGCAGCAGCCATTAATTCAGCAACATCATCACGTCCACTAAAAAATGATACTTGGTCACCTATACCTAATTGCTCTGCTAGTTGTCGATATTTCGTGGGTTTATCCTGACCAACAACCATGAGTACCGTATTTTTCTTAACGGTATCAGGTAATGCTGCCATTGCTTTTATTGTGCGATCAACACCCTTTCGCTTAAAATCAGAGCCTACTTGCAACAAAAAATAAGCTGATTGTGATATTTGATTTTTTTCTCGGTAAATATGCTTAGCATTTGAAATTTGCTGATCATATTTCCTATCTTGCGCAATACCTGGAGGCAACATATAAAAACGCGATGTTTCTGTTGCATAGTGTTTTTTAAAATGTTCAATTTGGTGCGGTGTCAACATTAAAAGTTTGGTCGATTTCCCAACTTGAAACACGGCTTTCTCAAATAATGCGTAATGTTTATAACGCGGCGTTAATTTGTAAAAAAAACCTTTTTCATTAGCAACTTTCTCCGCATAACACACATCAGCAGCATAATAAACGTCTAGGCCAGGCATTTTATTAAAGCCAATAATACGATCTACAGGATGCGATTTAAGATGCTCTTGCACCCACTGACAATACTGTGCGTTGCGTCCATGATTCGTTTTTGATGTCACTGGAACAATGATAATTTCAAACCCTGCGGGAGCATCACCACTCCAAGATTGCGTGTAAACTCGAATATCATGGCCTCGGTTTTGACACGCTAAAGCGATACGCAAGAAATCACGCTGTAAGCCACCAAAAGGAAAATATTTATACAGACAAAAGGCCAAAATCATATTAAAACCTTGCCATCATTGAACGAATATTCATTGGCAACATATCCTCTGTCGCTTTAATAACATCAGAAGCAGGGATGATAGAAAGGTATTTTTTATTTCTATCAAGTTGCTCTCTTGGCGGCATAGGCTCATAGTCCCCAGCCCAAAATTGCACAACATTATCGCTCCATGGTCGCCAAAACACATTATTTGTTGCACCGAATAAACACACTATTGGTGTATTCACCGCAGCAGCAATATGCATAGGCGCAGAATCAACACCAATAAATAACGCTGCATGAGCAATCAATGCACCGAGCTCAGGGAAAGTGGTTTTTCCAGCTAATTCAATGATAGGCTTAGATTGGCAATGAGAAGCGATATTTTCTATACAATCAAGGTCTTCTTTTGCTGGGCCCGATGTCAAGACAACTTGATAACCACGAGCTTGCAATGCATCAATCACCTCAGAAAATTTTTCGTCATCCCAACATTTAAAAATTTGCCGAGCTGTCGGTTGAATAACAACATAACTGCTATGCACCCCTAAATCTAATAACCGTTGATCAATATTTTTCCAATCCTGCTCTGAATATGACATTGTTAGATGTGTTTTTGATTGAGTTATCTCTAACGGCTCAAGAACAGAGAGATTATTAAGAACAACATGTTCGCCATGAGGAACGACTAAGTGAGTAAAACTATTTCGCCAAAATTTTGAGTCGCGATGAGCGAAGTCATGTGAGATTTTAACTGGTGCGGGGATCGCTCGAACAAGTACCGATACCATCCATTGATCGGCTAAATTCACGATAAGGTCGTACTTATTTCGGCGCAATTTTCTCAGTAAACTTAAAAAATTACAGGCTTTACTCAACCCATTCGTTTTTTTGCCTTTCATGCCATACAAAGCATGGATTTCCCTATTTTCTGATAAAATAGGGATCGTATCTTGATAAAGTAACACGTCAATCTCGGCATCAGGATAGTTTTGTTTTAATGTGCTGATAACCGGCGTCGTCAGTAACATATCCCCATGAAACCGCATCTTGATAACAAGAATTTTTTTAAACTGTTTTTTCACCAGACACTCTTAATTATATCTATACGCAAAATGACATAGTTCTTTGACAAAAACTAACACTATTAATTCAATTCATAGTGAATATGTTACTACTTTAGGAAGAATCGATATAGCGTTGAATGCCTATCTATATATCTTACTGATTTCTTACATAAAAAAACCCAGCCGAGGCTGGGTTTTTCACAAGAAAGCAGCAATTATTTAATTTTTGCTTCTTTGTAGATCACATGCTTACGAACAACTGGATCGAATTTTTTCATTTCCAGTTTTTCTGGCATTGTGCGCTTGTTCTTCGTAGTGGTATAGAAATGACCTGTACCTTCAGAAGAGACTAGCTTGATTTTCTCGCGAATACCTTTAGCCATTTTTTAGCTCCTTAGTACTTCTCACCACGGGTACGCAGTTCAGCAAGAACAGCATCAATACCCTTTTTATCGATAACACGCATACCTTTAGCAGATACACGCAGTGTTACGAAACGTTTCTCAGACTCAACCCAGAAACGGTGAGAGTGCAGGTTTGGCAAAAAACGACGCTTGGTCGCGTTTAATGCGTGTGAACGGTTGTTACCGCTCATTGGACGCTTGCCAGTAACTTGGCAGACTCGTGACATGTCTATTCTCCAAAAATCTAATCAGCTCGAGCTTTTTTTGTTCTGGGTATGGCCGCCTCGTCAGGCTTAGGAGCCCATCTCAGCAAACTTTATGACTGAAAAGATTGTTATCATCTTAGTAAAAAATTTACTGAGATAGGCTCTTCTCGCCAAACCCAAGATCCTCAAAGGTGGCGTAGTATACGCTTTCATTCATTTTCACTCAAGCCCAATGCGGCAAAAGTTGTCATTTTTTAGTCAAAAAAATGATTTTACAGCCACCCTCGTTCAAGAAACGAAACACAATGTTTATGACCAACGACAAAATGGTCTAACAGAGTCAGCCCCATTAAAGCACAAGCATCTTTAATACGGAAAGTGACTTGCCTATCAGCTTCACTGGGTTCCGCATTCCCTGAAGGATGATTATGTGCCAATATCACTGCACTTGCATTCATTTTCATTGCATAACGAATAATTTCACGAGGGTGTACTTCAACACGATTAATCGTTCCTTTGAATAATTCGTCATGACAAATTATCTGGTGTTGATTATTCAATAGCAGTACCACAAAAACCTCTCGTTCCTGACCTGCAAATAGTTCCAGCAGCCTTTTTTTTAGAAAGTTTGGCTCGGATATCACATCTTCATATAAAAACTGCTTAGAAAAACAACGGCGAGCTAGCTCACTGATTGCCTGAAATTGCGAATATTTGCAAATCCCTACCCCCTTGCATTGCGTAATCCTCGAATAATCCGCTTGCAGGAGTAAATGTAATGAACCAAACTCATGCAATAAACGTTCGGCGAGTTGTAAAACAGGCTCTCCGAAGCTGCCTGTACGAAGAAAAATTGCTAATAATTCCACATCCGTCAATACTGGTGCCCCATAGGCTAGTAGCTTTTCCCTTGGCTTTAAGTGTTCTTCATATTCCATAAGCAAACCCTTGCTGAGTTATTTTCACACACTTTTATATGTAGAAAATAATCACAACAATGTATCCTTTACTGATTTGCGTAGCGCTTCGCAAAAATAAAAGGGTGATGATATATACAGTGCTCTCAACAATATTTCTGATATGATAATATGCTCTTCACGATGATCGGATGGACAGAACAATGACGCAGCTATTAGGTAAAAAAATAGTTCTTGGTATGAGTGGCGGTATTGCTGCTTATAAAATTCCTGAGCTAACCCGCCGCCTACGTGATGAAGGGGCTATTGTTCGTGTAGTGATGACTGAAGGAGCAAAAGCATTTATTACACCTTTAACCCTACAAGCAGTGTCCGGCCACCCTGTCGCTGATGACTTGCTTGATCCAGGCGCTGAAGCTGCCATGGGCCACATTGAATTAGCGAAATGGGCTGATATTATTATTTTAGCACCGGCAACTGCGGACTTAATCGCACGTGTTGGAGCAGGAATGGCTAATGATTTGCTGACGACAATTTGTCTAGCATCTTCTGCACCTATCGCGGTTGTTCCAGCAATGAACCAACAAATGTATTGTGCTGCTGCCACTCAAGAAAATTTAATCAGATTGAAACAACGCCAGTATATGATCTGGGGTCCTGATGAGGGTAGCCAAGCCTGTGGCGATATTGGCCCCGGAAGAATGATCGACCCATTAGACATTGTGCGTTTTACCCGTGAATATTTTAATGCTAAATCTGATCTAACGAATTTAAAAATTATGATTACAGCAGGGCCAACTCGTGAAGATTTAGATCCTGTTCGTTTTATTAGTAATCATAGTTCTGGAAAAATGGGCTTTGCCATTGCCGAAGCGGCAAGCCAACGTGGTGCACAAGTGACTTTAATCGCTGGCCCCGTGAATTTACCTACACCTAAAGGCGTAACTCGTATTGATGTTATTAGTGCACTTGATATGTATGAGCAAGTACATAAAACAATCACTGAACAAGATATTTTTATTGGTTGTGCTGCCGTCGCTGATTATCGTTCAAAAACAATTGCTGAAAATAAAATTAAAAAACAAGGTGATGAGGTCATCATTACTCTCGTTAAAAACCCTGATATTGTTGCCAGCGTCGGCTATTTAACCGAACACCGCCCCTATGTTGTTGGGTTTGCTGCGGAAACTCAAAATGTGGAAGAATATGCACGCCAAAAACGCCTGCAAAAGAAATTAGACCTAATATGTGCGAATGATGTTTCCCTTGCAGATAATGGTTTTAATAGTGATAACAATGCGCTACATATATTCGACGCTTCTGGCGATGTACTGCTTCCCCACAATAACAAGCTGACATTAAGCCATTACTTACTTGACGAGATACTTCAACGTTATGAAAAAAATTGATCTGAAAATCCTTGATCCCCGTATCGGTAACGAGTTTCCTTTACCAACATATGCAACATCAGGTTCTGCTGGATTAGACCTACGTGCTTGCCTTGATGCTCCAATTGATTTAGCACCAGGCCAAACTGAGCTTATACCTACAGGACTCGCTATTCATATTGCTGATGAACAACTTGCGGCAGTTATTCTTCCTCGTTCAGGTTTAGGTCATAAACATGGCGTGGTACTTGGTAACTTAGTGGGTCTCATTGATTCAGACTACCAAGGCCAGTTAATGGTTTCCGTTTGGAATAGAGGAAATCAAACATTTACAATTGAGCCAGGAGAGCGTTTAGCACAAATGGTTTTCGTCCCTGTTGTACAAGCACAATTTAATATTGTTGATGACTTTGATGCAACAGAACGTGGTACCGGTGGATTTGGCCACTCAGGTCGCCAATAACAAATTGATATTACTGGTAATATTCAACCATTATTGATGTTGAAATAAAAATAAATCTACCAGTAAATTTAACTAAAAATGTGGATGGTGTGGTTGTGGTATTAGGGTTTTATCCCTCTTGAAGGAGTAAATCTATACTCTAGAATGACTCTTGATGCAGCTAAGTGACGAGTCAATTAGCTACTAGGAACATAAAAAACATGTAACTGGTACAAATAAACGTCGTCATTATCACTTAACAAAATGTGCTGCAACTTGAAGTATTATGAGTGTATATATATAGAAACAGTATGTTTAATGGTCAAAATTGAATGTTGTTTGGCAGTAATTGGAATTTACAAGGTAGAGCTTACCAAGTATTAATACCGAGTATCTTTATTACTCATTCTGCCAAATGCATCGATTTTTACTGCTTAATGTACTAAACGATTTATGTATACGATTTACACCCCTTTCACAACTATCACCCTGCTTTATCTTATACTTACCCTCGATTATATTTACTTAGGGTAAAATTTTAGATAATTTGTTGTGCTGTTTTAGCAGGGGTCTCATAAGACATGGCAGAAAAAGCGATAACAAAAAAACGCAACAGGCGTGAAGAGATATTACAATCACTTGCATTAATGCTCGAAAGTAGTGATGGTAGTCAGCGAATTACCACTGCAAAACTTGCAGCAAATGTTGGCGTATCCGAAGCTGCGTTATATCGTCATTTTCCAAGTAAAACGAAAATGTTCGATAGCTTAATTGAGTTTATTGAGGATTCGCTCGTTTCACGTATTAATCTCATCTTAAATGATGAAAAAGATACGATCCTTAGAATTAAACTTATTTTAGTGCTTATCTTAGGCTTTTCAGAGAAAAATCCAGGCCTGACCAGGATCATGACAGGTCATGCTCTGATGTTTGAGCAAGATAGGCTTCAAGGTCGTATTAACCAATTATTTGAAAGAATTGAGTCACAATTACGCCAAGTATTAAAAGAAAAGAAAATACGCGACGGTCACGGCTTTACCCATGATGAATCACTTCTCGCAAGCCAATTACTGGCATTTTGTGAAGGGATGCTATCTCGTTTCGTGCGTTCAGAATTCCGTTATCGCCCAACAACTGAATTTGAAGCTCGCTGGCCTTTAATTTTAGCTCAGCTACAATAGTGGTTTGAACGACTACTCACCCCGCCCATATTTGGGCGAGGGCTTTTTTCTTACCGCTAATTCAGTTTCTATCTTGCTGTGATCCCCAGTGATCTGGGCTGTAATTTAACAAGTTAAATACCATATTGTTCGCGATATACCATCATCGCACTTAAATGCTGCTGCATATCTGCGCGCTCCGTGAGATAGACGATTAAGTCACTCATTGTAATAATTGAATAGACTTTGCAGTGATAATCACGCTCGACCTCTTGCACCGCCGAGATTTCACCCTTCCCTTTTTCTTGGCGGTCAAGGCACAAAAGCACACCATTAAGTGTTGCATTTTGCTGCTTAATAATTTCCATTGACTCTCGAATTGCAGTTCCCGCGGTAATGACATCATCAACCACCACGACTTTTCCTTTTAATGGGCTTCCGACTAACGTACCGCCTTCGCCATGATCTTTCGCTTCTTTACGGTTAAAGCAGTATGGCATATCAATATCATGATGTTCAGCTAATGCGACCGCAGTTGTTGTCGCAATAGGAATACCTTTATACGCCGGCCCAAACAGGACATCACATTCAATCGCACTTTCCTTGAGAGCCTGCGCATAAAAACGACCAACGAGAGCTAGGTCACGCCCTGTGTTAAATAATCCTGCATTAAAAAAGTAAGGACTTTTGCGGCCTGATTTCAGCGTAAACTCACCAAATTTAAGTACTTCTTTTTTCATGGCAAGTTCTATAAATTCGCGCTGATAAGCTTTCATGGGTCAATTCCTCAATAATTAACGTCAATATGTTTAAAACGATAAATCACACATCACTGATTGCTAATCGCAAACAATCAGACATAAAAAAGGCGACTATTTCAGCCGCCTATTAAAAATAACTTTACTTCAACGCTTCTCGCTGAGCTTCGAAAATGGAATCTAGTCCCGTTTTAGCAAGCGCTAATAATGATAGTAGCTCTTCATGACTAAACGGCTCTCCTTCAGCCGTTCCTTGAACTTCAATCATACGACCATCGTCCATCATCACAACATTCATATCGGTTTCAGCCGCAGAATCTTCGACATACTCAAGGTCACACAACGCTTCGTTATTCACGATCCCGACAGAAACAGCTGCAACCATCGATTTCAATGGGCTTTTTACCAATTTACCTTGTTCAACCATTTTATTTAATGCATCAACCAAAGCGACACAAGCGCCTGAAATTGCAGCGGTACGCGTTCCACCATCAGCTTGGATCACATCACAATCTAATGTAATGGTATATTCACCTAACTTTTTAAGATCAACAGCTGCGCGTAAAGAACGAGCTATTAAACGTTGAATTTCCATGGTACGCCCTGTTTGCTTTCCTTTGGCTGCTTCACGTTGGTTACGTGAATTAGTCGCACGAGGTAACATACCATATTCTGCGGTGACCCAACCTTGACCTTGGCCTTTTAAAAAGCGAGGTACACCTTCTTCTACTGTTGCATTACATAACACCTTCGTGTCGCCAAACTCAATAAGAACAGAGCCTTCCGCATGCTTAGTATAGTTGCGTGAAATCTTAATTGGACGCATTTGGTCTGCCATTCTGCCTTCTGGACGCATGGTGTTATCTCCATTTTCAACTTAATTGTCGCGCATTATACGTGCTTAAAACGATAATGCCTATCATGACATCATGCATAGCGCTATAATCTTGTCATATCCATTTTTATAGGAACGAATTATGATCCGTAGTATGACCGCTTTTGCCCGCCGTGATATCAAGGGGGAATGGGGGAGTGCGGCCTGGGAGCTGCGTTCCGTTAATCAACGTTACCTAGAAACCTACATTCGTCTCCCTGAACAATTCCGAAGCCTAGAGCCAGTTATCCGTGAAAGGATCCGCTCTCGTCTCACTCGAGGTAAAGTCGAATGTAATCTGCGCTTTGAGTTAGATGGTGCAAATCGTGGTGAGTTGATCCTTAACGAAGAACTTGCACGTCAAATTATTAGTGCCGCTAATTGGGTGAAAAATTATAGTCACGAAGGTGAAATTAACCCATTAGAAATTTTGCGTTGGCCCGGTGTAATGTCCGCTGGCGAACAAGATTTAGATGCGATTAGTGAACAACTTTTATTAGGGCTTGATGAAACACTTGATGCCTTTATACAAAGCCGAGAAGCTGAAGGTGCTGCACTACATACTTTAATTGAGCAACGTCTTGATGGTGTTCTCGTTGAAGTCGCTAAAGTTCGTCAACATATGCCTGAAATTTTGCAATGGCAACGCGAGCGCTTGAAAACTAAGTTAGAAGAAGCTGATATTCAAGTCGATAGTAACCGTTTAGAGCAAGAACTGATCCTATTAGCGCAACGCGTTGATGTCGCTGAAGAACTTGATAGGCTCGAAGCTCATGTAAAAGAAACGCGTAATATCCTTAAAAAGAAAGATGCTAATGGCCGACGCCTTGATTTTATGATGCAAGAGTTCAACCGTGAATCTAATACGCTAGCCTCAAAATCAATTAATAGTGAAGTTACCAATTCGGCTGTTGAGCTGAAAGTGTTGATTGAACAAATGAGAGAGCAGATTCAAAATATTGAATAAGCAATTGCTTTTTTGTGTCTAGTAGAGCCGGTAAATATTACTGGCTTCTCTACTCATACATTATACATACTTAAATTTTTCCATTGATTAGCCCTCCGCACTTTACTTTTGATAATGATAATTGTTATCGTTATGTCAAGTTCAAAAGGGGTCTAAATATGAAAATCGTAAATCACCTGCTCTCCACAATAATCATTACTTTTGTTTCCTTCTCTGGGTTAGCAACAACATACCCAGTGACACTCACTGATATTGATGGCCAGAAAATTACCTTACAGCAAGAACCTAAACGGGTTGTCCTACAAGATGGTAGGGATATTTTAACTCTTGCATTACTTGACAGAGATAATCCATTTAATCGTGTTGTCGCTTGGAACAATAACCTAAAAAAAACAGATCCAAAAACGGTCGAGTTACTAGGCCAAAAATGGCAATCTGATATGCAAAAAATCCCTGATATGGGATTTAACGATAAAGGTGAAGTCAATACTGAACTGGTTATTGCTCAAAAGCCTGATGTACTTATTGCTCAGCTACGTGCCAAACCCGCTTTAGAAGGTTCGGGGGTAGTTAGCCGCCTAAAAGAAGCCAATATTCCTATCCTATATATTGATACTTTTTTACAGCCTGTAAAAAACACCACTGCAAGTATCGATATTCTTGGTCAAGCGCTAAATAAAGAAACAGAAGCTAAAGCCTATACTGATTTTTACCAAAGCCATTTGACTGCCGTTCAACAAACAACAGCAAAAATTAAACAACAGCCTCAAGTGTTTATTGAAGCCAAAGCGGGTGCCAATGGCAGTGATAGCTGCTGCTTTACCCATAACAATGCAGGCTGGGGTGGAATGGTCCAAGCAACTGGCGCTAAGAATATTGGTAGCCAATTTTTACCAGGAGCTTCAGGCACTGTATCTTTAGAGCAAGTGTTAACCTCCAAACCAGATGTTTATATTGTGACGGGCTCTCGTTGGATTAATAAAAACAGTATTGCTGCACCATTTGGTTATGGCGTAACGGAGAAAGAAAATCAAAGTGGTTTTGAAAGATTAGAAAATAGGATCGGATTTAACCAAATCAGCGCCGTGAAAAATGGCCGATTATATGGTGTGTATCATAATTTTTATAATCACCCATACAATATTGTTGGCATCGAATACCTAGCAAAATTTATTTACCCAGAGCAATTTACCACTCTTAAGCCTGAAGATACCTATAATCAAATTATTACCACATTTACGACAATTCCTGTCGCTGATGCTATTTGGGGATCTCAAGCAAAACATTAGCCATTATTCACAGGCTCTCATATATACTCTAAATAATTCTAGATGCTGATAGACGAGTCACATAGATTAAACTATGTGACTCGGTGAGCGTCGCGCAGTCACTTATATCTCAACAAAAAGCCCTGCAACTTGAAGTATGGCGAGTATATGAGAGCCAGTACTCACTTTATGCTTTAGCTACTGTCAGTTCACCTTCTCTATTATGATGATAATGGAAGGTGAAATAGAAAATAACAGCCAGCACCACAGTATAAGAAGCGAATACTAACCAAATAGTCTGCCAATCTTTCACGCCATCTACACTGAAGTAATCAACCACTAATCCACTGACTATCGCACCAAAGTAAGCTCCTACCCCATTAACCATAGTCATAAACAGCCCTTGGGCGCTGGCCCTCATGCGGTTATCGACTTCTTTTTCAATAAAAATAGATCCAGAAATATTAAAGAAATCAAAAGCACAACCATAAACAATCATCGACATAATCAAAAACATCAGGCCGATTGCAGATGGATCACCAAAAGCAAAGAACCCAAACCTTAATGTCCAAGCTAACATACTCAGTAACATGACGGTTTTGATGCCATAACGTTTTAAAAAGAAGGGGATCGCCAAAATAAAACCAACTTCAGCCATTTGTGAAACTGATAATAAAATCGAAGGATATTGAACAATTAGGCTATCCTGATAGAGAGGATCACGAGCAAAATCGTGCAGGAATGGGCTACCAAATGTATTGGTAATTTGTAAAACCGCGCCTAATAGCATGGCAAATAAAAAGAATACCGCCATGATCGGTTTTTTAAATAGGACTAACGCATCAAGGCCTAATTTACTCACCCAACTCGTTGAGATGGCTTTTTTATTCACAGCAATGTGTGGCAGTGTCAAAGAATACAACGCTAACAATAATGAGCAACTTCCCGCAATATAGAGTTGCATACTACTTAATTCAAATTTTAATAAACTGATGCTCCACATTGCAATGATAAAGCCAACCGTTCCAAATACTCGTATAGGTGGAAAGTTTGCAACAGAATCTAATTGATATTGGCTGAGTGAGGAGTAGCTAATCGAGTTGGATAATGCAATAGTTGGCATAAATGCCATCGCATTTATCAGCATTATCCAAAACATCAGTGTCGAATCCGTCACCGTTGCCGCATAGAATAACGAACCCGCACAGATAACATGACAAATCATATATAATCGATTTGCCGGAATGTATTTATCTGCAATAATTCCGATAATACCGGGCATCAGAATAGCGGCAACGCCTTTAGAGCTGTAAACCAGTCCAACTTCAGCACCAGAAAAATTTAGTGTTTTGATCATGTAGGCGCCGAGTGTGACTAACCAGCTTCCCCAGACAAAATACTGTAAAAATAACATAACTTTTAAGCGGGTTTTAATATTCATACGAAGCTCCATTGGGAGTGATAGCCCTTATACTTCAAGTTGCAATCTCACTATACTCGTCATACTTCAAGATGCAGGGTTGTTGACTGCCCCCAGCCAGCCGAGTCACATAGTTCATCTATGCTCCCGGTCTATCTTCACTTGTCGCCTATCTGCAACTCGAATTATTTAGAGTAATAAATTAACTGCAGATCGAATTATTTAGAGTTCTTACTTTATTTGTTTTTATTTTCACTTCAGCAATAGCGACGCCAAATAGAATAATGGCAACACCAATAAACTGAATGAATTCAAGGGGTAGATGTAATACGGTTACAGATAATAATATGGTTACGGGCAACTGCATTGAACTTAAAATGGTCGCCAAGCTGGTTCCTATCAGAGGAGTCCCCTTAGCAAACATCCACATGCCAAAGAAGGATCCGAAAAAAGCAAGAGGTAGACCATAAGAGAAAAACAGTGCATTAAATGTAGTCAAATCTAACAAGAAGGTTGGAGGAACAACGATAGAGGTTAAAATAGCACCACCAGTGACCATAATGGCTGAACGCATCATAGGATCAGTGTTAACAGCAAGTGCTCCACTCACATAAACGCGTACTGCATTCGATAACGCAGCACATAGCCCTAAAGCAATCCCCAACCAATGAAATTGAATACCTGATGTATTCAGCAGCCCAGTTGCAAACAGAGTTCCGATTAAAATCAATAACACAGAAACAATCGTCATTAATACAGGAAACTGCCTTGTCACAACAGCATTAATCGCTACCCCCATCCAAGTGAACTGTAAAAACAGCACGACTCCTAGTGCGGGTGACAAATACTGTAGTGATGCATAATACAGTAAGCCAGTTAACCCCGTTGTGGTTCCTGTTAGTAACATCAACATTGATTGCTTACGCGTCGGCCAGCTCAGTTTTTTCTTTCTAGCTACGGCTCCAGCGACAACAAATAACCATAACAAAACAGCCCCTAAAACTGTTTGGCTGCCGATAACATCATTTAAAGAAAACCCAGCTTGATACGCCAAAACCACCAATGTTGATAAAATGCCATAGCTGCAAGCGCCCAGCGAAACTAAAATTAACCCCTTTAATTTCATTTTAATACCCACCTACATACTGCCTACGGCATTCTTTATATTAGTTTGAGAAAAAGTTAGAAGCGTGCGATCACACCGGTGACTAATTTCAGGAAAGTCGCTTTTACTTTTTCAGCGGTTTCAATAACCTCATCATGGCTTAGTGGTTGTTCTAAAATGCCACATGCCATGTTAGTCAGGCAGGAAATACCTACTGTTTTGATCTGTGAGTGATGAGCCACTAATGCCTCAGGCACTGTTGACATACCAACAGCATCAGCACCTAGTGTTCTGATCATGCGAATTTCTGCTGGTGTTTCGTATGTAGGACCCGTCCACCATGCATACACGCCTTGGCGTAATGCAACGCCCTGCTCTTTAGCGACATCAAGAATAGTTTGGCGAAGTTCTTTGTTATAAACCTCACTCACATCTAAGAAACGAACGCCTAATTCGGGATTATTTGGTCCCATTAATGGGTTGTTTGCCGTTAAATTGATATGATCGGTGATAACCATCAAGTCGCCAGGGTTGAAATCGGTATTAACCGCACCGCAGGCATTAGTGATAATCAATTTTTCGACGCCTAATGCCTTCATTAAGCGCACAGGGAATGTCACTTGTTCGAGAGAAAACCCTTCGTAGTAGTGGAAACGCCCTTTCATTGCCACAACATTTTTACCTGCGATAGTACCAATCACCAGCTCATTAGCATGGCCAACCGCTTCCGATTTAGCGAAATGAGGGATCTCGCTATACGGAATATGAACCGCATTTTCTAAAGTATCTGCAAATGGGCCAAGGCCAGAGCCTAAAATAATACCCACAGTTGGTTTAATATCAGTACGCGTTTCAATAAAACGCAGGCTTTCTAAAATATCGTTCGTGTTGTGCATAATCGTCCCCAAAACTACTCGAATGATTGAATATATAGAGATTCGTCATACTTCAAATTGCAGCGCTTGCCGTCAAAGTGTGGTGGCGATGTCGTGCTCACCAAGTCACATCGTTTATCTATGCACTTTGCCTACCTTCATTTGCCGCCAACCTGCAACTCGAATTATTTAAAATATAAAAAGGTAATAAGGGGATAATAAAGTAATTTAAAAATCGAACAGCGATCTTAATCTCATTTTAAGAAAAAGTATTTGGGTATGATAGCTACCTAGAAGCGGCTCTTTTTACCTATACTCTAAAAATTAGAAATGTTGCTCAGCAACAGTGAGCGACATCACCGTACCTTAACGCAAGGCATTGCAACTTGAAGTATGGTGAGAATAAATATGCTAATCTTTGACGCTGCATGTGTTGATAAAAGAAAGGTGATGGTTTGTTACTGACACTATTAAATGAATTTCGTACTTCGAAAAATTCAAAAACCCGCAAATTAAAAATGCTTTATCGGCTGATCCTCAATCATGGACCAATCCGAGCCGAAGCATTAGCCTCACTTGCCAGTATGAAACCAGCAACCTGCGCTAGACTTCTTGATGAGTTAAGTAAGAGCCAATTGATTTCGACCTCTGAACTCGGTGAATCAACCGGTGGGCGTAAACCAATACTATACAGTATCAACTCAGATGATGGTTATGTGGTTGGTATTGAAATGAGCGACCTCTACTCAACGATCATGTTGCTCAACCTAAAATTAGATATTTTAGGAATGATAAAAATAAAAAATGAGCATTTAGAAAGCGCGGAAAGCATGCTCGACAATCTGTTAATAAAACTTGATCAACTTCTTACCGAACATCAATTAACGACAGCAAAAATCTTAGGTATTGGTATTGCCATCGATCATATTTTAGAGCGAGATAAAGTCGCCTTTAGCCAATATAACGCCAGAATAGTCAGTTTATTCAACTATATTGATAGTAAAGTTCCTTGTTTTGTTACTTTGGGCAGTGGTATTACATTCGCCGCCCTTGCAGAATATCGGCTGAGATATAATTCAGAAAGCCAACGTTTTTTATTTACGACCTGTGATACCGATATACGCAGCTGCACGATCATCAATAACACCTTTGCGCCTGCACCAATTAGTACAGCTCAAGCATTTGGTCACACAACGATTGATATTAAAGGACAACGATGTGAATGTGGCTCCTATGGCTGCTTAAAGCAATACAGTTCTCTATCCGCAATTAAATCTCGAGTGATCCAACAACTGCGTTTAGGTAAGCCTTCTCTAATTAATCAACTCACTAACAATGAGTCAGAAATCAATTACCACACCATATTCCAAGCCTTAGCACAGGAAGATCAATTATGTTTGGACGTATTAGCCGAGGCAGCTCACTATTATGGTATTGCCATCGCAAATGCCATTTTAACCTTACAGCCTGACGTTGTTGTTTGTGGAGGAACACTGACTCCCAAAAATCATTTTTTTGCGATGACAAAAAAAGCGATAGAAGAAAAAATGTCAGCCTTCCCGCATATCCAAACGCATATTTTTGCCGCGAACGACTCCTATGAAGTGGTGGCACAAGGCGCGGGGGGGATGGTTTTAGAGAATTACTTAGCGGATTAGCAATATCTGCAATCTAGTAAAATCAAAACTTAATTAAGTGATTAACACGAGTCAACAACCCTGCAATTTGACGAATTACAAGTATAATTAAATTGTTTGTATAAGTAGGAGTAATAAATGCAATTTGAAACAATCCCCGTAGAAAAAATTTTAGCATTTAAACAAAAGCTTATCGAACACTCTCCGCTGATCCACTGCATGACCAACGACGTAGTGCAATCTTTCACCGCAAATATTTTATTAGCGATAGGCTGCTCGCCAGCAATGGTTATTGAACCCGAAGAAGCCGAACAGTTTGCTGCCATCGCTAATGGTTTACTGATTAATGTTGGTACCTTAACGGCTGAACGTCAGATTGCCATGCGTTTAGCCGTACACAGTGCTATCAAAGCTCAAAAACCTTGGGTTTTAGATCCGGTAGCCGCAGGTGCATTGTCTTTCCGTACTCGTTTCTGTCATGAATTATTGGCTTTATCACCCACTGCTATTCGTGGTAATGCATCAGAAATCATGGCGTTAGCAGGCCTCAGCTCAGGTGGGCGGGGTGTTGATTCATTAGATACCACCAACGATGCTTTACCCGCCGCACAATCACTCGCTAATAGCGCACGAACCATAGTTGTAATTAGTGGTGAAGTTGATTATATCACTGATGGCAATAAAACTATTGCAGTCACTGGGGGCCATCCAATAATGACGCGAGTCGTTGGAACTGGCTGTGGGCTATCTGCTGTCGTCACAGCGAGTTGTGCGTTATCAGGAGATCAATTATACAATATTGCCAGTGCATGTGCGCTGATGAAGCGAGCAGGTGAGCAGGCCAAACAAAATTGCCGAGGAACAGGGAGTTTTATTCCTGAGTTCCTTGATGCACTTTCTTACTCTAATTTATGATTGGCGGCAGTTATAGACGCGTTTTCTTTCCACGCATTTTTCGTGACCAGTGACGGATCTGGTTACGTAGGGAGATAAATCGGTACACAACACTTTTTTTCTCGGGTTCGATCCCATAAAAACGTTTTAAAGCCACTAAATCATTTGCTTTGCATATAGCGAAGTTACCAAAGTCTGACAAATCTATAATTTTAAGGCCGCTTTCTGTCAGTACAAAATTACCTGCATGAATATCATTTGATGCAAGGCCATATGAATGCAACTTGTTAATTAATTTTGCTATTTCCGTATAATAAGGTTTAATATCATTTATCTCAGAGAGTACCGTTCCCTCAACATACTCAGCGATAATCCATGTTTCTAGTGCCTCACGGAAGCGTATTTTTTCTGCAACGAAATAGATATCATTAGTGATCTGGCAACCTTGATCCTGTGCGCGTACCAATCGATGAAATAAGCGTGAAAAGTAAGGGCCTGAAATTACACGCATAATACGCTTTTCTAACCGTCTATCTCGTTCCTTTTCGCACTTGATAATATAGTGTTTATCATTCACCGTGATGCGTGCCACACTGCGCTCAACATTACCGCTATTGAGGATTTGTCCCGTTATTTTACCTTGAATATAATCATCAATAATCTGTGCAAAATCGATATCAATTTGCTTTTGATATACAAAATATCCATTTCTTTTTGTTGTTATAATTTTTTGCATTATTTAAGAAACCCATTATTGAAGTCATTCTAAGCAATACTAACAACTATCTACTATGTTTTATTAGCTATTACTTGCAAATCACTATTTTTGATAAAAATAGCATTATTTTTCAAATAATAATCTCTTCGGGATATTTAGCGATAATTTTAAAAAACACATTAACTCTAACTATAAAAAATTAAATATCAATAAGTTATATTCATAGTATATGATTACGATGCTAGTTACAGACAATAAACAGTAGTAATTCATGCGTAGTGAAATACACATTGAGTTACCGAATTTAAATAATTTTATAATTAATTAATAACTCAGTTTTATTTGATGACTACCAAGTTAAATAATGTGAAAAGGATAGCTTATTTAAAATTTAGAGGATTGAGGCGACATTTATCGCCTCAATATATTGACGGTATTGACTGGTTTATCGTCAGTTAATCATTGCCAAACAGATCACGTGTATACACTTTCTCTGCGACATCTTCGAGTTCAGGCACCATCCGGTTGGCTAAAATAATATCGCTATCGGCTTTGAATGCTTCAAGATCACGATACACTTTGGAGCGGAAGAATTCGTCCTCTTTAAGCACCGGCTCATACACAATCACTTCAATGCCTTTCGCTTTGATGCGTTTCATCACACCTTGTACCGCCGAGGCGCGGAAGTTATCTGACCCCGCTTTCATCACTAAACGATATACCCCGACTTTACGTGGCGCTTTGGCAATAATCGCATCCGAAATAAAGTCTTTACGGGTACGGTTAGATTCCACAATCGCATTAATGAGGTTATTCGGTACATCGTCATAGTTAGCCAGTAGCTGCTTGGTGTCTTTCGGCAAGCAATAACCGCCGTAACCAAATGAAGGGTTGTTATAATGGCTGCCAATACGTGGGTCTAAAGACACCCCTTCGATGATTTGACGTGCGTTCAAGCCACGGCTCTCTGCATAGGTATCTAATTCATTGAAATAGGCCACACGCATCGCTAAGTAAGTATTGGCAAATAATTTAATCGCTTCCGCTTCAGTGCCATCGGTAAACAGCACGGGGACATCTTTTTTGATAGCGCCTTCAAGCAGCAAATCCGCAAAGATTTCCGCTCGCTCAGAGCGTTCACCCACCACAATGCGTGATGGGTACAAGTTATCCCACAGCGCGCGGCCTTCACGTAAAAATTCAGGGGAGAAAATCACATTGGTGTAGCCAAACTCTTCACGCAGGCGCTCAGTAAAGCCAACAGGGATGGTGGATTTAACAATAATGGTGGCTGCTGGGTTAATTTTCTGCACATCATGAATGACTGATTCAACTGACTTGGTATTGAAGTAGTTGCTTTTCGGGTCATAGTCAGTCGGTGTGGCAACAATTACATACTGTGCGCCCGTATAGGCTTCAACAATATCTTGGGTGGCACGGAAATTGAGTGTTTTTTCACGCAAAAACTGTTCAATTTCGGTATCGATAATCGGCGATTGCTTATTGTTCAGCATCGCCACTTTTTCAGGCACGATGTCGACGGCCACCACTTCGTGGTTTTGTGACAGTAACATGGCGTTAGACAGACCCACATAGCCTGTACCGGCAATTGCTATTTTCAAAACTGACCTCTCAAATCCATCTTAGGACATTACAGGGAAATTGATGATATTTTACAGGCGGTAGTAGGATTGATACCAATCGACAAATGCCTGTACGCCCTGCTCAATAGAAACTTGTGGGCGATAACCGGTGACCTTAAATAGGTCTTCAGTGTCCGCCCAAGTGGTATACACATCCCCAGCCTGCATCGGTAAAAAGTTTTTAATCGCTTTTTTCCCTAATGATTTTTCAAGTGCAGCAATAAAGTCCGTCAATTTGACGGGCTGCCCATTCCCAATATTATATAAACGGTATGGCGCACTGCTTTGTGCAGGTGAAAGCGAACAGTTTTCTGGGTCTGTTTGTGGGATTATATCGGAAATACGGATGATCCCTTCCACGATATCATCAATAAAAGTGAAATCACGGCTGAGATTGCCGTTATTATAAACATCGATTGGCTCACCGGCTAAAATAGCTTTGGTAAATTTGAATAGTGCCATATCTGGACGACCCCACGGGCCATACACCGTGAAGAAGCGCAAACCGGTCGTCGGGAGCTGATACAAATGTGAATAGGAATGCGCCATCAATTCATTGGCTTTCTTCGTTGCCGCATACAATGAAACGGGATGGTCAGTAGGCATATCCGTACTAAATGGCGTTTGGTCAGTGATCCCATAGACTGAGCTGGAAGACGCATAAACTAAGTGCTTGATTTTCGCTTGTCGGCAGCCTTCTAAGATAGCAAGATGGCCATTAAGATTACTGTCTGCATAGGCAAACGGGTTTTGCAGTGAGTAACGAACGCCTGCCTGAGCAGCAAGATGGATCACTCTATCAAACCCTTCTTGAGTACACAGTACCACCACTTTTTCACGCTCAGTAATATCGAGAGGAATAAAGCGAAAATGCGGGTATTGCTCAAGGAGATGTAAACGAGATTGTTTAAGCCCCTGATCGTAATAAGCATTCATGTTGTCGATCCCAACAACTTCATGCCCACTCTCCAATAAACGCTGACATAGCCTAAAACCAATAAACCCTGCACTGCCAGTAACTAAGTATTTCATGTTAATTGTCTTCTAGCGTTGAGCGATTGGTGCAAGCTCACAACAAGCTGCACCTCAAATTATTTAGAGTACATATAGAGTCTCAGACCTATAAATGTAGCAATGGTTTTACTCACAGAGAAATAAAAAATGTGATTGTCGGAAAGTTAACATATCAGTGGGGTAACTGGCGTTAACATCGATTGATTAATTTCTTTTAATGTTGGGGCACCAGCAGCGCCTTGCTTGCTAACAACGATCGCGGCCACATGATTACCAAGGTCGACACAATCCTTCAATGGCAAACCTTGAGATAATCCTGCAATCAGTCCCGCAGTATGTGCATCTCCAGCACCAATCGTATCGACAACAGAAACTTGATAGGCAGGAACAAAAATAGGTGAGCTATCGGGCTGACACAACCAAGCACCTTGGCTATCTAGGCGTAAAATTAAAGTAATACCCGTGCTACTTGCATAATCCGCAGAGAGTTGCACCAGTTCCCCTTCACCACAAAGAAAGCGTGCCTCATCACGATTAACGGTTAAAATCGTTCTATCGGTTGGCAACTGACGCAAAAAATTATGTGGGAGAGTGGCCAAGCGAGGCCCAAGATCTAAAACCAATGTTTGTGTTAAACAATCATTGAGTAACCACTGTTGGATAGCCTCCCCTTGCTGGCACCCTAACTCATAACCACTCGCATAGATAATGCTATTAGGGGGAAGAGCAAATGATTGTAATTCAGTGCGATCCCACTGCTCTTCACAACCGGGTATTGAAATAAATGTTCTTTCACCACTCGCTTCGGCTAATGCAAAACACCAGCCATTATCTTGTGTTTCGCTGGTTAACCTAGGAGGAATGCCAAGCTCGGTGAGTGCTTGGCAGACACGTTGCCCCCATTGACCATTCCCCACTCGGATACCATTAATGACAGGGATCTGTAGGCGAGCTAAAGCACGTAGTACGTTAAAGGCACAGCCACCAATTTGCCAGCCATGATCACGGGCGATAATGTCCTCGCCACTGCGGGGCATTTTTGCAACACTCAGAACACGATCGCCCGCCGCCGCACCTATCACTACCGCAGTACGCATTAATGCTTCTCCACCGGACGACTAAACATCAGATATAAGCCGTACAATACAAAACTTAATACAAACGATAATAAAATAGACAAACTGGAGCCTTCAAAAATACCTGTCGCCCAAGGCCCTTTAATAAATTCATTATCACTAACTAACAGTCCTGCTAGTGCACCCAGTAACCAACATAATAGCGGCACCCAACGAATACCGGCATTCGACTGTCCAAATAATTGTTCAAACTCATAACCTTTATGACTACGCAACACCGCATAATCCAACATAAACACGGCTTCCCATGCAGCTAAAAACACGCCACAAAACAGCAGGAAGGCGATAAAGGAATTAATAAACTCCCCTGAGATAAACAATATATAGATAGCAACACCCATGACTAACACGGCATCCAATGCAACAGCATAGACTTGGCGAATTTTCACGCCAATAGTCAGTAAATTAAGGCTAGCAGAATAGAGGCTCAGTACTGCAATTGTGATGATCCCCGCCGTTGCAGTTAGCAGATAAGGAACTGACATCCAACTTGGTAACTCGGTACCAATTAATGCGATTGGATTTTCTGCGGAGGCTAGTTCAGGCAAACGCGCTGACAACAGAATACCTGTAAAGAGTAAAATAAATAATGGTAATGTCGCACCGAATGTTACGGCATTAAAAATGGCCGATTTTGATGAACGGTCGCTTTGATAACGGCTATAATCAGCTCCTGCAATTCCCCAGCCAATCCCTGTTCCTGCTGCGATAATCGACACCGCAGGTAAGAAGCTCGTTAACCAATCCCCCGAAGGCATTGATAAAACAGCACTCCAATCGGTTTGCCAAATAATATACAGTGCAGCAATTAAGGTCATGGTACCAAAAATACGGGTGATCCAACTTTGCATTACCACCACTGTTGCTTGGCCTAACAAGCTAATCGTGATGGCCAATCCACCGAATAGCACCATACAGACAACGGTTAAGGCAATCGAATCACTAAAGCCAAGTACTTGAAATAGGGCTTTAAGGGTTAATGTTCCCGTGATCATATTGATGGCTTCCCAGCCCATCAGTGTGATCCAACTAAAAAACGTGGGAGCAATATTTCCTGTTTTACCAAAAATGGTACGCGAAAGCGTCAGCGTCGAGGTACGACCTTTTTGCCCTGATAGGCTGATATAGCCAACTAATGCAAAGCTAGCAATACCAATTATTGTGGCGAGTAATGATTGAAAAAAGGAGAGACGAAAGGAAACAATAATTGCGCCATAAACAATACCAAGTATACCTATATTGGCTGCGGACCAAATCCAAAATAGCTCAAGCGGTGTTGCGGTACGTTCATGTTCAGGGACAATATCTATACCCGTATTTTCGATTTTCCAAGCTTCATTGGTTTGTGCATTGTCAGGTAGTGCACTCATTCAACTCTCCTTATTGACGTAAGGTGGCGAGTATCTCTGCGTAAGGATGGAAATCTATATTATTAGAATTATTAATCAATGCAATCCATTCTTTAGGAAAAGATTGAATACCTGACAAAGCTCCCGAAATCGCTCCAGCCATAGCCCCAATGGTGTCCGTGTCCCCCCCCAGGTTGGCACAATACTTCGCACACATGACAGGATCACCATTTGTAAGGTCAACTATGGCTAGAGCGCAGGGAATCGACTCTATCGTATCCATACCAGCACCGATAAAATCGTACAGCTCTTTGAGCGTTGCCTTAGGAGAGTATGATTTCAACTCACTTACCTTCTGAAAAGCCAAGGTAATTCTTTGACCTAAAGAAGGGCTAAATGTTGAGGCGTACAACAATTGCACCTCATCAGCGAGTATAGGGAGTTCTTTTTTAATTTGGGACCACGATGTTTGCTCGATAGCTCGGCTAATTGCCCAAGCAATAACAGTGGCGCCTGCAATCGCAATATCCGACTTATGTGTCGGAATACAAGCCGCTTCAACGGTTTTTATAAATTGATTGCGATCCGCAGTTGAAGCAACACAGCCCACAGGCGCGATCCGCATTGCTGCACCATTAGTCACTCCATTCGACACAATTTCACTAATGGGTTCTCCAGCTTGGATAGCTAATAGAGACTGTTTTGAAGTTGGCCCAAAAATATTTTTCTCAAAGGCGTTAATGCAGTTTGCCCATGCCAAAATATTTTGTGCAATCACCTTCGGCTCTACCCTACCGTTACACGAGATAATCGCATCCATTAATGCTATTGCTTGATGAGTGTCATCTGTCACTTCACCGGCACGAAACCCGATGGCTGCGATATTTTCGTCTGGCCCTGGCAAAAAGTTATCTATCCAGCCGAAAAACTGTTGAACCTGGTCTTGACGCCACAGTTCAGAGGGCATACCCATGGCATCCCCTGTTGCCTGACCATATAAGCATCCAAGTATCGCGTTTTTAATGTCGGGTTTCAGCCCCATTTTTACTCCCACTACTACTTTCCTTAACAACATTAATTATATTAGCAGCAATTAAGTCCAATACCAGTCCAATAAATCAAAAAACAATGCCAATGTAAGTCCATTCGATGTTATTATGTATATTATCAACTCTGTTATAAACTTAATTTGTTGAAAGATTTATGGAAAAATACAATGCAAGCACGCTTTCTTAAATGGATAAAATCGCAGTTAGATCTCAATTCCACGATGCCCCTTTATCGCCAGTTACAACAAGCGATTGAATCTGCTATTGAGCATCAAATAGTGGATGCAGGGGACTTTTTACCTGCGGAGCGCCATCTTGCACAGCAACTCAATTTGTCGCGTGTGACTATTAGTAAAGCCATGCAGGCACTAGAAAAGAAAGGAGTTGTGATCCGCCAACAAGGCGTCGGAACACAAATCGCTAAATATTTAGGTTATTCATTATCACATGAAAGCGGTTTTACATCGCAAGTGATCAAAGCTGGCGGAACCGTCACTACTCAGTGGCTATTACGCACACTGACAGAAGCACCCGCAGACATTGCAGCAAAACTCGGCTTAGCTGTGGGGGCGCAAATTGCACAATTAAGGCGTATCCGTATCGCTAATGGCCAACCCGTCTCTTTTGAAAATAACTATATTCCATCTCAGTATTTGCCTGAACCTGCAAAATTGACTGATTCACTGTATGCCTTATGGGAGAGTCAGGGTATCACCTTTAGCCAAGTACAACATAAGGTTAAAGCAATCAGCTGCAATGAAGAACAAGCCAACTGGTTAAATTCAACTGTGGGTGCACCACTATTATTTGTACGGCAAACGAGTACCAGTAAATCTGGGGTAATTATCGAATATAGCGAAATCATCTGTCGTGGTGATATCTATGAATTAGAATTTAATTCACCTTAAGCGTAATGTGATCTTATCCACGAACCAAGCCCCTATTTTGGATTAGTAACCTATAACGTTTTATTCTATGAGTGGACAGTTTTATTACTTTCAGAAATGAGGTCAATTATGCAAATTTCCGCTCGTAACCAATTAACAGGTACTGTTAGCGCGATCAAAGAAGGTGCGGTAAATAATGAAGTGGTGTTATCTTTAGGTAATGGAGAAGAACTCACCACCGTAATTACACGCGAAAGCTGCAAAACATTAGGCTTAGTGGTCGGTAAAGAAGCCATTGCGATTATTAAAGCCCCTTGGGTGGTACTGGCAAAACCCGATTGTGGCTTGCAATTTTCGGCACGTAATCAATTCAATGGTAAGATTAGCAATATTGTCGAAGGCGCGGTCAACAGTACCGTTCACCTTGTTACTGACAAAGGCATTGAACTGACAGCCATTATCACCAATGAAAGCTTCCAAGACATGGCGTTAACTAAAGGTGTTGATATTACCGCACTGGTTAAAGCCTCAAGTGTGATCCTAGCCACACGTAAATAATCCATTCTATCTCACCAAACTACGCGCTCTCGTTGGCGTGTGGTTTTGTCACCATCGTATCGCGCGCCAACATTAAGTAATATGATACTATTTTAAAACATGGTGATGAATAAATAGGGATAAGATGGCGACGCTAAAAGATATCGCAACTGAAGCTGGAGTATCACTCAGTACTGTTTCACGGGTATTAAACATTTCCATCACACGACAATGAATGAACCACTCCTGATATTGTTTCAATTTAGGTATCCCCTCCTTTCCAACCATAAGTTTTGTATATTCTCATTTTTCTTTGGAATAAAAATAAATTTTAATTTTCATAACCATATTCATATCGATAAGATTTACTTAATAACAAACTATAAGTTGCTACAATTTTATTAGAACATTGCATATAAACATAACCAAAATTATTGACGATGACGCTAAATTAAAATCACTATATATCTTTAATATATTTGATATGCTCAGCACATTCGTAAATAACAACTTCATTTTAAGGATTTAATTAATGAAAAAAATTAAATTAATAAGCTTTTTTGTATTCTCTATTATATCTTCTATGAGTATGGCAGAAACTATTTCCGCATGGGGAGGCACTGTATCAGAAGCAGAAGCTAAAATAGCGAATATAGCCAAGGAGAAGAACTCTAGCTATGAAATAACAACATCAAGAATGGGTAATTATTCTTATGTTACTGCTAAGTTAACTGAAAATAGAAAATAAATAGTTTTACCCCAGTTTATTTAATATATGTATTTCAAATAGAAAAAACTAATTTTTAACCATAAGGATATTACTATGAAAATCATTAAGAATATAATTCTACCTATTGGAATACTATCTTCAATGCTAATAACACCTATAACATCTTTTTCTAGCACACCACCATCATACACAGTCTATAAAAATGTTGAAAAATCAAACGCACAAAAAGAAGTTTTAGATGTGATTATGAAATATCAAAAAGCATTAAATGCAGGTAATACCAAAGAAATTATTTCATTATATGCCAATGAAAGTTATTCTCAATGGAATAACTTACTCACCGCTGATTCAAAAGAAAAGAAAGAAGATCAATACAATAACTTGTTTAGTAAAGAGAAATTCAACACTGACTTTGCTATTGATACTATATGGGTTGATGGAAATACCGCTTTTGTAAGAACTCATCATCATAATGGTTCGGTAGTAACAGATACTAAAGAACAGAAAACAATTCTTGATTTAAATCGTGAGGTATTTATCTTGCATAAAGAAAATGGTGAATGGAAAATTATTTTATATACATTCAACACTAATCCTCTACAGGGTGTAGCATAATATAATAATAAATACTGTATATAGGGGATACACTCTATATACAGTATTTCATTACAATTAATTGGCGGTTATTAACAGCATTCATAATTCAATATTTTTATATTAAAGAAAAAAGACGTATGCGTGTAACTAATATAAATTTAATATTAGCATTCAACGCTATTAAATAGTTTAGACACTTCTTTAATACACCATGTCTTTGCTTTCCCCATAGTACCTCTATGCCAACCAACTACAATGTTAGAGTAGTGATTAAAACCATTATTAACTATTTTAAGCTTACCATTTTCAATATCATCTTTAACTTTCCAATATGGCATCGTCGCTACACCTAATCCATCTAATAGCGCCATTCTCTTATCTTCAAGATTAGAAACAGTTAAACGTTTTTGCTTATCTAATATATGTACAGATAATGCAGTATTTGTAGATGTAGTATCCGCAATCACAATACCACTATAATTAATAGGATTGGGTTTTTCATCTTTATGGATAGAATGCTCAGGTGCAGCAACATATATATGTCGCATCTTACTTAACCGTTTGCAATTAAACTCTGATGATTTTTTAAATCCTCTATCTGAAGATATCACTATATCTGCTTTCCCTGTATCTAATAATTCCCATGAACCGGATAACACACCTGTCAATATTGAAACTTGAGTTCCTGATATAGCATCTAACTTATTAATTAAAGGAAATAGTATTTTAGAGGGAATAGATATTTCACAGACTATAGTAAGATGAGACTCCCACCCATTAGCTAATGCCTTAACATCTAGTCGTATTTTTTCTGCTTCGTTTAATAATAATCGACCTTTTTCTAATAATAATCGACCAGCCTTCGTAAATTTTACTCTGTGCCCTGAACGATCAAATAAAATCACGTTAAGGTCATCTTCCAATTTTTGCATTGAGTAACTAAGGGATGAGGGTACTTTTCCCAACTCATTTGCAGCGGCAGCAAAACTACCATGCTTTTCAATGAAATCCATAATACGTATAGCATCAAGCGTTAAAGCATGCTCATGTCTCATATAACATTATCCCTAAATTCATCAACCAATCTTAGTTAGTATTTGTGAGTTAATCCCCCATTTAGATTTGAAAGGGAGCTATATGTTATTAGTCTTTTTATTTAATTTACTAAGAAAACTAATGTTTGTACATCTTAAGTTAAATATCATTTTTAGACTATCTTTTTTACTTTAAAAAACAATACTATACAACCCATGTTCTAGAGAGGCTCTAGGCCCCGCACCTTAACCCAGTAATCAACTTAAAAATAATCGAATAGCCCTCAGTTTTACCATAACCAAATCATTTTTAGCTGTTTTCTCTGAATGTATAGCAGAACCTCGATTTTTATTTAACTTTACAAAACCACCTTGAAACCTACCTAACCGGTGGTCTACAAGCTCCGCGGGATATTTTTTCCCCGATAATGCTCAATTAATAATGACCCCAAATAAATTTAAATAAAAAAATAGCGGGATATTCCCGCTATTTTTTATCATTTTATTTAGTCAATTTTCTTATCTGCTACTTTCAATGTTTGATAAATATAATGACGATAGCTCTCTAACAAGCGTTTATCTTCACAGTCATCCAATTTACCATTACACAAATGACGCATTTTAATGTTAGCTTCATAGAATGGTGATACTTTGAGATTAGCCCGCTCTAATAACATACCGCCAAGGAAAGTGATGTCAGTGAGTGAACCTGTTTTAATACTATTACCTGATTTTAAATTATCTCGCAGCGTAAATTGGGTTATAAATGCCGGATTAACAAACTCAGATTGGTATTGATTCAAACTGATCCCCGGCTGATGGTCTCCAAAATACAGGAACATCAATGGACGTTCACGCTTTGCCATAAAATCAACGAAATCACGCATCGCCTTATCTGAAGCAACGATTTTTTCCATATAATGGCTAAACTCACCAGCTGAATCAGCATGTTTCACTTTGCCTTTTAAGCCATAATCATCACTATGGCTTTCTTTATAGGGCCCATGTTCATACATGGTTAATGAGAAAATAAATACCGGTTTATCGGTTTCTTTGGCTAAGATTTCTTTGGCATACTTCAGCATATCATCAGTGCTGATAGTCCATAGATTATCTTGTAATTTGCCTGGATGGCCTAATTCTTGTGGTTGAATAATACGGTCGACGCCTAGCATTTGATAGGCATGTCCTGAATGATAAGCACCACGGTTAAAAGGAGTTAAAACCACCGTGTAATAGCCATTGGCTTTCATCTCTTTAAATAGGCTATTATTAAGGTGATCGACAATAAAATAGAATACCCCACTCTTCTGAGAGCCAAAGTCATCGCTATTCAGCCCTGTCAATGCAGCAAATTCAGATAACCACGTCCCACCACCAAAAGTTTGCACTCGCATCGCACTATGAGCAGTCAATTGATTATCTTGTTGGAACATAAATAAATCGGGTAGTTCTGTTCCTTCAGGTAATTTATAGATATTAGGATTTACGGTTGATTCTTGAAGCAATAATAAGATATCAGGCTTTTCTGTAATATCACTGTTAGGTAGGGTGACTGAGGCGGCCTGTTGCAGGAAATAATCTGATGAGCCTTTAATTTGTGGGGATTGATACACTGAATTTTTCGCTGACATCACTAAATTAGTGACAGTACCGCGACCTTTCGGTAATGTTTCTGTCCACTCATTATAATAATGTGATGCAGCCAAACTTGCGCCAAAATAACCGCCAATACCGAGAAGTATTCCAAGTAAACGCCAAGAAAAAGATTTAGCAGGACGTACTAAGCGCCAGCTCAAGATCCCATTAATCACCAATAAAATTAACAAGCCTATTAATGCAACTCCCGCTAACCAATAATGACTTAACGTACCCATATTGGAGGTATCCGTCATAATATTGATATCCGAGTAGAAAAGTTGCTCTTTATAATAATGAACTTTGAGTTGGTTAAGAAATTTAACAATGATGAATAATGTACTGGTGACGATAGCAGAGAATAACCATCTCGCTGTAATAAGGTAAAGTACACCAAATATTACCGCGTAGACACTTATTGAAACTAGCGCTGGGTAGATTACGCCGCTTTTCTCGAATACCAAAAAAAGTGAAGCAATAAAAATCAGCATCAGATAAACAGCGGAAAAAATTCTTTTCTTCATCGGGTTTACCACAAGATAGATAAGTCACAACGGCCTTAACCAATAAGGTCGCACAAACGACCATTGTAACTAATTTATGTGGTAAATATATTCGGCAAAGATGCCTTTACAAAACTAATTTATGCACTGAATCTATTCGATAAAAATATCTTTATCACGCAAAAAGTGCTCATCCCCTTTACGCCGCGTAAAACCACTCTTATCAAAAAACTCCAGTATTTGAATCGCAAGCTTACGGCCAACACCCAGTTCATTACGAAAATCAGCAGCAGTGATCGCACCTTTCTCAATACAATAATGTAAAATCAGCTCAGCAAATTGCTCGATTTGTTCACGGCTATAATAGCGATCACGTACAATCGCAGTCACCAGTCCCATTTGCGCTGCTTTTTTCATTACACTACGCAGGACTCCCTCATCATGCTTAGTTTCTGCGGCCAAATCACGTACCCACCATGAATCCGCCCGAGGAAACAACCCTGAAACTTGCTGCCAAATTTGCTGTTGCTCACGGTCAAACACTAACCCATGCTGTGGCATATGTAACCAGCCACGAGTTTGCTTAATACGTTCATCAATAAGCAGTTCATTAATCAATTTAAATACTAATGATTCACTCATTGTTGGTAGCGCCATTCTTTTTAAACGCGCTTTACTGACGCCAATTTGATCGCTGTGTACTTCATGAAAGTCTTCCAGTATCTGCACTAATCGTTCTTTCGCAACCTGCGCTTTAAATGCTGATAATGCCAAATTTCCTACACGAACTAATTCAACCTGTGATAGTAAATTTTCGAGAGCATAGGACGTTAATTGACGAGACCATCCATAACCATTGAGATCTAATTCACCATTGGGCAACTGCAATTTTAAATGGCTCAGCTCATCTTTCGCTGCACACAGACTGCGTAACCATTCAATAAATTCAGGTTGTCTTTTACCTCGACGAGGGGAAACTAAGCGGATCACTCGCGCCGAAGCAAGGGTTTCACGAGCGCTAATATCACGAAGAATCAGCCTATCGTCATCTACCAGCCACAAAGGTGTATCAAGGATCAGCTCGGCTAATAATGGCGCCTTTCCTTGCTCCGTTAGCAACGAAACGCGTCCTGTAATATGACTCGCGCCATGATAAAGGTGCACGGGTTGCCAATGTTTAATCACCGAGTCACACGTTAATTCAACAATCACCCTTGTCGCCGCAGCAAAAGGCTTCTCAGACAACAACCAATCACCTCGGGTGATATTTGTTTTATCAATATCCCCTGCAAGATTTAATGCAACACGATCGCCTGCTTGCGCGAACTCAGATTGTTGATTTTGCCGGTGAATTCCTCTCACACGCACTACAGAATCGGCTCCCGTTAGCCATAACGGTTCATTCAATGCAACTTTGCCCGCTAAAGCGGTGCCCGTCACCACGATCCCCACACCTTTCACATGAAAGACACGGTCAATAGCGAGACGAAAACGTTGCTGTTGATTTTGATGATCGGCAGTTTTCTGATGCAGTTGTTGTAAATACGTCTGTAATTCAGGGATGCTACGGCCTTCATTTGCAGCAGTAATAAATAAAGGGGTATCGAACCAGCCTTGGCGATGTAGTTCAGCTTCTACATCAAGCGCGACCTCTGTTACTCGCTGTTCATCAACGCGATCCGCTTTGGTTAAAACAGCCGTCACACATTGGCAACCCGCTAAACGCAAAATCGCTAAATGCTCTCGCGTTTGCGCCATAACGCCATCATCACAGGCAACGACAAGCAATGCATGATTAATCCCCCCCACGCCAGCTAACATATTACCTAAAAATTTTTCGTGGCCGGGAACATCAATAAAACCAATAGAGCTACCATCGGGCTGAGGCCAATAGGCATAGCCTAAATCAATGGTCATGCCACGTTTTTTTTCTTCAGGTAAGTGAGCAGTATTCACCCCTGTAATAGCTTTAATTAATGTAGTTTTACCATGATCGACATGGCCTGCGGTGGCAAAAATCATGACAATAACACCTGTAACAATCCATGCTCATCGTCTAAACACCGTAGATCAAGCCATAATTTGCCGTCTTTAATTCGCCCAATCACTGGTTTTGAAGACTGACGCCAACGTGTAGCGAGTAAGGCTAATGAGTTTCCACGTCCATCAAATGGCGTGAAAGTCACAGCATAGCTAGGTAGTCTATCTACAGGCAATGAGCCACTGCCTATTTGAGAGAGACAGGGTTCCATTTCAACCACAAATTTATCGCCATAAAAAGCTTGCAATGAAACAATCAGTCGTTCTGCTCGTACCTTGATTTCATCGGCACTGCGTGTCAACCAACGCAATGTTGGCAGTTCAGTAACCAACTTTTCAGGTGTGAGATAGAGCTTTAATGTAGCCTCTAAGGCTGCTAACGTCATTTTATCCGCACGTAACGCACGTTTTAGAGGATGTTTTTGAATTGCGTCAATCCACTTTTTCTTACCGAGTATGATCCCTGCTTGCGGGCCACCCAGTAACTTATCTCCCGATATTGAAACAAGATCGACACCTTGTGCGAGATAAGTTTGCGGCATAGGTTCGGCGGGCAAACCGTAAGCAGTCATATCCACCATCGAACCACTACCCAAATCAATGGCTGTTGGTAACTGATGTTGCCTACCTAGCTCCGCCAGCTGTTCACCTTCCACTTCAGCAGTAAAGCCCTCAATACTGTAATTGCTGGTATGCACCTTCATCAATAATGCAGTTTGATCATTGATAGCATTTGCATAGTCACGTAGATGAGTACGATTAGTTGTGCCGACTTCGACTAATTGGCATCCTGCTTGTGCCATCACATCCGGAACACGGAATGCCCCGCCAATTTCCACTAATTCACCACGAGAAACAATGACTTGCTGGCCTTTTGCTACCGTTGCTAATAACAGTAGCACCGCAGCAGCATTGTTATTCACAATACAAGCATCTTCCGCACCGGTGAGCTGACAGAGTAAATCTGCCAATGCGCGATCACGATGCCCTCGCGTTGCACCATCAAGAGAATACTCCAATGTGATTGGAGAGCTCATCACCTGATTCACTGCCATAATCGCAGGCTCTGCCATTACCGCACGCCCGAGATTAGTGTGCAACACGGTCCCTGTTAAGTTAAATACTGGTTTTAATGCGCTTTCTTGCAATAACCCATGCCGCCTAACTAATTCTGCCACCCAATCATTATGCCACTGAGGTAATTGCTCATGTTGTTGGATAAATTCACGTGCTTGCTGTTGCATATCACGTAACTGTTCAGTCACCCAGTGGTGCCCAGACTCAACAACAAGGTTTTGTACCTCATCAAGCTGAAGTAGTTTGTCGATAGCGGGAAGCTGGCGATATAAGGCGGCAATAGAGTCGTCGGCCATCGTGATTACTCTCTTATTAGTGACTATTTTTCGCCAGGAAATAAAAATGGATTAATACTACTACGAGCAAAACCTTCTTCTTCCATGCGCGCATCTAGGATGATAGAGGCTAAATCATCAGCAACGGCTTCGACTTTCGCTTCTTTCTCTTGATACAGAATTTTTAAATAACTACCGCAATCACCACAGCTTTCAGCTTTTACTGCGGCATTTTCATCATCAAGCGACCAATAATTAAGATCACGAGTTTGTTCGCAGTTGCTGCATTTTACGCGCACCATATGCCACTCAGTTTCACATAAATTACAGTGCAAATAACGCAAGCCTTGTGATGTACCAATTTGTACAACACTCGATACAGGCATGCTATTACAAACAGGGCAGTAGTGACGATGATCGCCATGTTCCGCACGTGCTTTACCGGGTATTTGTGCTGCCATTTGCGCCCAATAAACCGATAATGCCGCCCAAACAAATATAGATTTATCGGAAGGCACCTTTTCAAATTGCTCACTTAACAACGCGGTGGCCATTTCTTCCAGTTCACTCTCTGACGCTTTGTCGAGATTTTCTAACGCAGGGCGTGCTGAATCAGGTACGACTGGCAATAATTCAGCAATGATGGCATGTAAAATGCTATGCCAATGGTTGGTACGAGGGAAGGTTTTAGCATCTAATGGTGGATTGTTGCTTGCCATTGAACGTGTTAACACTGCGCTCATATCAATCTCAAGGGGATGATCATGCTGCGCATTATGTTGTGCCATTGCCACTTCCGCTGCAAACTTAAGATAATCTGCAAAAGGATGCTCTCCCGCGGCCAGTTCTTTTAATCGTTCAGCGCGTCGTTGATAGAGACTTTTTAAATTTGGGAATAGAACAGGAGGGATAAAACCAATCCCTTTTTCTTTTAATCTTTCTTGTCCTAAATCTTCTTTAGGGACGATACGAATACCCATCGCATTGCTCTCTTTTAAATTTTTTAAACGACTTGTCCGAGGCCATGGTAACCACTTCCTCGGATTTATTGTGCGTATTTTATGCTTATACCCCAAATAATTCGAGTTGCAGTTAGGTGACAAGTGAAGATAGACGGGGGAGCATAGATAAACTCTATGACTCGGCTAGCTGAACGTAGTCAACAACACTGCAACTTGAAGAGTTTCGGGTATATCAGCAAAAATTGCTGTTATCTACTACTCAGGATAAAACAAAAGTGGCTGAGTAGCTACTTTGTTGCCTTGGTGACGAACCGTTTCTGTTTTTATACTGATGGAAAAGAGTAAAGTAAGATAACGCTAATGAAGTCACTCCCTAACATAGATTATGCAATATAGATCTATTTCATAAATCTCAACTATACTGCTCTAATTATTCATTTTCTGAGAAAAATTAACGTCATCTACTCTTTTTTTAAGTTAATTATCCTGCTCTAACGAAACTTTTTGATCTATTAACATAATTAAATTAACCTTAAGTTAAATTTAATTATGCTTAAGGAAAATAATTGTGGTGAAAAAATACGACCCAACATGGAGTGGGTACATGGGAGATTACCTTAAAGGTAATGTTGGTGTTAACCGATTAAAACCACAACATGAGTATTTTGATGTAATTGGTGTTACGGAAGCCTTAAATGGTAATATCCAGTATGATGCCTTGATTACCACAGACGAAGCCACTGGGATCCTCTATGATATTAAGCCCCCAGAAATTATAAATCCATATGATAGAGAAGCTAAACTGAAAGAACGAGAACGAAGAAATAACCCGTTTATGAAAATCTTTAATGTGACTGATCCCTTTTCACCTTATGCGGGTACCCTTCGTGACGCTCCTGATTTATATGTTTTAATTCGTGAATTTGGGCGCTTAGGAATTACAGCAACTGAGTATGTTGGTCCTAATGGAAATCGATATATTCGCATATCAGGCTATGCAGGTGTAAGACGAATAGTAACAGGGACTCGATATGGTGCAGCTCATCCAACTATGCTAACGATGGGGATCGGGCAACAAGGATTAGAAGCGAGCATTGCTAATGGCATTCGTTTTTGTCTTGTTTTTTCTGCTATTTATCGGGGACTTGAATGGTTTTTTAAAGATGAGTATGCCTTTGCTGATTTTCTCGGCAATATCACGGTTGATATGGCAAAAACGGCTTTAATAGCAGCAGCATCATGGGGGATAGGTACTTTCTTACTTGGTACAGCTTTGTTGGGAGGGAGTATTATCGCAGTTGCTGGAATTGTTTTTGTCGTTGGGTTTGCTGTTGCTATTGGATTAGAATATTTAGACAATAAATATCAAATTAGTGAAAAAGTGATTGAACTATTAAAAACAAAATGGAAGAGAGAAGTTAAACCTACCGCTGATATACATAAAGCGCTTCATATATGGCCTAAGGGGTGATTATGCCTAAATGGGCGATGATATTAATGGGTAGTTTACTTTTTATTATATGTGTTTTAATTAGCATATTGATATACAGTTATACTTTATCATTATTTCAAATGAAAGATGTTATTGTATTTTCAGGGCCTATTGCTATGTGTGCGATAGGTTTTCCATCCGTACTCTATGTACTCGGTGGTAGTGTATTTTCTCTGGTATTCAACAAGATCCCCAAATATAATAAAATAATAGTTAAATACTTAATGTATTTATTATTTGCTGGTATCGTTAGTGGTCTGCCCATCGGTTTGATTGTCCACGTTGTGCTTAAAAATGATGGATACCAAACCTGTGATAAAATATCGTGGATGTCACCGACAACTTATGTAAAAGAAATCTCTTTATGCAATTAGTATTTCATGATTAATCCGTATATAACTCTATATTGAAAAGGAATTTTTATGGCAGAACCTATTTATTTAACATTAACGGGCAAAAACCAAGGCTTGATATCTGCTGGATGTTCAACAATTGATTCAATCGGAAACCGTCATCAAATTGGTCATGAAAACGAAATTCAAGTCATTAGCTTAAATAGTGGTTCATTTCGAGTTCAAAATGCAGCTTATCAACCTGTCATGTTTACTAAATTAATCGATAAATCCTCTCCGTTACTTTCCGTTTCACTAGATAGTAATGAGATTTTAGAGGCGATATTTATATTCTATCGCACAAGCCGACATGGGCAGCTTGAAAAATATTATGAGATTAAGCTTACGGGTGTTTCATTGATTGAAATTTCAGATATATTCCCGGACTCAATAAAAGATAATGAATCAATACCACACCAACTTATTCAAATGAAATATGAATCTATATCAAGGCGTCATTTGATGGCAAATACATCAAGCTACAGTATTAATAGTGATATGGTTAAGTAAATCTTATCATCGATATAGTCACTTGTTTATTTTATTAACAGACTGGCTCACCAGTCTGTTAATATCATAAAAAATAAATTAATAACCTTCTTTATATTTCACTTAATTAGAATCGATAGATAACCCGCTATTCTCTTTTGAGAAATGACGTCCCATGGTAAAAATTAAGCATAATGGGATTAACGTTACTAATAATGCATATTCTCTGGCGTAATCTGCTAACATAGCCATCATAAAAGCACCACCCGCAAACCCAAATAGGGTCAAAAAGTAACAATAGCTTTTATACAGCGCTTCTCTTCTTTCTTGGCCTTTAAAAGCAACAGATTCCGCTAATGAGCTAAACCCTAACTGCACATTTAAAGTCACTGCAATATTACCATATAGCATGCCGTTAATTTTATGGAATGCATTACCCTGCATACCAGCAATAAAGGATAAGGCCCACACAGCATGGAAGCCGCTTGCCTCGACTTTATAAAAATAAATATAAGCGATCAGCAACAAAATTAGGATGATTTCTAATGATAACAGCGTGAATGTCCACGTTTTTTCATTGGTATTGTATTTATAACGTAACCAAGCCAATAGCATTGCCCCTGCACCAAATGCAAAGATGGTAATGATATACGGAATAATTGCCGCTAAACCATGTTTGGCGAATTCATAGCCTAACATAATGATGTTGCCTGATTGGAAAGTGGCAAACGATTTAGTGGTGAAAAAAGCATAACCATCTAACATACCTGATGTAATGGCTAATAAAAAAGCAATTGTTGGCAATTGCATAAAGGGGATTTTGGGTGTTGGTGTTGTCATAATTATTTAACCTAAAAGCAAATCTCTAAATAATTCAAGTGACAGGTAGTCAGTGAGCGTAGCGTAGTCACCTCCCCTGCAACTTGAAGTATGACGAATATAAAAAATAAATACTCCCTGCGAATTGGCAGAGAGTATTTTTCAAATATCATTTTTAAAATTAAGCTGTTAACGGTGGAAACCAAATCGCCTGCTGACCACTAATCAAGCGCTCTTGATTAATCCATGTATAGGGGGCAGGTACTTGTGCTTGTAACCTAACATCCCCTGCATCACGCTCAGCCGTCAAGGTTGGCGTTAGTACTACGGGTTCTGGCCCATAAATTGCTGCTGACGTAAAATCACGATCATGTCGGCCGCCACATACCACCCATAGCTGATTTAACGTCGCGATAGCATAGGGTATAAAATCAGCACGCCCAGTCGGTGGGTTATCAACAGAGAATAAATGGCTTTCGATTTCAACACGTAAATCACTCGGTAGCCCTGCTGGAGCTGCAATGATATCGGCACGTAACGTGCTGTATAAGCCACCGAGTTCTGGAACTTCTAATTCATGGGCCGCAGCTAATGCAATGCGCCCAATTGGTGTTGATGTCACGCTAACTGCATTACCCGCACTCGCCCAGCCTTTATCGCGTTCATTAAGATGTGTTACACGATATCTTGCTAAAATTTCTCCCGCAGGCCCTGCCAATACAACGGTATGATATAACTTATCGACGTCGATCTCAGGGTAGCTACCCACGACATATCCCTTACCAGCGGCGGCGATCTTGGTAATAGTTTGTTCAAACGTTCCGCCTTGTTTCTCTGCATGTGTCAGTAAAACGTTTGGATCATTGGTGTATGGCAATGCAGATAATTCAGGCAGTACCAACAGCTCATTTTCACCCACGGTGGCAGTATCAAGACTAGATGTTGATTTATCCCATTGGGCTGCAATCAATGTTGTTTGCACTTTTGTGGTCGTTGCATTGATATCCGTTGGGCTGCGGTGGAAAGCCAATGTCGGGAAATACAATTCAGGGCGACGTTTTGCCAGCAATGCTTCTCGCTGTTTGTCGGCCTCATCAAGAGAGATAGTTGCACAGAAAATACCGTTCAAGCCTGGCTCTAATTCAAGCGGGCTTAAAACTGGCGATTGTGCCACTTTATGACCCGAAGGCGCCCATACACTTGAACCACCGTTATAGTACAGTTGCCCATGAGTAATTGGATTGGTTTCAATACCACTGCGTGTTGCACAAACGACCCATGCACCATTAAATGCACTCATATGCTGCACATGAGCAACCGTGGAGTGATCCCCTAGCATCTCAGCAGGCGTCGCATTCGGCATCATACGGTCAGAAACTGAGTGCCAACCAATGATTTGCGCGCCTTCTAACGCTGCCAAACGTACATATTGCCAATAGGTATCATCGTAACAAATTAATAATGCAATACGGCCAATTGGCGTATTAAACGTTTTCACTCCTGTATTACCCGGCGCAAACACTTTTTGGTCTTGGGAGTTCAAACCTATTTTACGATATTTACCAATAATACCTTCTGGACCCATCAATACCGCTGAGTTATAGGCTAATCCAGTATCCGTATCGCGTTCAGCAATACCAACGCTCATATACATACCCGTACGTGCGAGTATCGGTAAGATCGCTGCCGTTGTTTTGCCGGGTATGGTGTCGAGATAAGGTGCCAATTCCGCAGAATCAGAAAATAAATAGCCGCTCACTGCCGTTTCAGGGAATACCGCATAGTCGACCCCTTGCTCTGCAACTTTTTCCGCCGCCTCAGCTAAGCGACGAATATTGCCATCTAAATCTCCCCAAGCAGGGACAAAATCAACAGCGGCAACTTTACTGCTTTTTTTAATTATTACATTGTCCATATTATTAACCCTTAATATAAATAGGCAAATAATGGATGAGCAAAACCCGCTCATCATTATTATTGATAAGATATTGATGTGTCTGATTGGGTTATTTAATAATCTTTATACTCGATAATAATTCGTGTTGCAGGTAGGCTGAGAGCACAACGGAATACAGCTCCCTACCTTAACTAAAAACCTGCAATTAGAAATATGTCGAATATAATTAAATAACTTTTTTATCTTTCATATTTGCTATTTGTTGATCGCTATAACCCAGCTCTTTAAGTATTTCATTATTATGTTCCCCCAAAAGTGGCGCACTTTTAATTTCAGGCGTAAACGATGAAAACTTCATTGGACAGCCGACAGTCAAATAATGCCCACGTAATGGTTGTTCGACTTCAACAATGGACCCACTGCCTCGTAAAGAGGGATCATCAACTAACTCTTTCATACTTAATACTGCGGAACATGGCACACCGAACTGATCGAAATAGTCGGTTAATTCATGCTTATCTTTATCTTTAGCAATTTCTTCGATGGCATCCCAAACATCTTGGATATGGCTAGCTCTTGCTTCTGTCGTGACAAAAGCAGGATCCGTTTTCCATTCAGGTTTACCAATTGCATCACAGGTATTTTCCCAATTATGATCTTGGTTAATAAAATAAATATAAGCATTGGGGTCGGTATCACTGCCTTTGCATTTCAGCATCGTACCCGGTTGTCCACCTCCACTTGCATTACCACCACGTGGAACGGCATCACCAAAAGTTCCATTAGGATATTGCGGGTACTCTTCTAAAAACCCCAACTTTTCGAGTCGTTGTTGGTCGCGTAATTTAACGCGGCAAAGATTCAATACCGCGTCTTGCATTGACATGGTCACGCGTTGCCCTTTACCCGTTTTTTCTCGTTGTAATAATGCAGCCAGTAGACCAATCAGTAGGTGCATACCTGTATTGCTATCCCCTAAAGCAGCCGAACTCACAACAGGTGGACCATCAGGGAAACCCGTTGTCGATGCTGAACCACCCGCTGCTTGTGCCACATTTTCATACGCTTTGACATCTGCATAAGGTGAATTTTCATTAAACCCTTTAATCGAGCCAAAAATCAGTCGCGGGTTAAGTTGCTGAATGATTTCCCACGTAAACCCCATATGATCAATCGCCCCCGGATGGAAGTTTTCAACCAGTACATCGGCTTGGCGGATCAGCTTTTCCATCACCTCTTTGCCTTCTGGCGTTTTAGTATTCAGTTCTAAGGAACGTTTATTACTGTTCAGCATGGTGAAATAAAGCGCATCTACATCTGGAATATCTCTAAGTTGACTGCGTGTCACATCACCAATACCCGGTCGCTCAATTTTTATGACGTCAGCACCGAACCACGCTAACATTTGGGTACAAGATGGCCCTGATTGAACGCCAGTAAAATCCAGTACTCGAATACCATCTAATGGAAGAGGAAAAGCCATAATCACTCCTTAATTTGCTAGCGATATGAAACTTATTAAATGCTTCACATCGGCCGATTTATGCGACTAAACGTGCGATATAAATCCACAATGGCGCCGCAATAATGAAACCCATCACACTGACCGCTAATGATGCGGTTCCTGTTCGGGTATACACATTAAATCGGCTCGCAATAATGGTTCCTGAGAATGCAGGTGGAAGCGCACCGGCTAATACCATCATTTGTAATTGTGTCGATTCCATATGGAATAATAGTCCAGCAATTAACATTAAACCTGGCATTAAAATCAGCTTCAGCATGGTGTTATAAATAATCTCACCATCGAATTCGAATTTATTTGCTGCCAATGTCAGTCCTGCTGCGAATACCGCCACCCCAGAGTTCGCTTTAGCAATTAAGTCGAATGTTGGATCCCAAACATCAGGAATTTTAATTCCGACGAGGACTAAAACGGTCGCTAATATTGGTGACCAAACAACGGGTTCTTTAAAGGCAGAAATAAGCGCACTCATACCACCGCCGCCTTTTTGCCCATTAGCGCTGCCTGGGTTAAGTAGAAATAGGCCTATTGGGATAGTAATTGCGTTAACGATAATTGAAATAATCGCAACCACTAGGCCGGTAGAAACCGTATCACCATAAATAGGATCTAAGACTGCGAAGCCAAGAAAACCAATCGTTGGTGAACCAGCAATTAAGGCACAAACTGCGGCTTCTGGGCGCGAATGTTTAAAGAATTTTTTACAGCTAAAGAATGTGAAAAAGAAACACAGCAGCAGAACAACTAATGAAATAATCGTAAGTTTCATGTCAGCAAAAATCATGTCGCGATTTGCACGAACTAATGAAACAAATAATGCCGCCGGTAATGCGTAGTTTAATACTAGTTTATTAAATGCTTTTGCTTGGTCATTAGTAAATACGTTACGTCGACCACTCACGTACCCTAATACCATAATGATAATTATGGGCAATAAATCGCTCATAAATATCTTGAACATAAAATCCGTCATTAGACTCACCTTTTTTGGGCAAAAAGCGTCCTAATGCCACTTATTAACTAAGTGGCATTACGTTTTTATTTAATTGAAAAGGTTGTTTAGTTTTTGACAACCGATTTAGGATTTAAATTACCTATGTGACCACTTTCAGTGCCTACCGCAGGGTCAATCACCACATTAATCAATGTTGGTTGGCCCGAAGTAAGGCCTGCTTTTAAAGCCTGTTGGATTTCATCAGGTGTGGTTGCGTTATAACCAATACCGCCGAAAGCCTCGATCATCTTGTCATAACGAGCGCCCTTCATGAACACGGTTGGACATGGGTCACTGTCACCATGCAAGTTAACGCCATCACCACGGTAAATACCGCCATTATTGAAAATCAAGATAGTTACTGGCAGCTTATAACGGCAAATAGTTTCAATTTCCATGCCACTAAAGCCAAACGCACTATCACCTTCAATTGCGACTACAGGTTTGCCACTGGTTACCGCTGCGCCCACTGCGTAGCCCATACCAATTCCCATCACACCCCAAGTACCACAGTCTAAACGCTGACGTGGTTTATACATATCGATGATATTTCGTCCATTATCGAGGGTGTTTGCCCCTTCGTTCACAACATACACATCTTTGTGATCGACCAGCACATCACGAATAGCACGCAGTGCATTGAAATAATTCAATGGTGAAGTATCAGTATTCAGCTTAGCGGCCATTTTTTCGCTATTCACTTTTTTGATATCATCGATACCCGCCATCCAGTCATTCGGGGACTTAACTGGGGTTGATTTCAAGCCAGCAAGTAACGCTTCAATACTTGAATAGATGTCACCAACAATAGGCGCGGCAATTGGACGGTTGCTATCAATCTCTGTTGGCTCGATATCTAACTGAATAAATTGTGTTTCTGTTGACCAATGCTTACCTTTACCATGATCGAGCAGCCAATTCAGACGTGCTCCCATGAGCACTACCACGTCTGCATTTGATAATGCATGAGAGCGTGCAGCTGCCGCTGATTGTGGATGATCATCAGGTAATAGCCCTTTCGCCATTGACATTGGTAAATAAGGAATACCTGTTGTTTCAATAAATTGACGAATACTTTCATCTGCTTGTGCGTAAGCCGCACCTTTACCTAAAATAATCAACGGGCGTTTTGCCGCCGCCAATAATTTAAGGGCTTTATCGACTGATTCGGGTGCTGGTAACTGACGAGGTGCAGGATCTTCCACAGTAAAGATAGTTTTATCTGCTTCATCTTTATCCATTACAGCTGCAAGTACTTCTGTGGTTAAATCAAGGTACACGCCTCCCGGACGACCTGAAATAGAAGCACGAATAGCGCGAGCTAAAGCAATACCGAGGTCTTCTGGTTTATTCACTCGATATGACGCCTTAACAAAAGGTTTCGCGGTATTCATTTGATCCAGCTCTTCATAATCGCCTTGTTGCAGGTCGATAATGGCTCTATCGCTAGAACCACTAATTTGGATCATTGGAAAACCGTTAGTCGTCGCATTGGCTAACGCCACCATACCATTTAAAAAGCCGGGGGCAGATACTGTTAAACAAATACCAGGTTTTTGGGTTAAATAACCGCTAATAGCTGCTGCGTTACCCGCTGATTGTTCATGACGAAAGCCAATATAGCGGATGCCTTCTGCCTGCGCGTGACGCGCCATATCGGTGACAGGGATCCCCACAACACCATAAATTGTGTCGATGCCATTCTTTTTCAGTGCATCAACGATAATATGCATTCCATCGGTCAAGTTTTGTGTTTGATCGGTCGACATGTCCACCTCATAAAAATGTAAATCGTGTGGAGGGAGCTTAAATAAAGCTCCCTAATAGAGAATTAAATTGCTTTATTAGTACGCATAGATGCAATTTGCTCTGCGCTATAACCCAATTCAGTTAATACTTCATCTGTATGTTCACCTAACAACGGTGCACTCTTAATTTCAGGGGTAAATGAAGAAAACTTCATTGGGCAGCCCACAGTGAGGTAAGTACCACGTTTTGGCTGCTCAACTTCCACAATACTACCGCTATCACGCAATGACTGATCACGTGCAATCTCACGCATACTTAGTACAGGTGCACAAGGCACACCATATTTGCTCAAATACTCAACGGCTTCGTGTTTGTCTTTATCCGCTAAGAATTTTTCAATTTCAGCAAAAATATCAAAGATATGTGGCTGACGAGCTTGTGGAGTGCTGTATGCGGGATCCGTTGCCCACTCAGGCTTGCCGATCGCCACACAAGTTTGTTCCCAGTCTTGCTCTTGAATAGTGAAATAAATGTAAGCGTTCGGGTCAGTTTCCCAGCCTTTACATTTTAGGATCCAGCCCGGTTGACCGCCGCCGCCAGCGTTACCACCACGAGGCACTGCATCACCAAATTTACCGTTTGGATATTGCGGGTACTCTTCGAGATAACCCACTTTTTCTAAACGTTGTTGGTCACGTAATTTGACTCGGCAAAGATTCAATACCGCGTCTTGCATCGACATGGTCACGCGTTGCCCTTTACCGGTTTTTTCACGATGTAATAACGCGGCCAATAAACCAATCAGCAAATGCATACCGGTATTACTGTCACCAAGAGCTGCCGCACTGACTAATGGTGGGCCATCCCAAAAACCTGTCGTTGAAGCCGCCCCCCCCGCAGCCTGAGCAACGTTTTCATAGGCCTTAACATCTGCATAAGGTGAATTTTCATCAAATCCTTTAATCGAGCCAAAAATCAAGCGTGGGTTAAGTTCTTGAATATGTTCCCAAGTAAACCCCATATGGTCGATAGCACCTGGATGGAAGTTTTCAACCAGCACATCGGCTTGCTTGATCAAACGTTCCATGACTTCCTTGCCTTCTGGTGTTTTAGTATTCAATTCAACAGAGCGCTTATTGCTGTTCAGCATGGTAAAATAAAGCGCATCTGCATCAGGAATATCTCTTAGCTGATTACGGGTGACATCCCCCACACCGGGGCGTTCAATTTTAATTACATCAGCACCGAACCACGCTAACATTTGGGTACAAGATGGCCCTGACTGTACACCGGTGAAATCGAGTACTTTGATACCTTGTAAAGGAAGATCCATGAATTACCTCATTATTTAGCTGTCGTAAATGGAATTGAATATTTATTTAGCTGCGGTGAACGTCATTTCAAAAAGGATAATTTTTATTAGAATATTTCTTATTAAAAAATAATGATTTACACCGTTATAATAAATATCTCACTTAATGTCTAGAAAGCTAATATATTGAAGTTCAATTATTTAATTATTCTAATCTAGTAATATTTATAGGTTATTAATATTTTATTCATTCACTAATCGAGCATACTGCTATTGAATTATTCTAAAAATGGCATTATTGATTGTTCTGATATGATAATTTAAAATCCAATTAAGAAAGTCTTATTTAAACCATCCTTTTAAAATGCCATAATATGAGCATCTATAAACGATCAATAGCAAAAAAAAATACCCTTATAAATCAAAATAACGTAATTTAAGGAGCATCTTTAAATGATGGATATTTAAATTATACTCAACAATAAACACATTATTATTGAATAGCATTCAAATATTATTTATTTGAAGTTAAACACAACAATATTCCGTAATTACCTCGTAAAAGGACTATGCCAAATCGACTCCAGAAAATTAATTATTATAATTAAGTAATAATAAAATGATTTTATATATCTTTATTGCATTATATTCTAGGCACAGCCAAGTGATAATTAAACGAATTACTAGGTGTAATGAGTCACTCGTGAACCTGAAATCAGCATACCTTAACAAAAAATACGACAACGTGAAGAATGCCGCGTAATGAATATTAAAAAACCCACAAGCAATATTGCCTGTGGGTTGATAACTAGTTAACAATTAAAGAATTTAGTTCTTCTCTTGTTGCTGCTGTTTTTCTTTTTCGACGATTTCACGATACCAACGTGGATGATGTTTCTTCGCCCAGCCACGTGTTACCCAACCTTCAACCATCGCGCGAACTGAGCCTTTCACCCAAATTGCGGCATAAGCATGCACCACAATCATGATGATTAACGCAATCGCAGACAGAGAGTGCACCATAATCGCTGCACGGTAAATTGGGATAGAGAAAAAGTCAGCGAAGTAAGGACGCCACATGATCACACCACTTACCGCCAACAGCAGTAAACAGATAGTCACCACCCAATACACCCCTTTCTGACCAAGGTTATATTGCCCAACGTCACCTGCTTCTTCATTCTTCAGGACTTTACCGATATTTTTCGCCCACTTAATATCTTCTTTATTGATAAAGTTATGGTGAAAATAACGGAAAAACATAAAGATAAACAACAGGAACATCGCCGTACCGACAAATGGATGCAGGATCCTAGCCAGTTGTGGTGTACCCAAAATGTTCATAAACCAGTTGAGTGATGGGAAGAAAAACCCCAACCCACTAATGGCAGTGAACAAAAAGCAAATCACAACCGCCCAGTGATTGATCCTTTCAATCGGCTTATGGCGAATAATTTTTTCATTATCCTGCGGTATCATTTTTGATCCTCCCCTTCAACTGACTTTGAAGTCTCAGAAGTCGTTGAGTTCTGAATATCTTTCAGAGCCTCTTCTTCTTCCTTCTTGGAGACGCGGTTCGGACCAATACCCACATAGTGGAAGATGGCCGCCGCAAAAGTTGCAGCAAAACCAACCGCTGCTAACGGCTTCCAGATACCTTTCCAGAAAGTGACTGTCGGGCTAATGGTTGGGTTTTCTGGCAAGCCATGATACAACTGAGGCTTATCAGCGTGATGTAGAACATACATCACGTGTGTACCACCAACGCCTTCAGGATCATACAGACCCGCGTTGTTGTAACCGCGTGTTTTCAGTTCAGTCACACGATCAGTTGCCAGCGCTGTCATATCCTCTTTAGTACCAAAGTGGATAGCCCCTGTTGGGCAGGTTTTCACGCACGCAGGCTCTTGACCAACTTCAACCCTATCGACACACAGCGTACACTTGTATGCACGGTTATCTTCTTGGTTGATACGTGGCACGTTGAACGGACAACCCGCAATACAATAACCACAACCAATACAATGCTCTGATTGGAAGTCAACAATACCGTTTTTGTACTGAACAATTGCGCCTTCTGATGGGCAAGCTTTTAAGCAGCCGGGATCATAGCAGTGCATGCAGCCGTCTTTACGGATCAGCCACTCGAACTTGCCATTTTCTTCCACTTCAGAGAAACGCATGACAGTCCATGACTTAGCGGTTAAATCAGTTGGGTTATCATAAACCCCAACGTTTGTACCGATCTTGTCACGAATATCGTTCCATTCAGAACAGGCAACCTGACACGCTTTACAGCCGATACACGTTGTTACGTCGATCAGCTTCGCCACTTCTTCCTTATAGTCCCGTACTTGCGCTGGGGGCGTCAGGGAATTGGTGGCGGAACGACGAATAATGTCCTGTGATTGCATTGACATAATTTATCTCCTTACACCTTTTCCACATTCACAAGGAATGACTTAAACTCAGGCGTTTGCGTGTTGGCATCACCCACATATGGTGTCAGTGTGTTAGCAATAAAGCCTTTCACTGCTAAACCTTCAAAGCCCCAGTGGATAGGGATACCAATGGTATCAATATCTTTACCGTCGACTTTCAACGTATGAATACGTTTTGTGACCACCGCTTTCGCTTTAATGTAGCCACGTTTAGAGCTGACCTTCACCATATCACCTTGTTTAATGCCTTTTTCTGCCGCTAAGCGATCACCGATTTCGATAAATTGCTGAGGCTGAATAATGGCATTCAACAATGCGTGTTTTGTCCAATAGTGGAAATGTTCCGTTAAGCGATAAGTTGTTCCCACATAAGGGAATTCTGTCGCTTTACCCATTTGCGCCCAGTCATCTTTAAACACGCGCGCCGCAGGGTTAGAAACCACATTTGGATGCAATGGGTTAGTATCAAGCGGTGTTTCTATCGGTTCATAGTGTTCAGGGAATGGACCTTCAGCCATTTTATCCAGTGCAAACAAGCGACCCATACCTTCAGGTTGCATGATGAACGGATGAACACCACTACCCGGAGGAGCGTTGCTATAGTCAGGTACATCCATACCAATCCACTTGCTACCATCCCATTCAAGGATTTGGCGACGCGGATCCCATGGTTTACCCATTGGGTCAGCAGATGCACGGTTATAGATAACACGACGGTTCAATGGCCATGCCCACGCCCAGCCAAGTGTGTTACCCAGACCTGTTGGGTCAGAGTTATCACGACGAGCCATCTGGTTACCTTTCGGTGTCCAGCTACCAGTAAAGATCCAACAACCACTTGATGTTGTACCATCATCACGTAATTGAGCAAATGAGCTCAACAGTTCGCCTTTCTTCACAATGACATTGCCATCAGCGTCTTTCAGATCGACTAAAGCATAACCATTGCTTTCTTGGGCAACTTCTTCCGGTGTTGGATTATCACGGTCGAGATAGTTCCATGTCATGTTTAGAACTGGCTCTGGCGTTTCTCCACCCTCTGTTTCATACAGCTGACGTATACGATGATAGATACCAGACAGAATTTCACCATCACTGATGGCTTCGCCTGGGGCATCCGCACCTTTCCAGTGCCATTGCAACCAACGTGCTGAGTTAACAATCGAACCATTTTCTTCTGCAAAGCAGCATGATGGTAGGCGGAAAACCGTAGTTTGAATCTCAGCAGGATCCACTTCGTTTATCTCACCATGGTTTTGCCAGAAGTTAGCCGTTTCCGTATTCAGTGGGTCAATCGTGATCAAGAATTTCAGCTTAGACAGTGATTTTGCCACTTTGTTTTTATTCGGGAATGAGGCTAATGGGTTAAAGCCTTGGCAGATATAGCCATTCACTTCACCTTTATCCATCATTTCGAAGTAACGCAACACATCGTATCCCTGATCCCATTTAGGCAACCAGTCAAAGCCCCAGTTATTTTCTTTCTGCGCTTTATCACCATAGAAAGTTTTCATCATGCTGACGAAAAATTTCGGGTAATTACCCCAATAGTTCACCTGACCTGGTTGGGTCATTTTCGGTGTATTGGCCGCTAAATAACTTTCAAGTGTGGTTTGTTTATCCGATGGTAGGGTCATATAACCCGGTAAACTTTGTGATAGCAAACCTAAGTCGGTCAGACCTTGAATATTCGAGTGGCCACGCAGTGCGTTCACACCGCCACCTAGCATCCCCATATTACCAAGCAGTAACTGGATCATTGCCATAGTACGGATGTTTTGCGCACCAATGGTATGTTGCGTCCAGCCAAGTGCGTAAAGGAATGATGCCGTTTTGTCTTTAGCACTCGTTTCTGCAATGTACTCACAGACTTGTAGGAAGTCTTCAATTGGCGTACCACAGATGTTATTCACCACTTCTGGCGTATAACGGCTAACGTGTTCTTTCAGTAGATTCAACACGCAACGAGGGTGAGTCAAAGTTGGATCGCGTAATGCGAAGCCATTCTCATCCATCTCGTAGTTCCACGTGGTTTTATCGTACTGACGTTTTTCAGCATCGTAGCCTGTAAATAGACCATCATCAAAACCGTAATCTTCACGGATAATAAGGCTAGCGTTGGTATAAGCTTCGACGTATTCCTGCTGGATTTTTTTGTTATCCAGTAGGTATTTGATCACACCTGATAAAAAGGCAATATCAGTCCCTGAACGGATAGGCGTGTAGAAATCCGCCACCGCCGCTGTACGGGTAAAGCGTGGATCAATAACAATCAATTTAGCTTTATTATGGATTTTAGCTTCCATCGCCCAGCGGAAACCAACTGGATGCGCTTCTGCCGCATTACCACCCATAACGACTACAAGGTTGGCATTTTTAATATCAACCCAGTGGTTGGTCATCGCACCGCGACCAAATGTTGGAGCAAGACTTGCTACCGTTGGTCCGTGTCAGACACGCGCTTGGTTATCCACGGCAAGCATGCCGAGGGCGCGACTAAATTTTTGGGTTACAAAACCGGTTTCATTACTCGCTGCTGATGCACATAGCATACCCGTGGTCAGCCAGCGGTTAACCGTTACACCATCTTCATTTTGTTTAATAAAGTTAGCATCACGGTCTTCTTTCATCAGCTTAGCGATGCGATCAAACGCTTCGTTCCAAGTGATGCGTTTCCATTCGTTAGTACCTGGTTCGCGTACTTCAGGGTATTTGAGTCGACTTTCACTGTGAATGAAATCGATAAGTCCTGCACCTTTCGGGCAGAGTGCGCCGCGGTTTACCGGATGATCCGGGTCTCCTTCGATATGAAAAATGCTTTCTTTTGCATTCTTCGCTCCATCACCTAGGCTGTACATTAACAGCCCACAGCCGACAGAGCAGTATGTGCAGGTATTTCGGGTTTCTTTCGCACGCAGTAATTTATACTGACGTGTCGACGCTAACGCAGTTGAGGGTGCAAAACCCAGCGCCGCTGCCGTTGTACCAGCCATACCGCCAGCGCAGATCTTAAAGAACTGCCTTCTGCTGACTTGCATGGGGATCTCCTCATTTACATTGCTCTTGTTTACCTACTGAATATCTTAAATATCAATACTCAGGTAAACTGTTCTTATTCAACGTCTTCCGTATCGTATTCAGGTTCATTGCCTGAGAATGGTGTAAATTCTTTTTACCCATAATGAATATTATGTATCATTAGTGCTAGGAATTCATCTAATGCATGAAACAAATAACACGAAACAGTCAAAATCTCTCAAAATGATTGGTGCAAATCATACAAGCGTGCAACAAAAAGGCAACCTTCAACAGCCTGTCAATGACTGGGTTGCAGAAGAATTACCTGTCGCATTGGTCTATAACGGTATATCCCATGTCGTAATGATGGCAACACCAAAAGATTTACAGGATTTTGCGGTTGGCTTTTCATTATCCGAAGGGATCATACAGTCAGGGCAAGAAATTCGCGGGATTGATATTGTCCAAGGTTGTCATCGTGGTATTGAAATTCATATCGAATTATCCAGCCGCCGTTTTATGGGTTTGAAAGAGCGCAGACGCAATCTTGCAGGCAGAACAGGTTGTGGTATCTGCGGGACAGAGCAGCTCGATGAAATTTTCAAACCTATTATGCCGTTGCCTTTTACCCAAACATTTTCACTCAGCTACCTTGACCATGCTTTAACAGAATTAAAAAAAGTTCAAGAAATCGGTGCTATTACCGGCTGTACCCATGCCGCCGCATGGATTTCCCCCACAGGCGAATTAGTTGGCGGCTGTGAAGATGTCGGCCGTCATGTGGCACTTGATAAACTATTAGGCATGAAGCATCGCCAAAACTGGCAGCAAGGCGCCGTATTAGTTTCTAGTCGTGCAAGTTATGAGATGGTGCAAAAAGCGGCAAGCTGCGGCGCAGAAATATTATTTGCAGTTTCTGCGGCTACCTCACTGGCAATTGAAGTGGCTGAAAAATCAAACCTCACATTGGTGGGCTTTTGCCGCCAAGGAAAAGCCACCGTATTCACACATTCAAGTCGGATAATTGATTAATCGTTATCCATGTTCCAATGGGTGTATCATCCACAAATTCGGTTCGATATACTCAATCCATTGTTTTTCAAAATCAACAGAAACAGGTACAAGTGCGCTAGGCACTACATATTGACCTGACTGCATAAAACGCATACCTGTCCATGACTCCCACTGTTCAATAGTGCCTTCTATCACCATTGAACGGTATATTGGCCATAAAATTTTACCACCTAGTCGCCAATGTGTGCGGATCCATGGATCAAATGGCTCACCCTTTTCATTTTTCCAAGCACAATAATCATCGAATGATTGCAATGGATAACAATGTTTGAGCGTTGGGCGAACAGGTACGACAACGGCTTTTGCACCATAGTTCATCGCCGCTTTTTTCAACGCGCTAATTAACAATTCGGGTATGTGATACCCACGATATTTAGGTTCAACCGTGACTGATAACGCTGAAATATAGCGGGTATCCCCTTGTTTGTTCTCAATCGCAAAGTTAAAAATATCATCCCAACCAAACTCTTTTAGTTTAGTAAGATCACTATCAGTCCATTGAAAAGGCACAGCTTTAATTACCCCAATAACCGTTTCTTTCCCCTTAACCGTTGTGGCGGCTAAAAATTGGAAATGATTCATTGGTTCTTGATAGAGTTGTTCCCAATACTCATCAGGAACTGCGGTTTCACACATGAATTGTGGCCATAAGGCGTCTAACAGCACCTCCGACTGTGCGATCAAATCAGGGCGCTGTACAAAGCTATAAATGTTTATCGTCGTGATATCGTTCATTAATTTAGACCTGATATTCATATTAATCAGTATTGTAATAAGTAATCAGGAATAGAGCTTAACGAAATATTAAACTTTCGTTATTTGCTACTTTTTTTACTCTAAAAATAAACCAATGAGTTTAATGAGAATATTCCTATGAATATTTAAGAGTTTGAATTTATTGATTTAATTACCAAAACAAAATCAATCAATTGATTTTAATTCGTTAATTGTGATGTAGATCATGTTAATTTATTAATGCTGGTATTATGCCGGTTACGCCTAACTAGACTTCAAATGACTTTCAAACAACAGGAGATAGTCATGAAGCATTTATTGTTAGGTATCTCTCTGATTTGTTAGTCATTTTTCATCATCTATGCTGTAGCGAATGGTTCTGGCGCTAATATTTAAGCAGTTATTAATTCCATTACAGGCGCTGATATCAGTATAGATGTTGATATTCCCGTGTTTCCTAGTCTGAATCTTTGATAATCATTTATCCTTATAGGAGATGGTTCATGAAAAACTTACTGTTAGCTATCTCAATGCTTTTCTCATCAGCTTTTGCAACCTACGCAGCAGCAGATGATATCGACGTTTGTATCCAAGCGGTCGTTGATCCAATTACAGGTGCTGTTATCTGTTTAGACATTGATTTGCCTGATTTACCTGTTCTGCCAGGTCTGCCACTTTAATCATTGTTTACAGATATAGAGTAAAGACTCCACATATCATCGAGATAATACCGATCAGTCAAGACAGATAATCGGTCAACAAAACTCGTGATAAATAACCATAGCCTCATCAAATTTTTGATGAGGCTATTTTCACTACTTCTTGTAACAATAGTATAACAAAACGATTTGAGCAATTATTTACCAATACAAAAACTAGAAAAAATACGGCCTAACAAGTCATCTGAGGTGAATTCACCCGTAATCTCACTGAGTTCTTGTTGTGCTAAACGTAATTCTTCCGCCAGTAGTTCACCTGAACGAGCCACCACTAACTGCTCATGGCCTCGCGCTAAATGTATCGCTGCGGCATCCAGTGCTTGCAAGTGGCGACGACGTGCCAAAAAACCACCTTCCATATTGCTATTGAAACCCATCGTTTCTTTAAGATGGTCGCGCAGCAAATCAATGCCCTTTTCCTCTCGAGCAGAAAGGCGGATCAGTGGATAACGGGCATCTTCAATAAATTCAATTTGTTCTCCCGTTTTATCTGCTTTATTGCGGATCACAGTGACAGGCAAAGTATCGGGTAAACGGGCCATAAATTCAGGCCAAATATCTTGTGGCTCCGTAGCATCGGTGGTTGTACTATCTAACATAAACAGTACCCGATCCGCCTGCTCAATCTCTTTCCACGCTCGCTCAATACCAATACGTTCAACTTCGTCACTTGCTTCGCGTAAACCTGCCGTATCAATAATATGTAGTGGCATGCCATCAATATGAATATGTTCACGTAAGACATCACGGGTCGTACCTGCGATATCGGTTACAATCGCAGCTTCACGACCTGCTAATGCATTCAATAAGCTTGATTTACCTGCATTTGGACGACCAGCGATCACCACTTTCATCCCTTCACGCAGTAAACTGCCTTGACGCGCTTCGCCGCGAACACGTCCTAAGTCGGCAATCACCTCATCCAGCTTGGCTTCGATTTTACCATCAGAAAGAAAATCAATTTCTTCATCAGGAAAATCAATCGCAGCTTCAACATAAATACGTAAAGTCGTTAATGCTTCAACCATATGATGAATTTGTGCAGAAAAAGCGCCTTGCAGTGAATTCATCGCTGAACGCGCAGCTTGTTCTGAGCTCGCATCAATCAAATCAGCAATCGCTTCTGCTTGTGCTAAATCCAGCTTATCATTTAAAAATGCACGCTCAGAGAATTCGCCAGGGTTAGCAATACGAATACCATCAATGGTTAAAATACGTTTGAGTAATAAATCAAGAATGACAGGGCCACCATGCCCTTGTAGTTCTAAAACATCTTCACCTGTAAAGGAGTTAGGGCCGGGAAAGAAAAGCGCAATCCCTTGGTCAAGCACACTATCATTGACATCACGAAAAGGCAGGTAGTCTGCATAACGTGGTTTTGGTAGTTTGCCCAATACAGTTTGAGCAACGAATGCCGCTTTTGGGCCTGATACTCGTAATATACCGACCCCACCACGACCAGGAGGCGTTGCCTGCGCAACAATCGTATCATTGGTTTGCATAATGTTTCTCTGTCATCCTATAACGAATTAAGGCGGTCATTAAATGGCCGCCTTAATATTATATCGATAGCTGAGCAGAAGGCTCATCTATGATTTACATTATTTCTTTTCTTTCTTATCGCGACTATGTAAACCACGTTTTTCCAGACCACGATAGATAATCTGTTGCTGGATAATAGTCACTAAGTTACTCACGATATAGTACAGTACCAGACCTGATGGGAACCACAGGAAGAAGATCGTGAACACGACAGGCATATAAGTCATGATCTTCTGCTGCATTGGGTCAGTTACCGCCGTTGGCGACATCTTCTGAATAACAAACATAGTCACACCCATCAGCACTGGAAGGATGTAGTATGGATCTTGTGCTGACAAGTCCTGTATCCAACCAAAGAATGGTGCATGACGCAGCTCAACAGACCCCATCAACATGTAGTAAAGGGCAAGGAAGATTGGCATCTGGATCAGCAGAGGTAAACAGCCACCCAGCGGGTTAACTTTTTCTGCTTTATACATCGCCATCATTTCTTGGCTCATACGCTGTTTGTCATCACCAATACGTTCACGCATTGCAGCCAGTTTAGGTTGCAGTAAACGCATTTTCGCCATTGAAGTGTACTGTGCTTTAGTCAGCGGGTACATGATACCGCGGACAATAAAGGTAATAACAATGATAGCAATACCCCAGTTACCGACAAAACCGTGAATGAATTTCAGCAGTTTGAACAGTGGCTGAGAGATAAACCATAACCAACCATAATCAACGGTTAAATCTAAGTGTGGAGCAACATCCGCCATTTCTGACTGGATTTCAGGACCAATCCACAATGTCGATGAATATGTACCCGCACCGTTTGCAGCAATGGTCACAGGCTCACTCTTATAACCAATGATTGCAGCGGTTTTATCAAGGTCGATGGTATAGAAAGTGCTTTTTTCGCTACTTGCAGGAACCCATGCCGTCGCGAAATACTGTTGCAGCATCGCTACCCAGCCACCTTTAGTGGTAATGCTGAGGTTTTTATCTTCAATATCGCTAAAACTATATTTTTTATAGTTAGTTTCATCAGAAGAATAAGCCGCACCACGATAAGTATGTAATGCAAAGTTGCTGCTACCCGTATCACGCTCTTTTGGTAATTGAATAGTCTGTTTCAACTGACCAAAGAAAGCGAGGTTCAAAGCTTGTGCTGTTGGGTTTTGAATATTGTATTCAACATCAACAGTGTAATGGCCGCGTTTTAAGACATAGGTTTTTTGATAAACCACACCGTCTTTATCGGTGAATGTCATTGGAACACGTAGCTCATCTTGGCCATCCTGTAATACAAAGCTAGATTCAGCCGTATTATAAACAGGACGTTGACCATTGTTATTCGCTGGGTTATCAGGGCCATGTTGGCCAATCAGACCACTTTGTGCCTGATAGAGAAAACCTGGTGTAGTTTCTAGTAAGCGGAAAGGATCTTCCGAATGAAGGGTCGCAGGATAGGCTAACAAGTCAGCCTCATCGATATCACCACCACGTGTATTGATGCGTAAATCTAACACATCTGTTTTCACTGTGATCAGCTTACCTTGCCCACTGCTCGTTACAGTTTGGGAATCACTGCTTGGCATATCTGTTTGTTGTGTCGTTTGGACAGTTTTTACATCTTGGGTAACTTTATCGCTTTCCCAAGCCTGCCAGACTAAGAACGAAACAAATAGCAAAGCGATGAGTAGAAGATTGCGTTGCGAATCCATCGTTATAATTCTCTATTATCATCGTTTTTTTTAGGTGGAACAGGATCGTCACCACCAGCGTGTAAAGGGTGGCATTTTAATACGCGTTTCGCTGTTAACCAACTACCTTTTAACATTCCGAACCTGCGCAATGCCTCAATTCCATAATTTGAACAAGTTGGATTAAAACGGCAACGAGGCCCCAATAGCGGACTAATCGCCAATTGGTACCCCCTAATCAGCCCGATCAGGATTTTTGAGCCAAGCGATTGTGCCGACGCCATAACTTACCCAATGCTTCCGTGATTTGCTGGTTATCGAGATTAGCTACCCCTCTCCTTACCAATACCACAAAATCCATTGGAGGTAACTCATGTTGATGCAAACGAAAATATTCACGGGCTAATCGTTTAATACGATTTCGCTCATGAGCTCGTTTAACATTTTTTTTGGCGATGGTAAGACCGATGCGGGGATGCCCCAGCTCGTTTAGGCGACCAAGGATTGTTATCTCTGGGGAACTCGCCCTCTGCGGCTGCTTAAAGACATTATCGAAGTGCCTGGGAGTTAACAAACGTAACTCCCGGGTAAAAGCGAGCGTAACCACTAGAATAGAGGGCTAGCTTTATTACTTAGATGAAACGGTCAGACGAGCGCGGCCTTTAGCACGACGGCGAGCCAGAACCTGACGACCATTTTTAGTGGCCATACGAGCACGGAAACCGTGTGAACGGTTGCGCTTCAGTACGGACGGTTGAAAAGTGCGTTTCATAACGATTTCTACCTAACTTTTAAATTTATTACTGATTCAGTAAACGCGTTGGCAACCAGTGGAAACTGATTTACACCTGTGCCTCTATCGCAACAATATAGAAAGAGGCAGGATTGTAATAAAACATAGGGGGTCACGTCAATGAAATGACGCAATCAAACCACTTTTATTTATAGCCTGGCTGACAGGTTTGCTGACATATACTGTCACAGCGCATAAAGCGGTGTTTTCATTTTAATCACTTACCTAAACGTAAATGAGTCATCATAAAAATCGCTTCGACGCAGTACACAGGGTGGAAGATTATACGGACTCCACCCTAAAGCGCAAGGATCATCGGTCGATCTAAAAATATTTTTTGATCTTAGAGAATATTTTCCAGAAATAGTCTAAAGTTATCCCCAACGTTGTGGAAAAAAACATTGATGATCGCGATCAAACTGTATGCTTCTCTGTTAACCTCGTTGTCTTACCACATTTACCTGTGGATAAAAAGCATAAAAACTGTGTAAAAGAATGAAGATCTCTTGCCAATTTTACGGTATGATCTCCGGTCACATTTCTGATCTGAGGATCGGAAAATTCTTTGCTTAATCCGTACTTCTTTTGTTTCATTGATGATCTTGTTTAGGGGAGTCCACC